>CASEYW010000079.1 GCA_949292215.1 uncultured bacterium
TACAAACTGAACGCCGTTCCGCTCACCCGTTCCCACGACGGCAATGATCCCGTCTACAACGGCAGCGGCGAACTTGCCTCTCCGGACAGCCGGGATAATAAACTCGATCCCCTCCCCGTCATCGACTGGGCATGGTACGGAGATAAATGGAGCGATTATGGTTCGGATTTTATCCGCATGTGGGAAAATTACTTGACATCGCCCTTCCAGAAGCAGGTCCGCTATTACTCGGGAGCGGTCTCCCGGATGGATACTAAATTTACACCGGTTACGGTCTCTGGAACAATGGGTGTGAAAGAGAATGTATCTCCTGACGACAAAACCCTCGGGGAAGGATTCGGGACCTTCAGCAGCCGTTCCGCAAATCGATCCCTGAATCGTCTTACCCAGTCGCAGAGACGGATGCAGACCGGTTTGCAGGTCGTTTATGCTTATACTGTTGCAAAACCATTCGGTCATCTGGAAATCAATGGAGAGCTTTCCCCGCCGCATCATTCGGAAATTGTTCTTCCGGTGTTTGACCGCAGTGCCATCATACCGGCGTTTCTGGAGAATCCCGGGAGCAATCCTCTTACCGATTACAATTGGTACAAGTTCCAGCTGGAGTATCTGCCGGCTCTTGGAACCGTTTCTTCTCTTGATTCCATGCCGGAGCATTTGAAACGAGCTCATCAATGGCGGCACGAAATGCTCAAAAAACTGGATGATCCCGCTTGGCGCCAGCAGGGGCTCGACTGGCTCAACACCCCGAAATGGGGAAGAGATCCGGATGATCCCGAGAAATTGATCCAGATCGGCACCAATGAGGATGACTGCACCTACTGGGACGGCGGAGGTGGATCCAAATATCCGCCATCTCTGCATTAATGTACATTTTATGAATATAGATTGTACATTTTATGCGGAAACAAGAGAAAAATCTTCGCATTCCTCATTTTTCCAGATTCATTTTTCTTAGGGAAACACTGTTGGCACGTATCCTGCTTTTCTCCGCCAGGGGGACCTCGCGGAACTCATCGAAAGGAAACAGAATATGAAAGATCGTAAATTCGTTCTTCAACTGCTGGGAGAACTGCCGGAGCTGGAACGTTCTGGAGTTCTGGATGCAGATTCCAGAAGTAAACTCGAACAATTTTACCGGAACAGGCTGGAGAGTGTCCCGGCACGGAACTGGCTGTTATGGAGCATCTCAATCATCGGGATTCTGATGATTTCCGGTGGAATTATTCTGCTGACTGCGCATAACTGGGATATGCTGCCGAATTTCTGGAAAATTGCGATTTCCTTCACGCCGTTCATTCTTTCCGGCGGATTCGGAATCCTGACTCTCGGAAAGCGGCTGGGACAAACCGCTGAAAATGCTTCGGCAATGCTGATCTCCGCTTCCATCGCGGGACTGATTGCGCTGATTTCGCAGATTTACCATATCAACGGATCCATGTTCGAATACCTGACGCTTGTGCTCGGATTGTCTCTGCCTCTGATCTATGTGTTTCGCAGTGTGATTCTCGGGACGCTGTTTCCGCTGTTTCTGCTGTTTTACAGTGCAACGCTTTCGAGAGGGGACTCCGCCTGGATTCCATTTGTGTATACCCTGCTCTGGCTTCCATTCGCAGTCCGGCAGTTCTGGAAGCCGGATTCCGCCGCAGCGGCGGCAATGCGTTATGCTCTTCCGTTCGGAGCGGCAGCGATGCTTGTTCAGTACGGAATTTCGACGACCGCGATTTCTGATCTCCTGATTGAACTTCTCTGTATCGGTGCAGCCGGATTCCTGAATGCGGGACTGACCCTGCGTGATGAGAAAAAAGGAAAATTCGGAAATCCGTGGCTGATTTCCGGATACGGCATCATTGTCGTTCTGCTGCTGATCTGGAGCTGCAGTTCCGGAAAAGTCTTTCAGATGCCGGAGATTGCCAAAGCGGAAAATTTTTCTCTGGCGGTATGGGGAATTTTCACGGCGGGAGCGCTCTTCTCTTTGCTGTTCCGTTTTTCGTTCGAGA
>CASEYW010000080.1 GCA_949292215.1 uncultured bacterium
ACTCCGCAATCTGCTTTTTCACGCGCTGAATGGAACCTTTATAGAACCACCCGTTTCCGGTTGCATCCGGCGTCATATTGCCGCGCCCGGGATGCAGGGCGACCCCGTCGATCAGCGGCCATGCCCCGGCTTCATGAAGCGCACGGACAAATCCGATGTCTCCTCCGGCAAGCCCGACGGAAACCAGCCGGACCTCATAACCGCGTTTCGCGATTTCCTCTTTCAGCGCTTTCGCCCAGGTGACATAAACAGCGGCGCGGCGTTGTTTTTCCTTCATCGGCTTGTTGAAGTTCCATTCGTTTCCGAACTCCCACACCGGGTTCCGGCGCTTCTGAAAATCCGCCACCATTTTTTCCACGCGTTTCCCGTCTTTTTCCGGACGGAAAGGAACCGTCGCGCTGACATTGTTGTGCGCAAACGAAACAATTCCATACTTCGCAGTTTCCCGGTTGTCTCCCTGACGGTAATAGTGAACGCCGATCCGTTTCATCAGCTTCAGGACGGACGTGCGGTCCGGCTGATCGAAAAAAGCGGCGATCCCGATATTGCTCTTTTCCGGATGCCGGTATTCATGCGGCGGAAGAAGCGCCGCGTTGGTTCTGGTGAAAAACTCTCTGCCGCCGACCGGAACGGATGCCTCCAGAAAATAGAGATTGCGTTTTTCTCCCGGCAATTTCAAGACCACACTTCTGCGCTCTCCCGGAGCCAGATCAAGCCGGTCTTTCAGATCCAGTACTTTTTTCCCGTCGTAATCGAATGCAAAAACGGTCAGCGGGAGCGCTTTCAGAACTTTGCCGGACGTGTTCGTCACCTCAAGTTTCAGTTCGGGAGTTCCGCTTTCCCATATATGGAAGACTTTGTCGGACGTGATCTGCAGTGCAAGCGGACGCCCGCCGAATACGGCGGCGGACTCGCAGGCGTTCAAAGACGATGGCACGGAACGGAAAACATATTCCGACTCCCACTCTCCCTCTTTTTCTTTTTTCAGCGGCAGGTGCTCCGTTGTTTCCGTACACCATGTGTGATTTCCGGGGATTTCAAGCCATAAAGTCTGTTCCGGTCCCCTGAACGGTTTCAGATACCGGTCTTTCTCTTCATAGGGCACTCCGCCGTTTTTCGCCCGCGTCCAGATGCCGGATTTGTAAACCGCACCTTTGACGATTCCCTTTTGAGGAACCATGAGCTGCATGACCCCGCCTGTCCGCACCTCCTTCGGGGCAGACACTTTATATTTGATCCGAATGCCGCCATCTGTCAGAGAAAAGAGGGAGGAAACCTTTATTTTTTCATCATGGTCCTTTACGATCCTGTAATTGACTTTCAGGGTCCCCGGTCCCGTCTTTTCCGCGCTGACGGGCACCGCTTCCGGCGGAGACCAGACAAAGCGGATACGCTGGAATTTCAACATCGGTTTTCTTTGCTCATCCAGAATCATGACCCCGTCCCGGTCAAATTTCAACGCATTGTTTCCGTTCGATACCTCCACGATGTCCGCCGCGGATAAAGCGGCTGCCATAAAAAATGCAGAAAGGGAGAGTGCGTATGTTTTCATAAAACCTTTTCCATTCGTATGCAGTAACTGTAACTATCTCAATATTTGTACCAGAGATGACCGAAAGCGGAATCCGTACTTGTCCGGCTGTACCAGGCGTTCCTTCCGATGAATCGGAGTTTATTCGGATTACTGGGAAAACGCAGCGTTTCCACATGACCGTCAATCATGGAGAAATTAGCGCCTGCGCCGCCGTGGTCCCGAACTCTGTATTCCGTTGCCTGTGCCATGCCGGTGATGTTGCGTTCCGTGATGTACTTGACACCGTCATCATTCATCATGGGAAAGCAGTAGTTGGTCGTCAGGACGGTTTTCGACGGAGTGTCGCACCGGGAGACGACTCCTGCCATCCCTCCGGTTCTGCCCCAGTAAGCGCTTTTCAGGAGTTGAGCGTTCATCGCGTATATAGTTGCCCCGTCAGTGGCGTTGGAGTTTCCTTTCCCGATTGCGGGATCGTAATCCGTTCCCGTTCCGGGTTTGAATTTTGCGCCCGGACAGACGAACATTTTTTTGGCGACCTTATAATTTCCGATCAACTGACGCATCCAATACGTTGAACTCCAGCTGACGCCGCTGGATGCTATGTCGTTTCCCATGTGGGTCACAAGCCGGTCATTGAAATCCCCCGCATACATGAGCAGACCGTATGCCATCTGTTTATGAGCGGACGCACAGGAAATAACCTGCGCCTTCGTTTTAGCCTTATTCAGTGCGGGAAGAAG
>CASEYW010000081.1 GCA_949292215.1 uncultured bacterium
ATCTGGAACTCATTTTGTTTTTCCGTGACGCTGGGGAAGGCTCCAAGAACGCTGCCCGACAGGAGCAGCCCTGCCAGTAAAATCATCTGTGTGTGCTTCATTTGATTTCTCCTGTTTATAAAATGTTATTCGATCCCGGTGATCCCGAGCAGAATCGGATATCCTGTTGTTTTGTCGGAGACAAGGTCAACGGAGGCAACCGGGGCAAAGGGTTCCGGATTGACCCATTCGATGACATAAGCGGAGAGTGTAATGTTGCCGACCGCATGTTGAAATCCAGTCAGTGCATGCGGAACCTCGGTGCCGTTCCACCAGTCTCCGATATTTTCTCCCCCAATGAGAGGAATTGTATGAACTTTAAAAATACCTACGGACTGCAGATTCATATTTATTCGAATTTCTCCGAAACGTTTCTTTGCCGGGGTCCATTTCGAGGCTAGAAGAAAATAGAGCCGTTTTGCTTTTCGTTCGACGGGAATCCGGATCTCTGCCGGCAGGAAATCCGTTTCAGTTTCCGGTCCTCCCCGCAGCACAATGCAGGATTTCCCATGGTTTTTTGTTTCATCCAGCAGTTCAAAAGGGACCCCGGCGGCTTTCAGAACGCCGGGTTTCAGGAAGGAGGCATCCTGTGGGTAGGGGCCCTGGTCGGACCAGCCGCCTTTGCGATCTCCTGCGATCTTGTCGGTAAATCCCATGTTGGCTGCGGTTTTCAGATTGACAAAGAATGTTTTCTGCCCACTTACTGCCTCATATCTTCTGCGAACGGCATTGCGTTGAAGAAGCGGTGCATCCGGATGATTGAAATTGCCAGTTGCATAATCAAACAGATTCGTCAGATAAAGAGCCGCAGCTCCATCATCAGCAAAACGGTCCAATGCCCGGAGCTGACTGAAAAAGAAGCGTCCTTTTCCGCACAGGAACTCTCCGGCAGCCATCAGCCGACGGGAATTCTGAGCCTGCTTCATTAGCAGAGCTCCCTCGTGGAACGGATAAAAGCCGAGACTAAGTAGAGTCCGATCGGGAAATCGTTCTGAGGTACTGTTCCACATCCGGAAATCATCATCGGAAAGATTCCGGAAAACCGGATGAGAGGGTAGAACCAGTTCCGCTGTATCCGGATATAATGGAGCAAGCAGCCGTCCCGGCAATAAATCCGGGGGGTCCTGAAGTTCAAGCAGCAAAATCCGGAGCCCTTTTTGAATAGCTGTTCCAACAATTTTTTCTCTGATTCCGGAGCTGTTTCTGCCTGTTAGTACGACAACTCCGCTGAAATGTTCCGGAATTTCCGGCGATATCCGGTACTCCAGACCGAGCAGATCAAGAATTTTTTCCAGTCCGGAATCTTTTTCAGGAAGCAGGAGTATGCGCCTGTTCTGCTTGGAAAGCGGAAGAGCTTTCCGATTGAAAAATGTCCCGGGATAGTTGTTTTTCGAAATTGTTTTTCCTTGAATGCGAACAGTGAATTCCGTGTTATGCCGTCCGGAGGGAAGATCGGGAATCCGGTAATGAACGGGGCGTGCCGATTGTTCGCCCGGAGCCAAAGGTGGAAAACTAATTTCCGTCACTTCGACTCGTCCTACGGAAACACTCACCTTTGCTTCCTTTATCGGAACAGCAGAGTCGTTTGCCAGAAAGATCCGCGATGAAACGGAATTCCCGCTTATTCCGTTGTACGGGTAGGTCGCATCCGCCATTGCAATGACTGGTTCCTGAGCCGTTTTGACTGCGGCAAGAATCTGGGGCTGGATTTGAAATGCTCCATAGGACAGCAACAGGGAGGAGTGTATAACATAACCGGCAACGGATTCCCGCTGGCGCCGGAAGATTTCAAACAGGTGTTTCAGATGCTGCCCGTGAATCCGGAGACCGTTTGCAGGATCGGTCGCCTGGATCCGGAACGGTACCCAGGAGGCGGCGATGCTGGGGGCTTTGTCCGCGAGAGAGTCAGCATGTTCCGCAAGCCATTTTCGGTCGAAATCTCCGTTTACGATGTGGGCTGCGACTTTTTTCCGCCAGCTTCTGGATCGAATGGAGTTCGGGTCAACCATGAGATTACCGAATTCTCCGAGAAGCATGGCGCGTTCTTTGCCGTTGTTTGCACAAGTGTACATGTGTTTATCCATTCGGGGAG
>CASEYW010000082.1 GCA_949292215.1 uncultured bacterium
AAGATCCCAGTTTTGAGGGAGCAAAGAGTCGATCTGTGATGCTGGCGTGGTATTGATGCGGATCAAAATGTCTTCCAGCCATTGACGGTAGTTGACGCCATTGGCTTTGCAGGTCGCCGCGAAGGAAAACAGAATCGCCACAACATTAAAGACTGATGTCAACCGTTCTTTTGCTCTTCAGCACTTTTTCGTCTTTTAAGGGCGTTGAAAATAGTTGATATCCTGTTTTCCAATTCTTTTTGGCGCTTTTTGTCCGAACAGCTTGACACATATCCCGCTTTCCGGCAGTTTTCCGGAGACCGCTTTACGCATCCCAGGCAAACCAATACGCGGGCACATCGCTCCGAGACGACGGGTCCGCGTATCTGAAACAGGCAGGTTCGATATTTACATTCCTTCCAATGCGAATCTGCGGAGGGAAAAACCGGTATATGCCGCATTCTGATACTGAAATGAAATGGATACAATCGGATCGCCCGGCCTGTATTTTTTCCAATGTTCAAGAGGAACCCGGATTCTGTGCCAGTCCCCGGAATTTACGGCAGGCGACTTCATTCCCGGAATCGCCATATAGCCGCACTGGTTCAGATTCACATGAAGCACGGGGAACTGTCCCGTTTTTCCGAACAGGTCCTTGCCCGTGCAAACTTCAAATGTCAGATAAACTTTTTTCGACGGAAGCAGCTCAAACGGTTTTAAGAATTTCCGCTGGATTCTGATCCCCGCCCAGTTCCTTGTATTTTCCGACAGCAGGACATCGATCCTTCCGTTCCGTATCGGAGCGGAGAGCTTTCCCCACGGAACCGTTTCGATGTCAGCGGGAAACGGGATCCGCGCGGCCGGGGTGGAGAATTTTTCCGCCGTGATTCCAATTACGATCGGGATTGAGTTCCCGGATTTCGATTCCGCGGTAATTGACTCGACAAACTCTTCCGGATGCGGATTTTCCCAGCGGATGCAGTAGAACCCGTTGCCGGAAAGATTCTTCCAGGCAATTTCCGACTTCAAAGGATTTGATATGACATGATACCAGTCCGCGATGTTTTTATTGCCGATGACAGGGATTTCCATCTTTTTCCCGGAACGGCAATGCAGGATGTACGACATCATGTGTTCTCCGCCTCTTGTCCAAGCCGATGTGTGAAAGAAATACAGTGCCTTCACTTTTTCCATAACAGGGATATTTCCCGAACGTTTTGCTCCGAAACCGGGAAGAAGATTCTTTGAATCCATCACAAGACAGGCGCGATTCCCGTTCATGTCCCAGCGGATGACGTCGCAGGGAATATTCCGGAATGTCTGCATACCGAACGGAACCCCCTCCAGAGAGGTCGAAGGTCCCTGATCGGTCCAGCCGCCTTTGCCGTCGCATGCGGGGCCGTCGACAAAATGCCTGTTCACGACCTGACGGAGATCGAGAGTTTTCAAGTCCGCCGGATCCGCATTGAAATCAGCAGCTCCTTTTGCGGCCTTTGGACGAGGCATTTCGGCAAACCGTTTACGGAGAACAGGTTCCGATACCGGTGCGAGCGGACCAAACTTCTTCGCAAGAGTTTCTTTTTCCAGAGTAAAACAGACCGCAAAGCATTCTTCCGGGGCAAGCGGAATCAGGCAGGAGTTGTCTCTCCCTTTGGGCAGGAGCTCCTTACGGAAAGCATCCGCTGCCGCGCCGAAAAATTTTCCGTCGGGAGGAGTGACCCGCACCAGCTTGGGATACTTGTCATGATTCAGAAGCATAAGTGCATAGATCCCGTCTTGTTCGGCGGCCGCGGCTTCGATACCGGGCGCGAGTTCCGCCGGATTTTCCGCTTTGACAATCTTACATTGCGGTCCGATGCCGTGTTCCTGCAGGATTCCGCCGAAAACCGCCGCCAGAGAATAATCAGGAAGACGCGCTCCGATAAAATAAATCCAGCCTTTGCCGAGTTTTTTCCGGAGCATGACACTTCCGAGCTTTTCCCATCCCGGCGAGGAAGTGATCCTGCGGACGGGATATCCGGACAGTGCTCCCGGAATATCCGGATGGCGTTTAAAGTTCCATTCGATGGAACTGGCGGGATCGGCCTTTTCTGACTTGAAATCGAAAAGAGTTTTGACGGGATGCCCGTATTCGTCAAACTCCATGGTATCGAGCAATCCCACGAGAATGCCGCCGGAACGGACCCACCTTTCCAAAATGGGATTGGTTTCCACGTAAGTGTTTTTGATTCCGGGTGCGAAAATCACGCGGTAACGGTCGGCGCGTCCCTCCGTCAGCTGTTCTTCGCAGATTGCGTCGTATGCATGATGAGCGAAAAGAAGCGCGTTTGAAACGGTGCTTGAGTATTCCGAGGAAAGATTCCCCGTAAAACCCGCCATGCGCTCCGTCGGAAAAGAGATCATTACGGCAAGCGGACGGGAAATGCCGCGAGTTCTCGGGACAAAGAATTCCGATATTGCCTGAATTTTTTTCTGCGTTTCCAGAATCGTCAGAAATTTTTCCGTTGGATAGGAATACGGGTTCAGGATATACCACGGGAATCGTTCGGCACTCTTTCGTCCCTGCTCTTCGGTTTTCCACTCATAGCCGCGTTTTCCCCACTCAAAAATGGAGGAGTTTCCGATTCCGCGCATCAGTTCAAGATAGAGACTGGCCGGGCCTTTTTTCCCGAAATAAGTTTCATCGTCGTGAACAGGTTTTCCATCCGCCATTGCAAGACAGAATTTGACTGCGAGATCGTTGAGCCCGACCCACGAGGTATCGGGAGTGGAGATCGTCGATTCCGTTTCGGAAGAGAGCCCCGCTAAAGATACCCCGCCGCCGGTTGGCGTTGAGATTGAATTCATGTGCCGGTTGATCTCAAGGAGGTTGATATTCGAATTCGGCAAAAAACGAAAGGTGCCGCCGCCCATGGTCTGAACGCATACCAGTGCATTCGGGACTCTTTTCTTTACAAGTTCGGCGCCGTCCCGGCAGAGTTCGGCAAAACTTTTTTCCATGAATTTGCACCAATCCACAAAAAGTCCGGCACAGTCTCCCTGCGCTTTGAACTGTGATGCGGCTTCAAAGGAGGGATACTCGCTTTTCCATATTTTATTCATCGCGGCGACGGTGCCGTACTTTTCTTTCAGAAATTTTACGAATCGTTTCCGGTTGTACGGGGACGGGTCGTTATAGGCGGGTTCATTGAAGAGCTCGTACCGGAACGCCCTGCCGCCTTTCCGCTGCGATTCATCAATTCCGTTATTCCAATGGGAGAAATAGAAACCGCGTCCCTGCGGATGATTTACCGAGTAAGGAACCCAGTGATTGCCGTGTCTGTTGTCATACCGGTTGAATGCATCCGGATCGAATTTTTCCCGGAAACTTTTCCGGTTGGCAATGAGTCCGGGGCCCCACGGAGTGAATCCTCCCATATCCTGATGAACGGGCAGTCCGGCGCGGAAGAAAATTTCATACCTCTGATCGCGGCTCTTCCTCTTTTCCCCGACGGATTTCCAAACCCATTCCCTTGATGCGCAGACCCCAATGGAATTGAACCCGAGGCGGACCGCATTTTCGTATGTAAGCGGAGCTTCATAGAGCCATTTCAGCGATGCCGGATATCCGGAGGTCGGCTGAAGATCATTATACGGGTCTCCCTCCGCCATTTTGACTGTGATCAGAAAGGTCGGTTTCCCGTTGATGAGATAGGTCCCGTCTTTTGCAACGGAAACGATGGCGTTTTTGGGCATGACAAGAGCCTTCGGCAGTTCGGAAAACTCCGGGAAGCGGACCTCCTTTTTTCCCTCGGCAACGACGGAAAAAAACGTGAGAAGCGCAAACGCGGACAGAAAACATTGTTTGTTCATGGCAGAAAATTCCTTTATTTTAAAAAACCTGAATCCGTGAATTTTTGTTGATGTATTTTTCATTCGGATTCAAATGTTGATTTTTGCCGGATTTCCCGGTGTTTTTTGTTCTGATTTCCGATCCTGATTCCGCTGATTTTCCGATTCATCGCCATGTATTGTCG
>CASEYW010000083.1 GCA_949292215.1 uncultured bacterium
GCCATGAAGAGCAGAAGCGCCATCATGGATGCTCCCACCAGTCCCTGAAACGGCAGACGAAACCATTCCGCGCGCGTCAGTTCGAACATCTTCTTCCGGTAAAGAAGAAGCCCGGCGAGAAACAGCGCGGTACCTCCGATGGCGAAACGCAGAATCCCGAGGGAGACCGGATCAATCCTCTGCCCGCCGATCAGAAATCTCCCGACCGGAAACATGGTTCCCCAGAAAAACACACTGAGTAAAGCCCATCCGAGTCCCTTGAATTGCACAAGCGTCATCGTTCCTCCGCCATTCTGCACTTTCCCCCGAAAAGAAAAAAGCTCCATCCGGCAAGGACGGAGCTTTTCAAGTTCGATTTCGCGACGTTTACTTCTGCGCGTTTGCGATCAGAGCGGTGAAGCTGTCAGCTTTGAGAGCCGCGCCGCCGATGAGTCCGCCATCGATGTCTTTCTGGGCGGTGAGAGCTCCGGCGTTTTCCGCCTTCATGCTGCCGCCGTACTGAATGACCGTTGCTTCGGCGACATCCGCACCGAACATTTCCGCGAGGGTAGCGCGGATGAACGCATGTGTTTCCTGCGCCATTTCCGGAGTCGCGGTCTTGCCGGTTCCGATTGCCCAGACCGGCTCATAAGCGATTGTGATTTTCGCCATATCGGCAGCGGAAAGATCGGCAAGTCCGCCCTTGAGCTGTTTTGCCAGGACGCAGTTGGTCTTGTTTCCTTCGCGCTCTTCGAGAGTTTCGCCGATGCAGACGATGGGTTTGAGCTCATATTTGAGAGCGGCTTTGATGCGCTTGTTGACCGTTTCATCGGTTTCTCCGAAATACTGTCTGCGCTCGCTGTGTCCGATGATGACATATTCGACGCCGATTTCCTTGAGCATCGCGCCGGAGATTTCGCCGGTGAACGCGCCGTTGTCCGCCCAGTGGATGTTCTGGGCACCGACTTTGACGTTGGAGCCTTTGAGGACTTCCACCGCGGTCGCCAGGCTTGTGAAGGTCGGACAGACCGCCATTGTGACAGTGTCGCCGAACTGTGCGAGGCTTTCTTTGAGGGCTTCCGCAAGAGCTTTTGTCTCAGCTGCGGTCTTGTTCATTTTCCAGTTTCCGGCAATGAATGTTTTGCGTGCCATTTGGAGGATTCCTTCCGTTGTTGTTTTCGGCGTTTCCGCCTGATTTTATGACGAATATCGTAACAGTAATATACTTCCACCCCGGATCGAATGCAAGCGGAGGGGTGGGAAAAAGAGATCAGAGCGAGCTTCCCGGCTCTCCGGAAATCAGAAAAAAACGGGTCCGGCGAAAACCGGACCCATATCTGTCATTTTTCCGGCAGAGCGGGAAACGCCCGACCGTTCGAATGGTCTTTTTATTTGTCGTTGAGAGCGACGACTCCGGGGAGCTCTTTGCCTTCGAGGAATTCGAGAGAGGCTCCGCCGCCCGTGGAAATGTGAGACATCTTGTCGGCAAGTCCGCTCTTGTTGACCGCGGCAACCGAGTCGCCGCCGCCGATGATGGAGACGCCGCCGTTTGCCTTGACTTCCGCAACCGCCGCGCAGACACCGAACGTTCCCTTGCTGAACGCCGGCATTTCAAAACATCCCATCGGTCCGTTCCAGACAACCGTCTTGGCACCCTTGATGGCATTGCTGTAGAGTTCGATGGTCTTGGGGCCGATGTCGAGAGCCATCCATCCGTCCGGAATGTCGTCGCCGACCACCTGGGTGTTGGCATTCGCATCGAATTTGTCCGCGGCGATGTTGTCTACGGGAAGGAGGAGATTGACCCCGAGCTCTTTTGCCTTGGCGATCATGTCTTTCGCGTAATCAAGCTGGTCAAGTTCGCAGAGGGAGGCACCGACATTGTGTCCCTGCGCCTTGAGGAAGGTATATGCCATACCGCCGCCGATGATCAGCGTATTGACCTTGGTCAGAAGATTGCTGACGACTGCGAGCTTATCGGAAACTTTTGCTCCGCCGAGAATCGCCACAAACGGGCGAACCGGATTTTCCACCGCATTGCCGAGATACTCGATCTCTTTTTCCATCAGGAAACCGGCAACAGAGGTGTTGATGTATTTTGTGATGACTGCGGTCGAAGCATGAGCGCGGTGCGCTGTTCCGAAGGCGTCGTTGCAGTAGATGTCGCCGTAGGACGCGAGTTTCTTGGCAAGCTCTTTCTGCTTTTCCTTGAGTTCAGCTTTCTTGGCCTTGAACTCTTCGTCGGACTGTCCTTCCTTCTGTTTGAGTTTGCCCTGTTCTTCCTTGTAGAAGCGGGTATTTTCAAGCATGACGATATCGCCGGGTTTCATTGCGGCGACTTCCGCATCGGCTTTGGCGCAGTCCGCTGCGAATGTGACAGGCTTGCCGAGCATTTTGGAAAGATATTCCGCAACCGGTTTGAGGGAGAAATCGGCTTCATAGCCTTTTTCCGCCGGACGGCCGAGATGGCTCATCAGCACCAGGCTTCCACCCTGATCGAGCACATATTTGATGGAGGGGAGGGCGCCTTTGATACGGGTGTCGTCCTTGATGACGCCTTCTTTGATCGGCACATTGAAGTCAACGCGCATGACGACGCGTTTTCCTTTGAGATCAACATCGCGAAGAGTTTTCTTGTTCATAATGAGACAATCCTTTCAGTAGAAAGTGGAAAAAGAAAACGGGGCGGGCGTTCGTGCCGCCCGCCCCGAGGTAGACTTATCGTCTTTTCAGCGACATTACTTGGCAATGACGCGGACCATTTCGAGGACCTTGTTGGAGTATCCCCATTCGTTGTCGTACCAGGAAACGACCTTGACGAAGGTGGAGTCAAGAGCGATACCGGCTTTGGCATCAAAGACGGAAGTTCTGGACTCGCCGCGGAAGTCGGTGGAGACAACGCTTTCATCGGTGTATCCGAGGACGCCTTTGAGTTCGCCTTCGGAAGCCGCCTTCATGGCAGCGCAGATATCTTCATAGGAAGCCGCTTTTTCGAGCTCGACGGTCAGGTCAACGACGGAGACGTCGGAGGTCGGAACGCGCATGGACATACCGGTGAGTTTGCCGTTGAGAGCGGGAAGAACTTTGCCGACAGCCTTGGCAGCGCCCGTGGAGGACGGGATGATGTTCTCAAGGATGCCGCGTCCGCCTCTCCAGTCTTTCTTGGAGGGACCGTCAACGGTTTTCTGTGTAGCGGTTGCCGCATGAACCGTGGTCATCAGACCGCGCTTGATTCCGAACTTGTCGTTGAGAACCTTGGCGATCGGAGCGAGGCAGTTCGTGGTGCAGGAAGCGTTGGAGATGATATCCTGTCCGGCATAGGTCTTGTCGTTTACGCCGAAAACGAACATCGGGGTCGCATCCTTGGAAGGAGCAGACATGATAACTTTCTTGGCGCCGGCCTGGATGTGAGCGCGTGCCTTGGCATCTTCGAGGAAGAGGCCGGTGGATTCAACGACGACTTCTGCGCCGACTTCATTCCACTTGAGGTTCGCAGGATCTTTTTCAGCGGTAAGACGGATCTTCTTGCCGTTGACGATCAGATTCGTTCCTTCCACGGAAACATCGCCGCAGAATTTGCCGTGTACGGAGTCGTACTTCAGCATGTACGCCAGATAGTCGGGATCGAGCAGGTCGTTGATTCCAACGATTTCGATGTCATTTGCGAAGTTTTCCACCGCAGCGCGGAAAACCATGCGGCCGATTCTTCCGAATCCGTTAATTCCTACTTTGATAGCCATTTTCGTTCCTTCCTTTTTAGTTTAAAGGTTGCTGTCATTGAATTTTCAGGATCATCCTGTCCCGTATTCATGAATACCGGACAAGATGTGAGTAATATAACATTCCGTCCGGGATTTGTCAATATTAAGAAAACTAAAATATTCCGGATGAGCGGATTCCGGCGATTTTTTTTGTTTTCAATTCATTTTGAACTTGACATTTTCGTACGTTTCTTTTATATTGAGACTGCAACAGAGTGAAGGGATGGAAGTCATGAGTACTCGTACAGAGAAAGCCATTGCATTTTTTACCTCGATCCCCAAGGCGGGAAATTGTGCGCAATGTGTGGCAAAGGCATTTGCCGATGATGCTGCTGTGATGGAGATGGCCGTCTGTGGAGGTGGAAATGCTCCTCAGGGAATCTGCGGAGCGCTGCACGCGGCGTTGTCGCTTTCTGATGAGAAGGATCGGGAGGCGATGCGCATAGCCTTCCGGGAACGTGCCGGTTCGGATCTCTGTCGTGAACTTAAAAGCAGTTGCAGAACCCCTTGCAGCAAATGCGTGGAGATTGCGTCGGAACTGCTTGAAAAGAAAGAGAATAAATAAAAGGTTGTGTTTTTCTGAAAAATCTTTTTGCATTTATGCTCTGTAAGATATATATTTGCAAAAAAGGATTTTTTAACACTAAAAAATTGTAAAAAGGTGAGTTATGAGAAAAATCATTGCCGTCTGCTTTGTGGTCTTTGTCCTTGCTGCCGGAACTTCTTTGACCGCGCAGGATGCGAAAGCTCCTTCCAACCAGGAAGTGAAGGCTGCCGGACAGGAAGCCGCAGTCGTCCTGTCGGAAGAGGAAAAAATGGTGGCTTCGGAAAATCAGACACCTCCGTTTTTGAGAGGACTCACCGGGAAACTGCTGATGTACATTCCGAATCGGCTGGTCGATCTCTTTGATATTTTCTCTCTGGAGCTGAAAGGCGGAGCTGCGGTCGGAGCCGGTTTCAGAATCACCCGTGCATTCGGACTCGTGGGGGAAGTGGGAGCAACCGGTGATCTGATCAAAGGGTACAACCGTCAGTACGGCTGTGCACTCACCCAGGGATATGATGCCCAGTTCCTGATTCCCATGGCGGAGAACATGGATCGTTCTCTTGCCTATGGATATATCAATAAATTCTGGCAGTATGGCACAAATTTCCCGCTGCCTTCCGATGCAATCTATGCACCGGGGACTGGCGCTCGTGATTACTGGGCGATTGAAGCAGGTGCAACCTGCTTTGTCGGGGCAAAGGTTGCTGTGCATCCCCTTGGCATTGTGGATTTCCTTGCCGGACTGATCCTTCTGGATCCCAGCGGAGATGATTACGTTCTGAAACCGATCACATATTGAGTCCGGTTTCAGGAAAACAGCGGGGGTTTTTCGGATTGTCAACCGGAGAACACCTCCGCTTTTTTTGTGCGGATTTGAAAAAAAAATCGATTCTTGACCCTTTTGACAGGAATGGACGTTTGAAAAACAGCCAAACATATATTATCTTATCCGACACGGCTTTCAAAAAAACAAAAAAGACAGGTGAAAAATGTTGACAGTAGTTAGTGCAATCCTTTATACGGTAGCTGTTTTAATTGCGATTCTTCTGGTCGCACTGGTATTGGTTCAGCCCTCCAAGGGCGGTGGGTTCGGGTCCGCATTCGGCGGTGTGGGAGAAGGAGTCTTTGGCGCTCAGACAATGGGGTATCTCTCCCGTTTGACAGTTATTATGATTGCTGTATTTTTTATTGTGACTCTCGGACTTGCCGCACTTTCCGGCCACAAGCAGAAAACCGTATCGGCGGCAGCAGCCAGTGCCGCTCTGGAAACTCCTGCGGCGGCTCCTGCATCGGCTGCACCGGCGAAAGAGAATCCTGTGAAAAAAACAGCTGAAAAGAGCGGAAATGCTGCAAAACAGGCTCCCGCTCCTGCAAAAAAATAAAAAAAAATTGAGATCGCAACTTTTTTAGCGAAAAGCAATTTGCATTTTTAGGAAAGACGGGCTAGAGTTCCTGCATTACGGGACATGTTTCGTTTGTTCCGTAATTTGCAATAGTTAGAGAACCAAAACGTTAGGAGACAAGGAAATGCGTTTCGGCTTCAAGTTGATTTGTGTCGTTGTGCTGGTTTTGACGGCAGGGCTTGAACTTTCGGCCCAGCGGAATGCTCTGATTGATGCCCAGACAATTGATTTCAAACTTGATTTTTTCGAAGCGCCGAATCTCCCGATTACAGGTGGTGTCACAGTTCCTTCCTCCTCAGCCAAATGGCTGGTCGCCATCATAACTTATACCCCTGTTACTGCCTATGAAGCCAATTCAGGGCGAGGTGGAAAAAAACGTTACCGCTGGCTGGACGATCTCACCGTGGAACTTTCCCTGATTCTTCCCGGAGCCGGAGAGTATGGCAGATATATTCTGCTCTCCGGGAAACAGGTTCTCTGGGCTGTTCCGTGTGACGGACGCAGGCACCGTGTTCTATTTGCCGTCCCTCCTCTTGTGTTTGAGCGTTACAGCAGTTTTGAAAAAATGACGAAGACTACTGCAGCGCAGATTCCTGCATATGTCGAGTTCAAATCCAAGAATCAGGAAATCCTTGCGAGATATGTGTATGCGAAAGGAAATGCCTCCCGTGTCTATCAGGTTTTCCAGCAATTGTTTAACGCCCAGGTGGGGGTTTTCAAGTTGCCGCAAGCAGTTTTGCCCAAAGAAAAAACGCCTTGGAATCTGGTGGAAACCGGTTCATTTGATCTCCCGAAAAGTCTTGTGGAAGGAAAGTAGGTCATGGCCAAAAGAAAAAAGAATGTATTGTGTATTGATATTGGCGGAGATACGATCAAAGCTGCGGAATTCGCCTATTCCGATGCCGGTGTGATGACTCTTGTGAAGTTTGCTTTTGCCGAGTTCGGATTCGGAGAGAATTCCTCGGCTGAGAATGATTCTTATCTTTATGCAATGTTGATTGAATTGAAAAAGCTTCTCGACGAGAACCATTTTTCTGCAAAACTGGTCAATATTTCTGTTTCAGCACAGAATTCCTTTATCCGCTTCGTTAAAATTCCTGCTCTGACGGAGAATGAGGAAAAGGTGCGTCAGATTATTGAATTTGAAGCCAGACAGAATGCTCCTCTGCCGGTCGATCAGATGATTTTGGATTATCAGTTGACGAATACCTCTGAAGACGGTGCCGAAATTGATGCAATGATCGTAAATGTGAAGAGCGCCGATATTGAGAAAATTGTCAAGGTGATTCAGGATGCCGGGAAAAAGATCGGTACAATTGAGGTTTCACCCACAGCAAGTTACAATGCTTGCCGAGCCAATATGGTCGGCGAGGAGAATTGTGAGATGATTCTGAATATCGGAGGCCGCTGTTCCACTTTGATCTTTATTGATCAGGGCAGTTATTTTGAGCGAACACTTGCGATTGCCGGAAATACCATTACACAGCAGATCAGCAAAGAATTCGGAGTGTCTTTGAAAGAAGCAGAGGATTTGAAGCGGCGTCATGGTTTTGTGGCTCTTGGCGGTGCATATGAAGATCCTGATTCTGAAGTGGCTGCGATCATTTCAAAAATCATTCGCAATGTCATGACACGTCTTCATGGCGAAATCAACCGTTCCATTAATTTGTACCGTGCTCAGCAGAAGGGACGGAAACCAGAAAAACTCTATCTGGCTGGCGGAAGTTCCGTCATGACATACACTCCGCGCTTTTTCTCGGAGAAGCTGAAAGTGCCTGTTGAATACTTGAACCCCTTCCAGGTGATAGCCATTGCCGATGATGTGGACAAAGATGCTTTGAGCGAAGTTGCTCATGTGTTTTCAGAAGTCATCGGGATCGGATTGCGGAATGTCGGGACATGTCCTCTTGAAATTTCCCTGATTCCGGAAGCCTTGAAGCGCGAACGGATTTTCAATCAGAAACAGCCTTTCTTTTACGCTTCCGCCGTGACAATGCTTCTTTGTCTGGGAATTACATTCTGGAGTTTTTCAAAGCAGCTTGTGACTGTAAAAAAAGACAGTACCCGTGCTGAACAGCAGGTTGCAACCACAAACAGCATCATGACTAAGGTGGATGCTGCATATCGGAAATTGAACAACAGCAAGAGTGCTTATAATAAAGCTGCGGAACTCCTCGTCGGACGCAATACCTGGCCGGAACTGTTGAACAAGATTCAGGCGGCAACTCTTCCTGAAATCTGGTTTACTTCTGTTGAAGGGGCTACAGCTCTGGTAATTACGAAAAAGAAGGAAACTTCTCCGGAGCCTACCGGCGGTTTTCGCGGATTTGGATCTCTGGAATCATCTGGTCCGGAGCAGACCTCAGCACTTCCGACCGGCGAATATAAATGGATTGTCTTTGACGGTTATATCAGAACGGATAATCCAAAGGCGGAAGCAACACATATTTATGAAAAATTCAAGCAGAACTTGGAGAAAACCGGAGTTTTCAAAAAATTCACCATTGCCGACAGTGACCGGATGATTCAGAATTTTAAGCTCGGGTCCCAGGATACAAATATCTCAACGTTCAAGATTGAAGCCGAGTTGATCAACCCGATAAAACGATAAGTACGGAGATTGTTGAAGATGAAATTGTCCGCGAGAAATATACCACTTGTAATTGTGTTGGTGTTGACCGTTCTGATCTCCGCCGTTTTGATCTATTTTGTCGTAATTGAACATGGTAAGGTTTCCGAAACGAATTCCAAGATTGAAGAATATAAACGAATTCTGGAAAATGCTAATAAGAAAAAGCCTGCGCCTGTTACGGAAAACTTCAAAAATATGACCATCGATGCCGAAAATCTTGATATTAAGGCTTATCAGATTCAAAGAACGTTCGGAAAGTATTATCGCAAGGCTCTGATCTCCTTTGCAAATACGATCGGTATTTCCGGAAACAAGTTGACACAGGCGTTTCGTCAGTATTATCAGGGGCTGGCGGATGATGCGAAAGCGGATATTGTCGGTTCGACAGACAAAGCTTTGATTGATAATTTTCTTGCCGGGAAAGACAAGGCAAAGCTGGATGCCGCAATCGCGGCTTATGGAGATTATATCAATGAGTCCAAACTTCTGAAAAATTTTATGGATTTCTATAATTCGCTTCCCGATGAAAAGAAAGGTTTGATCGTGGGGGGAAAACGAGACCAGGAGATTTTGAAAGAGTTTTTCGCCAAAGAAAAGGTGGATAAAAAACTCCTTGAGCAGGCAATGGAAAAATTCAGGGAAGATGTTCAGGCTCTAACCGTGGAACCTGTCACCAAGACGAATGTACACGAATTCCTTCTTGCAGCAATGGGACTTCCCAGAACCGCATTGGTTACATATTACAAGGGAATCCTGAAAAACCTCCAGAATTTGATTTTACGTCAAAAACTGATTCCTGCTGCAGAAACAATCAAGGATGTGGAAGCTCTGACATACAGTGACGAATTTCAGCCGAACCAGAAACAAATTCCGCTTGTGATTCGTCAGATGCTGATGAGGGAAGACCTGTTTTCCAGAGCCAAAAAAACTAAAATTACAAAAGTTGTTTCCATTAAGGAATTGACTCCTCAACTGGTGGAGCAGAGAGTTAATGATGATTATGCGAGGTATACATTTGAGGCCGTTTTTGAGGGATCAATGGATTCTCTTCGTGATTTTGTCAACTCTCTCCAGAATGCGTATAAAGATAATGTTGTTTATCGGATTCGGGATATTTCACTCTCTCGGGCTGTTCCGGAGAATATGGAGGATCTGACGGCGGTTGAGTCGAAAGATCAGGCTGTTTCTCTGGCATCTAAATTCCAGTTCCCTGATTTTGAACCTCAGAATACGGAAGTGAATCTCCTTGCTGCCTCGTATGGAAAACCAATGGTTGGTCGGTCCAAGGATATTTCAATGAAATTGTCGTTTGACATATTGCTCTACGTTGCAGACGAGCTGAAACGTGTTGAATTGAGCGCTAAATAAATTACAGAGGTATGGCAATGCTATTTTTTAAGAAACATTATGAAAAAGTAATTCTGGCGGCTCTTCTGTTTATTTTTGTATTGTTGCTCGGTTTTCAGATTATGATTATCCTCCGTGCGAAAGATGTGGATATTGACAGCGTTGTCGGAGTCCGGCCGCCGCGTCCGGATTATAAAAAAATTCCGCCAAATGACCCAGCCTATGAGTTGAATTCCGTATTTGGTGACAAAAAATCACTTTGGGCAGCAAATCAGAATAAGGAGGGGGAAAGTGATGTTTGCGAGGCTGCTCCTCTGGTCAGGTGTCCATTCGGTCCCCATTTGATTCCTGTTACGGACTATCCAAAACAGAATGCCAAGAAACCGGGAAAATGTTCATACTGCGGCAAAGAAATCAGAGTATTGGTATCCTCACTGATCATTACCGCTGAGGATTCGGATGGAGACGGTATTCCCGATAAATGGGAGGAACAGTATAAGTTGAATCCGAAAGATCCGAATGATGCTCTTCTGGATTCGGATGAAGATGGGTTCACAAACTTGGAAGAGTACAAGGCAAATACCAATCCGAAAGATCCGAAAAGCCGTCCGACCTATGCGAAGAAACTGTATGTGGCTGATGTTAAAAGCGTACCTCTCGGCTTGCGTTTGAAGCATTTTGCCAGTGCTGAACGCGGAAAAGATCCTAAAAAATGGGAAATTCAGATTGAGGTTCGTCGTAACCGGAGATATCGTCCTACATTCACTGCTGTCGGCGGGGTCGTGACCGTTGACCGGAACAAGAGTTATTTGATCGAGAGCATTCAGGAAATCTGGGATACCAACCCGGCAACGAAAGCGGTTGAAAATAAATCCAGACTTATTCTTCGCAATTATGATCCCAAGAAAAAGACCATTACTTCCGAAGAACGAATTCAAGGTGAACTCGGGAAGGAAATTGTCGATCCCCGAAAGCTTGTCACATTCTATTTCCCTGTGGATAAAGTGGAGCGGACCGGATTTGTTGGAGATCAGTTCCAGCTCGGTGATGAACGTCGCGGAATTGATAAATATACGATTATCGAAGGTAACGAGAAGGATAAAACAGCTCAGTTGAAGTCCGACAACGGTGTGATTGAAGCAATTCCGACAATGCCTCAGACATTGTTGACGGATCCTGAAATGCAAGGAATGCCTCCGGGAGGTCCCGGACCGGTCAATCCTGAAATGAACCGGCAGAACAACTCTAGAAATGATGGCTTCCGCAGGAGTTCTCGTCCGCGTTCCCGTACTGTGAGAAATAGATAAATTCATATAATAAAGCTTGGAGAAAAATATTATGAAGAGACAGGAAAGAGCCGGATTTCATGATCCGTCGCCGGTGACAAGGAAAGTGGTATTGTCTTTGTTTTTCTCTTCTTCTTTGCTTGTGTTTGCCGATGGCGCTGATTATGCCTCGGTCCTCAAGGAAGAATTGATTCAGAGAGAAACAAAAGTGGATTCCGTGGAGCCGTTGATGGCCGATGCGATTTCTTTGAGAGATGCCCAGAAGTTCAAAGAGGCAATCGCCAAATGTGATGCGGCTTTGGCCAAGATCAATCAAATGAATCTTGGCGATGGACCTTCTGTGATCGCAAGAAAAAGTATGATTCTCCAGCTGAAAATGGAAATTCGTTCTCAATGGGGAAAATATTTGATTGCAGAGGCTAAAAAGCTCATGCAGAAAGGGTATGGTCAGGCAAAGTCCGACCAGGCGTTGTCTACCGAAAACATTCAGAAGGCAATCGAACTGGCTCGCGAGGCCCGTCGCGAGGCACCGGAGACAATCGATGCCGCGGATGAGATCATTAAACTGGGCGATAAAATTATTAAGTCCAATAAATTTGCCCAGGAAACAAAACTTTCCGTTATTGATCCGGACAATGCCTCCAGAAAAGAGCAGATCGCTATTCATTTGAGAGAAGCTCAGATTTTTTACAAGAGCCGTCAATATTCCAGAGCGAGAGATGTGCTGGAGCAGGTTCTTGTCCTTGATCCATATAATGATAAAGCTGTATTTGAATTGAAGAAAATCTATAAGAAACTGTATTCCTTTGCAGAACTTCGAAGAGAAAACGAGATGCTTGAGCGCTTGAATGAGCTCGAATGGAAATGGAATAATTCTATTCTGCCGCGTGGAGACCAGATCGTTGAAGAGCGCGGTCCTCAGGAGGCTGCGAATGAAGGCAAAGCTCAGATGTATGAAAAGCTGCAGTCAATCATTATCCCCGAAGTTGATTTCGGCGGTGTCAACATATCCAGTATTGTTCGCCAGTTGAATAAACGCAGCCGCGAATGTGATCCCGAAGGAAAAGGAATCAACCTGATCTACTCGCCTTCCGATGATGACATGCAGGAAGTTACTCTGCAATTCTCGAATCTGCCGATCGGGGAAATTATCCGTTATCTCTGCCAGTACGCAAAATTGAAATATAAAGTGGAAGACAAGGCTGTTACCATCGGTTCAAAAGGAATTGATGATATGGATACCCGTTATTTCAAAATGCGTTCTGCTTTGTACAATCGTCTTTCCCGCCAGAATGCGACAAAAAAACAGAAGGAAAATTCAAGCAGCAGCAGTGAACATCTTGATATTTTCGGAGGAAAGAAGGTTGAGGATGTCTTCAAAAATGAAGATAAAAATGAACAGACCGGAACAATCGGTGGTGGAGCTGACTTTGAGACCTTGAAAAAATATTTTGAGGTTCGCGGTATCTCCTTCGATCCCGGTTCTTCCATTGCCTATGATGAGCGCTCCAGCAAACTGATCGTGAAAAATACTCCGGAAAATCTTCGCAAACTTGATGCACTCCTGAGAGAAATTGATATTGTTACTCCGCTGGTTTTAATTGAGGCAAAATTCCTTGAAATTACGGTTGCGGATCTTGAAGAACTCGGTTTTGACTGGACAATGACGAAAAACAATTCCAATCCGGCATGGATGGCCGGTGTTATTGATACCAATACTGCAAAACCGAATTTCCAGAATTCAAAATTGATGCAGACACTGGTTCGTCACTATGGCAGCTCGGAAAGTCCTGCCACGACAGATGAAACTTTGAATCCGGGCGCTTTGATCAATAATTTGAATATTATGCCGAATTTCGGTCCGGATGGCGCCTATAATATTTTCCTTACGGTGAATGCGATTGATCAGAGTGAACGTGGAGAAATCCTTTCTGCTCCCAAGGTGATTGCAACGTCAGGTCTGGAGGCAACCATTCAGTTTGCAAAGGATATGTATTTCCCTGACAGTTGGAATGATCCGGAAGTAACCAGTACGAACAATACTTATGAATATACGCCTCCTTATCCTGATTTCGGCGATGCCACTCCGATTGGTATCACATTCACTGTATTGCCGACGGTCAGTCCGAATAATCATACCATTTCGCTGGATCTGAAACCGCAGGTTCTGGATTTGGTCGGATGGACTGTTTACTCGTATGATATCGTGATTGGCAATATTACGGCGAGAAGTGACGATTCCAATTCTGAAACACGGACCCCTGTGATTAAAATGCCTGAAATCGCTGTTCGTGAAATTGAAACGAAGGTAAAAGTTTATGATGGAGAAACCGTTGTGCTTGGCGGTATTCTTGATGATAAGTCTTCAAGAGTGGATGACAAATATCCGTTTTTTGGCGATGTGCCGTTGCTGGGAAGACTCTTTTCCAGTCAGTCATATGTCGCCTCAAAAACGAATCTTATGATATTCGTTACCACAAGAATCATGAATCTTGATGGTGTTCCGGTGAAATCCAAAAACGATAACGGTCTTTTTGACTTCAACAGGTGATTATGATGATTGAATATATACGTTTGGAGGCCTCAATGCTTAAGATTCCATTTTCAAGAGTATCCTCGGCATGTATGATCGGAATGGCGCTGATTGCCGCGGCATCTCTCAATGCACAGACTCCGTCAGAAGCATCTGTTAAAAACAATTCGGCGGCAGATGCCGCATACCGTACGGCGGCATCCAAATATCAGCTGGAGTTCGATATTACCGAATTGAGCGCTGATCAACTCCGGGTGAAAGCCGATGAAATCGGCCGGGAAGCCGCACGCGCATATCAAAGCGGAGAATATCAGAAAGCAATTGATCTTTATCTTCAGGCGATTAAAATCTTCGACAAGCTGGGAGATGAACCTACTGTTTTGAAGAAAAAAGAAAGTTGTAAACTGGCAATATCGAAGGCCTATTATTACTGGGCTGAAAAACTTTAT
This sequence comes from uncultured bacterium, assembly GCA_949292215.1. GTDB lineage: Bacteria > Verrucomicrobiota > Lentisphaeria > Victivallales > UBA1829 > UBA1829. The sequence goes on from CASEYW010000083.1 coordinate 13,938, forward strand.
TTTGAAGCACAGGCATCCGCTGATGCAAAACGGTATGATCAGGCAATTAAATTGTGTGAGAGTGCTGCTGAAATGTGGCCTGCTGCAAAAAGCCGGATGCAGGAAGCAATTGCCCGTTTTAAAAAGCTGAAAGCTTCAGCAGAATATGAGGAGAAAGTTTCCGCGGATGTTGTCGATTCCGGACGGAATGCGAGACTTTACAGCATCGAGGTATTGCTGAAACAGGGTGATGTTTTTTATGCCGATGCTCAGTGGGACAAGGCGAGAGACAAATATGAAGAGGTGATGTCGATTGATCCCTTCAATGTCAAGGCAATGGATGCGATTCGCAGAATCAATCTGAAATTGCTGGAAGCCGGAAAACACCGTACCGGTGCCAGCCGCGCGGAATATATTGCGGAAACAGAATGGAAAATGCTTACCCCTCTGGTTCCCCGTATTTCCTCAGGTCCGGCAAAGACTCAGGCGGTGGAGGAACCTATTGTTAAGGATGAACAGAAGAACTCCATTTACAATAAGTTGAAAAACATTATTATCGACAGAATCGATTTCGATGAAATTGAAGTGCCCGTTGTTTTGCGCCATCTCCGCCAGAGAAGCAAAGAGCTGGATCCGGATAAGGTCGGTGTGAATATCTTCCTGCTTCCCGAGGATCCGACTGCGGCGGAAAATGCGGAGAAAGCAAGACGCCAGAACAATCCTGGTCCTCAGGGGCCCGATGGCGATGCCGCCGCTCCTTCTGAAGAGGAAGAGGCTGATTTCTCTTCCGGTCGCAGAATCTCTGTAACAGCGGATTCCATTCCTCTGGGGCAGGCGATCAGTTATATCTGCCGTACAGCGAATCTTCGTGTAAAAGTGGAAAAGTATGCTGTCGTCATTGCTCCTCCCGGAGTTCCTCTGGAACAGATGGAAACCAGGATTTATCCGATGGAGAAAGAGGTCGTCGACCGGAAAATTTCAAAAGCGACCGAGGGCAATGCCGATGCTTCCGGTGGAACAATGATCAATCCTCAGGATCTCTTCAGCAACGTGCCATTTGATCCCGGCTCCCAGGTTGTCTACGATCCCAGCATCAGCCGCCTGATTGTGACCAATACAGCAGAGAACCTTCAGAAAATTGAAGAGACAATCAAAGAATTAAACGTGATTGACCCACAGGTTCTGATTCAGACCAAATTTGTAGAAGTTCACTTGAATGACCTCGAAGAACTTGGATTCCAGTATCTTTTCTCTCGTCAGAATTCCAATGTGCAGTATGCCAAGGAATCTGAACTGATTGAATACAAGGCTGGAGATAAACTGCCTGATTATGCGATTAATATCTATCAGCCGCAGACTTCCACTTCCGATGGGCCTTCCTCCAAATGGTACCAGTATTCCGGTACATTTACGAATGGAAAGACTTCCGCTGCGGATTTGCCGAGTTCTTTCTATTACAAGAAGGCTCCGCTTCAGAGCAGTTCTGTCGGATTTGGGCAGAACAGCCAGGTCGTGCGCTCTCTCCGTGATACTCCGGGAAATGCCGAGTTGCAGGATCAGTTCTTCGGTTTTACCCATTACAACAAATATGGATATAAGGTTCAGTCCACAATCAATGCCCTGGATCAGGCCGATTCCGCAGATATGCTCGCGTGTCCGCGAATTACTACAATGAACGGTTATGATGCAGTGATTGCAATGGTTACGGAACAGTATTTCCCCTCGGATTGGAATGAAGCGGAAATCGGTACGATTGGTGGTTCCAACGGAGAGTCCGTGCCTCTCTTTACACCATCCACACCTGAGTTCGACGATGCTGAACGTCTCGGAATTGAGCTGCGCGTAAAACCCTATGTGGATGCAACGGACAATTATACGATCTCGCTGACCATGAACCCCATTATCAAGACTTTTGTGGAATGGGCGGATTACAGCTATGAGCTTACCGTGGAATCCAACGGTCAGTCTGTTCCGTATGAAAACAAACTGCGCATGCCTGTGATTGAGGTTCGTTCCATTGATACCGCGGTCCAGTGCTATGACGGTGAAACCATCATCCTCGGCGGGGTAATCAAGGATTCCACCTCTTCTTATAATGATCAGTACCCGATTCTTGGAAGTCTGCCTCTGGTTGGACGCCTCTTCCAGTCCAAATCAAAGGAGGCTGCCAAAGTGAATCTTCTGGTCTTCCTGACCTGCCGTCTGATCAATCCTGATGGTTCGCCGGTCAGAGAACGTGAAATGAGAGGTCTGCCTCCGTTCCGGCAGTAATCTGACGGCCTTTGTTTGAAAACGATAGCGGCTCTCAAATCTTTTTGAGAGCCTTTTTTGTCTGAATGTCTGAGACGGGGAGAACTGCCGTATGAAACAAAACGAAAATCATAATGCCGCGATGATGATGGGAATCGGATTCGACAATAAAGATGGACATAAAAGAATCACAAAAGGGGAAAACTTTGTGCTGGTTGGCGGTTCTGAGGAGACTCATGAACGAATGACCGAGACCGCAATCAAGGTGAATGAGAAACTTTCGTCAAAAGGGAAAACACTCGATTCCATCAGCAGAGAAGAATTTTTTGACATTGTATCGGAATGTTCGGACTGTTGATTCCGTAACGCTCCCCGTGCAATTGACTGGAGGAAAACGGAACAAGGATCATGGATCGGAATATGGAAATTTTTGATACACATCTGCATCTTTCAGAGGAACTGGACAATGATGAACTTGTCCGCCGGGCCGGTGAAGTCGGTGTCAAATACCTTCTTGTTTGCGGTGGAAGCCACGCGGATTCTCTCCGGGCGCAAATGTTTGCCGAACGAAATCCGAATGTTTTTTTTGCCGCAGGGGTGCATCCGCATGAGGCGGAGGGGTTCGACGGGGAGATCGGGCCATTCCGCTGTTTTGCGGAAAGCCGCCGTTTTTGCGCTGTCGGCGAGATCGGGATTGATACCTATTACGGATTTTCCGGTGTTGAGCAGCAGGTGTCGGCATTGAAGGCAATGCTGCAACTGGCGCAGGAATGTTCGGTTCCCGCAATCATTCACTGCCGTTCCGCCGAAGGCTCCTCTGATGCGTATGAGATTTGTTATCGTCATCTTTCAGAATTTGCTGCCAGTGGGGGAACTTTTGTGGTTCACTGCTTTGCCGGGACGACGGAGTGGATGGAAAAATTTGCAGAGCTAGGGGCTTTTTTCGGCGTCGGTGGAATGTTGACATTCAAGCGCTCGGACAACATCCGCGAAGTTGTGATGCGGATGCCGGAAGACCGGATTCTCCTCGAAACCGATGCCCCGTATCTGGCTCCGGTTCCTTTCCGCGGCAGACCGAATGTTCCGGAGTATCTTCCTCTGGTGGCTCATAAACTGGCGGAAATGAAAGCTGTTCCTGTCGGAACGATCGCTCAGCTGACGACCGGAAACGCATTCCGCCTTTTCAAACGCATCGGGAGATGAATGGATGCCGGACGACTGGATTGACATTCAAAAGGATGATGTGCATGTTGCACGGGAACGGGTAAAAGCCCGTGAACTGCGCAAGTCCGCGTGGTGGAGGAGTCTGCTTGACCGGGGGATCTGTCACTATTGCGGCAGAAAATTTCCTCCGGAAGAGTTGACGATGGATCATATAGTACCGGTTGCGAGGGGCGGGCGAAGTGTCCGGGGAAATGTCGTACCCTGCTGTAAAGAGTGCAACAATGAAAAAAAATATCTGACCCCCGCTGAAATGATCATGAAAAAACTGGGATTGTAATGTAGTATGAGTACAGCTGTTCAAATCAATCAGATTTCAAAGTCGTATGTCAAAGGAAAGACGGTCCTGAAACCGATCGACCTGACAATCAATGCAGGTGAGCTCTTCTTCCTCCTCGGATCTTCCGGATGTGGAAAATCGACCCTTCTGCGGATCATTGCCGGACTGCTGGAACCGGATTCTGGAACGATCCGGTTCAATGGTTCGGATATTACACATCTTCCTCCTGAAAAGCGCAGAGCCGCGATGGTTTTCCAGAATTATGCGCTTTGGCCGCATATGGATGTCTTTGAGAATGTCGCGTTCGGGCTCCGTGTTCGTGGCGAGAAGAATGCGGAGATCCGGACAAAGGTGATGGAAACTCTTGAACTGGTGCGTCTTTCCGATTGTGCTGATCGGAAGATTCAGTCCCTCTCCGGTGGGCAGCAGCAGCGGGTTGCTCTTGCTCGTGCGCTGGCAGTGATGCCCTCCGTGCTTCTTCTCGACGAGCCGCTTTCCAATCTGGATGCTCGCTTGCGGGATTCCATGCGTCTTGAGATTCGCCGAATCTGCAAGGAGCGCGGAGTGACGGCAATTTATGTGACGCATGACCGGAAGGAGGCTCTCAGCATGGCCGACCGCATCGCCGTTCTGAATGGCGGAGAACTGGTGCAGCTCGGCACCCCGGAGCAGGTCTATCGCCGTCCGGTCAACAACTTTGTCGCCGGTTTTCTTGGCGATGCAAATTTCATGAAGGGAAAGGTGCTTTCTCTGGACAAGGGCATTGCTGAAATCGAGTGCAGCTGCGGACGCTTGCGGGCATTTGCATTTGGAAAACTTGCCATCGGTTCCACGGTGGAGATCATGATGCGTCCTGAAAATATCTCGTTCGAGAGAACCGCCCCAGATGCGAACCGAATGGCCTGCGTCCTGAAAGATGGGTCCTTCCTCGGGGAACGGACGGAATGGCATCTCTTTTCTGTCAATGATCCGGTGATGGTGTTTGAGACTGCTTCTCCTGCCCGGAAATCGGGACATACCTACGAACTCTTTGTTCGCCCGGAGCATATCATCGTTATGAATTGACGCATTTTCCGACGGAGGAATCAAGCTGCGCTTTTCGTACTTCTCCGGATACGATCCTCCTTGCCGCTGCATCAGAGTACCGGCAAGGGAACGTCAATGGATTTCCCTTTTTCCGCGTGATTCACGGAAATATGGGAAATGTTCCTGGCGTTTTTCCCGGGAACTTCTTTTTCCGGCTTTTCATCGGGTCAGAACCAGTTTCCGGAATGCCGAGGGATGTTTCCCGTTGGCAATTCCCTGGCCGAATGCCATATAATAGTTGCGGATTGCTCCGTCCCGGTCGTGAATGACAATGGCGAAACCGAAGATGCGTCCCGCTTCCGGTTCAAGCGGGGAAAGCGTTCTCCACGGAATGGCGATCCGGTAGACCATTTTTCCATCATTTTTTTCGATCAGCGATTCCGCTTCGTGGATCGCTCCTGTCGGTTTGCCCGCGGGAGCGTGCCAGCACCAGAGTGGTGATCCGGAGGCAGTACCGAACTCATAGTCATTGTTGTCGTATCCGGCTCCGGAGACGGCGTCGTTTTCCGTATCGAATGCAAACAGGATGGAATCACCTTTCCATAGATTGGCGTTCCGGTCGGGATTGCTGTGGTCGTCATCTGAGACTTCTGCCATCAGATAGAAAAAGCGTTGATCCCAGGCGAGAAACACTTCAGCGGAGAGGTCTTCCGGTCCGCTCCACGAAATGAATGGATCCGGTGGAAAGACGTCGGAACGATTTCGCAGGACAATCTGCGGTCCGGCTTTTCGGAAATCGAAGGTCTTCCAGTCTTTGATTTCGGCCTTCCGGATTGGCATCACCGGCGGAAGCGAAACCGGAATGCAAAATTTGGAACCTTCCGCATCACGGATCTGAAGTGTCGTCCGGAAGGGAGCTCCGGCGTTCCATCCGGAAAGCGGGACGGAAATGCTTCGGTTTTCTTTTGGGCCGAGATTCAGTTTGTGTTTTTTTCCATTTGCTGCGGAAATTGTTCCACTCCATGCGTGCGGAAGATTGTTGCGGATGAGAAGGCGCATTTCCGAAAGACTCCTCAATGACGACGTCACTTGAACGGGAACTTGTTTGGCAATGTTTTTCAGGAGAGAGGAGATCAAAGTATCGCCGTTTCCTGTTTTCACGGACAGGTAATACGGGGCTTCCCCCAGCGGAAAACGGTTGCCAGTTACCGTGGACCCGTACAGATCGCGAATGCGGGTGCCGGATGGTACCGGGAAGGGGAGTTCTCGCATGTTTTCATCTGTATTCCAGAGAGCGGCTTTGTCGAACCCGTTTTTCTTCCAGCGAACAATTTTGATATCGCTGTCGGAGACGAGTTTGAATTCGCTTCCGCCTTCCATTTCGCGTGCCGCCTGAGCATATGCCGCCGCAGAGGGAAGCGGACGGATTCCGTTATCGTTGCGCCAGACCCCATATTCGTAATTGCCGTTTTCCGGCCAGCCCATTCCCGAGTACCAGATCAGCCAGCGGCATTCGGGAACCGTTCGTGCAAGAAGGAAGGTTCGTGCAAGATAGGATGCTGCACGTTTTGCCTGCGGAGAGTCGAACGGCGCGTTACCGTCGAGCGCCCAGCCGAGCTCACCAATCGCAAGGGTCTGTTTTCTGCCGTATTTACGGATGATGGCTGCGGCATCGTGAAGTTTCCGGAGCAGTTCTCCGCTTTCGGGCGAGGCGCAGTAGCGTCCGTCCAGCCCGATCGAACGCGGATAGGTATACGGGTGCGGGGCATAGATGTCGAAGAAATCCGCAGCTTTTGCAAAGACCCCGGCAGAGAACCAGGCCCCGTTCCCGGAACTGTTGATCATGAGTTTTCCTCCGTAGCGCCGGACGATCGGATGGATCTCTTTTAAAAGATCCGTGTAATATTGAACAGCCGTTTCCCGATTCATTTTTTTCATCCGGAGGAGGGTCAGGTCCGGTTCGTTCTGAAAATCGTAACAGAAGACTGCTTCCGGACTGGTTCTGATGAATTCTTCCGTGAATGCCCGGATTGCCGATGGAACTGCCATGTCGCTTTCCGGCTGTCTGGCCCACGCGGGCACTTGTGCGATGTCTCCGAAGGAGTATTGAACATTCAACTTCCGGAAGTCTTTTGTTTTCGCGGATTGCAGGTTCCGGAATTTGCGGGGGGACGGTTCTGTGTCAAACCAGCGCGGTCCGCCGCTCCGGAGGCGTGAAACGCCGATTTTCGGCAGAACCTCTTTCGGAACGGGGCTGTCCTGTATGCCGAAAAATCCCGCGTCTTTTTGAATCGGAGGAAACATCGGCGCCACTACAAACGGCGATGCCTGACGTTTCAAGAGGGTGCCGTTTTTGTCTCTTACACTCAGTTGGACCGGATAATATCCTGTTTCCGAGGCGAATGAACAGGGCGTTTTCATCCGGAAAAGCCGGTCTGTTTGCAGTGAAATCTTGCGGAACTTACGCCATTTCCCTGGCAGTTCCAGTTGAAGAGTGAGCGGAAGACGGTTTTCCGGAATGGAATTGTTGCGAAGGGAGACCGTCAGTTCTGGTATTTGACCTGTCGTTACGATTTCGCCGGGTTGTCCGACCGAGCTGAAAAGGCTGACCGCCTCCGAGGTACTGTAAGTGGTCGCCATCCGTCCTTCTTCGAGTTGGACGGCGTCAATCCGGATACTTCCTCGCGGATGAAATCTGCGGAACCCGATATAGCCCGTTTCGGCGACTTTCTGCGGCGGAATAATCACAGAGTACCGTTTCCATTCCTGCGACATTTTGAACGTTTGGCTTTTCAGCCAGCGCCATTTGAGCGTGATTACCGAAACATTCAGTGTTTCTCCGGGAGTTCCTTTGGCATAGAAGGAGAACACATACGCTTTTCCCGGCTGAAACAGATTCCAGATCCATTTGCACATGACCATGGTTGTCTCCGGAGGCAGTTCGAGACAGCTTTTGCCGTGGAATCCATCCCCTTCTTTTGCGTAGAGCTGTTTGACGGCGGAGAAGTTCATCCACGGGCCGGCCCCTGTTTCAAAACTGGTGTCGCCGGGAAGAAGATTCCTGGAACGAAGACTTTGCTGGTCTGCCGTCCGGGAGATTTGTGAAGAGAGTGCATTGTCTGAGCACTCCCAGCGGAGATCGTCGATTATCAGAGCTCCAGCGTCTTTTGTATAGCCGATCAGACGGAGAATGGCTTTGCGGCCGCGGTCGAATGTCAGGTTGACATCCGGAGCGTTTTCGGACCGTGTATGGCGGAACGCGGAGAAAGGAACCGTTATTTTTTTCCAGACTCCCGGCTCCGGCAGGGCAAACGATGCCGCGAAGAATTCACGCCCTTTGCCGTCGGGGCTCACTTCGACCAGTTCCAGGTGGGATGGCGGTTTACCGGAAACGGTTTTGATCCAGAAGGTGAAGCATTCCGCGTGATCCGGCAGCGGAGGCAGATTGATTGATACGCCCTGAAAGGATTTGCATCCGTAAAAAGTGATCTGAAGCGCCTGTCTGCCTTCCGCCGCGTCGGAAATAACCTTCCAGTCCGGTTTCTTCGACTGCTTGTCGCACCAGAATCCCCAGCCGTGCGGATAGCCGTGCGGATTGAATGTTTCGCAGTCATAGAGTTTGCCCGCATCTCCCCGTGCGGAGAGTATTCCGGTGGATGCGGCAAGCAGGAGCACCAGTGGAAAAATGATTTTTTTCATGCGGGAACCTCAGTTGTAATAAGCCCAGTATTTCCGCGCAAGAGGTCCCGAATAACGCCAGCTTCCGGCATGGCCGTCCACAAAAAGTACGTTTGCCGCTCCCAGATGGCGATAGCCGATTGCTTTTTTCCGGGCCGCCGGGTTTTCGATGGTCGATGTCTCCGCTGCGTAAACGACATAAGCAAAGGTGTTGTCGTTGTCCTGCATTGCATCGTTATCCGTCATCAGGAAGAATTCTGATGCGGAGCGCTGGATTCCGGGTTTGACCTTCGGAAACGAACTGCGCTTGATGAACCAGGGCGGGTTCTCCTTCGGTTCGAAGGAGGAGTTCATTCCGTAGTGAGTCATACCGCTGCCGGAATGCTGATGCGGTGCCACAACCGGACAGCGCCAGATGCCTCCGGGAACTCCCGGGGAACTCGTCCCGTAGGGAATTTCCGTTTCCGGATAATTGCCGATTCTGTTCTTGCCGACGAATCCGGCATTGAGGAGCTGGCGGTTCCAGGCGGGATGCCCATTCAGCGCTGTTCCCCAGGTGTTCGCAAATGGAAAAAACTCCTGAAATGCATCCGCATACTGGTGCATGAGGAGTCCCGCCTGTTTCATGTTTGAAACGCAGGCAATCGCATGGGCTTTCATTCTGGAACTGTTCAGCGCGGGAAGAGGAATTTCTGCAAGAATTGCAATGATTACAATTACGACTAGAAGTTTTATCAATGTAAAATGATTCAGATTTCTTTTCATGAAGAGACCTTCTGTTCAGTCTTTGTGTTGATGAGTTCAGGCGGGATCAGTACAGTATTCGGGACGTCGTCCGGCGTTGCGAGCTTTTCCAGAATTTTCCTTGCGGATTTGCTGCCGAGAAGAAAGGCGCGCTGCAAAACACAGGGAATCTGATCCTGTTCTTTGGTATGCGCATAGGAGACGATCATCACATCTTCAGGGACCCGGACTCCGCTGAAGTTGAAGATGGATCGGATCAGCACAGCCGCTCCGTGGAAGCTGACGACCAGAGCATCGGGCAGATCACCGCGCTGCAGATAATGATAGGCTTCTTCGATATGATCTTTATTGTCCGTTGTTTCCAGGAGCATGATATCGCTTTCCCGCAGTTCCAGATTTTTCCGTTTCATAACTTCCAGGCGGAAGCCGTCAAGCCTGTGTGCAAAAATGCGGGAGAGCAGAAAACCGATGCGTTTCCTGCCATGCGCCTCAAGATAATCACAGAGCCGATGCGCTGCTTCGAATTCATCCGGGCAGATGGTGTCGCAGGACGAGGGAAAACGCGCGAGTGTCCCTCCCAGCGCGATCACATAAGGAATGCCCGCATCATCCAGTTCTTTCCGCAGTTTCGGTGAGTCCAGTGAACCGTGAAGAAGAATGAATCCCGAAATCAATTGCAGTTTTTCCGGCGGCAGGTCCAGCGTTTCTGTTCCATAAGGTTTGTCCAGAAGCATGGAGTCCATGTTATGGGCATTGAGAAGCGCACGAACACCCTCCTGCATCTGAATAGTGAAACTCATTTCCAGTATATTTTTCTGCTCCGGCAGGGGACAGATGACAAGACAGATCGTTTTGCGGGCCGGCGCAGCCGTCGTCGATGGTTCATAGCCGAGCCGCTTCATCGCGTCCATGACCTTCCGGTGTTTGGCCTCGTTGATTCCCGGCTGATGATTGATTACCCGGGGGACCGTGCTCTGGGAAACACGTCCTACCTTGCGATATCGGTCATCGTGATCTTTTTCCGTTCGTTGGCCATTCCTTTGTTCTTTTTACATCATATTTTACTTTGAAATAAAAAAAAACAGGAGATGATATGAAAAAAAATAAAAATATTCGAATAATATGCGAGAATTATTCTTTTTCCTGTTCTCTTTATTTGATTCCGGTTTTTGAGGGACGTTCTGGAACGAAGGTTTTCTGAAAGATTCGATTTTCGTTTCTTCCGTTTGTCCGGATGGAATCCTTTTCCGGAGAAAAAAGAAAAATATTTCAAAAAGAGGGGTTGCTTTTTTCTTAAAAACGGTTATAATTAAATAAGGCAAACGGTTTGCCTAAAACAAAAAAATCATTTGGAATTGAAATGAATTTAAAGAGTATTGCAGAGGAACTTGGGATTTCGCCATCCACAGTCAGCCGGGTTGTGAACGGAAATAAGAATTTTTCCGTTTCCCCGGAACTGCGGGAAAAAATCCTTGCCTGTGCGAATGCCGCTGGCTATACGCCGAATCCGTTGTATCAGGCAATGCGGAAAAAAGACAACAGACAGATTTCCATTCTGATGTCGAATTTGCTCCATACGACTATCGGGACGGAAATTTCTGCGGGTGTCGACTGCTTTTGTGAATATCTGCTGGACCACGGTTTCAGTTTTCATTATCTCTGTCATACGCTGGAGCATCAGAAAACCTACGGACTTCCGCCCTGGAAGGTCGCCGGAGCTCTTGCCGTTGATGTCAGGAGGGAGGAACTGGTGGCGGAACTGGATGGAAGCGGAATCCCGTATGTTTCCCTGAATGGCGCTTCTGGGCCGCATGGAACCTCGGTCATTACAGATGATTATGCAAACATGATGACCGCCCTCGAACATCTCTACCAATTGGGACACCGGAAGATTGCCTATCTGAATTTTTACCGCAGTCCCGACCAGATTCCCTTTGAACTGGCGGATCATCACTACAGTGTCAGAATGAGAGTACAGGCTTATCAGGATTTCTGTCTTGCACGAAACCTGATGCTTTTACCGGAAAGCCTCGACAACTCCAGCGACCTGAAAACAACTCTGCAAGCTGCAATGGAGCAGAAAGCAACTGCTCTCGTTGCCTATACCTTTCATTCCGGAGTTCAGGCAGAATATTATTTGAGAAAATGGGGAATCCGAGTTCCGCAGGATGTCAGCATCATCGCGTTCAACGATCCGGATCTTGCGGAATTCATTCACCCGGCGATGACATGCATCAGGATTCCTACGGAACAGATGGGCCTTGCAGCAGCAAAGCTGATGATCGAAAAATATAAGAATCCGCTCCATGAAGCGGACAAGACCATTTCATTCCAGGGAAAACTCATCCAGAGAGAATCTACAGGACCATGTCCGAATAAAATAAAAACAAGAAACAAATCAGGAGGTTGAGGAATATGAAGCGAAAGAAAAGATTTACATTAATAGAATTGCTTGTTGTGATTGCTATTATTGCAATTCTTGCGGCAATGCTGCTTCCGGCCTTGAACAGCGCCAGACGCAAGGCAAGAGGGACTAGCTGTCTCAGCACACTGAAACAGATGGGACTCTCCATCACACTGTACATGGATTCCTACAATCAGTGCATCGTTACAGAAAGCAACAGCCTCCTGAGGGATTCCTGCAGCATTTACTCGGAAGCTCTTCTCAATGCTGGATTCCTGAAAGCGGAGACCCCGGCAAGCTACATGTGCAGCGAAGCCGAACGTCGAGCCAGATGGAGCAGCGGAAGCCTCCTGAGCGCGAAAGACCGTTTGAAAGGACGCTGTTATGGAATCAACTACTGGGGAATCTGGGCGCAAGGCGGTAACTACAAAGGCAATTACACTGTGAAAATGCCGGAATCCACCAATAATGAGGACCGCCTGCTTTATTCCACGAAAATCAAATTTCCGTCCGCTTTTGCATTGCTGCTGGATACGAAGCTCGCAGGGTACAACAACAATGGACCGAAAGCGGTTATGGATTCGAGTTCCATCGGGACGTGGGGAGCGCGGCCGTGGACGGTTCATGCTCCGATGCAGTCCATCAACATTCTGCGCGGAGATATGGGGGCAGCAGCCGTTCCGCTTGCATGGATGCGCGCCAATGTCCGCAAAGAGATTCTCTTCACTGTGACGGATGCAACATTTTAATCGGAGATGGGACTATTTATGAGATGGCTTTCCTTTGTTTTCCTTGTTACAGGATTTCCTCTTCTTTGTTGTTCCACGGAAAATCTGCTGGTGACGCCGGAGGGTCGTCCGCGGAATGTCTGGCCGCACGGGAAAACAACTCTTTCTGTGAAGGATTTAAAACTGAATGTGACTGTCCCTCACGGGAGTTCCTGTAACGGAAGCATTTTCCTCCGTCCGGAATGGAAATTTCTCCGCCTGGATATGGAGATGCGGACTCGCGATCTGGCTGCCGGTGCACAGTCGTGGCAGTGCGGACGGATGGCGATGCGATTTTACGGCGCGGATCAGAAACCCGTCGGTGACTGGCCGGAGATGTTCGGCATGAGCGGTACCACCGCCTGGAAGCAGTGTTCCCGCGTTTATCCCGTTCCTGCCGGGGCTGTCCGGCTGGCGATTGATCCCGCAAATTTCGGAACTTCCGGAATCGTGGAATTCCGCAATGTGACAGTTCGCGCTTTCCGGAACCGGAAGGATGCCGAGGGATTCTACACAGGGCTTCCCCTTCCGCCGGTCCGGGAGCTCTGGGACTGGAAGGATGCCGAACGGATTATCAATCCCTGCCGGGAACGGATCTGCCTGAATACAATCTGGCAGTTCAAGCCGGTGGAGAGCGCGGTTGCGTCAGCCTCTCCGGAGGAATCGGAATATCCTTATTTTTTCAAAGTTCCCGGCATCTGGCCCGGACACAACGGCTGGAAACAGCCCGGCAGCTCGCAGGACATCTATGAACCCTCCGGGAAAAAGGCGGAAATCGACGGCAGGAAACTGAACAATGTCTGGTATCGGCGGACCATTGACATTCCTGCTCACTGGACGGGACGCAGAATCGAACTTGAACTGGTCTGGATCCAGACCTGCGGGCAGCTCTTTATCGACGGGAAAAAGGCAGGAGAATTTTATTTTCCCGGTGGAACCGTTGACTTGACAAACCATGTTACCCCGGGCAGACAACATGAACTGGCGATTCTCGTTTCCGCCAGAATTGAGGATGCGGAATCCCTCTCTTTCAACGCTCCCGACCGTATCAGCAAAGCGAAAAAGAAAATTGTCTGCCGCGGTATTACCGGGGATGTATACCTGAAAGCGGAGCCCCGCGGAACGCGTATCAGCGATGTCCACCTGATCACCTCCTTCAGGAAAAAAGAGATTCTTTGCGATGCGGGACTCCGGGATGTTGTTCCCGGAACCTATACGCTGGAAACCGTGATTTATGACGGAAGCCGAAAAGTGAAAACCTTTCGCTCCCGTCCGTTTGCCGCCGTTCCGGGCAGGCGGATCTCCTGCAGAAGCGCATGGAATGATCCGAAACTCTGGGATACCGATACGCCGGAAAACCTCTATCACGCTGTTGTTACATTGTATGGTCCTGGCGGTACGCCCGCAGATATCCTCTATCCGCAGGAGTTCGGATTCCGGGAATTCGAACTGGATGGACGCGACTTCAAACTCAACGGGAAACGGATTCATCTCCGTTCCGCCGCATCTCAGCTGCCTATTCGCGGTGCGGCGAATCAGACACCGGAACAGTATCGGAAAAACGCTGAAATCATGAAGCAGTTCGGCATGAATCATTTCATTGCGCTGAATTACAATTTTTCTCCCGGTGAAACCGGATATCAGGATGCGTTTTACATGGAAAATTCCCGCAATGGAATTCTTACGACTCTCACGCTTCCGCATCCATCCAGCTTCCAGTGGAACCTGGACGATCCTGCCGTTCGGAAACGCTATCTGGAGCTGACCGGTTATCTGATCCGGCGTTATCAGAATGTTCCCGGATTGATCCTCTACGCATCCACGCACAATGCCACCGGCTATTCCGGCGATCAGAATCCTGCCCGGATCGACGGGCGCTATTCGCCGGATCATTTCCTGAAAAAAAATGCAAAGGGATCGTTCGACAAACGGCGTCAGGCTCTGCTTGCAGCCGATCTTGTGAAATCGCTGGACCCGACCCGTCCGGTTTATCATCACGAGAGCGGCAATCTCGGACCGATGTACACCATCAACTGTTATCTGAACTGGGCTCCCTCGCAGGAGCGGAGTGACTGGCTCGAACACTGGGAACAATACGGGATCAAGCCGCTCTTCCTTATGGAATGGGGGATGCCTCATGTCTGTTCCTGGTCCAGTTTCCGCGGACCGGCGTTCATCTGGGGAACGGAGGCTGTTCAGTGCATTTGGCTGAACGAGTACAATGCCCAGTATCTTGGCGAGGATGCCTACCGTATCGACAACGCGAAAAAATCCCTGATGAAATCGCAGGAACGTTTTTCCACTGGCAATCAAAAGATCCACTTCAGCAAATTCAACTGGTTTTCCAGATTTCCGGACACCCAGAAGGTCTGGTCGATTCTGATCCATGATAATTTCCGCGATCTCCGGGCTCGCGGAGTTTCCGGTCTGCTTCCCTGGGATGGCGATGCCTACTGGAATACTCATAAAGTCCCGAAGGACAAACTTCTGGATTCCCGCTTTTCCAATCTGAAACGGACTGGAATCTTCCCGGATTACACAGGTGCTCTCGCCGATAAGTTCGATACGGGAATGACCTTTGTGGGCAATGCCGCTTCGAAAGCCTTTCAGCCGCAGCTCGGGTGGATTGCCGGAAAAAAAGGCGATTTTACGTCAAAGAATTCCTGGTATCTCCCCGGGGAAACCGTGGAAAAATCCCTCGTAATTCTGAATGATACCCGCAGAGAACTGACAACTCTCTGCACATGGCATGTTCCGGAGCTGAAGCTTTCCGGAACAATGAAAACCGTAACCGAACCCGGTGGACGCTCCGATCTTCCATTGGCCTTTCGCATTCCGGAAAACGCCGCAGGGAAAAAGCCGGTCATCCATGTGAGATTCGTCTATTCCAATGGCACCTCCGGCGAGGACTCCTTCCAACTCAATGTGGTCGAAGATGGAACGGTTGCTTTGAAACACAAGGTTTTCCTCTGCGATCCGGAAGGTACCGCCGCACCGCTCCTCCGGAAACTGAACGTCAGATTCCGGACACTGGAAAAAGGGGAGTCTCCGGGAAGAGGCATTCTGATTCTCGGACGCAATTCCCTGAAACATGCACCGTCCAATCTGGAGGAGATGGTCCGTTCCGGCACCCGTCTTCTTCTGATGGAACAGCCGTATGAGCAGCTTCAGAACATGGGAATCCGGGGAAATGTTCACGGATTTCGGGAAGTGTTCCCTCTGGAGCCGGCATTTGCGGGAAAGCCTCTGAAAAACTGGCGCGGTTCCTCGACGAATCTTCCACACTATCTGAAGACTCCTGAATACGAACCCCAGATGCCTTCCTGGAATTGGAATGGATTTACGAATTCCCGGGTCTGGCGGGCGGGAAACAGGGGAACTGTTTCCTGCGTGGTTCCGGAAAAACCGTGTGTCGGCGACTGGATGCCGCTGCTTCAGACCGGATTTGATTTGCAGTATGCTCCGCTTCTGGAATACCGCGAGGGCAATGGGCACATTCTCTTCTTCCAGCTGGATGCTTCCGGACGGACGGAGCTGTCGCCCGAGGCACTCGAGCTGCTGGCAGCCTCTCTGGAATATCTGGACAAAGCGGAAGATCCGGAGCGCCGCAGAACTTTCTACATCGGAACCGCGGAAGGGGAAAAGGTCCTGAAGAGACTGAAACTGAAATACATGTCTTTGAAGAATGCCGACGCCTGCACAGCCCGTGATCTGCTGATCGTCGGACCCGGTTCCGGGACAGGATCGCTGGCGGAAAAACTTGCTTCCGGACTTCACGTTCTGACTCTGGGACTTGATGATGCGGAAATCAAGGCGCTTCTTCCCGGTACGAGCGGAACTGTGAAAGGAAAGCAGGTCTATTCCGACTATGTGGCAGGGCTTTCCAGGGAGCCTGTCTTCCGGGGCGTTTCCAATGCGGATCTCCATTGGCGCAAAGGTCTTGAGGGAACTTTTTTCGATGAAAAATCCGCCGGAGGCAAGGCACTGAACACAAAAACAGTCGGAAAAGGGAGGATTGTTTTCTGTCAGGTGGTTCCCTGGATGTTCGATGCAAATGAATTTCAGTACCGCACGACGCTCCGTCGGAATTATTATCTGATATCCCGCCTGGCGCACAATCTTGGAGCGGTTTCCGACAGCGGTTTTTTGAAACGGCTTTCTCTCCGCAGCGGAGGTCCTGACGGTTACAGGAGTCTGAAAGGAAACTGGATTGGGAAGCCTGATCCCGGAAAAGTCGGCAAAAAGGAAGCCTGGTTCAAAACTTCGCTGAAAACGGACCGTTCCTGGCGGCCGGTGAAGGTCCCCGGGATGTTTGACCTGCAATTCAAGGAGATTGAGCCGAGCGGCTGGTTCTGGTATCGGAAAACCTTTGACGCGGAGCATCTTCCGGAGAATGCGGATATCACCGTCTACCTTGGTGCTGTCGATGACGAGTCGTGGGTCTGGCTGAACGGCCAGTTCCTGGGGGAAATTTCCGCCAGGACGAATCCGAAGAATTTCTGGGCGGCGGAACGCATCTATACAGTCAAACGGAATGTTCTCAGAGCGAAAGGCAATGTCCTGACGGTTCTCTGCAACAACCGGCAGATGAGCGGTGGAATTCTCGGGAATCCGAATCTTTCCTTCCTTCCGGAATACCGTCTCTATTCCGATTTACCCGTCTCCGGCGACGATCCCTACCGCTATTACCGCTGGTGATGTCCTGAGCTGAACTGCGGGCCCGGCATCGCAAAATGGGGTTCCGGGTCCGCCTGTTTCAATCGCGAAGACAGGTCAGGCTGTCCGGATGGTTCAGGGTCAGAATGCCGTCTTTCCAGGAGGCTTCGATCGGCCCGTCGGGAGTCGGGACCGTGCAGCAGAAGTTTCCGAAATTCCTGACGGGGCGGCAGCGGAAGGTTTTCCAGCCGTCTTCAACGGGAGCCAGTCCCATCAGGATGCGCGGCAGCAGAAAGGCCGGTCCGGAGGCCCATGCGTGGCAGAGGCTGGCTCCGTATGGGCGGCCGTAGAATGCACAATAGTCTTTTTCCGAGGCATAGTTTCCGCATCCTTCCCAGAAAGTGGTTGCTCCCTGATCCAGCATGTAGCCCCAGACATCATCCAGTTTTTTCCGGAAGAACTCCAATTTTCCCGCTTCTGCTGCGACCAGCAGTTCCCATGCTTGCAGGAACGGTGTTCCGAAAGGCGGCAGTTCGTCGTTGCAAATGGCGTTCAGGAGCCCGGGGCGGTCCTTTTCTTCCGCCATACCGGAAAGCAGAGCAAACAGATTGGCATGGCGGGTGTACTCCTCGGTGGAATCCAGTCGAGCCCGGAAAAGTCCTTTCTTTTCCGAAAAACAGTTTTGGTAGATCGCCTGTTTCAAGCGGAAGGCGAATGCGTTCCATCTTCCGGCATCGTCGTTTTTCTCCAGACGTTCAGCAAGCCGCGCCGCGGAACGGAGCGAATGGTAGAACAGCACCTGAAGTGCGGATTGTTTGCATCCCGGGCTCCAGTCGATGAAGACCCATTGCAGATTTCTGGAGAGGAATCCGTTGGAGTCGCAGCGGGAAATCAGGGCATCCGTGCGTGCGCGAATGCTCTGCCAGGAACGGCTTAGATATTCAGGATCATGAAAATACTGCTGATACAAATCGTGACAGATGGTCAGCCAGCAGGAAAAATCGGTGCATCCGTTTACGTCTCCGAATTCCGGACCACTGCATCCGAGCACGGTCAGAGTCCGTTTGACGATTGCTCCGTTGCCGAAGGAATAGGCGTTGGAGAGCAGACTCAGGGAGAGGTCGCCAGCCCACGGCATGCGGTCCCGCTTAATTCCGTCGAGCAGGAAATGATACATGCAGAGACGGAGCGTATAGGCGGAACGCATCCAGAGATCGTTCAGACGGCCCGGTCCCGCAAATGCTCCGCGATACTGTTCCGAGGGAATCAGAAGACGGCAGCGGACATTTTCCGGTTCTGTGCCGGAGAAGCGGAAATAGCGGAATGCGATCGGACTTCGGGAACGGATTTTGCCGTTTCCCGCAGCAATCACTCCGAGATCCTGTTCGGAGAGTGCAGGATTTTCATTTGCCATTTCGTACCGGGATTCGCCTGCGCAGAGGAGGGGGAGTGTATTGGAGTCCGCTTCAATCCATCCGAAGACTTCACGACCGGCATCATAGGAACCGTCCGGTTGTTTTTCCGGTTTGAGCGGAAGTTCGGGTATCGCTTCCAGATGCGGAGGCAGACCGGATTTCATCTGTGGCAGCCGTTCCGCCTGCACATGGGTCCCGTCTTCGCGGAGGATTCGCCATTCCAGAGAGGAGCCCAGCGAGGGAAGCGTATCACTGGCTACGGTGAGCTTTACAACGCCGGCACGTGGTACTTCACAATGAAAACTTCCCTTTTCCCGTTCTGAAAGCGCCAGCACTTCTCCATCCAGTTCCGCAGAACAGGTTCCGGTACTTCGGAATTCAAGGGAAGCGCTGGATTCAAATTCCCGAAAGAAGACAACGGACCATGCTATCGGCCGGAATTTTCCGAGCCATCCCACATTCCGTTTTTCCCGGATGAAGCTCAGTCTCATTTCTTCCAGCAGGTAGAGTTCCAGGTCGTCCGGGGCATAATGCCAGAACGGCTGGTCGTTCGCGGCTGGGGACGGCGGAACGAGTTCTTCCGCGGAATAAGCAGGATCAACCACTGCGGACTGTGACAATCGATGGGCTTCCGAAATCATGTGCGGTCCTTTCTTTTTTAGCTGCAGAATCCTTTTTTCGCTCGTTCTGTGGCGGACACTCTGGATTTCTCTGGATTGGTTTTCAACAAAGAACGGCCATGTCTCCAAAACGAATCTTTTCTTTATAATATTGCATTTTTTCAGAACATCAATATAGTAATCTATGGAAAATAAAATAAAAAACATGGAAATTACAATGCGGCCTGCATTTTTATTTCATTATGATGCAACTCGGGCACATGAACAGAGGGACTTTCATATCCGGGGACTCGGCGTTCATGAGATTATGCCGCCGGGAATGATCCGGCATGGCGATGACGGGTATCCGTGGCTGTTCATGTATTTTCATTCTCCCGCATACATCCGGATGGACTCCGGATTCGTGAGGTGCGATCATACGTTTATGGTCTGGGAACCGAAGCGTCTTCATGTATATGGGAACGAAGCGGCAAACTGGGATCACTCCTGGCTGATTGTGAAAACGCCTTCTCTTCATCCGTTTCCTGCAAATCTTTCCCTGCCGCTGAACACTCCGATTGGAATGGAGGCCGGTGAGATTTTCGAGAAGTATCTGTCGCTGATTTACAGAGAACTTTATCATCCGTGTGCGGCGCGCTGTCTTCTGGAGCATCTGCTTGCGATGTTTCTTTTTGAGCTCCATCGAATGCTGAAAACACCGTACATTCCCGCTCCGCAGAATCTTCAGGAGATAGAGCGGTACATCAATCAGCATCTTGATCTGCCGCTGTCCATTCAGGATCTTGCGGAACAGTTTCACATCTCACCCCCGCATCTTATCGCAAGTTTCAAACGATACTACGGGATTGCTCCGATGCACTATCTGAACAGAAGACGAATGGAACGTGCCGCACTCTTCCTTCAGAATTACCCCTATTCCTGCAAGGAAATTGCGGAAAAAACCGGATTCTGCGATCCCCTGTATTTCTCCAGACGTTTCCGGCAGTATTGGGGCGTTTCTCCACGAGAATACAGGAACCGTTCCCGGAGCGGAATGCCTTAGTAAAAAAATTCCGGCTGTCCGTCTATCAGAAGCGGAAACAGCCGGAGCAGATCATGCCAGTATCCCTTCCGCGGTTCCTCCGACGGAAGAGAATGGGGGGCCCGAAGGACGATCAGGCGTTTTTCAGAGCTGCCAGCGCCCGGTCATAATCGGGCTCGTTGACAATCTCGGAGACCATGTCGGAATAGGCGATTTTTCCCTCGCGGTCGATGATGACAACAGCGCGGGCGAGGAGTCCGCTCAGGGGACCGTCGGTCATCAGGACTCCGTAATCTTTGCCGAAGGTGGAGGCGTAGTGGAAATCCGAGAGCGTGATGACGTTCCGGATTCCCTCCGCGGCGCAGAAGCGGCTCTGGGCAAAGGGGAGGTCCCTGGAGATGCAGAGAACCAGCGTGTCGTCCATGCCCGCTGCCATTTCATTGAATTTCCGGACCGATGCGGAACAGACTGGAGTATCAATGCTCGGGAAGATGTTCAGAAGGAGTTTTTTGCCTTTGGCATCCGCCGGAGTGAAGCGGCTCAGATCTTCTTTTGTGAGGCTGAAGTCCGGAGCCTTCATTCCGGGTGTGACAAATGTCCCTGCCACGCTGACGGGAGTTCCCTGAAATTTTGTTTTGTTTTCCATTTTTGCGTTTCCCTTTCCTTTTCCCGGCCGGCCGCCGGGGATGGGTTGCTGTAAAAACCGGATGATTTTTGCTTCCGGTTTCGTCTTTTTCTGTTTTCTGTCCCTGTTCCGGTCCGGAGGGACCTTCTCAGGCACCGATTCCGCCGGTGAAGACGACGGTCCGGTTTTCATGAACGATGACACGGCTTTCCAGATGGGCTTTGACCGCGCGGGAGAGCACCATCATTTCCACATCCCGTCCAATTCGTGAGAGATCATCCGGGCCGTATTCGTGAGTGACACGTACGACATCCTGTTCGATGATCGGTCCTTCGTCAAGATCCGCGGTTACGTAATGGGCGGTTGCACCGATCATCTTCACACCGCGCTGGAAGGCCCGCAGATACGGATTCGCTCCCTGGAACGCCGGCAGGAACGCATGATGGATGTTGATGATCCGGTTGCGGTAAAGATCAATGAAATCCGAAGAGATGATCTGCATGTACCGGGCAAGAACCACAAGATCAATGTGATGGATGGAGAGCAGTTCCGTGATTTTTGCCTCCTGCTCCTTTTTCGTCTCTTTGGTGACCGGAAGACAGAAGAAGGGGACGCGGAACTGTTCCGCTACATATTCCAGATCGGGATGATTCGAAAGGATCAGAGGAATTTCACATTTCAGTGTTCCCTCCCGCTGTTTGACAAGAAGATCGTACAGGCAGTGCGACGCCTTGGAGACAAGAATCGCCACCCGCGGCACATAGTCGGAATAGTGGACCGACCATTCCAGTCCGAGCGGTTTCCCGAATTCCGTCAGGCGATTTTCAAGATCCTTCTTGGAGAAGGCGAGATCGGAAAGATCCAGTTTCAGGCGCATGAAATACTGTCCGGTCATGCAGTCGGTGTACTGCTGGCAGTTCAGGATGTTCAGTCCGAGTTCATAGAAGAAGTTGGTGATTCCGGCGACGAGTCCTTTTTTATCCATGCAGCGGATCAGGAACACCGCGTTTGTGTCTTTCATAATTTCATCCTTTCCTTATTGCAGAGCCATTGAGTCCGGCAGAACGGTTTTTCCTTTGAGTTGCGGTTTTGTGTCCACGAATCCCCAGCGGCGGGAGATCGGCCAGAAAACGTTCAATCCCCGTCCGATCATGTTCTTTCGCGGAATGAATCCCCAGTTGCGTCCGTCCAGACTGTTGGACGTGTTGTCTCCGAGAGCGAAAAACATATCCTTCGGGACTTTGAGTTCCAGTCCGGGTGCCAGCAGTTCCGAGGCGATATGTCCCTGGTAGCCGCCTTCGAAGGAGTAGAGTCGTTTGAATTTGTCCGAAAACGCGGTGGCAGGTTTGAATTCCGTTTCTCCTTTCGGCTTGATGTAAAGGATGTTGTCCACGATTTTCAGCGTGTCGCCCGGCAGACCGACCAGACGCTTGATGTAGTAATAGCCGCCAAGAGTCTGAGTCGGGGACTTGATGTTCTCCGTCGTGAAGACGATGACATCGCCGCGTTTCAATGGCAGGAAATGGATGGAGAGCCGGTCCACAAACAGATGGTCGCCTGTGGAGAGCCAGCCGTCGCAGAGAAGTTCGCCTTTCCGGTAGCCTTCGCGCTGGAGATCAACATAGCGTGCAACATTGCCGATGCTTCCCGGCAGATTGTAGATCTGGTTTCCAATCTGCAGCGAGGTTTCCGTATCAATCAGACGTTTGCTGTGAGTGTTGTATGCGATCAGTTCGCCGTCTTCCTGAATTTCCAGTTTTGCGCGCGGCGAGAAGAGCGGAACCATGGTTCCGGAGATCGGACCGCCGGATTGTTCCAGTCCTTTCCGGTCCACATAATGAATTCCGAAGAGTGTCGGCTGCATGCTGCTGGTTGGAATCTTGAACGGCTGAAGATAGAGTGCGCGGACTCCAAACGCGACAGCGAATGCGACTGCCAGAACATCCAGAAAATTGCGGAGTTTCCGCAGATTGCCGTGAACCGCCATAAGGGAGTCAATCCGGGAATGGTTGCGGGAGAGAAACTGTTCCATGGCGTCGGCATCCTTCCGGTCGAGAGTGTCTGCCTCGGCGAGAATGGCGTTCAGAGACTCTTTCTGCTGGTCGGTAAGAATGTCGTCGTCCGAAACGAGACGGCGTTTGACCGCAAGGGTCTGCTCTTTGACGGACTTTCGAAGTTTCCTCAGCTTGAAATAAGAGAACATGCCGGTCCTTTCCGATGGTTATTCCGCATTGGATTTCAGGACTTCGACAAACGCTTCCTGCGGAATGTTCACTTTGCCGATCTGTTTCATGCGTTTTTTGCCTTCCTTCTGTTTTTCCAGAAGTTTGCGTTTTCGCGTGATATCGCCTCCGTAGCATTTCGCAAGCACGTTTTTGCGGAAGGCGCGAACCGTTTCGCGCGCGATGACCTTTCCACCCACGGCTGCCTGAATCGCAACCTGGAACATGTGCTGCGGAATGACATTGGCAAGACGTTCTGCCAGCATTCGTCCGCGGGAATAGGCAAGATCCGTATGTACGATGGTCGCGAAGGCGTCAACCGGTTCCCCGTTGACCAGAATATCCAGTTTCACGAGTTTATCTGCGCGGTACCCGGCATGTTCATAGTCCATGCTGCCGTAGCCGCGGGTGATGGATTTGAGCTTGTCGTGGAAATCAATTAGAATTTCATGCATCGGGATGGTGGCTGTGATCATGACATGGGAGCCGTCGACGCTGTCGGTCTTGGTGCAGATCCCGCGTTTCTGCATGACGAGATTCATGATGTCTCCGATGTACTGGTTCGGCGACATGATATGGGCGGAGATCAGTGGTTCTTCGATCCGGTCGATTTCCGCGGGATCCGGCAGGCGGACGGGGTTGTCCACCTCGATCATGGTCCCGTTGGTCAGATAGACGTGATAGATGACGCTAGGATACGTCGCAATGATATCCATGTTGTATTCCCGGCGCAGGCGTTCCTGAATAATCTCCATGTGGAGCAGACCGAGGAATCCGCAGCGGAACCCGAAGCCCAGTGCGGCGGAAGTTTCCGCCTGATAGGTGAAGGCGGCATCGTTCAGTTGAAGTTTCGCCATGCTGAAACGGAGCTGATCGTAATCGGCGGAGTCGATCGGATAGATTCCGCTGAACACCATCGGCTTGACTTCCTGAAAGCCGGGGAGGGGTTCTGTGCAGGGATCTTTCACTTCGGTGATGGTATCGCCGATTCTGGTGTCGGTCGGGGTTTTGATGTTCGGGATGATGTAGCCGACGGATCCGGCCGAAAGCTCCGGCGTCGCAGTCATGGAAGGTTTGAAGACGCCGACCTCTTTGATCTCACTTTCGAGTCCTGTGCTGAGCAGCCGCAGTTTGTCGCCGCGTTTGAAGGAGCCGTTGAAGACGCGCAGATAAGTGACGACTCCACGGTAAGCGTCGTAGATGGAATCGAAAACCAGGGCGCTGGTCCCCGCCGAAGGATAGGGTTTCGGCGGCGGAATGAATTTGACGATGGCTTCGAGCACCTCAGGTATGCCGGTGCCTTCTTTCGCGGAAACGGCAATTGCCTCTTCGCGCGGGATGGCAAGAATTTCCTCCATCTGTTCCAGGCACATCGGCACATCGGCAGCCGGAAGGTCGATTTTGTTGATGACCGGAATGATATGAAGATTATGACGCATGGCCAGCTGAACATTTGCAACGGTCTGTGCCTGCACTCCCTGGGTTGCGTCAATGACGAGCAGGGCGCCTTCACAGGCTGCGAGCGAACGGCTGACTTCATAGGCGAAGTCAACATGGCCCGGGGTGTCGATCAGATTCAGTTCGTATTCATCACCGTCGGATGCTTTGTACGCCATGCGGACAGGATGCGCTTTGATGGTGATTCCGCGTTCCTGTTCCAGATCCATGGCATCGAGGAGCTGATCGTGGGTCAGATCGCGTTTTTCAATGGTTCCGGTCGCTTCAAGCAGGCGGTCGGCGAGTGTTGACTTGCCGTGGTCGATATGGGCGATGATCGAAAAATTTCGTATGTATTTCAATTCCGGCATACAGATTCTCCATTGCGTTTGCGAATGTATAATTTAACACGGCAAGTCCGCTTTTGCAAATGCAATCGCGCGGGAGGATTGCCTGCTGGTTCCGTATTTTTGGAAAAAACGGGAAATCGACTGGAAAATGGTCACTCCAGCAGCGATTTCAGTTCCGCGGCATCTTCCCAGGCGGCGAATGCGTAGCTTTCGGACCCCTGCTTGTATTCCATGACGGGAGTCAGGAGCATGGCGCGGATCTCGGCGGACTTCAAACCGCCGATTGCCAGATCGGCGCGCCCGCTGCGGATGTAGCCTGCAATCGCTTCCGGCCGGGCGTCGAAAAGGAAGAGGCGCAGTCCGGCTTTTTCCGCTGCGGCTCTGATCCGATGAATCTCCGGACCTTCGAACTGTCCGTTTGCATCGACTTTGACGAACTGTCCGCTTTTGCTGTTGACTGCGACCCGGAGTGTACCGCGCCGGAGCAGGACCCGGTATCGGCGTTCGGCTGCAACCCGGATGAGTTGTTCCAGGGGAGCCGGCGTTTTTTCCGTTTCCGTTATGCAGGAGACCGGGAGCAGACAGCACAGGGACACAACAACGGCTGCGGCAATCCGGCATGCGGCGGTTGTGTCCGGGCGTTGTTTCATGGTTCTTACTTCTTGAGCATCTCTTTGAACTGGCGGAACAGATAGAACGGATCGTGCGGTCCCGGAGCGGCTTCCGGATGGTACTGCACGCTGAACATCGGCGCGGTTCTGTGACGGAGCCCTTCAACGGTTCCGTCGTTGAGATTGATGTGCGTGACTTCAACGCAATCGGGGAGCGATTCCGGGTCCAGCGCAAAATTGTGGTTCTGCGAGGTGATTTCAACTGCACCGGTAATGAGATTTTTGACCGGATGGTTGCACCCGTGATGTCCGAATTTCAAACGGTAGGTTTTTCCTCCGACAGCACGTCCGAGAATCTGGTGCCCGAGGCAGATCCCCATGATCGGTACTTTACCGATGAGTTTTGCCGCCATTTCGGAGGCATAGGGAAGTGCCGCGGGATCGGCGGGTCCGTTGGAAAGGAAAACTCCTTCCGGATGGAGCGCGAGAATCTCCTCTGCTGTGGTTTTCGCTGTTACCACCTGTACGTCCATTCCGCAGAGACGGAGGGAGCGGAGAATGTTCCATTTGATACCGAAATCGACGGCGACAATCTTGTGTTCAAGCGGCGGCAGTTCCTCTGTCATCGGCCAGGAACGCGTGATGGCGCCGTCCGGATCAAAGCGGTAGTTTTCCCGGCAGGTGACTTTGGAGGCGTAGTCCTGATTGTCGAGTCCGCACCATTCGCGGGCTCTGGCAATTGCAGTTTCTTCCGGGAGTTCGCTGCCATCGCAATGCAGATATCCTTTGAGGGTTCCGGAAGAGCGGAGCTTAAGCGTGAGTGCACGGGTATCAATTCCGTCGATGGCGGGTACCCCTGCTTTTTCCAGCGCATGGGCGAGGGACTCTTCGGATCGCCAATTGCTGGGTTCGTTGTATTCGTGCATGAGGAAGCCGTTCAGAAAGAGGGCTCGCGATTCCATGTCGGCTGTGTTCATGCCGTAATTGCCGATTTCTGGACAGGTCATGGTGACGAACTGTCCGGCGTAGGAGGGATCGCTGAGGATTTCTTCGTATCCGGAGAGTCCGGTGTTGAAGACCACTTCGCCGGTCCGGTCGATTTTTGCGCCGACGGAACGGCCTCGAAAGACAGATCCGTCTTCAAGAGCGAGGAATGCTTTTTTTTCGCGTTGCGCTTTCCAGTCGTATGTATCAGCCATGTTTTGATCCTTCCTGATCATGCCCGGGATGTCATGCGCCGCAGGCCCGGAATGAGCCTGTCCGGTACAAAGAGGCATTTGTTTAAATCCATAAAATATACACTCTTCCGGGGAAAAAATCAATTTGATTTCTCCCGGATTTCCGGGAACTTTTTCTAAAAGGCTTCCGTTGAATTTTTTTTTGAAATCTTTCTCCGACGGCTTTTTTTTGGGGAAAAAAGGAGTATATTGAAAGGTTCCCACGGAACCGCTTACAGGAGAATGCTGAGAATGACGAAACACATTTTTATTACTGGAGGCGTGGTATCCTCCCTTGGCAAAGGAATTACTGCCGCATCCATCGCAATGCTTCTCAAAAGCCGCGGATACAAGGTCGCGATGCAGAAGCTGGACCCTTATCTTAACGTTGACCCGGGCACCATGTCCCCCTACCAGCACGGGGAAGTGTTTGTTACCGATGACGGCGCGGAGACGGATCTTGATCTCGGACACTACGAGCGTTTCGCCGGCATCTCCTGCTCGAAGGCCAGCAATTATACGACCGGACGGATTTACAGTACTGTGATTCACCGGGAACGGGAAGGCGGATATCTCGGCGGTACGGTGCAGGTGATTCCCCATATCACAAATGAGATCAAGTCCGCGATTGCATCAATGCATTCCGATGATGTGGACATTGCCATTACGGAGATCGGCGGTACGGCGGGCGATATCGAGTCTCTGCCGTTTCTGGAAGCAATCCGACAGTTTTATCAGGAGTTCGGGGAAAACAACTCCATCTTCATCCATCTGACTCTGGTGCCGTACATCAAGGCTGCGGGTGAGCTGAAGACAAAACCCTCTCAGCAGTCCGTTGCCATTCTGCGGAGCATCGGAATTGTTCCGCACATTCTCGTCTGCCGTTGTGAATCGCCGATGGAGGAGGAACACCGTCGGAAGCTGGCTCTGTTCTGCAATGTCCGGAAGGAGAATGTGATTGAGGAGCTCGACGTGAAGAACTCCATCTACGAAGTCCCTCTCGATCTGGCGAAACAGGGCGTGGACAGCTGTATTCTGAAGCTGCTTGAACTGCCGGAGCGCCCGAGCGATCTTTCCGAATGGAAGAAAATGCTTTCCACCGTTTTGAATCCGTCGAAGGGGGAAGTGGAGATTGCAGTTGTCGGAAAATACATTTCGCTGCGCGACGCCTATAAGAGCATTTATGAGGCGCTTGCGCATGCTGGCATTGCGAATTCCGCGAAGGTGAAGTTCCGTTCTGTGGAAGCGGAGGAGCTGGAGAGCGGTGATCCGGCGGAGATTTTCCGTGGAATCGACGGCATCCTGGTTCCCGGCGGTTTCGGAGATCGCGGGGTTCCCGGCAAGATCAGAGCTGTGACATACGCCCGCGAAAACAGAATTCCGTTTTTCGGAATCTGCCTCGGAATGCAGTGCGCGGTGATTGAATTTGCCCGTAATGTCTGCGGGATGGAACAGGCGAACAGCACGGAATTCGACCGCCATTCTCCATATCCGGTCATTGACCTGATGGAAGCGCAGAAGACGATCACAGCCAAAGGCGGAACGATGCGTCTCGGGGCGTATCCCTGCACGATTCGTCCGGGGACGAAAGCGGCATCGGTCTACCATGCCGGAGAGATCCGGGAGCGTCACCGCCACCGGTATGAGTTCAATACCAGGTATCTGGAACAGATTGAGGAGGCTGGACTGGTAATCTCGGGTACTTCTCCGGATGGCCGTCTGGTTGAGATGGTGGAGCTGGAGGATCATCCGTGGTTTGTCGCCTGCCAGTTCCATCCGGAGTTCAAATCCACCCCGCTGAAGGCGCATCCTCTGTTCTTTGGATTTGTCAAGGCTGCACTTGCATACCGCGATGGAAAGTGAGAGGGTCCGCATGGTCCGTCCGGAAGAGAAAAGCCCGAAGGAAACCGTCGTTCCTGCCGGGGATATGGACCGGTCGCTGGCTTCCTATCTTGCCTATCTGAGTCATGAAAGGAATGCCTCTCAGCATACCATCGACAGTTATCGGATTGATATTGAACAGTTCGTGAAACTGGCTCTGAAATCGGATGCGGAGTGCTGCCAGATCGACTGGAATGCCGTGGATGTCTATGCGGCGCGTTCCTTTGTTGTGATTCTCCAGGAAGAGGAGAACATCTCCAAAACATCCATTCTGCGGAAACTTTCCGGAATGCGTTCTTTTTACCGTTACATGCTTCGGGAAGGGATCGTCAGCGACAATCCGTTTGCGAACTTGACGCCTCCGAAAAAGCAGAAGCTTCTTCCGAAATATATGACGGTGGACGAGGTCGGCCGCCTGCTTGACGCGCCCGCAAAGTTCTGGAAGGATGCCTATGAAAAAGATATTGCAAAGGATGAGGAGAGTGCAAAGTTTTCCGCCGCCCGCGATTCCGCCATGCTGGAGGTCATTTACAGCGGCGGGATTCGAATCAGTGAAGCTGTCGGTTTGAACATCGGCGATGTGGATCTCTTTTCCGGGATCATGAAGGTCCGCGGAAAGGGACGGAAGGAGCGTCTCTGCGGACTTGGCGGACCTGCGGAACGTGCTTTACGCAAGTACATGACAGCCAGAAGGATGCGGACTTCCAACGAGCGTCATGGCGCTCCCCTGTTTGTCAATAAGGATGGTCAGCGCCTGACGGCACGTTCCTTCCAGCGCAACTTCAAGCTCTATTTGCGGGAGGCCGGTCTGCCGCTTGACATGACGCCGCACAAACTCCGTCACTCGTTCGCCACGCATCTGCTGGATGCCGGAGCCGATCTCCGCAGCGTTCAGGAACTGCTCGGACATGAGAATCTGAGCACTACGCAGATTTATACGCACATCAGTGCGGAGCGGTTGAAAAACGTCTACAACAAGGCGCATCCCAGAGCATAATCAGCGATCGACGCTTTTCTTGGCGGGGCTGGACTGTGTTTTCCCAAATTCCGCATCAATGTGTTTTCCTGCGAAATGCACCGAAAGAAAGCTCGGAATGGTGCAGAGGCAGATCCAGAGAAAGAAGTAACGGTATCCCGATTCTGCACCGTGCAGGACGGAAATCTGCGCGAACAGCTCCTGCATCTTTCCGGAAAACATTCCGACCAGTGTCATGCCGAGAATCGTAATGCCCGTCATGAATGCAAAATGGCTGGTCTTATATTTTCCGCTGCGGTTTGCGAACTGGACCATGAACAGGACATGCGCCATGTAGCCGAGTCCGTAGCCGAACTGTTCCAGCGCAATGCAGATGCCGGACGGGATGAGTCCGGGATGATGAAAGGAAAGATACACATAAAACAGATCCGGCACATTCAGCGCCAGTGCCATGAACCAGAGGCATCGGCCGAAGCCGAACCGGGATACCGCGAGTCCGGCAAGAAATCCTCCCGCCAGGAAACAGATCGTGCCGGCGATTCCGTAAATGGTGCCCTGCTGACTCAGTGTGAGTCCGAGTCCGCCTTCCGCACGCGGAGCCAGCATGAACGGAATGGAAAGTTTTCCCAGCTGCGCCTCCGCAAACCGGTAGAAAAACAGGAAGAGGACCGCGCTCACTGCGCCTTCCCGTGCAAAAAAGGTCCGGAAGGATTCCGCAAATCCGGTTTTTGTTTCGCAGCCTGCGGATTTCGGCTGTTCTGTGGCAGGGGTCGTGAAGAGATGGTAGAAAAACAGCAGGAACATGATGGCGGAGGCAGCGAACATCGGCCAGAGCCATGCGGCGGAACGGCTCATGCCGGATTCGCTGAAACGTCCCGCCAGCATGACGAGTCCGCCCTGTCCGGCGAGCATGGCGCATTTGTAGAAGATGTTCCGAAGTCCGGAACATGCCGCCTGATCATGCGGAGAAAGTGCGATCATATAGTACCCATCCGCGGCAATGTCGTGAGTCGCGGAGACGAACGCTGTAAGGAGGAACAGGCCCACGAGCAGCGGGAGCACCGGATGTTCCGCCTGAAACGTCAGAGCCGTTGCCGCGAAGCAGAGTCCGATGACAAACTGAGCACTCAGCATCCAGGCGCGTTTGGTCCAGAAGGAATCCAGAAACGGCGCCCAGAGAAATTTAAGACTCCACGGCAGGCCGATGATACCGGTCCAGAATGTCATGGAACTGTTTGACATTCCAAGCGTTGTGAAGATTACCATCGAGACGGCTGTTGCGACGGCAAACGGGAGTCCTTCTGCAAAATAGACTCCGGGAACCCAGAGCCATCCGTTTGCATTTGCCAGTGGCTTCACTGCCGGGCTCCGCAAATCTTCCGGAATCCGTGCAGGATGCCGTTTCGGTCAAGTTCAAACAGCAGGAATTGAAACGGATTCTCACAAAGTGCAGGTGCGGCGAGTGCAGTTACGCGGCCATCGGAAACAGGGTCCATTCCTTCGTGATAGTGCCCGGAAATGGTGAGTCGGACTCCGGAATCCCGCATGGCGTCGAGGATTGTTTCCGCATATTCGTAGTTGTAGCAGACATCGCAGGTGCCGGGCCGGTACAGCGGAACATGCTGGATTGACACCGAAGGGCCCGGAAACGCCGATGCCGTCCGGATCATCCGTTCGATCTCTTCCGGAGTTCGTGCAGCATTCCAGCCGGGGCGTTCCGGATCGTCGGTGAACGGAATGAAGCGGATACCCTCAAGATCCATATAAACCGGCGGACGCGGGACCGCACGATAGAATTCCGCTGATGCCGGATCGTGGTTTCCGGGAATCACAATCAGAGGTGCCCGCAGATGGTCCAGATGGCGTACCATTTCCGGCAGCAGGTCCGCCCGCTCCGGTTCGTTGACCAGATCTCCCGCGCAGACCACAAGATCCGGATGGTGTTCCCGGTTGAGGGATTCGATCACATTGTCCAGCAGTTCCAGCGCGATTTCGCCGCGTCTCTGCGGATGCTCCGGATTACAGTGATCAGAATAGTGGAGATCGGAAAAAACGGCTATTTTCATACTTTCCTTTGTCCTTGTCGCATAGAGCTTTCTTCATTATTTCAGATGTTCCACATACCATTTGACAGCCTGCCGGAGTCCGTTTTCAACGTCGAAGCCGGGAGTGTATCCAAGCAGCCGCCTGGCTTTGGAGATATCGGCAAGGGAATGGGGGATGTCTCCGGTGCGGTATGGTCCGTGGACAGGTTCCAGAAGTGCAATCTCCGGATCGTATTCCGAAAGGAACTGTTTCAGAAGGCTGAACAGAGTGTTCAGATCGGTTTCCGTCCCGCAGGCGACATTGTAGACCGTGTTCAGGGCATCTTGGGGGAGGGCGGCCGCTGCAAGAAGATTTGCCTGTACCACGTTGTCGATAAAGGTGAAATCGCGGGAGGAGGAGCCGTCGCCGTTGATGACGGGCCGTTCATGCCGGAGCATCGCGCGGACGAACCGGGGAATGACCGCGGCATAGGCTCCGTCAGGGTCCTGTCTCCGGCCGAAGACGTTGAAATAACGAAGACCGATGCAGTCGATCCCGTAGAGTTTGTGAAAGACATCCGCGTACAATTCATTGACATATTTTGTGACCGCATACGGCGAAAGCGGCTTTCCAATGTGTTCCTCGACTTTGGGTAAGGCAGGACTGTCACCGTAAGTGGAACTGCTGGCTGCGTAAATAAACCGTTTTGCGCCGCACTCTCTGGCTGCATTGAGCAGTTTGACGAATCCGCCGATGTTGACTTCATTCGTCGTGACTGGATCGTTGACGGAGCGGGGAACGGAACCGAGAGCGGCTTCATGAAAGATCAGATCGGCGTTTTCACAGGCGGAGAGACAGGTCTCATAATCGCGGATGTCGCCGCGGATCAGGCGGAAGTCCGGATGATTCCGGAAGGTTTGGAGATTTTCTTCTTTTCCTGTGGAGAAATTGTCAAGACAGACCACCCGCCCGCCTTGTGCAAGGAGGGCTTCGATCAGATTGGAACCGATGAATCCGGCACCGCCGGTGACAAGGATGTTTCTGCCGTTCATAGCCGTCCGTCCGAACTTTCTTTTGGTAAAATGCCTTTGATGTCGAAGATCACGCATCCGCGGTTGCGGAAGAGAGCGAAATCCAGGGTCCGGAACTGCCGATGCGCCACCGCGAGAACAACGGCGGAGTATTCTTCCGGATGAATCCGGGACCGATCGCCGAGAATGGTTTTTCCGTATTCCCGGAGGACTTCCCCGGAATCGGCCCACGGATCGTGAATGTCGACCAGACAGCCGAAACTTTCGAGTTCGTTGATGATGTCGATTACGCGGGAGTTGCGGATATCGGGACAGTTCTCCTTGAAGGTCATTCCGAGGATCAGAACCCGTGCCCCGTTGATTGCAAAGCCTTTCCGGATCATGAGTTTGACAAGTTCGGCGGCAACGTAGCGCCCCATGCCGTCATTCATCCGGCGTCCGGCGAGAATGACTTCCGGGAGATAGCCAAGTGAGCTTGCCTTGTGTGTCAGATAATAAGGGTCCACTCCGATGCAGTGCCCGCCGACGAGTCCCGGAGTAAAGTGCAGAAAGTTCCATTTCGTGCCTGCCGCGTCAAGAACTTCGTGCGTGTCGATTCCCATCAGACGGAAGATTTTGGAAAGCTCGTTGACGAAGGCAATGTTGATGTCCCGCTGGGAATTTTCAATGACTTTTGCCGCTTCCGCCACTTTCAGGGAGGAGGCTCGGTAGGTACCCGCCGTGATGATGGAGGAGTAAAGCGCATTCACCGCATCGGCTGCCTCGGGTGTGGAGCCGCTGGTGATTTTGAGAATCCGGGTCAGCGTATGTTCCTTGTCGCCGGGATTGATCCGCTCCGGACTGTATCCGCAGAAGAAGTCCCGGTTGAATCTCAGCCCGCTGAACTGTTCAATGACGGGTACGCACTCTTCTTCGGTGCATCCCGGATAAACGGTGCTTTCGTAGATGACAAGCGCGCCTTTGCCGATGGAGCGACCGACGGTTTCACTGGCACGGCGGAGCATGGTCAGATCGGGTATATTGCTTTTGTCCACAGGGGTCGGAACTGTGACGATGTAGACGTCTCTGCCTCTGATCTCCTCCGGGTTCGAGGTAAACGCAAGGCGGGTTGCCGCTTTCAGTTCCTCCGGCGAGGTTTCAAGTGTATGATCCTGTCCGTCTCTGAGTTCCCGGATGCGTTCCGGTTTCGTGTCAAACCCGACGGTGTTGAATTTTTTCCCGAATTCGACAGCAAGTGGAAGTCCCACATACCCAAGCCCGATCAGAGTGATCCGGACCGTGCCATCCTTGATTTTACCGATAAGCTCCCGCATGATTTTCTCCATAAGAAAGATACAAAAAGGTACACTGCGGACGCTGGATTTCAAGCGGGAAAGAGCGCCAATCCGCAGAATTCTTTCAGAAGGTGCACATTTTCTCCGGAAAAATTTCCCCTTCCGGAGCGGATCGACTTGAAAAAAATCCTCCGGACTGGCATAGTATCTCCAACTCATTCATTCAAATCAAGGACGGATTCAACATGTATCAAGTGGCGCAGTGTTGGGATGACGGCGTGGTGAACGATATCATCGTGGCGGAAATCTGCAGGAAATACAATGCAAAGGCAACCTTCAATATCAACCCCGGATTGCGGGATAAGACAAAACGGAAGTGCGGGTGGAAGTTTCAGGATTTTGATGTCTACGGGCTGGCTCTGGATGAAATGCCCTCCGTTTATGAAGGTTTTCAGGTCGCTTCCCATACCATGACACATCCGCGTCCGACGCAGATCCCGCTGGAGCAGTTCCGGATGGAGGCTGTCGATGCCCGCAAATACATTGAGGATGTCTGGCAGCGTGAGGCGCGCGGCTTCGCATGGCCCTGCGGAGATTATAACGACGACTGCATCCGGGTGCTTCGCGAAGAAGGGTTCGCCTACGGTCGGACCACCAGGAACGCCGAGATCGTGATCCCGTGCGAAGAACCTATGGCGCTCCCGAGCCACTGTCACTTCCTGAATCCTGATTTCGACCGTATCCGCGAAAAGGCAAAGAAGACAGGTACGTTTTATTTCTGGGGGCACAGCTATGAGATGAAAGACGATCCCCGGCTCCGCGAACGGTATGAGGCGATCATCCGTGACATCAGTGCCGATCCGGAGGCAGTCTGGGTCGATGTCATCGACCTTGTCCGATAGGATGGAGATCGGCGATGTATTTTGCTGCCCAATGCTGGGACGACGGCAATGTAAACGATCTCCGGATCATGGAACTCTGCCGGAAATACAGGGCGAAGGCAACCTTCAACATCACTCCGGGCCGTTATCGGAAACAGACCCGGACGATTGCCCGTACCTGGGAAGGATTCGATATCTGGCGTTTTTCCCTGGACGAGATTGCGTCCGTATATGAGGATTTCCCGCTGGCATCGCATACGATGACGCATCCGCATCCGACACAGATTTCTCCGGAGGAGTTCCGGATGGAGGCTGTCGATGCCCGTAAATACATAGAGGATCTGCGTCAATGCGAAGCGCGCGGTTTTGCGTGGCCGTTCGGCGAATACAATTCCGCCTGTATTGAAATCCTCCGGGAGGAAGGGTTTGTCTACGGGCGCACCTGTGCGAACACGGACCGGGTGCTTCCCTGCGGAGAACCGCTTGCCGCTGCAACGAGTACGCACTGGCTGAATCCGGAGTTCGATCTTCGCCTGGAGAAGGCGAAGGCATCCGGTACGTTTTATTTCTGGGGGCACAGTTACGAGATGAAGGATGACCCCCTGCTGTGGGCGCGTTATGAGGAAATTCTGCGCGCAATCTCTTCGGACCCGGAAGCGGTCTGGGTCGATGTTGTGGAGCTGTTTCAGAAAAGGAGTTGAGACAATGGCTTTCATTCAATGCAATTTTCATTCGGAATCCCTCGGTATGGCGGCGTCCATGAACGTGGTTCTGCCGCAGACAACATTTTCCCAGATCGGCATGAAAGGCGTTGTGAACGAAAGCGGAACGCCTGTGCTCTATCTTCTTCATGGACTCTCCGATGATCACACTATCTGGATGCGCAGAACCTCCATCGAACGGTATGCCTCCGAACTCGGTCTCGCGGTTGTGATGCCTTGCGTGAACCGGAGTTTCTACAACGATACACCTGACGGCATGAAGTTCTGGCAGTTCATTTCCCGGGAGCTTCCTGCGCTGGTGCCGACCTTTTTCAATGTCTCCACGAAACGGGAGGATACATTTGTCGCAGGGCTTTCGATGGGCGGATTCGGTGCATTCAAACTTGCATTGAACTTTCCGGACCGTTTCGCTGCGGCAGCCAGTCTTTCCGGCGCGCTGCGGAACGACTGGCTGAACAACGGAAACCAGACCTTGTTCGAATTTGATTTCGGTCCGCTGGATAAAATCAAAGGTTCTGCGAACGATCTCTATTTCAAAGCGGAGGAGGTCGTAAAGAGTGGCGGACCGCGTCCGATGCTCTATCAGGTCTGCGGAACGGAGGATTTCCTCTATCAGGTCAACACGGCGTTTCGCGACCACCTGAAACAGATCGGATATG
Source organism: uncultured bacterium (assembly GCA_949292215.1). Lineage (GTDB taxonomy): Bacteria > Verrucomicrobiota > Lentisphaeria > Victivallales > UBA1829 > UBA1829. The sequence continues at coordinate 49,910 of CASEYW010000083.1, forward strand.
ACGCTGTGTTCAAAGAAGGCCCCGGCAATCATTCCTGGGCATTCTGGGATGCTGAAATCCAGCATATTCTCAAATGGCTTCCGATCAGGGGAAAGCAATGAGTGTCCGGAAGTTCCGCTGCGATCTCCTTGATCTTCCTGCCGGTTCGGTCCTGAAACTGGAACGGGAGGAGGAGAACCATCTCTTTAAAATTCTCCGGGCTCTTCCCGGAGACAGAATCGAACTGCTGGATGGAACCGGTTCCATTGCTTCCGCTGAAGTCGTTCCGGGGCGTCAGGTGAAACTGCTTGAGATACGGAGAATTCCACCACCGGAACGACGAGTGCATCTTTATATTGCTCCGCCCCGCCGCCAGAAGATGGATTCCGTCTTACGGGAAGCCACGGAACTCGGAGTCTGGCGGATTGTTCCGATGATTTGCGAGTTCAGTGTGTCGGAACCGGATGCCTCTTCCGTTTCCGGACGCTGGAACGATGCAATGTTCGAAGCATGCAAGCAGTCGGGGAATCCGTATCTGCCCGGGACGGTTGCACCTTTGCGCTTCTCCGATGCCCTGGAGGAGTGCCGGCAGACTTGTACCACCGTCTATTTCGGTTCACCGACAGATTCCGTTGAAACGGGGATTCCCGATGGTGACATTGCCTGGTTTGTCGGTCCTGAAGGCGGTTTTTCGGGACAGGAGCTTTCGCAGCTTGCCGCATTCGGAGCCCGGCCTCTGCGGATTGGACGCTGGATTCTGCGTGTGGAAACAGCCGCTGTTGCCGGAATCGCCCTGCTGCTCTCCCGCTGACTCTGCTTCCGTACCGTCTGTGTTTTTTGGAACAACTAACGAAAATCTAACATTTCTCTGATGCCGGAAACACAAAAGACGGGTATAGTATACGGAAAAACGGAGCCAAACAATTTATGGAGATATTGCTATGAGCAAAGGACGAATTCTTGCAGTGGATGACGAAGAGGATATTCTGACTCTGCTGAAGTACAACCTGGAACGGGAAGGGTATTTAGTGGACTGCGTGGAAACCGGTGAGGAGGCGATGGAGCACGTCGCCTCGGTTCGTCCCGATGCGATCCTTCTGGATCTGATGCTCCCGGGACTTGATGGAATCGAAGTCTGCCGGGAACTCCGGAAGAATCCGGATACGAAAAATATTCCTATCATTATGCTGACTGCGAAAAGCGAGGAGTCCGACATGGTCTCCGGACTGGAGGTCGGAGCCGACGATTATATTCCGAAACCGTTCAGTGCCAAGGTGTTGATTGCTCGTTTGCGCGCTCTCCTGCGCCGTTCTTCAGCGGATGCTTCCGGAGAGGAGGATGAAGTCATCCGCCGCGGAGATTTTCTGCTTGATCTTGGCCGTCGTGAGGCTTCGGTCGGGGGTGAACCGCTGGATTTGACCTTTACGGAGTTTGAGATTCTGCGTCTTCTGGCGAAGCGGCCCGGTTGGGTTTACAGCCGCAGCCGGATTGTCAATGAGATCAAGGGGTCCGATTATCCCGTTACGGAACGTTCTGTGGATGTCCAGATCGTGGGGTTGCGGAAAAAACTTGGTTCCGCCGATCTGATTGAAACGGTCAGAGGAGTCGGCTACAAATTCAAAATGCCGCATTGACGGCCCCCCCGGAAGGAGACGAGAAAATGGGAAAACGTATTTTCTTTCAGATTTATCCCGGCTTTTTGATCATCATCGCGTTGACGATCATTCCCACCGCCTGGTTCGCAACCCGGATTTTCCGGGAGTTTCATATCGAAAGTCTGCGGGACGAGGTGCTGGTCCGGGCGAACATGATGAATCCCCGTGTTGCAGAAGCCATTGGCAGAAAGGAGTTTGTCGCAACCTGCGAAGCCATCGCGAAAACTGCTGATGCCCGGGTTACGGTCATCAATCCCAAAGGGAGCGTACTCTACGATTCCGAGGGTGACTATGAATCCATGCCGGACCATTCCGTTGCACGTCCGGAAATGAAAGCCGCTCTGATCGACCATGAAAACGGAGTCGCCATCCGCTACAGTTCCACCCTCCTGAAGGATATGCTGTATGCAGCGGAACCGCTTTTCAACACAAAAGGTGAGCTGATTGGCGTATTACGTCTCTCTCTGCCGGTGGAAACGGTGGATACCAACATTGGAAAACTGAATTTCAAGCTTGGATTCTTTGCATTTTTTCTGGCACTGTTCTCTATGATTCTCGGCCTGCTGATTTCCCGCCGCCTGAGCCGTCCGATTGAAGACATCCGCCGTGCGGTGGATGTGATGGCGAACGGGAATCTTGACCGGAAAATTCATCCATCTTCGAATATTGAGGAGATCAATGCTCTGGCGGATGCCGTGAATTCCCTGGCGGTCCGGCTGAAACTGCGGATCAGCGATATCACCAGCCGAAAGAACGAACTCGGCACGATTCTTTCCTCCATGAATGAAGGTGTGATCGCCATTGATTCCAACTTCAAAGTGATTATTGTGAACCGGTCAGCCGCGGAGATCCTCAATCTGGATATGGATTCTGCACCGGGACGCACCCTGTATGAGATCCTGCGCAATCCCCGAATGCAGAAGTTCGCTGAGAATGTGCTGGCATCCCGCGAATCCGAAGAGGAGGAGATGGAGTGTACTTTCGATGAAAAACGCATTCTGGTCATGCGGGGTTCCATCATGATTGACGGGGAGAGCAGCGAGCCTTCCGGAGCAGTGATCGTAATCGGCGACGTGACCAGGATGCGCCGTCTGGAGGAGATGCGCCGCGACTTTGTCGCGAATGTCTCTCACGAGATCAAAACTCCCGTTACTGCGATCAAAGCCTCGGTCGAGACTTTGGAGGAGGCCGGTGCCGATCTTCCGGAACCTCTGCGTAAATTCCTGCGGATTATTGAACGCCATGCCGATCGCCTCGCGGCTCTGGTCAGCGATGTCCTGAGTATTTCCGCTCTGGAATCCAACTCCTCCACGCAGGGAATGCGCTTCACGTTCAAGAGGGAGGTCCTGTCGGATATTCTTTCGACCGCAAAGGAGCTCTGCCGCTCGAAAGCGGAAGCCGCGGGAGTGTCACTGGAACTGGACTGCTCTCCGGATGTTATCGTGTCCGCCGATTCTTCGCTGCTGGAACAGGCCGTAGTGAATCTGGTGGACAACGCTGTGAAGTACAGTCCTTCCGGCAGCTGTGTGAAGATTTCCGGTACCGGCTGCGCCGATCATATTGAGATCCGTGTTACGGACCACGGCTGCGGAATTGATAAAAAAGAGCATGACCGCATTTTCGAGCGCTTCTACCGGGTTGACAAGGCTCGCAGCCGGAAGCTCGGCGGAACGGGTCTCGGCCTTTCCATTGTGAAGCATATTGTGCTTGCTCATGGCGGTTCGGTGCGTGTGGAATCCGAACCGGGAAAAGGCGCGGCATTTATCATCGAACTTCCGCTTCCCGAGGCGGTCATGGAGACGTTGGACGCCTGATCCCCGCAGAGTTTTCAAAAAAGAGAGAAGAAAAAAACGGACGTCGTACGATACGGCGTCCGTTTTTTTTTACAGTTGGTACGGAGGATTATTTGTAGGCGGGTTTGTCTGTTCTGAACGGACTGGCGGCAAAGCCATCCTTGTTGCAGAGATTGACATCACCGCGATACTGTACCCACGCATAGCGGACATTTTTCGGAGCTTTCACTTTCGGGGAGGAGACAACGACCGTGTCTCCATCAATTACTGCATCGGCCCAGACGTACTTGCCGTCCTTGCCTGCGATGGCGAAAGCGCCAGGTTTTTTGCCGTCTTTGGTGGAAAGACCTTTTCCGACGTTTGTAAAGAAGAGGCGGATCTTATTGCCTTCGATCTTCATCGACTTGAAGAGGGGACCCTGAGAGACTTTGCCGCTGTGATAGGCGATGCGTTCTGCCTCCATGGCGAGACGATAGCCAACAGTCTGCTTGTCTGCCGGATGGATGTCGGAATGATCGCCGATGTCCATGGCAACCGCCATTCCCGTGTTCGGCAGCTTGAGCATTTCCGCCTGAATTTCACGGGTCAGAGCATAGGAGACTTTGTCTGCCGGAGCCTTTTTGGTCCAGTAGTTGTCTGCAAGACGTTTTCCCGGAGTGTGGGTTTCAAATCCGGCGAGCTGAACAAGGATAAACGGCATTTCGGGATTGTTCCACTGTTTTCTCCAGTCGTTGATGAGGATCTTGTGGAGCGGATAGTAGTCGGCGCTGCCTGCGTTCGAGCAGCCCTGATACCAGATGGCGCCGCGGATCGGATATTTTGTCCACGGAGCAACCATGCTGTTGAAGAGGGTCGATGGATAACTCGGAGAATTGACTCCGCCGGACAGCATTGCGGGCGTTGAAGGCCGGGAGCCGAGTTTCTTCATGTCAGCGGCGAATTCCAGTTTGAATTTCCAGTCTTTGCCGATGGCAATGCGTTTCGCCTTGCCCTGTTTCAATGTGACGTACATGGTTTTTTCGCTGCCCATGAGTCCACCGTTGCTGAAATGATCTGCAACGCGCACGGCAATTACATTTTTCCCGGCTTTGACGAGTTTGCCCGGAACCGTGTAGCGACGGTTTTTCGCCCAGTAACCTTCTGTATGGGGGCCGGTTTCACCGACTTTGACGCCATTGAAGAATGTTTCGTCGCAATCATCAACCGCGCCGAGGTTCAGGACGAGATCCTTGCCCGCCCAGTCTGCCGGAAGATTGACCGAACGGCGGAACCAGCCGATGCCGTCGACTTCCGAAGGGATTCCTCCGGGAAGAAGGGCATTTTCCCATTTGCTGTCGTCAAACGCGGGATTTTTCCATTCTTTCGCTTTGGCAGTTGCCGCAGGATTTGTGTTATGGAATGCCTTGAGCCAGTTGTTGAATTTGGTCAGATATTCCTCCTGAGCCTTTTTGAGTTTCTGTTTCTGTTCTTTGGATGGTGTTCTGGCGGCTTTCACCAGATCTGCTTCGTTGCGTTTGGCTGCGATATAAGCGGCTTCGGAGATCCAGGGTTCGATTCTGGTTCCGCCCCAGGAGGCATGGATCAGACCGATCGGCACGTTGAGATCCTTGTTGAGCTGGCGTCCGAAGAAGTATCCGGCAGCGGAGAAATCCTTGACGGATTCAGGAGTGCAGGGGGTCCAGCTCCCCTTGATCTCTTTCTGGATATAGCCGGGCGATTTGGTTCGCGGAACGTTGAACAGGCGGATATTCGGATGGTTGGCATTTTTCACTTCCTGCTCGGCGTTTTTCACTCGCCAGAACTTGCCGCCCATGACAGGCATCTGCATGTTGGACTGTCCGCTGCAAATCCAGACTTCACCGATGAGGATGTCGTTGAATACGGTCTGTTTGCCATCTTTTCCGACGATTTCAAGCACATAGGGTCCTCCGGCATCCATTGCGGGGAAAACGGCTTCCCATTCGCCGTTTTTGTCTGCCTCGGCATAGACGCTCTTGCCGGCGAGGGTTGCTTTCACGACTTTTCCGGGTTCAGCCGTACCGGAGATGGTAATGGGCTTTTCGCGTTGCAGGACCATGTGGGAGCCGAAGACCTTATGGACCGTGAAATTTGCCGCCATTTTTTCCGGCGGGACCGATGTGCAGCACGCGGACATGGCAATTGCCATTGCGGCTGCGGCGAAGATCGCCGTCATTCTTTTCTTCATGATTTTCCCTTTGTTGATAAATTGAGTCTCTTGTGAACACTTGAATCGAAAATAGTTTAGCACCGAAAATCCATTTTGCCAATGATTCACGGCGCTTTTCAGAAAAAAATTGGAACTTCCGTTTCTTGCCGGTTTTATTGAAGGAAAAACGTTAGTATCTTAATCTTATCTGGAATCTTTATAACTGGAGGCTCCATGCAGCTTCTTCGTGCTTTCTGGATGGAGAAACCGGAGCATCTTCTCCGTAGGTCGTTTTGCTGTCGAGGTCCGGGGACTCCTGTAATAACCGCGGTCGTTTGTTTTCCATCGCTGAAGAGTGCCGCAAAAATCCCATCCGCCATTTGATGCCAGCAGAAAAAAGTCTTATTTTCGATCCGTCTGGCAAACGCAGACATTGCCGCCAGTCCCGGATGTGGAAAACCGTCAGCTCCCAGCATAATCTGAAGAGCTGCTCCCTGAGCCAGACTTGAATAGACATGGGATGTGTAGAAAAAATTCGTTTGACTCCGAACGAGAGATGGGAGAGAAGAAAACGAATTTCATCTTCGGCAACCCTGTGATAATTTTCCCGACTCTGCCGGGGAATCGTATGGTTGTAAAGTCCGGTACGGGGATCTATCTCGTCAAGGCGCCGTAGTCGGACTGCCCTTCCGATATAAGACAGGATTTGCCGAGTTTTCCTTTCCTGTTCAGAATTTCCAGAAAGAGAGTTTCATTGTATCTTCCCGTCCATCTCCGGGAAATCCTGCGGGGGGATTCTGATGATAGGCGTGATAGTCGATTTCATCGCAGAATCTGCAAGCTCCGGCGTGATAAAGAGCCTTGTTCCATGCCGGAGTACTGCCTCGGGAAGAGGAAAAACCGGTGATCCGGCATTCCGGATTCCTTTTTTTGCGCTTTCACAGGCAAGTTTTAAAAGGCGTGTATATAGGCGTTTGCATTTTCCCGGATGGTGCCGTATGTGAGATACGTTTTTTTGTTGAGTCATAGCCGTTATGAAAGAAGAGGGGGCAGCCAGGGTTCATTCCAGACAAGCCAGCCGTTAATCATTCCTTTGTAACGTCTGGTCATTGTTTCGCAGTAATTGGCAAAATCGTGCTCATATTCCGGAAGCGGTGTGAAATAACCCTTTGCGTAGCCATTCCGGAAATCAAGACGTCCTTGCGGGGCCGACGCCCATCCTGGACACACTCCAAGCTGATCGTGCAGAAGAAGATGATTGTCCCGATAGGCTTGAATTTCCCTGTCGGCAAATTGGCATTGATTCTTTTCCGGTTCCACAAAATACCAGCAGGAAAGATGTTTTGCACCATTATGCAGCCGGACCCAGTTGAAGCCTCCTGTTTTCATCGCCTGCATAGAACTTTCTTTTTAGTTTGTATGAATACCGAAGGGAGAATCCGGAGCATCCTTACCCAAGTAGAGCGGATGCGGCAGACGTGTTACAACCATTTTATTGACAACGGAAACCGCTTTCCCGTTGCGGAATGCCTGAATCTCAATCCGGAATTGTCCATAGGGGTTTCTTTTCCTGTGCAATAGCGGGTGATTCCGCTTTTTCCCCGGGATTCCGGAAGCAATCAATCCATTTCCCTTGAAAGAATCCGTCTTGATTTCCGTTGCACATCGGAAAGAATCCGTCATTTTGTTCTGTATAAAGCAATAGAAAAGTTCCGATCTGACGAATATTCCCTGTGCATCGGATGGTTTCCGCCTCCTGTTTTGCTGCATTCAATGCCGGAAGCCGCAAAGAGGCAAGGATGGCAATTGCAGCAATCGTAATCAGCAGTTCGATCAGCGTGAAAATATTTTTTTGATTTTCATTTTACCTCCTTCCATTTTCTTTCCATGATATTATAATATTTGAAAAATAGTTTTTTTTTATACTATATTTTATTTCAAAAAACGTTAATTATATTTGCTGAATTCTTATTAGAATGAAACCTCTGACCGACATCTCCGTTTTCCGGAACGTTCCTGTCCGTTTTCAGATGAAAAAGGAGAGATGTTCCGATTTCGCCTGCGGCACTCACGAGTGGCAGCACACCACCTTTCTGCCGCAGAAACCTGAAGATGCCCTTTTCTGGTGTGCCTCCATATGGGAGTCGAAAATGAAAAACGGGTGCCATATGCGGCGCATCAATTCCAATTTTCTGGCACTCGAACATATTCAGAAAGGTTCCCTTTAGGTCCGTCAGGACAATGTCATGTTTCTTGCGGAGGAAAATGACTTTTTTCTGCTGCGTCCGGGCGGAGATCTTGAGTTCATGACCGGTCCGCAGGGCTTCTGCGTCAAAGACTTCCTGATCCTTTCCGGAAATCTTCTCGACGATCTGCTCAGACAGACTGGTCTTGACTGCAAGAATTATCTTCCTCATGTCAATGTCAAGAAGTTCGACATTCTTCTTCAATCCTTCAAATCTTTTTCCTAAGAGTTCCACAGCGGAATTCTTCAGAAGCTGGAGCACCGCGCATATGATCTGATTTTACTGCTCAAGGAACCTGCGTTGTCAGCAAAAATGTCTGAGAGGCTTGTTGAACTATTTGCGTTTATGGCGGCAAATCCGGAACAGCCGTTTTCCCTGCGGGAACTGGCACGGCATTACGGCTGTTCCGTATCGCATCTGCCCTGTCTTTTTCACCAGCACTGCCGTTCCACTCCGTACAGAATGCTGACCGAAATGCGGATGCGCCGGGCGGTCGCTCTTCTTCAGCAGACGGAACTTCCTATCAAGGAGATTGCCGCTGAGGCCGGTTATGAGAATCCGCTCAATTTCTCCACGGAGTTTCGGAAAAGGCATAATGAATCTCCCCGCCGTTTCCGGAACGGCAGGAGAACTCTTTGAATTCCATATCAGCAATGTTCTACTGGAAAACAGCTTCCATAGGTCTTTTTTTCGCGGGAAATTCATTTTTATCAAATAAAAGCGGCATTTAAATTTGTTTTGCACCGGAATGTATTGTATATTGCCGGAAGAGAAAACAGGTTTCCATGGAATCAGACAAATAAAAAAGGAGCTGCTGATGAAACTCGGATTGAAAGCTGTGATTGCCGCGGTGTCGGTAACGTCATTGGTCGTTCTCACCGGATGTGCCACCTCATTTCCGCTGGGATTGGTCTACACAAGCACCAACCAGCCTGTAACGGTCGGAACCGGTGATATGAAATTCTCCAAGAAGGGTGAGGCCAAGTGCCAGAGCATTCTCGGGCTTTTTGCCAGCGGTGATGCTTCCATCAATGCCGCGTGTGCCGAAGCTAAAATCACCAAGGTCGCCTGGGTGAATCAGGAGATCGTGAATATTCTCGGCATCTATGGATCTTACAAGACCGTTGTGTTTGGAGAATAAAAGATTCGGTTGTTCAAGAAAAATGGCGGATTTCCGGAACAGTCCGGGAATCCGCTTTTCTGTTTTCAAGCTGGAAAGGGGTGCTGAATATGTCTGCTGTTTTTGAACTTTTCGCAAATTCCCGCGCCGTGCTGGGGGAAAGCGCCGTATGGTGTGAGTGGGATTGCTCTTTCTACTGGCTGGATGTTCTCAGTGGAATCGTCTATCGGAAAAAAGGAAATTCCGCCGATCCGGAATCCTTTGACCGATTTGAACTCAAAATCGGCAAAATCGGAGGAATTTCCTTTACACAGGAAAAGACAATGCTTCTGTTCGCCGATGCCGGAAAAGTATGGGAGTGGACTCCCGGTGCGGAGCCTGTGCTTTACACGAATCTCCGGATCGCAAGCGAAACACGTTTCAATGAGGTGATCACGGCTCCCGATGGGACTGTTTTTTGTACGGTTGCGCCTCTGCTTCAGGGGGGGATTGGTTCTCTCTGGAGAATGGATCTCCTCGGAAAATTTTCCTGCATTGAGGTCGCTACCACAGGAATGCCGAATGGCCTCGGCTTTTCGCCGGACCGTAAGAAACTCTATTTCACTGTGACGACGGAACGGAGAATTTACAGCTATGATTTCGAGCCGGACCGCAGCGGACATGTTTCCAATAAGGACGTATTCGTTCAGATGCCTGTGGAAGAAGGGCGTCCGGACGGGTTGACCGTGGATTCCGAAGGCTGTGTCTGGTCCGCGCTCTGGGAGGGCGGGAAGCTGGTCCGCTTCTCTCCAGACGGAGAGAAGGTCGCGGAATACGCATTCCCGATGCGCCAGGTGACTGGCGTTGCATTCGGCGGGGAGGACCTGCGTGATCTTTTCGTTTCCACAGCAAATTATCCGTGGGATGACAGCGAATTCGAGAAGCATCACGCCGGAGCAGTTTTCCGGATGAAAAATTCCCCCTATACAGGAAAACTCGAATTCCTGCGATAAGACTCACAGATTCGACTCTCCGGAAGTGAATGCGGCAGCTTGTTTTGAGATTCCTTCCGGAGAATGGTTGCTGAATCGTCGGCCTGTGAAGGGGTTATCGTCCGTAATGGTTCAGGAAACGGCGGATCTTGTTGTTGGCGGTGCCGAAGCAGGCCCTGTCCGCGGCATCCACGAGCTCCTGAGGACGATAACGCAATGTGATTTTTCCTTCTTCCGCAAGGACGCGGACCACTCCTTCTGAAATGATTTTTTCCGCAGGAGAACCTTTGACTTTCTGTTCCAGCATCCGGTCGGCATAATGTTGAGCGAGTCCATCGGGGATGGGAAAATCTCCGGCGTCGCAGGAGAGAATTTTGAGTTGGATCGTTCCGTTTTCAATTCGGGCATTAAAGCGGCAGTACAGATTGAGGTATCGGCCGAAAGGTGTGTTTTTTCCTGTGTCGTATGTGTAGGTGAGGCGGAAGATGCCGTCCTTGAGTTTGAGTCTGGCATTCAGCAAATTTTTCGGCAGGTTGGCACGGCTGGCGTTGCTGCCCAGCAGAGCGGCGGCAAAGGTGTTGCCGAATACCGCATTGGAGATGGCATTGAATTCCGCTTCCGTGAGCGTGATCTGCTTTTCGGTTCCATAGGGACGTTTTGTCATTTCGCTCATCTGGCGGTTCAGTTTCTGCATGCCGGAGATCATGGCGGGAAAATCGACTTTCGGCGGTTTTCCCGTTGCAGAGGTCCGGTCCATTGCCAGTCCGAGGAGGATGGACAGAAGTACCAGAAGCAGCAGAAGGATTCCTCCAAAGATCGAAAGGACGATGTAACATTTCCGCATGAAGAAAAAGCTCCGTCAGATTTGCCGCGGAATTCTGGGGGCGACAAAAACCGCTGCCCTGAGGTAGATCAGATCCGTCGGTGATGCTGAAAAGTTTTCCGGATCGTTGAAGATCAGTTCCTCTGCGTTGATGGACGGGGTGAAAACGATCTGTTCTTCTGCTTCCGGAGCGAATTTCCTGATTGCATCACGGTCTTTTTCAAGAGCTGCACAGGAGTATTCCTTGAGCGCTTTGGCAAGATCTTTCGGCGTATGAAACACTGCCGTGTATCCGTTGTGAAGATAGGAGTTCTTTTCGAGAGCAAGCCCGTAGGCGAGCAGTTCGGAACGGCGTCCGTCGAAGAGAGCGAGAACTTTTTCTGGACGGGATTTTTCTGAGAAAGCGCTCCTTGCGAGGCCTGCCGCGGAGGACATGCCGCGGACTCTGGTTTCCGGTACACCATAAGCCAGTCCGATGACCAGTGCGGATGCAACACGCAGTCCTGTAAAGCCTCCCGGTCCTGTGCCGACGGTCCATTCCCCAACCGAGGAGAGATCCCGGTTCAAGGTCCGAAGCGCTTTCTCCAGCCGATCCGGAAGGCTTGATGCGTCGTGTCCGGACAGCAGGAATTTTTCGGATGCAAGAACCTGATCGTTTTCATCCGCCAGCGCCAGGGATGCTTCATTCCAGGAAAAGTCAAGGGCTGCTCTGATTTTTTTCATAGTCTGCATAATTCCAACTCCGAAATTTTTTCGAATATAAAAAATAACCTGCGATTGCCGGAATTGCAAATGGAAATCATTCTTTTGCTTCTCATTTTGCGGATCAGCGTCCTGCATTCAGAAGAGAATGAGTTTCAGCAGATAGAGCAGGGGAATCATTACCAGTGCCAGTGCTGTGGAATCCGGCCAGAAACGGGCGTTTGTCATGACGGTTGTAAAACGTAGAAGAAAGAGGGTTGCAAGAATCCATCCTGCATAAGGAATCGCGATTAGAAGTGTGAGAATAACACCTACGGCAAGGATTGCCCCGGGCGGGAACTTGATCCGCATCTGCCCGGAGACATAGGCAAGAAGAAACAGCAGGCCGATCAGCAGAACCAGAACTTTCAGAAGAAAAAGCAGAATCATATTCAAGTCTCCCGTAATCCGGGAGAAAATTAATATGCTTTTGCAAAAAAATCAAGTCGCAGTTCCGGAAAATCGAGAGAAAAGCGTACCTCCGGCGGAAAATGGATTATGGAACAGCCAGATACCCGAAGAGAAGACGGTTGCGCCAGTTTTCCGAACTGCCCGCCCAGACGTCCTGGCTGTGACGGCGTTCTCCGTCCGAGTCATCCACAGCCAGATCGAACGCGATCGCGGAAGGTCCCCGCATGCCGATGTTTTTCCACGGAATCCGGATTGTTGCGGAATAATCGGTTCCGGAATCGTTCAGCGTGTAAACGATTCCGCGCAGATCCAGATTCGGACTGCCTGTCAGAGCTTCCGGAAGTCCGTTTGAGGATTTCGGAACGAGAAACAGACGATAGCACGATTCGGTATATGCCTCCCGTCCAAGTTCCCGTTCAGGAGCTGCATCCAGGAACAATTCGATTCCATCTCCGGACCACGGGGCGTCCTTGATTCTTCCTCCGCGTTTGTCATCGCGGACCTGAATTTGAAACTCCAGAAATGCCGATGTCGTCCGAATCTGGAATTCCGCGTTCTTCCCGACCGTTTGCTTTTCTCCCGGGCGGCAGAATTTTCCGGAAACAGGATGGACACGGTGTTCCAGAATTCCGGCACCGTCTGAAACGATGACTCCGAGTTCTTTCCGATCTGCTTCCGGAGCAGGAAACAGAAGTGTCCGGATTTCCTGTGCTTTCAGGAGGAGTTCCTGTTTCGGAGCACCGGGAATCCGTACTGCTGCCTCTTGGATCTGACGGGTATTGTTCTGTATTTCAAGTGCCAGAACGCGCTTTCCTTTTTCGGTGAGGATTCTGGCTCCGGTCACCTGCAGTTTCCGTCGGGGGATGACCTGAATGTTTTTCCAGTCCGGATTCCGGTTCCGGCTTTTCAGGTAGATCGGATTGTTGCCTGCCTCTATCTTTTTCCCGGGCAGGGGATTTCCGAACAGGTCAAATGCGTGAACATCATCCGGCAGAATCAGGGAGAAGGATTCGCCCTCTTCTTTCGCCCAGCAGGCGAGAAGCGGCGAGCCGTTCCGATCCTCATAGCTCCATGCGCTCAACCCCCGGAGCAGAGAGAGGCTTCCCTTGCCTTTTCCGCATTCCAGAAAACGGGAGAATGCGTTGGTTGCAGCGGCGTATTCATTCGGGATAAAGGTGGATGCGGCATAATTAGGCCATCGGTATTCCGGACGCAGATCGACTCCCGTGATGCGTGGCGCCCAGACCGGAATGCTTTGAGCAAGCCCTTCTCCGAGATCAATCAGATACCGGCGGACCAGATTGCCGACCGGAAATTCTCCCTGCTCCACGACTGGTTTCCGGAGTCCTTTCTGATTCTGGACGAAATAAAGCTCCGAGTTCCAGAGCTGCAGGTCTTTCCGGTATTTGCGGAGGATGGCAAAGACTTGCCGGATCTGCTGTTCCGCAGGAACGGGGGAGTCATCCAGCTGAGCGTTGTATGGATGGAAGGAGACCGCGTCCGTGAATTGGAACGCCCCGAGTTTTCCGCATTCTTCGAGAAATTTTCCGAGATTACCATTCAGGTCACCCGTTGAGCAGAACCCGACTACCACGCACTCCGGATCAGCCTTTTTTGCTGCACGGTACGCCCGTTTCAGATAGTCTGTATACTGCTCCGGCGTCAGATAAAGGTTCGGTTCGTTCATGATTTCATAGCACTTGATTTCATTCCGGTAACGTGCAACGAATTCATGAATAAAGCGTTCCCAGGCATCGGGAGGAGGAAGGATTCTCCAGGCGCGACCGATCACTTTGACTCCGGTGTGCACGCTTGCTTTCCGAATCCATGTGCCGGAGAATTTGTCCTTGTCATAAGCGACAAATTCCGAACTTCCGAGACGGGGCAGGATATCGAGCCCGTTTTTCCGGGCTTTCCGGATGATGTTGTCGGTGGGGCGCCAGTCGTATTTGCCGCGTTCGTGTTCGGTTCTCCACCAGTAGAAGACACCGTCGTCGTGAAGGCGGATGGAGCCAAACCCGCATTGACGGGTCCGGGCGAAGAATTCATCCAGATTCATTCCGCATGCTCCGAACAGCGGTTTTTTGGGGGTGCCGTCCGGTTCGTTCGCCTGAAAACGGGTACTTTGAATGTGAAACAGATGCCCGTTGACCCCAACGGAAAAACCGTTTCGGAACGAATAACTGCGGAAAGGAAGCTCTCCGACGACAGAAAACAGCAGCGGTGTGCTGTTCGCATTCATTCGCAGTTCAAACATTCCGTAGCGTTCCAGCTCCACGGAAACGGTCTGTTCCGCAATTGCTCCCGGAGCGAGATCGAAGACAATCGGTTTCAGCGGAACACTCTTCCGGTAGAAAACATCGTAAAGCTCCAGTGTGATCTGCCGGGTCGCTTTCTGGGTGGAGTGGTTGACCGCTTTCAGCGTAAAACGGTGTTTTCCAGGAAAAAGGAGCGGATTTCCGCTGCGGTCGAATGCCGTTTCGACTTCTTCCGCCGGAGAATATGGTTCCGGTGTTTCGGAAAAGGATGCTGCATCCAGCCACAATTTTTCCGCGGTCCAGGTCAGAAGGAGATTTCCGTTCGGATTGGTTTCCGGCATTGCTGGACATGTGAAACGGTATTGTTTCCAGCCCGGAGTAACGTTCCAGACAGTCAATCTGTTTTCCCAGTGATATCCTTTGGAATCATAAGTGCAGGACCGGAACCGGACTTCCACCTCGGTGTTTTTTTCCGCTTTGATCCAGCAGGAGAACGTGTAGCGTCTGCCGGGGATCAGCCGGAGATCGTGTGAAGAAAATTGCATGGTGTTCCGGTTCGGATTCGGGAAAAACAGGCTGTATTTCCCATGAATCCGGGTGGATGGATCCGTTTCCGCTTTTCCGGGCGTGAAGTCTGATGCCGAATACGGGATTCCGGCTGTGATGCTGTATTCACTACACCCAAGTTCAAAGCTGGAGTTGCGCAGCAGGTTTTTCCCCTCGACGGAACCGACCAGGATGCAGGCGGACAAAAGGCAGAGTATGGATTTCATGCGGACCTTTCAGGGGAGTTCTTCAAGTTCAATGCACTTCAGGAACAGTTCCAGTTGTCCATCGGGGATTGCGAACCGGCAGGCCAGAAGGCCGCGTTTCAGATACGGATACTCCTGTTCCGTCGGATAACGGAATTCCAGAGAATGTTTTTTCCACGTTTCCTGGACTGGCAGAGTTTGGGTGAAGGACCAGTATTTGACCTTCGGAAACCATCCGCCGTCCACGGTTGTGCGCAGAGAGCCCGGAGTTCCTTTTGTCCAGAAGGAGAGGCGGTAGCGTTTGCCCGGCGTGGCCGGAAGTTCAATTGACCGGAGGTCTTTTGCCCCGTTTCCGCGACAGAGGAATGCCGCACCCTCATCGATGTGATCGGTGACTTTGACGGTCTGATGCGCATCACCTTTCATCGTTCGGAAAGGAGAGACTCCGTCATCGGCGTTCAGTTGGATGTTCCGGCAGTCTGCTTTCTCCAGCTCCTCCAGTTTCATCTCTTTGATTTGCAGGGTATAAGGATTCTTTCCCTCCGCGATGAAGGCAAACGGAACCGGACTCTTTTCGCGGAAGTAGATTGTTGCAAGACTCCAGTTTTCCGTTGCCGGGAAGGCTGTTGCAACTTTTGTACCGATCCGGATTTTCAGCGGGATTCCTGTTGCCCCCGGAGTGCGGTAGCGGAACGTCACTCGATGGAGTCCCTCTTTTTTCAGCTTCAGAGTGGTGGATGCCGAGGTCCATTTTGTGAACGGATGTTCCAGCTGACCGGAGGCAGCCTTCCAGTCCCGTGGAATTTTCCACTGGGAAAAATCTTCGACAGGGAGCTGCGATGCGGCTGCAAGGGTGATGGTCAGTCCGGCAAACAGAAATGCAAAGGTTGTTTTCATGATATGTTCCTTGTTCTGATTATTTTTTTGTCCAGTTGCTGTTAAATTTCTGCATCCAGTGAATCGTTTCCGCGTGCCCGTCGAGGAAGAGAATGTTCAGGCTTCTGCCGCCATGATTCCGGTAGCCGGGAAACGTTTTGATGTCGTTGTCTGTCATTGCCATTCCCGGGACATAGGTTCCCGGCGTGTAATCCGGATAGCAGGAGTTGCGGTGCGGTCCCCAGAGGGTTCCCCAGAGATAGAGCGAAGTTTTTTCCAGCATGATTGCCGCACCGGAAGCAATTTGGCCCAGACGGCGCGGTTCTCTGCCGCCGTCTTCCGTTTCCCGGAGAGCTCCTCCCTGTTTTCCCAGGGTCAGAACATAGGAAGAAGCGTATGTTGCATTCGTCGCGGAGGATTTTACCATCTCCGGACAGTAGTAAACCCCGAACGGTTTTGTAAAGCGGTTTGTTTTGTACTTGTCCTGAACCGGAGCAACCTGGCTGACATAGGTGTAGACACCGTCCAGCTGGGGTGCGAACTCGTCGTTTTCCCCGCAGTACTCCTGAAACAGAATTCCCATCTGTTTCAGATTCGATACACAGGCAATGTTGCGTGCTTTTGCCCGCGCGGAATTCAAAGCGGGCAGGAGCATCGATGCCAGAATCGCAATAATCGCAATAACGACCAGTAATTCAATGAGTGTGAATTTTGATTTCTGTTTCATTTCTCCTCCGTTTGTCTGGTTGAAGTTCCTTCGATGATGTTCCATTCGAGCGAGGAATCCTGCAGGGATGTTTTCCGGGATTCGATTCTGTTCCACAGCTGTTTCAAAAGAAGGGAAACGATTTTCCGGAACGGTTTTTCCGTCATGGTGGGATTCCAGTCGTAATACAGGCAGCCGGTGATGATCTGGAGATCCTGCGGAATCCGGATTCCGTGCGAGATGGCAAAATCCCGGATTCGGTCAGCCTGATCGAAACGGACGGCTGCCCCGTCGATCCTGTATTGTTCGAGCAGGACAGGGAGTTTTTGCAGATAGGTGTTTTCCTCCGCCAGAAACGCGGGGACCGGTTCGATTCCGGCATCCTTCAGAGCTGCAAAATATCCGTCATGACTGCGTTCCACACCTGGTGTCTGAACAAAGAGAATTCTCCTGCATCCGTGATCCAGCAGATATTTTGTTTTCAGATATCCTTCCTTGAAATGATCCATGTAGACATAATCTCCGCAGTTCGGGAGGGCCAGGTCGAATTGACCGACGATCGGGAGGATATTCTCCCGGTGTATCCGTTCAAATACAGGAATATGTGGTTTCGGGACTCCCAGCCAGATCAGTCCATCCAGCTTGCTGTTTACAATATCATTGTAGATCTGTTCCGGATTGGAGGTCATAATCAACTGGGCGCAGGCTTTGTAATGGCGGATTTCATGGAAGAATTCCTCCATGAACCGGGTATCCTCCTGGTTATAGAGTGCGTGCATTCCATTTCGGTGGAGAAGTCCGATGATTTTCAGCTTTCGTTCATCTTCTCTCATCGAAAATGGATTGACAAAATAGCCGCGCCGGGGCCGTCGGATCAGATAATTGTCCCTGACCATGTCTTCCAAGGCTCGGCGGACCGTTTTCCGCGCAACTCCGAACATCTCAGCGAGCGTGCGTTCCGACGGCAGCGGATTTTCCGGATCGGCTCGCAGCGTCAGGTTGATGAAATACTGACGCAGTTTGATGTATTCATGAATGTTCGATCCGGCCATGTCAACTCCTTAATATGGGTACCAGAGGGTACCAGTTATTTTAAATTATACAACATTTTTTGATTTTCGCAAGAGGGGGGATGATAAAAAAAATTGATTTTTTGGTTAAACGTTTTTTTGATGTTGACGAGGCGCAGAAAAGGTGAGGCTGCCAGAGAAGACAGGATGTTTTGTTAGAAAAAAGCCGCGGACCCGAAGTACCGCGGCTCTGGAAAAATGGAAAACAAGGTCAGCGGAGAGAAAGAACCTGCTTTTCGTATTTGTCAATTTCTGACAGGAAGCCGATTCCGGGAGGAACGCCCTGCTGTTCGCAGAAGTAGTCATAAACAGCTCCGAGTGGGAAGAGTTTCAGCTCTTCGATCAGAGCCATTTTCCGTCCATTATCAAACTCTTTTTCCATTTTTTTGAGCTGATCCGCCGGTTCAAGCAGCGCTTTCAGAAGTGCTTTCTGCATGTTGCGGGTGCCGACGACCCAGGCAATGATGCGGTTGATCGTGGCATCGAAATAGTCAAGCCCGATGTGAACCTTGTCGACGCCGTTGTAAATGATCTCACGGGCGATTGCCTGGAGTTCATCGTCAAAGAAGACGACATGGTCGCTGTCCCAGCGGACCGGGCGGGAGACGTGGAGAAGAATCTCTTTGACGAACAGCAGGACGGAACTGATCTTGTCGCTGATGATTTCCGTCGGATGAAAGTGACCGGAGTCGAGCGTGAGCAGGATTCCGTTTTTTACAGCGTAGCCGAGATAGAATTCGTTCGATCCCACGGTGCAGGTTTCCACTCCGATGCCGAAGAGTTTGGATTCGACGGCATCCTTCATGTATTTCGGAGAAATTTTTTCCTGGAACATGGCGTCGAGGGAGCGTTCCAGGCGTCTCCGTGCCGCCTGACGGTCGATGGTGACATCCTTGAATCCGTCCGGAATCCATGTGTTCATGATGGAAGGGGTTTTCAGCTGACGCCCCATCTCCTCCGCAATTTTGCGGCAGGCGATTCCGTGTTCGATCCAGAATTTCCGGATGCCTGCGTCCGGATGCGAGAGCGTCAGGTTCGATGCAGCCTTCGGATGCCCGAAAAAGGTCGGATTGAAGTCAAGTCCGGCTTTATTCTGTTTTGCCCAGTCGATCCACGATTGGAAATGTTCGGGGGTGATCCGGTTGCGATCCACAGCTTTGTCCGTGTCGAGATAGATTGCGTGGAGATTCAGACGTTTCATGCCGGGAATGAGGGAGAAGGCTTTGTCGATGTCGCTTCTGAGTTCATCGGGTGTGCGTGCACGCCCGGGATAATTGCCGGTCGAAAGGATGCCGCCGGATGCACCCCCGGCATCGGGTTCGAATCCACCGACATCGTCGCCCTGCCAGCAGTGGAGGGAGATCGGAATCGTTGCAAGTTTTTTCAGCGCGGCATCGGAGTCGACACCGATAGCTGCATAGTACTCTCTGGCGAACTTGTAATTGCTTTCAATGCTTTTGGACGACATCATACAGCTCCTTTTTTCGATTTTTTCTGGACACGGGTGATTTTTTTCCTGTCATAAATTAGCATTGGAAAGGCAAATAACCTTGACAAATGGGGCATTTTATAGTATTTTTGTGTCAAAAAAGGAGTTGATATGCCGGAAATTCTTTCCCGTGCTGATTTTCTGACCGACCGGCGCCTGCCGCTGAAGCTGATCCGTCGCGATCCGCAGGAGGAGTACGGTCTTCACAGTCATGAGTTTTCCGAGCTGGTGATCGTGTACCGGGGATGGGGGGAGCATCTGATTTTCGGGGAACGGCGTCCGATTTCCTCGGGGGATGTGTTTTTGATCAAGGGACAGACTCGTCACGGGTATGAGAATCTGCATGATCTTGCACTCTGCAATCTGCTGTTTGATCTGCATGAGGTGAACAATCCGCTGTTTGCGCTTTGCCGCTATCCGGTGTTGCGGAGTCTGTTCCTGCTGGAACCGGGATTTTCAAGCCGCAGACGCGGATTGCGTTTATCTCCGGAGGAGTTGCCGGGAATCCTGGAGATTCTGGCGGCGATTGAAGCCGAGCAGAACGGGCGCGAAGAGGATTTCGCATCTGCGATGTCCGCATGGCTGGTTCTGCTTACGGTGAAGCTTTCCCGTCTGTACGGTGCCGGACAGGAAAATGCGCCGGAGGGACCGTTTGAGCTGTACCGGCTGATCAACGAAATTTCAGACCGTTCCCAGGAAGAGTGGAGCCGGGAGCGGATGGCAAGGCTTGCGGGGATGTCGGTCAGCACTCTGACCCGTCAGTTCCGCAGAGCGACCGGGTATCCGCCCAATGAATATTTACTTATGCTGCGGCTGAAGAAGAGCCTTCAGCTTCTTGTGAATCCGGAACTTTCGATCAGCGACATTGCCGATCGCGTAGGCTTTTCCGACAGCAACTATTTCTGTCGTCAGTTCAAGCGCCATTATGGGCTTCCTCCGCAGAAGTATCGGAAAATGCGCCGGTGAGAATCATCAGAGATCGTTATTCGTCTTTGTATCTGGAGCGTTCCGGATCGCGGTATTCGCCGAATTCCGTTACGGAGGTCCTGTCCCAATTGATTCCCCTGCGGATCTGTTTTGCCGGAGTTCCGGCAATGAGTGAATTCGGTTCTTTGAATTCGCCTGTGACAAGGCTGGTTGCGCCGACAATGGAATCGGCGGCGATTGCCGCATTTTTCAGAAGTGTGACGTGCCAGCCGATCCAGACATGATCTCCAATGGTGATCCGGCAGGGCTGACGATTGGTGATTTTTCCGGTATCCTGTTCATAGATGGTGTGTCCGTCGCTGATGAAAATGTTGATGTCGTAGGAGAACATGCAGTGTTTTCCGATCCGGATTGTTGCATTCTGCTTGTCGAACGCATTGATTGTCATGCCGGAGATGGAAGTTCCCTCTCCGATGTTCAGCGAGAGGTTGCTAGCGCGGATCACATTCAGGTTCCGGATCTTGAGTCGTGTGCCCGTACTTCCGATGACACACTCGGAATTGTCGTTCAGGATGATTTTCGAATTTTCAAATCGGGCCGGTGCATAAATCCTCACTTTGCTGTTGACACCGAGAAAGGAGACTTTCAATCCGGGGATTCTTGGATAGCGTTTCACTTTGCCATTCGGAAGGACCCATTCATACGAGTTCCCGTTGGTCGGAATCCGGAAGAGATTGCCGATATATTTTTTCCATCTTTGAATTGTCTTTTTCCTGAACATGAGACCGCGCCCTTGGAAATGGATTGTTTTGACTACTTTTCTGCCCGTTTGATAAAAATTTTATGATTCTGGTATTTCAGAATCTTTCTGCGGATTTTGAATTCGATTTTTTCATACAGTGCTCCGTAAAAGGGATTCAGCGAGCGGATCTCTTGTTCCGTGGGAAGAATTCCCGGTTGTTTCAGGAGAAAACCGTTTGGAGTACAGAAGAATGCCTCCGCCTGTTCCGTTTCCCGGTCGGGAGTTGGAAAATGGCGCTTGAAGAAATGAATGTAGGCAAACTCGTCGGTTTGAATGTTCTTTTCCGGATTGAGAAATGCCCGCATGACATGTCCGTTTTCCCAGTAGAAGAGCTGATGGGGATAATCGGGTGCGGGTGCCGGATATTTGTCCGAGGTTCGTTTCTGAAGAGAGAAGCGTTTCCGGTTACAGGTCGGATTGGCGAACACTTCTTTCTCGAACATCGGCAGATGGTTTTCCTTGTAGATCCGGTAAATTCCACGCCATTCATCAAAGGCGTAGTTGACCGGATGTTCCACGACCTCCCGGCAAGTGAATTTTCCTCCCGGCAGACGATAACGCGCATTGCATTCCGGCGTGTTTCGGTAGAGGGAAAGATGCCCCAGCGCGAAGATTTTGTCGTAATGGTCCAGAAGCTCCTGCGTCAGGAATTTCCGCAGATCGCCGAACAGCATATCGAAGTCGCAATATCCCCAGAAATCGTATTCCTTGAGGTAGTCCCGGAAGATTTCGCCGTACATGACTTTATAGTCGCAGAGTTTGTAGGGTGTCGGGAGAACCAGTGTTGAGAATCCTGTCCGGGCTCGTGCGAGTTCTGCGATGGCCGCCAGTGTTGTTGAATGAAGATGAATATTTCCTGGAAGCGTTCCCATGGATTGATCCGTGAAGAAGAGCCAGTCAACGGTCGGATTTGCTGCGCAGGATTTCAACCAGAGAGAAAAGTAATTCGGCAGGGGACCGAAATAGCAGCAGACAATACCGATTCTCTGCATGGTGTCATCCTTTTCCCGAGAGAATCCGTTCGATTTCTCTCCGGCTCTCCTCTGCGAGAATCGGATTCAGAATCTGATCCAGATTTCCTTCCATCAGACCCGGAAGATCATAGGTTGAAACACCGTACCGGTGGTCTGTAATACGGTTCTGCGGAAAGTTGTAGGTTCGGATTCGTTCGCTTCTGTCGCCGGTACCAACCTGCATGCGTTTGGATGCCGCATGTTTTGCTGCTTCTTCTCTGCGCTGGATTTCCAGCAGTTTCGCTTTCAGGATACGGAGTGCGATTTCCCGGTTGCGGAGCTGGGAGCGTTCCTGCTGACTGGCAACCACCAGTCCGCTTGGTTTGTGCACGATCCGGACAGCGGAATCGGTGCGGTTGACATTCTGTCCTCCGGGACCCGAAGAGCGGAATGTGGAGATCTCCAGGTCCTCGTGCCGGAGTTCAATTTCATCCAGTTCATCGGCTTCCGGCAGGACGGAGACCGTGATGGTCGATGTATGAATTCGTCCCGATGCTTCGGTCGAAGGGACCCGCTGAACCCGGTGTACGCCGCTTTCGAATTTCATAAGCGAATAGACATCGGTTCCCGCAAGAGAGAATACCGCTTCCTTGACACCGCCGAGATCGCTTTCCGAAAGATCAAGGATTTCGCATTTCCACCCTTTCCGTTCTGCGAATTTGGTGTACATGCGGAACATTTCCCCTGCGAAGAGAGCAGCTTCCTCGCCGCCAGCCGCCGGACGGATTTCCACGATGGTGTCGCGTGCGTCGGTTGCGTCGCGGGGGATCAGTGCGATGGTGATCTGCTGTTCAATTGCCGCGGATTTCTGTTCCAGTTCGTGAATGTCTGTTTCGAGAAGCTGAAGGAATTCTTGATCGGTTTCCTCCTGGAGGAGACGTTTGTTTTCATCAAGCTGATTGAAAGCCGCGGTCCACTCTCCATAAAGCCGGAAAAGATCGGCGAGGCATTGACGTTCCCGGGAAAGCGCTTTGCACTCGACCGGTTTGGAATAGATGTCCGGATCGGCGAGTTTCGCTTCCAGTTCGGCGAAGCGTCCCCTCATGGAATCAATATGGACTGCGATGTCTTCCGGTTTCATCATTCCTCCTGAAAATGAAAAACCCGTCGGCGAACCGGAGCAGACAAAAGCAGAATTCCGGTTGTGGAACGGGTTTTCGGAGAACGAGCTTATTGAGCCTTTTTGCCGTAGCGGCGGTTGAACTTGTCAACGCGTCCGGCGACGTCCACCAGTTTCTGTTTGCCGGTGAAGAACGGATGGCATTCCGCACAGATACCGACTCTCTGCTCTTTTCTCGTGGAGTTGATTTCCCAGACCTTTCCGCAGGCGCAAATCACCTTCGCGGGACCATAATTCGGATGAATTCCTTCTTTCATTTTTGCAAACCTTGTCAGTTGTGGTTATCTTATATAGAGTTCGTTTCAACATACAGTAGCAGCAGACCTGGAGGTTTGCGGCCGTGAAAGAGATAATATAACCGGACTTTATGAAAAATCAAACTCTGGAAAGGAAAAAAAATGGAGAACGAAAACCGCCCGTTGTGGGCTCCGTGGAGAATTGAATTCATCCGCTCGAAAAAGACGCCCGGCTGCTTCCTGTGCGGCAAAAAGGAAAACTTCGATTCCGCCGAGGAGGAACTGATCGTCGCGCGGCTGGAACACTGCTTTGTCATTCTGAACCGTTATCCCTATACCGCGGGACATCTGCTGATTGCTCCTTACGAGCACTGCGGAGATCTTTCCCTGCTTTCACCGGAAACACGGCATGAAATCATTGATACCTGTGTCCGTGCAAAGGATCTGCTGAAGGACCTGATGCGTCCGGACGGATTCAATGTCGGATTCAATTTTGGAGTCGCGGCGGGCGCCGGGGTCGCAGATCATCTGCATCTTCACATTGTTCCCCGCTGGGTTGGCGACAACAACTTTATGCCGGTCATTGGCGACATCCGCTGTGTGCCGGAAGCCCTTGTCAATACGGCAAAACTGGTCCGCGACGCCTGGAAGTAACCGTTCCCGGATTTTTCTCTCCCGGTTCTCATGACCGGGAGAGAACGGCTTGCGGTCATGAGGCATTCTTCCGTGCCAGAACGAGCTTCCGGATCATGTCAATCGGAATCACCAGAAAAGCAAAGAGGGCGCAGATTCCCCAGGTTTTCAGGGTCAGGGGTTCCACGCTGAGAACATTTCCGCCAAACGTAACAAAGAGATATTGGAGAATGAGAATGGAACCCATTACAAGGATAAAGTTTCTGTTGCATCCCAGGCCTTCAAAAGGATTCAGATGGGCTGTCCTTGCGTTAAAGCCGTTGAATGTAATCGCCATCATGAATGTGGCAAACAGAGCCGATTTCAGATAGGTGGAATCCACATCTCCGAACAGATCGCGGACCGGTTTGATGAAGAGAATTGCCAGGCAGATGAACGTGATGTAGAATGCTCCGATGAGAATCTCCGCAAACATGCTTTCCGTCACGATGCTTTCTGAACGGGGAATCGGTTTATCCTTCATATATTCCTTCAAGGCCGGTTCGCTGCCGAATGCAATCGCAGCCAGGGTATCCATAACCAGATTGATCAGAAGCAGCTGAATGACCGTCATCACCACATTTTCTCCTAGCATCGGCCCAAGAAAACAGGAAAGCACCGCTGCTACATTCACGGTCAGCTGAAAGACCAGGAATTTGCGGATGCTTTTGAACATCGTCCTGCCATAAAGGATCGCCTTTTCAATGGAGGAGAAGTTGTCGTCCAGAATGGTGATGTCTCCTGCTTCTTTGGCGACTTCCGTTCCGCTGCCCATGGCAAAGCCGACATCCGCTTTTTTCAGGGCGGGAGAGTCGTTGACGCCGTCACCGGTCATTCCGACCACCAGATTCAGTTCCTGGGCGATCCGGACCAGACGGCTTTTATCGGTGGGAAGTGCGCGTGCAACTACACGCAGATTCGGGAGGAGCTGTTTCAATTCTTCATCTGTTTTCTCCGCCATTTCTCCGGAGGTCAGCGCCATGTCTTCCGGACGGATGAGGAGACCGGCTTCCCGGGCAATTGCGACAGCCGTTTCCTTGCGGTCTCCAGTGACCATGACAACTTGAATGCCGGCATTTTGCACTTCCCGAATGGCCTGTATCGCTTCCGGACGGACATTGTCACGGATGCTGATCAGGCAGACAAGGGTCAGGTCGGAGTCCTCTTTTTCACCGTTTGCCTTTGCCACGGCAAGCAGGCGCATGGAACGTCCTGCCTGGGTGTCAAGATATGCGGTGAGGAAGTTTTTTTCAACCAGCTCTTTTTCAACACCGTTTTCATCCATGTATCTGGTGCAGTTTTCCAGAATTCTTTCAGGCGCGCCCTTGATATAAGTGACTGTATTTCCATTGCGGGAAATGGTTACACTGGAACTTTTTTTATTGGAGTCGAACGCATTGAACATTCGGACTTCTTCCTTGTTCCTTGTTTTTGCCGCATCGGAATCGACTAGAAATGCCATCAGCGCACGATCCGTACTGTTGCCTCCGATGATAGCGCCGTTGCTGACGGTTGCACTGTTGTTGACTCCGATTCCGGTGATGACATCCAGCGCCAGTTCCGGCGGCATTTTGTTCAAAGCGGCAAACGGCCGTACATTGCCAGTGACCAGTTCCACCACTGAGAGTCTGCCTTCAGTAATAGTTCCCGTTTTGTCACTGAACAGAATGCTCAGGCTGCCGGCAGTTTCCAGACCGTTGATCTTGCGGACCAGAACATTGTCTTTGGCCATTTTCAGGCTCTGGAGCGACAGCAGGATCGAGGTTAGCATGGGGAGCCCTTCCGGAACCGCGCAGACAATGATCGTGACAGCAACAGTGATGGCATCCATAATCAGGCGAATCCATGCATAGACCCCTTCCGGCATTGCTCCGGTCAGGAGGGTTTTCCCGAGAATTCCGAGCACGATTGCCGTTGCACCAATGTACCCGAATGTGGAAATGTTTCCTGCCAGTTTCCCGAGCTTGACCTGCAGCGGGGTCTTGCGGGTTTCCTCCTGAACCTCCAGAGCGAGCTCTCCGAAAAGAGTCCTGTCTCCTACAACTTTGACTTCCATGTATGCTTCGCCGCCGCAGACAACTGTTCCGCGATAGGCGTAATGTTTGTTCAGCAGATCTTTGATGTTATAGTTCGATGACTCTCCGCTACACGGTTTTTTGGTCGCTTCTTCGGTTTCTCCATTCAGAGCGGCCTGGGAGACCTTAAGTTCCCCTTCGATGATTTCGCCGTCTGCGGGTATTTTATCTCCGGCCTGTAAAAAAACAAGATCGCCGACCACAATTTCGCAGACGTGAATTTCCGCCAGAGAGCCGTTGCGAACAACTTTTGCCATTTCTTTGGCTTCCTCTTCCGCTTTCAATGCGGATGCTTTGCTCTCCTGGCTGCTTTCACTCAGCGAAGCCACCCCGTTGGCAATCAGAATGGCAATCAGGATGCCGACCGGCTCAAACCATTCCGCCTGCTTCAAAAAAAACAGAATCAACTGAACAAGCAATGCAACCAGCAGAATCATGATCATCGGGTCTTTGAACCCCTCCAGGATTTTTTTCCAGAGAGGGTCGGGTGGAACCTGTGTCAGCGTGTTCGTCCCGTATTTTCTGCGGCTGATTTCGACTTCTTCTGAATTCAAGCCTTTCTTTTGTTCCATACTTCTAAAGCTCCTGTTTTATTTTATTGCGAAATCTTTTTTGCATGAGCCGGGGGCCTTTGAGAGATTCTATGGGACACTATCGCTGAATAAATCTTCCCAGTCTCAAAGAACAAAAATCCCGGTTCTTTTATGGTTCCGGGATTTTTTATTGTAGCCAGATTGCAGCCAGAAAAAATGTTTTTTAGCTTTTTATCTGAATTTTGAGTTCAAAAAAATGGTGCACTCGGCGAGGTTCGAACTCACGACCTATTGCTCCGGAGGCAATCGCTCTATCCAACTGAGCTACGAGTGCATTGAAATATCTTTTACTATACAGTCTTTTTTGTATTTCGCAACAGGTTTTTACTGTTTTTCCAAAAAATATTTTAAAATATTTCTGCGTTGGGAAGGGGAGTCCAGTTGATTTGCATTCTACTGGTGTCGGCGGAGTGGAGTCTGTATATCAGGAGTCGTTCATGGAAAAAGCATGAGAGCGATCCCGCCTGATGAAATCCATGCCGGAAGAATATGTTGTTATGCAGCAAAGTGAGAGCTTTTGAAAAGAATTTACGAATCTGTGAAAAAAATCACGGGATAATCTTTGTGCGGTGTCAATCCCCTTTTCTAAAAAAAACGAAAAAAATTTTTGGAGAATAACACAATCTGTTGTGGTTTTTTGTTTGAAATATCTATATAATGTGTTAGAGTACAATTTGTCGGACGACCGGAAAAGAGGTAAGGACGGTCGTTTCATACACTGTTTTAATGTGTTCTTTCTAGGGGAGAAAGTGGGGAAAATGGATATTGCAACCCAGATCCGGAAAATGAAGAAACGCGACGGCAGAATCGTCGAGTTCGAGCCGGAACGGATCGCCATCGCCGCGGGAAAAGCGCTGAAAGCCGCGGGAACCGGCAGTGACAAGATCGCCAGAAATGTGGCAAAGGAAGTTGTACAGGAACTGAAAATCCGTGGTTTCGATTCGGAGGATTCCATTCCGGATGTCGAACTGATTCAGGACCTCGTGGAACATGCGTTCATTAAAAAAGGACTTTCCAAAGCGGCAAAGCTCTACATTCTTTACCGCTCCCAGCACCAGAAGATGCGCGAGGCAAGGCATCTGATGATGGATGTCCAGGATCTTGTGTCCAGCTATATCGGACAGGAGGACTGGAGAGTCAACGAGAACTCCAACTCCGGTTATTCCTATGCGAGTCTGCTGAATCACGTTTCCGGAGCGGTCGTCGCCAACTACACGCTTGCGAACATCTATCCGAAAGAGATTGCCGATGCGCACACCAATGGAGATTTCCATCTGCATGATCTCTCCTGCGGAATTGTCGGTTACTGTGCCGGATGGAGCCTCCGCGAGCTTCTCGAACGCGGCTTTCAGGGCAGCGGCGGGCGCGCCAGCGCGGC
>CASEYW010000084.1 GCA_949292215.1 uncultured bacterium
GAAAAGAGAATTGTCATGGGAAACCTCAGGAAAAAACGTCGCAGAAAGATTGCTCAGCATAAGCGCAAAAAAATGCTGAAGGCAATGCGTCACAAGAACAAATAAGTTCATGTGAATCGGGACGTGATGTTTGTCACGTCCCTTTTTTTCTCCGTTCGACAGTCTCTTCGGGAGTGTTTCATGATCCGGAAGGGTCTCTTTTTTATCCTGTCTGTGTTGCTGCTCCCCCTGTGGGCTACGGATATCCGTCCTGACACGGGGCCGCTCCCCGAGCTTCTGAGAGAAGCATCGCCTCTCTCTGCTGACGACTATCGCAAAGTCGCGGCAATGACGGATTTTGCTCTTTTCATCAATCATGTGTTTCATGCTCCGGATAAAACAACCCTGCCGGATTCCATCATCGAAAAACTGTATGATGTGCTGGAAAAGGATCCCTCTTCCCGGGAAATCACTGCATTGGTCGCAGCCGATCTCGCGGATTTCATTGCCAGAAAGCAGGAGCGTCTTCAGCGGCTGGCCCGGATTGCAGGAGCGCATCCGGAAAATCTATCGCTGAATCTTCTGACTGCGGGACTTCTCTCCGGAAAATTGAAGGACAAGGCTCTTGTCTTGAAAAATACGCGTCAGGCAGTTGCCCTGCTGAAAAAAGCTCTGGACCATGTGGAAAACCCTTCGTTGGAGGAGCCGAAGGATCTTTGCGGAGCGTATTCCATTCTGGCTGTGCTTCACGCTTCGCTCGGAGAGTTCGATCAGGCGGATGAAGCAATCCACCGCGGACTGAAGAGGGTTCCCGGAGAGAAAAGACCGGAACTGCTCCAGACCGCTATCCGGGTTTATTTCGACGCAATGAACCGTTCTTCCGATCAAAAAATGTTTCTTATCGGCTGGTTCGTGGAAAGCGACAGAGAGAGATTCACCAGAAAGTTCAATGAGGCGTCCAGTGAATTTTCGGAGATTCTTTCCTCTCCGGAGAGCCGTCTGGATTCCGAACGCTTTCTTGCTGCTGCGGCGATCTTCAGCGACCGCGGC
This sequence comes from uncultured bacterium, assembly GCA_949292215.1. Lineage (GTDB taxonomy): Bacteria > Verrucomicrobiota > Lentisphaeria > Victivallales > UBA1829 > UBA1829. Next base: position 1,030 of record CASEYW010000084.1, read on the forward strand.
GAGACGGATCTTGCTTTGTTGATCATTGCTGCGCCCCTGTTTGCCGAGCCGGATCATCTCTCCGCGCTGCGGCGTCTGGCGGCGTTCTATTCTGTTTCCGGAGATTTTGCCAATACCGCCCGCGTCTGGAAACGTGTCCTTCACATCCGGAAAACGCCGACTGCTTTCGAGAGCTTCATGTATGCTTCTTCGCTTCAACGGAGCGGCGATTACAAGTCTGCTGCGGCTGCATTTGCCGGGCATGTGAAACGTTTTCCGGAGGATTCCGTTGCTCTGGCACAGTATGCCTTGAGTTGTTATCTGGCGGAGGATTATAAAAATGCAGCGGGAATCGCCGGGAGAATTCCCTCGCCATTGCCGGAGACTCTGTATATGAAAGCGCTTGCCGAGGAGCGGCTTGGAGATTATTCCGCCGCGCTGAAAACTCTGCTTCAGTATCTTTCCGTCCGGAAATTCGCGGATGAGGAGGAGAAGTATCCGGTTTCCATTCAGACCGTGCTGATGGCAGACAAGGCAAAACGTTACGATGTCGCCGCCGCGATTCTGGAGCCGATGATTGATGCAGATCCGGAAAATGCCGATCTGCTGAATCTGCTCGGATATCTTTATGCCGAAGCGGGAATCAATCTGGGAACCGCAGAAAAACTGCTGCTGGAAGCTCTGGAGCTGGAACCGGACAATCCGGCAATTCTGGATAGCGTCGCCTGGATGTATTTTCGTCGGAAAAAATATTGGGAAGCAAAGACTTACATCGAAAGAAGCCTCGCTGCGACACCGAAGGGCGAAAGCGTTGATTCTGTGATTCTGGACCATGCCGGTGATATCTACAATGCTCTTGGCGACGGGAAAAAAGCTCTTTCCTGCTGGGAGAAAGCTCTCTGTATTTACAGCGACGAACTGGACCCGCTGAAGGTTTTGAAGAAAATGGAAGACTCCCGACGCGGAACCTCCCATCCCTGATCATTGTTTGAAAACCATTTCATTCGTCGGAAGCCCATTCTCCCGGAATTTTTTTCCCTGAAAACTGTTTTTGCGTAAGAATCCTGTTTTTTTGCGATGCACTGTATCTGTGCACTGTATTTTATGGAAAAAAAAGGCATTTTAAGTCTGTTTTTTCCCGTTCTTCCCTCCTTGACCTCTTGACTTTTTCCTCTTTTTTTGCTAAAATGAAAAAGAGATGTATTCCTGTATAGATGCACCTGTGAAATCGGAGACGGAATGAGAGCTTCAAAATTCGAACATCTGAAAGCGCTTCTGACGGAACAGATCCGGTCGGGCAAGTTTCCGCCGGGCGCCCAGCTTCCCAGTTACAGAAAGCTGATCCGCGGTTATGGGGTCAGCCAGAGTACCGTGAACAAAGTGTTTACGGATCTTGAGCGCAGCGGGCTGGTTTATGTGGAGAGCGGACGCGGCTACTATGTGCGGAATCGGGAATCTGTGGAATGGAAGAGCAATCTTGTGCTGGTGATTCTTGCCAGTTTTGACAACAGTTATTTCCTGATGCTTCAGAAGGGGATTATTACGGCGCTTCAGGAGAATGGATACCGCCCGGTTGTGATGTCTCTGAATGAAGTGAGGGATCACGTTCAGGAGGCAACGGAGGGAATCATCGGCATCATCATAACTTCTCCGCAGGATGAGGATGTGCTGTTGTCCATCAGCAACAACGGGGGAATTCCGCTGGTGATGATTGATTTTGAGCGGGAGACCCTCAAGCAGCAGTTTTCCTCCATCATGAACGATGAATACCAGAGCGGAGTTCTGGCGGCAAAACAGCTTCTGGCATACGGACATAAAAGGGTTATGCACCTGGCCGGGCCGTTCGGGGTGTCCTGTACAGCGATTCCCCGGGCGAGGGGATTTGCGGATACCATCCGTCAGGCTGGACTGGAACCGGTCATTGAGTATGCCGGATGGGATTTCAAAAGCGGATATTATGCGTTCAAAAAACATTATCTGAGATATCGTCCAACCGGAATTTTTGCGGTGACGGATCTGGCAGCGCTCGGTGCGATTCGTGCGGCCGGGGAGATGGGACTCAAAGTTCCCGAGGATTTTTCCATTGTCGGACACGGGGATCTGGCCGAGGCAAACAGTTCCACTGTCAGTCTGACCACGATCCGGATGGATGCCTTCCGGCTTGGATATCGCGGTGCAAATCTGCTGAAGGATCTGCTCCTGGGAAAACCGCCGGTTCAGATCGTCCAGACCGGTGGAGAGTTGATTGAGCGGGAAACGGTCTCCGTTGTAAAAGAAGAAAATGGATGTTCCAGTAAAATAACAGCATAAAAATCAGGAAAGGATTCAAACAATGAAGAGGAATTTCACACTGATAGAGCTCCTTGTGGTCATTGCGATTATTGTCATCCTGGCGGCAATGCTTCTGCCTGCGCTGAATAAGGCCAGGGAAGCGGGACAGTCCACCGCGTGCATCAACAATTTGAAGCAGCTCGGGATCATCGTTTCCAACTATACGTCCGATTATGACGACTGGCTGCCTTCTATCGGCGGATACGGCATGGCTGTCTGGACTTACATTCATAAAGATGAACACAATCCGGGATTTCTCCAGCGCATGATGGGGCCGGGACTCAATAAAAAACTGGTGCTCTGTCCTTCCTATAAACAGCTCTCCTTCGGTGGAAACTACGGCGCAAATATGAATCTCTGCGCAATGGATGCCGGAAGCTGGAACAAACCGTATAAGAGATTGAATCAGATTAAAATGAAAAGTCGGGCAATGCTGATCTGCGACATTGAGTATGAAGGAACCAATACCATGAGTGCCGCGAATTATTCCCTTGCCGGAGATTTGAACAATTACTTTATCCGTTATTCCCACAATGTCGGCGCGAACATCCTTTATCTTGACGGTCATGTGGCAAACCGGAAATTCCAGATTCCCGGACAGAATACGAATTACAACATGGAACAGAATATTTTCTGGGTAGGCGACTTCAAATAATCATCAGATAAGAAAGAAACAGATCCTGTTATGAAAACGAAACATCTCCTGCACTCATTTTGTGCCGCCGCACTGGCGTTTTCCGCCGGGGCCGTGGAACTGGACGGAACAAAAGCCGTATGGGCACATTATGTTCCCTGGAATTCTCCTCTGAACAACACCATGCTTCCGACGCTCTTCTACAACTATCCGCTCGGTGCGCAGATGGATACCACGCGCGATGCGCTGAATGCGGAGTTCCGGCAGGCAAAGGCTCAGGGAATTGATGGCTTTTTCGTCGATATCGTTTCCTACAAAGACCGTGGAACCGCCTTCCTCGGAATCATCAAGGGGATGCTTGACGCGACAGGCGATACCGGATTCATGATCGCGCCATGTCTGGATGGCAGAAACTCGCATGAGGCGATCCTCAAGGATCTGAAAACAATTCTGGATGCCTGCGCTTCCCATCCGAACTATCCGCACATGCGGGGACGTCCCGTGATTGCCACCTACTCATGGGGCGCCCGGACTCCGGCAGAATGGAGCCGCATCAAAAAAGATCTTAAAAAAATGGGACATGACATTTATCTGATTGCCAACCTGAGCAGCGGATATCAGAAGAAGGAGCCGGCAAAGCTGGCAGCTGCCGCCGAAGCATTTGACATGGCATACAGTTTCATGGAAAACGGTATCGATGGACGTACCGTCAAAGAGAATGTTGCATTGATGTGGAATGCTGCAAATTCAAAAAAACGTGATCTTATGGGATCTCTCTGGCCCGGTTATTATGGCGCATGGATTCATGGCAGAAACGATTTCTATCAGCCGCATATCGGATTTGATCAGCTGCACGAAACCTTTGAAGCGGTGGTGCCCGGCCGCGAAAAATGGATGCACTTCACCACCTGGAACGATCATGACGAAACCAGCATCATGCCGATGCTCTTCACCTGGGGCAATGCCGGGATCGCAAAAGCGTATTCCGATACATTCAAAGGAGTTGCTCCTTCCGCAAAAGTTCCGCAGGTCTATTTCGCTTATCACAGAGAGGAACTTGCCGGAACAGTACTGCGTCTGGAAGCAATGACTGTTCCCTCTGCGCTGAAAGGAAATACGGCAGTTTCGGGTGTCCTTCGTGGATGGAACGGGAAAATCGTTTACAAACTGCCCGTCCGGAAACTTGATTCCGCCTCCTATTCCCGTGCGGAGTGGCTCATTCCGACGGCTTCACTGGCGGAATCGCCGGTCCTGATTCCCGACATTACACTTTCCGGTCCCGGGGCTTACCGTGCGGAACGTTCGCTTCCGATGATTCTGCTGAAAACCGGCTGGCTCCAGAATGCCGTCACGGTGAAAGTCCCCTTCCAGGGAATGGCTGATTTCAAAAATACGCTTTCCATTGGGGAGAACGGGAATGTCCTCAAAGCGGAGATCTCCTTCGATTCCCCTGAAATGATCCGGGAAGCAGTTCTGTTCCGCAACGACAAGCCCCTTGCAGCGTTCGGGAAGGATGCCGCAGAAGGAATTCTGCTGAACCTGGCAACCGATTTCTCCAAAGGATGTGATTACAAGCTGGTGTTCAGGGATGCAAAACTGCTGCGGAGTCGCAGAATGTTTACGGACCCGGACGATCCATTGTTTCGGATTACACCGACGGAAGTGGTGTCGAAACGGAATCTGACCTATCATCAGGCGGCATTTCTCTTCGCGGTGCAGCCCTCTTCCGAGATCCGGTTTGAAGTTACCGGAAAGGCGCCCCTTCTGATTCGTGCGGATCAGTTTCCTGAGCATGGCCAGATCCGGTCCGGTTCCGCGATTTTGTATCTGCCGGGGAGTTCCAGCGTGACGGCGCTTTCTCCGGCGCTGAACCGGAAGCGGGGAAAGGAAACGCTGCGTCTCTTTTCACGTGCGGCGCGTCCCGACGATCTCTTCTATGTCCGATATGAAACTGCGGATGGAAAGGTCTGCTATTCCGAGCCGGTTCTTCCTTTTGCAAAGGGTGATTCTTTGAAAATGAATCTTTTGAATACTTCTGTGAATCTGGAGACCTCATCCGGGGCCAGTGGAATGCGAGGTCGATCCGAGTATCTGACGCCGGCTGCCGAGGTTCCTTTCCTGAAGCCGTCCGTAACGGAGAACCCGGTGCATCCCGCTGTTGTCCGCAAGGGGCGCTGGACCTTTGAACATGGCGGAGAAGATTCCCTTGGGGATATGGATCTCCGGACCACCCGTTACGCCTGGTCCGATCCCGGATTTGTCGTCTCCGGCGGGCATAACGGCGGAAAATGTCTCAAATTTAACGGACGCAAGACTTTGCGGATGCAGATGCGAACCTATCCCCTGACAGCTTTTACACTTGATTTTTACATTTGTCCACAGGGGAAGGGGACAAAGCGGCAGGCGGTGATTTCGCGGCGCGGCTGGTCCGGCGGAGTCGATGTTTTTCTCCAGCCGGATGGAAAGATCGAGCTGGTGCGCAACGGCGGCGAAAAGACTCCGGTAGAAAAACTGCTGAGCCGGAACTCCCTTCCGAGAGACCGCTGGACGAATATCCGGATCGTGAATGACGAAACCTCACTGGAATTGTATCTGGATGGAAAACTGGATGCGAAACGGGCAATTGTTCCTGTCCGCACCTACGGAAACTGCACCTGGTTCCTCGGTGGAGACGGAAAGACCAACTTCATCGGTTTGCTGGATGATGTTACGATGCTGGGAATTCCGGCGCGTCCCGGTTCTCCTTTCTATCCGCCGCTGTCCTCCCCGGAACAGCGTTCCTCCATTGCCGATCTTTACGGTACGACTCTGAAATCCGTTCCCGTGGAACGGAGTCATCAATGGACTGCGGATGAGAAGGCGGAAGTCATTCCGGGCGATCCTGCAGCAACGGTTCCCGCTGCCACAGCCGCGTCGAAGGCGAAAGCGACACTTGCTCCGGACGGCAGAGTGGCTTTGCAGGCCGGCCCCGGCGGAAGTCAGCGCGGCGTTACCGTGGCATCTTCCCTGGTGCTGAACAATCGCGAGGAGATCACAATCCCCCTGCTGCGATACGATATTGCTCGCAAGGGCCTCGGCTGGACTGCTGTGATCGTGACTCTGTCCGGAAAGTCGGGACAGGGGTACAGCTTTAATCTGGGAGCACCGGACCGCATGATGATTACACAGAACAAGCCTGCATGGAAAATTCTTTCCGGAACGAAAAAAGTGGAGCTTCCACTGAAACTGACTTTCCGCAGGATCAACGGGCTGGTTGTCCTGCTGGCGAATGGAGAAGTCGTGAAGGTCCTGCCGGATGAAGGACTGGACCGGCTGACGCTTCACACGTCTTTGCAGAATCCGGGGAATGCGGTTGCCGCCGAGTTCGGAAAACCGCAGATCTCCGCCCTGCGCTGATTTCCCGCAGAGTCGGAGAGGCGTTTCTGCTTCAGGGGCGCTGGTGTCAGTGTTCCGTGTTCTCAGGAGGAATACATTCTCTCTGTTCGATGGAAAATGATCGCCTCCGTGCTATATTACGGCAGAACAGAGAGGTCAGCGTATGGATTCAATGACTGGACGGCAGCAGGTTTGCGGGAGTATGAAACGGAGGCATCTGGTCTGGCTTACAGTGAATTCTTCGTATTCCCATTCTTCGCTGGCGCTTCCGCTGCTTCATGCCGCGTGTGCCGGAATTGAAGGATGGGAGTGGTCTGCTTTGGAAACGACTCTGGAGGCGGACTGTGCGGAAGTTGCTCTGGAAATCGCGGAAAAATCCTGTGATCTTCTCTGTGCCACTTTATATCTGTTTAACAGAAAGACGGTGACAGAGATTCTGGAACGGGTTCATGAGCTTCTGCCGGAGTGTCATATCGCGGTTGGCGGACCGGAATGTCTTGGAGAGGGAGCGGAGGAGGTGTTGAAAAGGCATCCGTTCATTGGGACTGTCTTTCGCGGAGAGGGAGAAGGGGTGTTTCCGGAGTTTCTGAGCCGGTTTTCTTCGGATTGGAAGCGGTCTGTGGTCCCGCTGTCAGGAAATGCGGTTTTCGAGGAGTGGGAGAGTGTTCCGCCACCTGTTGAAGATTCCTTTTTCCGCGTGGACAAGCCATTTGTGCAGATGGAGACTTCCCGCGGCTGTCCGATGGGATGCTGTTACTGTACCAGTTGCCACATGAAAGTCCGCTGGAAAACGCTGGAGACTGTCCGCCGGGAGCTGACGCTGCTGCGAGACCGTGGTGTTTCCGAGATTCGCCTTCTGGACCGGACGTTCAATTTTCCTCCGGAACGCGGAACGGAACTGCTGCGGATGTTCCGTACGGAATTCTCCGACATGCGCTTCCATCTGGAGATTCATCCATGCTTTCTGGACGGCCCTTTGCGGGAGGAGCTGTTTTCTGCAATGCCGGGACAGCTCCATATCGAGGCAGGAATTCAATCGTTGAGTGAAAAGGTGCAGAAGGCAATCGGCAGGGGGAAGAGTCCCGGGGAGGCGCTGGAGGGATTGCGCTTTCTTTGCAGGTGTCCCAGTTTCAAAACGCATGCGGATCTTCTCGCAGGACTGCCGGAACAGACCGCTGAATCTCTTTTCCACGATGCGGCAAGTCTCATGGATGCCGGGCCGGCGGAAATTCAGTTGGAGATTTTGAAAGTTCTTCCCGGAACTCCCTTGCGAACAAGGGCGGAAGCTCTTGGAATCATTCACGCTTCCTGTCCTCCTTACGATGTGATGAGAACGGAGACCATGTCCGGAAAGGAGATTCTGCGAATTCGTCTTTTGTCGCGTCTTCTTGATTTGACTTACAACCATTCCGCTCTGCATACGGTTATCCGCTCTGCCAGGAAAGAGATGCCGGAATTCCTGCCTTGTCTGCTGGATTTTTTCCTCCGGAACGGATTGGATTTGAAACGGCTGTTTGATCTGAAAAAAAGATTCCTGATCCTTTCAGAATTCTTTGCTCAGGATTGTTTTGAAGAAACCCGGATGGAACTGGCATTCCAATGGATTCTTGCAGGCTATCCGCTGGATTTGGGACCGGGTTCGGCGTCGGAAAAGAGCGATGGCATTCCGGAGAGTGCGATCCTGCTGTCCGGCAATGCCGCGGCAGGAGGGGAGCGGGATACAAAGTTCCGTCTCCTTCGCAGAACGAAGGATACGCTCTATTTTGCATTTAACCGGAAGTATGCGTTCAATCGTCCGGCTGCGGTCTGGTGCGAAGAACGATCGGCATTACCGGTGAAAATGCGGAAAAACACGTGAGCAATTTCCTGTTCCTGCCCGGGAAATTGCCCGGATTCTGCGGTTTTCCGCCTTCGAATCTTTTTCCGGTGAAACCGGATTAATAGTTCAGAATCATTCCATCGTAGCCGACTTCGATTCCATGAGGATGAAAATAGGCTTCCAGGTCTTTGTGCAATGCGCCGCTGTTGTGAGTGAAGTGATTGACGATGTACCATGTTTCCCGATTCACGCGCTTCAGCTCTGTCAGACGGTCTTTGACTGCGAGAATAAAGCGTCCTCCGAGATGTCCGTCGCGGGAATCCCGGGTTCCGAAAGTTGCGTCGGATATGACGATGTCGAAGTGGATTTTGTGTTCTGCAAGCCAGGTCCATGTTTCTTCCGGATAGTATCCGGTATCGTTTGCGATCAGAATCCATGCGCTTCCGTGTCGGATTGCAAAAAAGACAGCTTCATGCGGAGTCTGGTAATGATTTGCCGGCAGAGGATAAAAGGTCATATCCTCTTCCGGAAGCTCGATGGGATGAAATTCCTCAAGCGGAACCTGATTCAGATTCAACTGGTTCAGAAAGCCCCGTGTCTCTTCCCGGATGCGTTCAAACACGGAAGTCCTTCCGTAGATATTCAGAGGAATTTCGTATCCATTGGAAAAATGAGGACGGCGCATGCAGAGGGAATTTGCCGCAATATGATCTCCGTGGGCATGGGTGATGAACAGATGTTTTAATTTTTCGGAATGCAGTTCAAATCGATATTCCTGGGCGAGACTGTCCGGACCGAAGTCAATGCGGACCCGTTCATTCAAGGCATAGGCGGTCCGCATCCGGAAATCTTTTCCCTTGTTTTTCCATGCTCCGCGGCAGACGGTGCAGTGACAGAAGATCGCGGGGATTCCTTCCGCCGCAGCACTTCCCAGCAATGTGATTTTTCCCATAATCATTCATCTCCTTTTTCTGTTTGTTCCCGTTCTGTGAAACGGAAAAGGAAGCTGTTTATCTACAAGAAATACGATGATGCCAAGAAGCATCATCAGTCCTCCTCCGATCCGGAAAAGCGCACGAGTACCGAACCATGCGCCTGCGCTCATCCCGATTGCTCCTGCGATGATCCAGCCGACGGCCCTGCAACTCACCGCATATCCGAAAAACTGTCCCCGGTCTTCCTGGCGAGTTGTCAGCGAAAGCCAGATCTGCATAACCGGACTCAGTCCGCTGACGAAAAAGACCATCAGCATCCGTTCCGCAAACAGCATCGGCAGGGAGGTGCAGAACGATTGCAGGATCAGCGCAATTCCGCCACCTGCGGAAATCGCCATTGCCACCCGGTTTCCGTGGAAATGATCCGTGCACCAGCCGAATACGAATCCGCCGGCAATGCCTGCTGCCGCTGCTGCTCCGCCAATGATGCCGTTCCAGTAAAGCGTTGCCGATGTATTGCTTCCGACGATCAGTTTCACAAGAACCGGGAAGAAAGGGGTATCCAGCTGCTGGACATTGCCCATGTAGACCATCAGCAGCATCAGTCCTGTATAAATGCCGAATTTTGGAATTCCGGGTTTCGGAATTGTGAACTTCTCTCCGGCATGAGGAGGCGGAACATTTTCCCGAATCAGAAAAATGGAGATCAGAGTTGCCAGAGTCAGCATGCCTCCGCCGGAGAGAAATGCTGTTTGAAGTCCGTATAGCCCGGCGATCAGACCACCCGTTACATTCCCTGTCAGTGTTCCCGTGAATACCGCTGAACTGACTGCTCCCATCGCAGTCCCCCGGGATTCCTCGGGGGTTGAACATGCGACAAGCGTCATGCTTGCAACGTTGATTCCACCCATTGCGCCAATCAGAAAACGGACCCCTGCCAGCAAGTCCGGACCGGGTACAAATGCCATCAGCGGCAGCAGCAAAGCTGCACTCAGATTGGAACGGACAATCATCTTTTTTCGTCCGAAGTAATCCGCTGCTCTTCCCCAGAACGGTGAAAAAATCAAAAATCCGAGGTTCCCTGCAAAAGCGATCATGCCGATATAGAAATCCCGTGTTTCCGGAGACGACAGCCCGTACCGTTCCTCCAGAAAAAAAGGAATGACAGGATACGTTTGCGAATATCCCGCCATTGCCAGAAACAGCGAACACCAGACCCAGAAAACATTCCATCGCCAGGAGTACAATTTTCTCTCCTTTGTCCCCATCCTTTGCGGAGTTTCATTTTCGGCAAGGAATGTATCCTGCAAGGAGGGCTTTGACAATCCATTTTTCAGCTATATATTTATAAATTAATGCTGAAAAGGATATTTTATGGAATATTTTGAGGGAATGGACCCGGAAAATCCGGGAAAATATCTGCGGGAAACATTGATTGGCATTGAGAAGCATTTTGACGTTGTCATTACGGTTCATGATTGCCGGGGACTTCTTTACAGCAAGTCCGGTGAGCATATTTTCGAGGACCATCGATGTCATACGCATCCGTTCTGTACGGCTTTGCGCTATTCGATGCCATTCTGGCACACGTACTGCAAGCGGAATTGTCTGTTTAAAGCGGAATCGCTGGCGCGTGAGACGTTTCGTCCATATCTGCACAAATGCTGGAAAGGGGGGACTGAGCTTATCGTTCCCGGCGAGCGAAACGGTTCGCTTGTTCTTCTGATGTATGCCGGCGTGTTTCGGGAAGCGGGAGACGTTCCGCCGGAATGTCTCCCGGAGTCGGTCCAAAAAGAATTTTACGCTTTGAAAGAACTTCATCGCGAAGATCTGGAGCAGTTGAGCCGAGTATTATTTACATTCGGGCAATCGGTCATTTACTGTTCCACGGAATTATGCCGGAAGAATGATCATCGCAAAATGAGCTCGCGGCGTCATGAGATTCGTCGATTCCTGACGGAAAACGCTCACAGGGAGATCACCCTGGAAGATCTTGCCGCGGAGCTCTGTCTCTCTCCTTCGCGGACAAGCCATCTTGTGAAGATGCTGTTCACGGTACCGTTTCGGGATTTGCTTGAGGATGAACGCATGACAAGAGCAAAAAACATGCTTCTGAATAGCGAAATGCCTCTGAAAACGATTGCCGAAGCGATCGGCTTCCGCAATGAGTTTTATTTCAGTAAAGTCTTCCGCCTGCATTACGGGATTCCGCCCGGACGGTTCCGGCGGATGCGGCAGACAGATGATGTCGAAAAAAAATCCCGGCGCCGGGAGGCCGCCGGGAAAACATGATGGAAATGTTAGACGGAATCAGTATTCCGTCGGTCTTTGCGGACGGTCTCCGCGGGGACGGAATCCGCCGTTTCCACGGGGGCCGTCAAACCGTCTCTGTGGACGATCTCCGAAAGAGCGCGGCCGTTCTGTTCGTTCTCTTGCTTCATTCACGCGAAGACGTCTTCCGCCGAACTCCTGTCCGTCAAGAGCCTGAATTGCCTCCTGTGCCGCGGCGTCGTCCATTTCAACGAATCCGAATCCCTTGGGTCTGTTTGTTTCTCTGTCGATTACGAGTTTTACCAGCTTTACTTCTCCGTAGGAGCCGAAAAGGTCCCTGACTTCCTGTTCTGTTGCACTGTAAGGCAGATTGCCTACATAAATGCTTTTCATTTTATGATGTTCTCCGTTAACAGCCAATCGGCATCGCCGAACGTCTTTGCCGGACATTTTTTTCAGTCTCGACAAATCAAATCTTTAAATCCTGGCGATCCCTCCCGCCGCCGGATTCCTTCCTCCTCCTCAGTCTCCGCAGCGATGGACCTTTTCCCTCCCGGAGAAAATTGCCGGTACGCAATCGTTTACTCAGGCTGGAGCAATTTACATGCTCCTTTGAATAACTTATATGCGGAAAATACCGATTGCAAAATAAAAATGGATTTGTTCCGTAAAAAAAACGTTTTTTTTGGGGGAAATGTTTCCGGAAAAGCGAATTTAATATTTTTTCTCATATTTTTTTGGAAAAACGGAGCACTTCTGCGTTGCCAAACGTAATTTTATGGACGGGAGCGTTTTTCATCCCGAAGATTCCGGGAAAAAGGTCTGCAGATTCTGGTGGCGGGGGCTTCTCTGCCCGGATATTCTGGAAAGGCCGGGAGTACAAGCGTTTGATGTCGGGAGAAGGAAACCTGGCATCCTCCCCCTTGTGATTGTTTTCCAGTCACCTTGCCGAAATGGGGGAGATTCCGGCAAGGTTCCGGAGTCTGTCAGACGGAAGCCGGCGCCGTTTTTTTATTCCTGCGCAGACGGGAGATCAAACGGAGGAATGTGTGTTTGCGCGGCTTGGCTGTATCATGCACGAAGATGAAGTAGAGCGCGGGAATGACATACAGAGTCAGAAGGGATGCGATCGTCAGTCCTCCGACAACACCCATACCGCAGCTTGCCCGCAGTTCGGATCCGAGTCCGGTTCCGAATGCCATCGGCAGCATGCCGGCGACGGATGCGATGGAGGTCATCACAATCGGCCGGAACTTTGCCTGGGTTGCCTGCAGCATTGCCTTGTGGGTTGTTACACCCGAGCTGACCAGTGCAGCACATTCGTCCATGATCAGGATTGCGTTGTTCACCACGATTCCGATCATCATGACACCGCCGAGAAGTCCCATCATGGACATCGACATCCTTGCGACCCAAAGAGTTGCATACATCCCGAGGAATCCGAGCGGGACCGTGAACATGATGAGGAACGGTCTTGTCCAGGATTCCATGATTGCCGCAATCAGCAGATAGGTCAGAACGGTTGCCAGAAGAATGACATGGATGAACTCCTGAGCCGTTTCGTTCATCAGCTCGACGCTTCCGCTCATGCGGACACCATACCCCGGCGGCAAAGCCTGAAGCGCCATGTCGCCGATCGCTTTCGAGACATTTCCAAGCGCCATTCCCGGTGCGGTGTTCGCGTAGAGCCACATGGTACGGACCTTGTCATAACGGTTTACGACGACAGGACGGGTGTCTTCCGTGATTTCCGCGAGGACTTCGGTTCCCAGCGGATTGTTGTCCTTGGTTGTCGGCGCATTCTGCCGAAGCTGTTCTTCGCCGTACTCTTTCTGGTTTTTGACACGAATGTCAAACGTTCTCGCGCCGGAGCGATAGTCGCCGACTTCGATTCCGTCGAGAGAGCCCAGCAGATATTCATAGACGTCGTTTGCCGACATGTTCAGATTCTGAAGAACGGTTCGACGCGGAGTGATGTTGATGTTCGGTTTGCGCTCACGACGACTGGAGTCGAGGTCGCGGGTGATTCCGAGGGCGGGGAGTTTTTCCATGACCTCCATTTCCGCCGCTTCGAGAACGTCAAGATCAGGTCCGTTGATGACGCAGCGGATTTCCGCACCGCTTCCGCCGAACGTCGGCGGAATCGAAAGGGTGACGCGGCAGTTGTCCAGATAGGCCAGCTCTTTCCGGAGGAGAGCCTGGAGGTCATAAATGGATTCCTTGCGTTCAAATTTGTCGGTGGTGCGGAGGTTGATCTGTCCCAGATAGACGGCGGAGCTGACCTGTCCGCTTCCACCGTCGGAGTCTCCGACGGAAATCGACATACCGCGGATGAAGTCGAACTTTTTCAGATGATCCGCCGCTTCCCGGATCAGCTTATCTGTTGTTTCCAGATTGTAGTTGGTCGGGAATTCGAATTTGATGCGGATTTCTCCCTGGTCGCAGAACGGCAGGAAGGAAAGCCCCACCTGGGGAACCACGAAGAAAAAGACAGCAGCGGCAAGTGCCAGAACCACGAGCATGAGAGTTTTCGGGAAACGGGCGGTCCATTCGATGCTTTTATCGAACTTCCTGCAGAGCCAGTCGTATCCGGTATCCCACGGAATGAACATTTTCTGGAGGAAGGTTTTTCCTTCCACGGCCTGTTTTTTCTTTTTCTTCAGCAGGACGCATGCAAGAATCGGTGTCAGTGTGAAGCTGATGAAGAGCGAAACGAGTGTTGCTCCGACCATGACTCCTGCAAACGGCACCATCATGCTTCCGATTCGAGTGGTCATCATCATGACGGGAACGAACACCACCACGTTGGTCAGCGCACTGGCGGATACCGCCGCGATAACTTCGCTGGTTCCGCGCTCCGCCGCTGTTTTGATCGGTTCGCCGCGGTCCAGATGCTTGAAGATGTTTTCAATCACCACGATGGAGTTGGTTACCAGCACGCCGACGGAACATCCCAGCGACAGCAGCGTCATGATGTTGAAGGAATATTGGAAATAGGCCATCACCGCAAATGTGACTACAACGGAGATTGGCATGGATATCATGACAATGAACGTGGATTTCGGTTCATGCAGGAACAGGAACAGTAGAATGGCGGTCAGGATGATACCGGTCAGGATGCTGCTCCAGGCATCGTCCACGGATGCCTGAATGAAAGCTCCGGAGTCTGTGAACCAGACGAGTTTCATGCCGGTCGGCAGTTCTCCGTTTTTGATCATGGTCTGAAAGCGCTGGCGGATGCCGTTGATGACCTCGATTGCGTTGGCTTCGCCTTTTTTGACGATACGGAAGCGTGCGGCCGGTTCGCCGTTGACGTAGGCTTTGCTTCGAACTTCGCGGCTCATGAATTTGACGTCGGCGACATCGCGCAGATAGACGCGTTTGTTTTTGAATTTGCCGACTTCCAGGGCCTTGATCTGTTCAAAATCCTTGAAGTCTCCGTCGAAAGTCACGTTCTTTTCCCCTTTGTCGAACTGAATTCGGCCGAGGGGTTTGCGGACGTTGTTCGCTTCGAGTTTTGCGACAATGTCGTTGATCGAGAGATTCATCGCAGTCAGTTTTGCGCGGTCCAGCAGAACATGAATCTGCATTTCGTTGGCTCCGTAGACACGGACCTCGCCGACGCCGGGGACCGAGGAGAAGCGGTCTGCGATAACATCGTCAGCGTAATCATAAAGATCGTCCTGTGTGCGGTCTCCGACCAGGAACGCCTGAACCACGGTTGTTGCGTTGGTGTCAATTTTCCGGATTGTCGGTTCTTTTGCTCCGTCGGGGAAATCTTCGCGGATACGGTTCAATGCTTCACGGATGTCGGTTGCTGCCACATCCACGTCGATTCCCATATTGAATTCCAGCTGAATGCGCGCTTCGTCTTCGATGGAGACGCTGGTTACATGCTTGATGCCGTCCAGAGAGGAGACTGCATCCTCAATGCGTTTGGCAATTTCGACTTCGATTTCCGTCGGGCTGGCGCCTTCGTATTCACAACGGACCAGCACGGTCGGGATCTCCATGTTGGGCAGGAGGTCGATGCTGATTTTCGGATAGAGACTGATGCCGATCATGACCAGCACGATGATAAACGCTGTCATCGCGATCGGGCGCTGAACGGACCACTTGCTTAAAAACATGAACGACCTCCGTTATTTCTGGTTGATCGCCCGCAGAAGCGAACCGTTGTTGACGAAGGTCTGTCCTGTCACGACAAAACGTTCCTTCAGCAGTTCCGCTGCGTTCACCACTTCACAGTACTTGCCATCCACAATGCCGCGGATGACATTGAAACTTTTTGCACGGTTGTTCGGGTCCACCGCATAGACGATATAACGATCGTTCGCACGGAGCAGGAGGGCGTCGGCAGGAAGTCCGTATGCCTCTTTCTCCTGAAGGACTATGCTCAGGTCACAGAGCATTCCGCTGACGAGAGGCACTTTTTCGGGAACCAGAATTTTCAGCTTGAACGTTCTGCTTTCCGGATCAATGCTCGGGGCTTTATAAGTGACGGGACCTCTTCCCTTCTCCTCCCCCGCGATCAGAAAACGCACCTGGGTCTTTCCGGGAACCACCTGATCGTAATAAACTGCGCTGATGTAACAGATGACTTCCAGCACCTTCTGGTTTTCCAGTTTCATGATGTTCTGCCCGGTGCTGACGTATTCGTTTTCCTCAATATACTTGTCTGTGACGATACAGTCGAACGGTGCCGTAATGACGGAATCGGCAAGATTCTTGCGCGCAATGACCAGATTGCTTTCCGCCTGCTTGAGCTGAGCTTCCGCATTGATGATGGCGGCCTTGGCGTTCTGAATGTCCATTTCCGCTTTTTTGAAATTTGTTTCGTAGGTTTCGAATTCCGACTGACTGGTCGCTTTGGACTGCCAGAGACGGAGGAAGCGTTCATAATCCAGTTCCGCTTTTCGTTTTGTGATTTCGGCGGTCTTCAGAGCAATTTTCGAGCTTTCCAGCTCAGCTTTTTTGACCTTGATCGCATCTTCCTGCACAGTAACCTGGTTTTTCAGGATCTGACGGTCGATGCCGAAGAGCGTATCGCCTTTTTTCCGGACATCTCCTTCATCGACTTTCAGAAGTTCCAGCGTGCCGCTGATTTTCGCGGAGATCGTTGCATACTCCACCGGCCAGACCGTTCCCTGAACCGGAATCTGCTGACGGAACACACGTTTCTGCAACGGCTCAAGCGTTACGCGCACTTCGCGTTCCGCCACCTTCTTATCCTCTTTTTGATTGCGGCATCCGACAAGCCCGGAAACAACTCCGGCAACAGCAAGCAATGCCAGCAATTTTGAAAATCTGCCCATGATCGCTCCTTCCATACTATGATAAAAACAATGTTATGAATTTTTTTCCATACAGTAGCCCGTTCCTGCCGACTTGCAACATCCTTGACAAAATATTGACAAAATATTGATTTCAGGCAGACAAACAAAGTTGCGGAAACGAAAAGCTGCTCTCAATCAGAATCAGGGATCGCCTGTTCCGTCTGATTCGAGAGGGAGAAACAGATGAAACTCCGATCCTCCGCCTTCGCCGGAACAGACTCTGACAGTTCCGTGATGGTGGAATGCAATGTGTTTGACAATTGCCAGTCCGATTCCGCTTCCGCTCTGCTTTTTCCCGGTGGAAGGAACCCGGTAGAACCGTTTGAAGATGCGTTCCCTGTGTTCCTCCGGGATGCCGCAGCCGAAGTCTTTCACACAGAAATCAATCCGGTTTTCCACCCGGTGTGCGGAAAGTTCGATGCGTCTGGTTCCGCTGTGAATGATTGCGTTGGTGATCAGATTGTTCAACGCCTGCAGGAGAAGCTGGGAGTCGCCCTGCACTTCTTCCGGATCGCAGGAGGTGATCGCCAGTTCGATTCCTGCCGCTTCCGCAGCCGGGCGACAGACCTCCATTGCACCGCGAAGTACGGCGAGAGGCTGAACCGGAAGAAAGTCGTTTTCGGTTTTGTGTCCGACATTTTCCAGAGAGGTCAGGGTCAGAAAATTCAGCAGGAGTGTGTGCAGGCGTTCCGACTGGGTTGTCAAGGTGTCAATGCAGCGTTTTTTGTACTCTTCGTTGTCGAGTGCTCCGTTGCCGATCGCGTCGACTGCACCGACAATGCCTGTCAGCGGGGTTTTCATTTCATGGGAGATTGCTGCGATGAACTCCCGCTGGGAGGCTTCCAGCTTGCTCAGATCCGTCAGGTCCGTCGCGGAAATCAGGAAAAAGCGCTTCTCCGCACGAGTAAAGGAGACCGCCTTGACCAGAAGCTGAAATGTTCTGCCGCTGCGTTCCAGTGTGCATTTTTCCGTATAAACGGAACTGCCGGTTTTAATGAGACAGTTCCGGAGTTCCACAGGACAGTCGGGCATTCCTGCCTCCTTCCCATTCCGGTCCGGGTAGAACAGGTTTTTGGCTGTTTCATTCCAGCGGATAACATTTCCTTCTTCGTCAATGAGAAGAATGGCTTCGGAGAGGGCATTCAGAATCACTTCCCGTTCATTGGCTCCGTCCCGGAGGGAAAGAATCTGTTTTTTCAGCTGTTCCGTTAAAGTTTGCAGGCAGAGGGCGATTTCGTGGATCAACCCGCTGCGCGGAACATAAATCGGGCTTTCCAGCTCTCCTGCCGCAATTCTGGACATGCTCGCAAACAGCCGGTTCAGCGGCGATCGAATCCAGATGAAGAAATAGGAAATGAGCGCCAGAGTGGAGAGAACACCGAGAATCGTAAGAATGAGAATTCCGCGCCTGGTCTGCTGCATCAGAAGGGTCATGCTGTTGCACTTGGACGCCATGACGAGAACATAGTCCTGATTGCCGACTCGGAATCGGGTGGAGTGATAGACCATAAAGGAGCTCAGGGTGCGGTCAAATTTGACCAGAACGTCTTCATCATGATTTTTTTTGAACAGTCCTTTGATTTCAGGTTCCCGGATATGTTCGACAAGATATTTCGGGACTCCTTCGGTTTCCATGATCACGCCTTTCCCGCGTGCGATAATCTTGACAATCATTGGATTGGGTCCATGATTCTTATTCAGCATCCGGTGCATTTTGTCAAGCTGTTTGGATTCCAGCAGGTCACGGAATGCGCGAACCAGAAAGAAATTGTTGCGTTTGGTTTCCTCCGCCACTTCCTGAAAATAGGCTTTTTGGAAGTCTGCAAGCTGAAGATCCAGCAGAAGGATCGCAAGAATGATGATGGTTCCGATGATCGCCGGGACAAAAAGAAGCGCGGTGTCTTTTTTTGCCATGAGCCTATTCTCCCGCGATCCGGTAACCGACTCCGCGGATGGTCTCAATGTGATCCGCCCAGTCTCCGAGTTTTCGGCGCAGGTTGACGATGTGCATGTCAATGGCGCGTGCCGTGACGGGATAATTGTCTCCTTTGACTTCCCGGATGATCTGATTGCGGGTGAAGACGCGTCTCGGATTGGATGCCAGCAGGACGAGAGTCTTGAATTCATCCGCAGTCAGTGGAAGGGGGGTTCCGTTCAAGGTCGCACTGTGGGTGATCAGGTCGATTGCCAGCGGACCGTGCAGGATGCTCCGGAGTTCCTCCTCTTTCCGGACCGTGTGCTTTTTCCGAAGCTGAACTGCGATCCGTGCCGCGAGAACTTTGCTGCTGTAAGGTTTGGTGACGTAATCATCGGCTCCCATTTCCAGGCCGAGAACGATATCGTTTTCCTCGCCTTTTGCGGTCAGCATGATGATCGGGATGTCTGCCAGAGCGGGATTGTTTTTCAGATTCCGGCAGACGGTCAATCCGTCGATTCCCGGCAGCATGATGTCGAGCAGAATCAAATCAGGAAGCTGCTGTGCCGCAGCGGCGAGTCCTTCCTCCCCTGACGATGCGCAGGAAACCTGTGAAAAACCGTTCATGTTGAGATTCATCTTTGTCATGTCGCAGATGGAGGTGTCATCTTCGATCAGCAGTATTTTCGGACTCATTGTGGCGGTTTCCCTTTCATAAAATCGTCGGAGATTTCGTGAATAAATGAAAAAATATCACGGAAAGGACGGTTTGTCAAGTCCGTCCTTTTCCGGGAGGGGAAGCGGATCCCTTCCGATGTCGTTCCGGAACAGTCCTGTTTTTCTCTGAGCAGGAAGAACTGGGATGAATCAGTTGAAAATCAGTCCGTCGCGCAGTTCGATGGCGCGGTCCGCAAGGGATGCGACCGTTTTATCGTGTGTTACCATGATGATCGTTGCCCGTCCGGAATTGTGAATTTCATGGAAGATGTCCAGAATTCCTTTTCCAGTGACGGAATCCAGATTACCGGTTGGTTCATCTGCCAGAAGCAGTTCCGGCGCATTCAGCAGAGCGCGGGCGATTGCCGCTCGCTGCTGCTCTCCGCCGGAGAGTTCATTCGGACGGTGCAGAATCCGATGGGAAAGCCCCACCTGGTTCAGCAGTTCCTTTGCGCGTTCCCGGCAGACTCTGGCGCTTTTTCCGTCGAGCAGTCCCGGCAGCATGACATTTTCAAGAATGTTCAACTCCGGAAGAATGTGGTACGCCTGAAATACAAAACCGATTTTCCGACGACGGAACATCACCGTTTTTCTCTGGGAAAGAGAGGAGATGTCGGTTCCGTCGATGATCAGCCTTCCGGTGTTCGGGCGCGAGATTGTGCCGACGATGTCCAGAAGGGTTGTTTTTCCGCTGCCGGAAGCGCCTGTCAGTGCGAGCCATTCTCCGCGTTTTGCTGAAAGGGTGACGCCTTTGAGCACATCGATTCGGGTCGGGCCGATCTGAAACGATTTCGTGATCATCTGTGCGGAAACAAATGGTTCCGGCACGGACGCATGGATGTTTACGGATTCTTCATTCATATCTCAACGCTCCTGCCGGATCAAGTTTGGCGGCCCTGAATGCGGGAATCACTCCGCCGAAGGTGCACAGAACAATGGAAATGACAGCGATCCAGAGAACATCCGTTACAACAATATGCGCGGGAAGTTCGCTGAAGACGTAGATCTCTTTCGGGAAAATTTCCTGTCCGGTGATGAATCGAAGCCCGTGCAGAATCGCCATCCGGTAGCGGACCACCAGAACCCCGAGCGCAATTCCGAACAGCGTTCCGATGAAGCCGACGAAAAACCCCTGCAAAATGAAAATTCTCATCACGGTTCCAGAGGACGCCCCCATGGATTTCAACGCGCCGATCTCGCGGGTTTTCTGGATCACGGTTGTGATCAGCGTGTTCGTGATGCTGAACGCCGCTACCAGAACAATGAATGCCAGCAGAAAAAACTGCATGTTTTTTTCCACATTCAGCACTCCCAGAAGACGGCTGTTCAATTCCTGCCAGGAATAGACGCGATAGTTGGGAAGATTTTCTTTGACTTTCTGCATGAAACCATCCATGCGGAACGGATCGGCGGTCCAGAGATAGACGCTTGTCGCGGCGCCGAGAGGCAGGCCGAAGAGTTCATCTGCATCCTCCAGATTCAGGAAAATGACATCACGGTCAAAATCATATTTCCCGAATGAAAAGATGCCGGTAACCTTGTATTCGCCCGGCAGATAGGCTTCGGAACTGAGTTCGAGCTTGCCGTTTTTGTCTCGTTTGACCAGTCCGGCAAGATGAGACGGGGAGTGCAGAAGAATCTTGTCTCCGACTCCGACATTCAAATCCCGCGCGGTCAGATAGCTGATGACGATTTCATTGCGTCCGAGTTTGAGCCCCGTCCCGTCCAGGAGCGCCTCTTCCAGTTTGACGTTGCCCTGATCCTGTTCCGGATCAAACGCAACCAGCTGTTTCGGGATGAACTTTTCCCCTACCTGAAGAAGAACGGGGGATGCGACAATCGGAACAGCGCTTCCCCCGAGTTCCCCGACTTTCTTCACAACCTCCTCCGGGTTGGCGATCGCTCCCGTATAACCATAAACCTGTGCATGGGAAGTGGTATCCACAAGTTTTTCCT
Organism: uncultured bacterium; assembly: GCA_949292215.1. Lineage (GTDB taxonomy): Bacteria > Verrucomicrobiota > Lentisphaeria > Victivallales > UBA1829 > UBA1829. The sequence continues at coordinate 22,298 of CASEYW010000084.1, forward strand.
TCATTTTATCGGTAAAACCTGTCATGACCGCCAGCACCACGATGAGGACTCCGACTCCAAGTGCAACTCCGATCACCGAGATCAGTGTAATCACGGAAACTGCACTGCGTTTCGGCTTGAAATATTTCCAGGCTAAAAAAAGATCAGCTGACATACATTCCCTGCTTATTTCTTTGCGGCAAGAGCACCGAGTTCAGCGGACCGTTCCGCTGCGGAAACAACTGCGGAAACCACAGTCGCGGCAAATGCACCCTTCGCCAGTTCCATGACTCCGCGCGAGGTGGTCCCGGCGGGAGAGATGACCGCATCGCGCAGTTCGCCGACCGGCGTTCCGGATTCCCGGGCGAGTTTTGCACTGCCGAGGACAGTCTGGATTGCAAGTTCCAGTGCGGCATCGCGGGAGAGTCCCGCATAAACGCCCCCGTCTGCGAGCGCCATAATGAATTCCAATACGAAAGCCGGACCGCTTCCGCTGAGTCCGGTGACTGCATCCAGTTGCTTTTCTTCCACTCTCCGGCAAAGACCGACTGAGGAAAGAAGCGTTTCCACGGCAGAGAGGTCCTCTTCGGCAACTCCGGATGCCGCCGCGATACAGCTCATACCTTCCCCGACCAGCGCCGGCGTATTCGGCATGACCCGGACAATGCGTTTTGTCCCGGTCAGGTTTTCCAGGCTTGCGATGGTCGCTCCTGCAACGATGGAAACCACCAGACGGTCTCCGATCTCATCCCGGAACGCATTCACTGCTTCTGCCAGGTACTGCGGCTTGACCGCAAGCAGAATGATACCGGTTCCCTCCAGAGCCTCTTTGGGCGAGGGATATGCGGTTCCTCCGGTCTTCCGGCAGAACTGTTCCGCGGCCTTGACCGCCGGATCATAAGTATGAATTTGCGCGCCGATCTTCTTCCGGACGAGTCCGGTGGCAATGGCGGTGGCCATTTTTCCGGCTCCGATGAAACAGATTCCCTGCATGATGCACACTCCTTAGGACAAGTTGTCAATCATAAAAATATAGCACGCTTTCCGGGGAAGAAAAACGGGAAACACGATTATTTCAGGATTTTTATCGATCCCGTACTGAAATACGGGAGTACGTTACGGGTTCATTCGATTGACAGGTCGTGTTTTTTGTCTCTCCGGAGTTCGGCTGATGCCGGGCAGACGGTTTTTCCTGCGTCGGCAGAAGGCAATGAAATCCTCTGCGAATTTCAGGTTTTCCGTTGCGGTGTAGATGAAGTTCATTTGCCGGAAAATTCTGCCTTCTGTGAAGCGTCCTGCATCCAGAAGTCCTGAAGCCAGCTCGTCCATGACCGCGAGAGTGGAAATGACGCTGATGCCGAGTCCGCGGCGGACAAACCGTTTCAGTGCGTCGAAACTGTTTACCTCCACAATGGAATCCGAATGCGGGCGCGGCAATTTATTTTCTTCCAGAAAGCGGTCGAAATAATACCGGGTGCCGGAACCTGCTTCCCGGAGAACAAGGCGATTCCCCGTTTCCAGATAGTGCTGTAACGGGAATCTTGTTTCGCAGAAGCCGGGAGAGAATACTGGAACGAGTTCATCTTCAAGGAATGGTTCCGCAAAAAAACGGTTCCGGTCGAAAGGCCCTTCCACAAGTGCGGCATCCAGACGATGCGTATTCAGCAGCTCCTCAATTTCACGGGTGTTTCCCACATGCAGTTCCAGGCTGCAGTATGGATGCGATTCCATGTACGCGGCAATGCAGTCCGGCAGAAGAAATCCTCCGGCGGTAAGCGTTCCTCCGATCCGGTAATGACGGATTCCCTCCGCTGCGCAGCGGACTGTTTTCCGCAGATGTTCCGCATCTGCCAGAAGGCGCTCCGTTTCTTTCAGAAGGGCGATCCCCGCGGGAGTCGGATACACCCTGCGTCCGTCGCGTTCAAAAAGCGGTGTCTCCAGTTCCTGTTCCAGGAGAAAAATCTGCCGTGTTACATTTGGCTGGGTCATGCCAAGAACGGCGGCGGCTTCCGTGAAATTGTTCAGGGTCGCTGCCGTGTGGAATATCTTCAGTTTTTTATCAATCATCTTCCGTGTCCTCTCCTGAAATGAAGGATAGAGATACTTTATATGATAAATTTTATTTATCAATCTATAAATGTAAATAATTTTTAATTTTGTTTTTCGGAATTATAGTACGTCTCCATTCCACAAAAAAACTCAAAAGCAGGAAGGAGATGAGTTTATGAATTGGAAAGATGGAGTTCACAAAGGGACGTTTTTGATGATTGCTGCGGCATTTTTTCTTCTGCCGTGGCTGTGTTCCCCGGTCCGGGACTATGCGCCGGGCGTTGCGGTGATTGCCGGAGTGATCTTTGCTGTTGTCTGGGGGAATCCGTTTGCGGAGATTACGGGACGGCTGACTTCGACGCTTCTGGGAGCCTCCATCGTCGGGATGGGATTCGGCATGAACCTGATTGATGTTCTGCGTGCGGGAGCCAACGGAATGGTATATACTTTTCTTGGAATAGCTGCCGGGATCGGACTCGGAATTCTGCTCGGCAAACGGATGGGACTGGCAAAAGATACGATGTACCTGATCAGTGTCGGGACATCGATCTGCGGAGGCAGTGCGATTGCCGCTGCCGCTCCGGTTCTCAAAGCGAAGGCTCATGATGTTGCGATTGCTTCCGCAACGGTATTTACGCTGAATGCGGTGGCTCTGCTGGTGTTTCCGGCAATCGGGCGCGCACTCGGAATGGACGAGGTTCAGTTCGGATACTGGTCCGCTCTGGGGATTCACGATACCAGTTCAGTTGTCGGTGCATCCATGCAGTATGGTTCCACGGCGCTGGAGGTGGGGACAACCGTGAAGCTGGCGCGTGCACTGTGGATTGTTCCGGTCACTCTGTTTCTTTCCTGCTTTGCTGTTGTGCCTGCTGAGGGGGAAAAACGGAAGATTCGAATTCGGATTCCATGGTTCATTCCCGGATTTCTTGCTGCGGCTGCATTGGTCACATGGATTCCCGCAACAGCGGATGGTGGACATTTCCTGAAAGAAATTTCCAAATATCTGATGATTGTCACTCTGTTTTTGATTGGTGCGAATCTGAGCCGGGAAAAATTGAAGGAACTTGGTTTTACCCCGGTGATTCACGGCGTGATTCTCTGGATTATTCTGGCAGGGGTCTGGTGTGCTGCGATTTATTTTCATCTGGTTCGCTGTGTCCGCTGAGAGGAGTTTTGCGGGAAGGCCGCCTGCGGATTCCGGTCTGCGGGAAAAAGAATCCTCAAAGCCTGTTGCAATCGACAGTCGGAACGATATATTAATTGAAACTGCAGCAAAAATCAAACCGGGAAGAATGACTCATGTGGAAAAAAATGATATCGGGATATTTTGCAGTACCATTGATTTATCGCATTGTAACTGCGTTTGCTCTTGGAATTGCGGCGGGAATTCTCTGTTCCCGCCTTTCGGCAATGTACGGAGAGGGCGTTGCAAGCGGAGTGACAACCGTTCTTGCGCCGTTTGGAACGGTGCTGATTGCAATGTTGAAAATGGTGGTGATCCCGATCATTTTCTTTTCTCTTGTCACAGGTGCGGCCAGTCTGCCTCTGAAACAGTTTGGAAAACTGGGGCTGATGGTGGTGGTCTGGTATTTTCTGACCTCGTTTTTTGCAGCAGCGTTCGGAACAGGCCTCGCGTATCTGATGAATCCTGCGATGGAAAATGCAAATGCTCTTTCCGGTTCGTTGTTGGCTCAGGCGGGAAATATGAAAGCGGGAGCATCGGGCGGACCTTCTTTTCTTCAGTTTCTGAATGATCTTTTCATGAATCCGTTTCAGGCGCTTGCCGAAGGAAAGTTTCTGCCGATCATTGTGTTTTCCATTCTTTTTGGTCTTGCCGCAAGAACTGTAATTGAGCGATATCATGCGAAACAGCCGATGTCCGGAGCTGTGGAAAAACTGCTGGAAATCCTGGATGCCGCGCTTCATGTATCCTATCAGATCATCGACTGGGTCATGGAATATTTTCCGGTGGGTGTGTTTGCGTTGACAACGGTCAATTTCACTCTGTACGGACCGGAACTTTTCGGTCCGTATCTTCAGATCGCAGGGTGTGTGATCTTTGGGGTGCTGCTGATGATTTTCCTGATCTATCCTCTGCTGGTGCTGATCCTATGCCGGGAGAATCCGTATCGTCTGCTGAACAAACTCAAGGAACCAATTCTTACGGCGTTTCTGACGCGTTCCAGTGCGGCAACTCTGCCGATTTCTCTCCGGACTGCAGGGGAACTGCGGATTCGTTCCGAGCTTTCCGGATTCGCTCTTCCGCTGGGGGCGACAGTCAATATGGATGGCGCGTGCATTCATTTACCGGTTTTTGCGGTTCTTGCGGTGAATCTGTTTGGACTTCCGTTCGGGATTTTTCAGATTTTATTTCTGATCTTTTCTGTTGTTCTGGCATCCATCGGTGCGGGTGGAATTCCGGGAGGAAGTATTTTTCTTCTCTTTCTGGTGTTGACGAATCTCGGATTGCCGGATGCGCAGGTGGCAATGGTCGTGGCACTTGCAATCGGAATCAACCCGCTGCTGGATATGTTTGAAACAGCGTGCAATGTCACGGGCGACAACATCTGCAATTACATTGTCGCGCGACGGGGCGGGATGATGGAATCTTCGGAAGACTAAGTCAAAAACATACGGAAAAATGCGAGAGCATTTTTCTCGGGTCAAGGACGTTGTCCTTGTCGCGGTCCAGCGGCGAAACGCTGGTCGTGCGGAGCACGAAATCTTCTTGAAAATTCATTTTAACATGAACTTCAGCATTAACGTTAATATTACTTTTTATATGGAGTTTTGCCCTTTGGGCGCCCAGCTTGTTCAGCTGGACCGAAGCAGGTCACGGACCTGCACCTGCCCTTCGGCTCCTGTCCTTCGGGCATTTATTTAATCGGTGATGATCTCCATCCGGAAGACGGAAGTATAGCGGCGTCCGCTGGCATTTGCCGTTGCCCGGAAACGATAGTATCTGGCCCTGGTGCTTTTTTCAAAGCGGACGACCTGCTGAATCGGCATATTCAGGATGTCGCCGAAAGAACCGCTGCCCAGAAATGTGTTGACATTATCGGGAGTGTCACCGACATAGAATTCATATTTGAGTATGTGTCCCGGCTGCCACGCAGGGGTGTAGATGAATCCGCGAACATCGTATGGACGTTTCATGTCAACAATGAATTCATGGGGCAGATCGGCCGTTTTTCCACTGATCCACGGATAGATGTTGTTCTGGAGGATATTTTCCTTTCGATTCTGTTCATCATATTCGCTGTCGGCAGAAAGGACTTCCCAGTCGGTATCGGCAATGCCGAAATGGAGTTCCGCCACCGAATTTGTTTTCAGTTCCGGGAAGGCCGGATCAAATCCGGCAAGAGGAATTGTGGCAGCTCGGATAAATCCGGGGCGATCCACCTTGAACGGACCGGTATAAAGAGAGGAATCAACCGTGGGAAGAGTTCCGTCGAGGGTGTAACGGACTTCGGATTCGTCCTGAACAGAAATTGTGATGATGCCATCTTTGTCGCGTCTGATCTCGGGAGCTTCGACGATAGGGGCGCGAAGATAGGCGGAAAACTCTTCAATCAACGGAGTCCCTGCGGAATGGAGAATCTCCAGACGCAGTTTTTCAGCATGGAGTTTCGGGAAATTGAGAAGTCGTTTGTGACCAATTCCTTCTCCCTTGAGGAGAGGTTTCCAGCAGGTCCCGTCGAAAGCGTCAATCCGGTATTCACGGACCCGTTCTCCCCGGGTGAAATCCTCCCGCAGAAGGAGTTCGGAGACTTCCTGATTCCGCTTGATGTCAAGTTCCAGAATGTTGCCTGTTCCGGAAACGGTGTCACGCGGCAGGCTGTTGATGCGGCGGATGACATTTCCGAATTCCCGGAAAACCGTCCGGTCTGTTTCGGGAACCAGACCCCGGTTGTCAATGACCATGCCGATCAGAAAATTGGAGTTCCTGCCAACGGATTTGTAGTATCGGTCCACGAGGGTTGCGACAGGATGAACGGCATCGTCCTGTCCCTCATGCCAGAACCAGCCGCCCTGAAAGGAGCGAACCGGATTGCGATTTGGCAGATCGCATTCAATAGGCATGTATTCATCTCCATCCGGATTGCCCGAGCGGGTTGGATGGATGGAATCGACCGTCCCCCAGGCGGGGAGTACAGCTGTACCGTCTTCCGCACCGGAATGGCGGATACGGTGCGGACAGCCCAGAGGTCCTCCGAACACAATGGCATCCGGCTGGAGTTTTCTCTGGAGTTCTGCAACGGGGGGGCCTCCTTGCTCCACGGGCAGGACCCCGCCGTCAAACCAAAGCTCGAACAGCGGACCATAGTTGCTCCAGAGTTCCGTAAGTTGCTGAATGACAATTTCATTGTATTTCCGGTTGTCCTCGGCTGTGCCTCCGACAACAGTTCCGGGATTGTCCACTCGCAGATAAGCATTGGCGGACGCGCTGCAATAGATTCCCGGTTTGAGTCCATATTTCCGACAGGATGCGATGAAATCCGCTACAATGTCGCCTTTTCCTTCTCTCCAGGGAGAACTCGCAACACTGTAGGAGTGTGCTTTGGTCGGCCAGAGAGAAAATCCGCTGCAATGTTTCGCTACGAGAATGGCATATTTTGCACCGGCTTCTGCCGCCGTGGAAATCCATTGATCCGTATTCAGTTCCGTCGGCCGGAAAATTTCAGGGCTGGGCGTGTAACCCCACTGGTCACGGAAATTGTAAGTGTTTTCAAAAACTTGAAGATCAAGATGAATAATGACCCCGATTTCAGAACGGAGCCATTCCGTCTGTTTTGAGGTCGGCAGAACGGGCGTGTTTGACATGTCGGATTCTCCTTCTGTAAATAGTCCTCCTCATTACTGATAGCTTCTCTTTCCCTATTTTCAATCCCATGAAAAGGAAATGATAAAAAATAATTTGAATCATGAATAAGAGCCGAAGATTCGATGCGGGTCCGGGAGCTGTTTCAGTTCTGCTGAACAACAGGTCGTCCGGAAGGCGAAATCCCAAAAATAGAATAAACGGAGATATTCGGAAGATGACGGAAAAGACAAAAAAGCCGCACCTGCCGGAATAGGCAGATGCGGCAAGTTGAGATTAAAGAAAAAGAAATTATCCGCGAATCAAAGCGAGCAGTTCGTCGCGTTTCGCCTCCATTGTGGCCTTGTCCTTGGCTTCGACGATGAGGCGGAGGAAGGGTTCCGTGTTGGAAGCGCGGACATTGAACCACCAGTCGGAGTATTCCACGGAAATGCCGTCGAGCTCGAACATGTGACCGTCGGAATATTTTTTCCGGATCTTGTCGAGAATGATTTTTGTATCGGCGACTTTGGAATTAATTTCACCGGAAGCAAAGTATTTCCGCAGCGGTTTGACCAGTTCACTGACCTTCTTTCCGGTTTTGCAGACAAGATTTGCCAGTTTAATCAGAGCCAGTCCCTGAGATTCCGCGACGTAGTTTTCCGAGAAATAGTAGTGTCCGGAAAGCTCTCCGGCGAATACCGCATTGTTTTCGCGCATCTGCTGCTTGATGAACGCGTGTCCGACACGGGACATCATCGGGCGTCCGCCGTTTTCCTTGATGCACTCCCGGACCGCCCAGCTGCTTCTGAGATCATACAGAATGGTGACAGTTCCATTTTCGCGGTCGCTGAGAATATCCTGTGCGATGAGAGCCGTGAAGAGATCCATCGGGATGATATTGCCCTGATCATCGACAAATCCGCAGCGGTCGGCATCTCCGTCGAAAGCGGCACCGAATTCGGCTCCGGTTTCTTTGACTTTGGCCCGGATGGCGTCGAGCGTTTCTGTGTGAAGCGGATTCGCCTCATGATTCGGGAAATTGCCGTCGAGAGGTTCATACATGGGAATGATATCGAAGAGGTCGCGGATTCCGGCAATTTCGTAGGAGCCCATTGCATTGGCAAAATCGACAACAATTTTGAGTTTGCGGTCCATTTTTGCAAATTTGCGGAGGAATTTGCCGTATTCCGCCGCGATGTCGTAGGTGGAGATGGTTCCCGGTTTGTCGGCCGCTTTGAAGTTGTTTTCTTCCACGAGTTTCTGGATATCGGCAATTCCGGTTGCTCCGCTGATGGGGACATCGTCTTTCCGGCAGAGTTTGAATCCGTTCCACTCCTTGGTGTTGTGAGATGCCGTGATCATGACGCTGCCGTCTGCTTTCAGAAAGCCGTTCGCATGATACGTCATGGGCGTTGAGCAGAGGCCAAGATCAATGACATCGCAACCCTGCTCCGTGATTCCCTTGGCAAGCGCCTTGAACAGCGGTTCAGAGTGGGGACGCATATCCCTTCCGATCACAATTTTCTTCGCACCGAGAAACTCGACAAACGCCCTGCCGATTTTTTCGGCGATTTCCTCGTTCAGCTGTTCGGGATAAATTCCGCGAATATCGTACGCCTTGAAGATTCCTGACATAACAAACTCCTTTCTGTATTCCTGATAAGGTATCACTGTTTTATTTTTTTTTCAACGAAATCCTGTAGAAAAAACAGAATTCTGACAAAAAAAAGAAAAAATTTTTCTCTTTTGATTTGTTCGCGGAGCAACATGATCAGGCAGAAAATTCGAAAGATCATCTCTTTTCTGGGGAATCTACACGTTTTTTCCGGTTCCGGTATTTCGTCTGTATTCATTCGGCGTCATGCCGTAATACCTGCGGAACTGGCGGCTGAAATAGAAAATGTTTCTGAGATTGACTTTCTGTGCGATTTCTGAAATGGGAAGCGCTGTTTCCAGCAGCAGTTCCGCCGCGTGACGGATCCGCAGCTCACAGAGATAATTCGCGGGACCCGAGGAGTGTGTTCTCTGCCAGTAGCGGAAAAAAGTGCGCCGGGAAAAACCGTTCCGCAGAATCAGTTGGTCCAGATGAATCTCTTCCATGAAGTGCAGATGAAAATAGGTGGTGATTCTGCCGATCCGTTCCGCAATCTCCTCCGGAACCGGATTTCGGACCGGGTCCTGCACGATCAGATGTTCGAAGAGAGACATTGCGGCAAGATCAATCTGTTCAATCACTCCCGGCGTTGCGGGAGTCTGAAGCATCCGATGGAGATTGTAAATCTGCGTATAGATTTCCGGTGTGAGAACTACCGGCCAGACACGCGGCGTGTTAAGCAGTTCTGCCGCGCGCATGGCTTCTTCAAGTTCCGGTGCATATTGCAGATAAACGGCTTCACGCGGAGAATCAATCTCATAGGTATGAACGGAGCCGGGCAGTTTCAAAATCACATGAGGAAAGGTCGTCCGGTATTCGACTCCGTCGATTTCATCAAGGGCATGCGGCGCATCCGAGGCAAGACGCAGGCACAGTTCCAGCTTGTTGGTGAATGTCATACGCGCCTGAGTGCGGATTGGAAACAGAAAACCGATTCGTCGGAGCGGAAAGACTGCATGGCTTCCGCGGGGAATCTGGTTGAGATTCATGATGAGTGTCTGCATTCGCGCTTTCTCCCTTTCTCCTTGTCCCGGAATACCAATATCACAGAAGAAACAGATTGCAAGAATATGGCACAAAAATGCAATAAGATTGACACGAATTTGATTGCGGAAAGATTTTCTCCATGATAGATTGTTGCCGGAAATCCAAAACTGCGGAAGGAGAATCGGATATGAAAGGACATTGTTTTGCGGCAGGGATTCTGATGATTGCCGGAATGATTCTGTCTGCCGGGGAAAATCTGCTGAAAAACGGAGATTTTTCCAGAGGAACCCGTTTCTGGAATGCAAATTTTACGATGGATGCCAAAGAAAATGCTCTCCTTCTCCGTCTTCCTTCCGGAAATGCCGGTGGAAAACGGTTGATGAATCAGGTCTTGGATCTGAAGGATCAGACATGGTACCGTCTTTCCTTCCGGCTTCGATGCGGGAAAAAGGGAATCTTCCGGACGGTCTACCAGATGCGCCGTGCACCGTATTCGATTCTGGGACTGGAACGGGATTTTCCCGTACAACCCGGTTCGCACGAGTTGTCCGTTCTCTTCCGGGTGACGCGCAACATGGATCAGAAAGGGCATCTGCTGTTCAATCTGACCCGTCTTTCGGGGGATGTCCTTCTCTCCGATGTTCGTCTGGAAGAGCTTGAGGGTGTTCAGAAGCTGACCCATGCGGATCTCAACAGGGAATGGATTGCTTTCCCGAATCCGAAACGCGAAGAGTCGCGGGCAAAACGCATTTCTTTCAACAACAATGAGGTCAATCTGGAAAAGGTGTTTCCGGGATCATTCCGTCCGAACCGTTCCCGGGCTCTTCTGATCAACCGCTTCCGGGCAAACTACTACGGGACTCTGCGGATGACGGTTTCCGGCGACTGGTTTTTTGACGTTTTCCTGAATGGCAGGCATGTTTATACCGGAACCAACGCGAACCGTTTTTCTCCGGATGCAGATTTGAAGCTGGAAGTGAAACCGGGGGAGAACACTCTGGAAATTGTTGTCCGCGCCGGCGCCGACGGCTGGGTGTGCAGACTCGAACATCCCCGGGAGCCGATTCTCTTCCGTGCGGATCGCGAATGGGCTCCGTACCGTTTTGATTCGCTGGAGATCCTTCCCGGAAGTGCGCTGGATCTTTCGGGACAGGTCGAGCGTCCGGCGGGAAAACTGGGACGCCTTGTGATTTCTCCGGAAGGAAATCTGGTCTTTGAAAAAGCCCCGGACCGTCCTGTCAGACTCCTCGGAACAAATGGAATCGATGTTTTCCCGGTTTCCGGAGAGAAAATAACGCGAGAGGAATTCCGCCGGAAGATCCGTTACTTTGCACAGCAGGCGCGCCGTCAGGGATATCGCATCGTTCGCACGCATGGTTATCTGGATAAGATGTGCGAGAATTCCGGCAGTGACCGCCGGATTTCACCCGATGTTCTGGATCGCTGGGATATTCTGATGGATGAATTCAAAAAAGAGGGAATCTATCTGCATTTGACTCTCCTTTCCTTTTCGCTGTATACGGATCAATATCAGAACACTTTTCCGCACCGTCGTTTTCACAAGCTCATGATGTATCTCGACGGGGAATGGGAGTATGCAGCACTCCGGTTTGCGGCGGAGACATTGTTCCGGCATGTGAATCCCTATACCGGTATTGCATGGAAGGATGATCCGGTGATCGCATTCGTGGAATATTACAATGAACAGTCGCTTGGCCTGAATTATCTGCGGCGGACCCTTGACGAGTATCCGGAAGCGCGGGCGCGGGCCAAAGCGCTGTTTGCTGAATGGCAGAAAAAAGAGTACGGAAAGGTGGAGTGTGAACTGCCGGTCGGCCTGAAAGGAATCTATGCGGAGCGGGAAACGCTTTTCTGGCAGGAACGGGCACGCCTCAGCGCAAAACGGAGCGGAGCGATTGTACGCAGCGCGGGATATCCCGGACTGGTTGTGCCGTACAGCTTTTCGAAGATGCTCGGACACGGAGCCGCGCGCTGGGAACAGGCACAGGTCGGTGACTGCCATGCGTATTACAATCATCCGTCGAATTGGAGTCGTCGCGGTTCCGTGGTCGGTTCGAACAGTTCGATCGGGGAAGGCGCGGACTACTGGCGCTCCAGTTTCGGGACGCGACTGGCGGGCCGCCCATTCATCGTCAGTGAATACAATCACTGTTTCTGGAATCCCTTCCGCTATGAGCTTGGGATTCTTTTCGGTGCTTATTCCGCCTTCCAGGGGTGCGGTGCACTGATGATTCATTCCGGTGCGGTGCAGGGAAACCCCGGATTTGGACGACTCTCCTGTTTCTGCGTTGGTTCTTCGCCGCTGATGCGGGCTGGACAATTCCTGACCGCGCAGCTGTTTCAGAGAGGGGATGTCCGGACCTCACCGCATCAGGTTGTTGTATCCGTTACACGCGATTTCCTGCGTAGAAACGGCAATTCCCTGCACGCTCTGGATCATTCGCAGACACTTCTGACGCTTATGACCGGATTCGGGCTCGAATATCCGGAATTTTCTGCTGCTCCGGGAACCGTCCTGCCGAAAGCCGATCTGCGTCTGAAACCGGCGGGTGTATCGCATATCTTCGCCCAGGGATGGTATTCCAAAGTCATTGCGAACCGGAACGATTCTTTTTCTCTGGAGGAAACCGTGCAACGCATGAAGAAAACGGGCATCCTCTCCCCCGGCAACCGAAGCAACGTAAAACGGCGGATCTTTGAAAGCGATACCGGTGAACTGCGGATGGATTCTCCGGAAAAAACTCTTCTGGTTATAACTCCGCGGACGGAAGCGGCTGCCGTTCCGGCAGGAAAGAGCGTTTCCCTGAATAGAAAGCATCGCTCCGCAGTTCTGTAAACGGCTGTGTCGCTCTGACATCCGTGGATGGAGAGAGCACGCTTTCCGACTCCAGGCGTCTGGTTCTGCTCTACCAAACGGAAGAAGCCAATACCGGTATGCGTCTGGGGGCGGACCGGGAAACCCTGCATTTCCTCGGACACAATCCTTCTCTCTGCCGGACAGGGGAACTGCAATTGTCGTTGAAGCTTCCTCCTGCGGACTGGACATTGTACGCACTCGGTCTTGACGGCAAACGCCGGGAGGAGATACCGGTGTCCTTCCGGAACGGTTTGCTGTTCATCCATTTTCATACAGGGAAGTTAAAATCCGGTCCGACAACTTTTTTTGAGCTGACGACCGGGAATCAGAAGAAAGGAGTTGCTCCATGAAGAAAAGTCGTATGTTCACTTTGATTGAACTGCTGGTCACGGTGGCGATCATCGCCATTCTCGCAGGCATTCTTCTGCCGGCGTTGAATTCAGCAAGAAACAAAGCGCTGGCAATTCAATGTGTCAGTAACATGAAGCAGGTGGGCTTGCAGATCATCCTGTATGCGGATGCGAACAAAGGGTTCTGGCCAATTTCAAAAGCGTCTGTGATTCAGAGCGGAAACTGGAGCAAGGAGGTGTTGCAGCAGTTGCCGTTGTCTGCACCGCTGCCGAAGTTTTTTTTCTGTCCGTCTCCCCGTTTCAATCCATCAGCGACCGCCAATCCCGATCGGTATTCGGGGGTTTACACCTACGGCATCCGCGGATACCGCTGGGCAATGGACCTCGGAATTGAATCGAATCTTCCCTTTGTCGATGCTTCCGGAACGGGCGTGAATGGAACCAGCGGAGTGGTTGCATTCAATCCTGCAAAAGTGAAACGTCCTTCTGCGTATCAGATGATCGCGGATTCCGTGAATTATTCTACCTCTTCCGAGTACTATGGGATGCCCTACTATTTCCTGAAGGATTCGAACAGCGGCGGATATCATTTGATTCATCAGGGAAGGGCGACTGTCCTGCTGGTCGACGGACATGTGGAAAGCTGGGACGCTGCCCGGTGCGTGGACTGGGTTGTCCGTAAAGGGGGACGTACCATCGAGTGTATTCGCAGAGAAAATTTTCAGGCATCGCTTTAAGGAGATCTGTAAATGAATCATGAAATTCCAGTCCGGCCGGGAGAACCCGTTCAGCCGGCAATCGACCGGGCTTCCGGAGAGGGCGGCGGAAAAGTTGTTCTTCTGCCCGGAACCCATCTCAGCGGAACAATTTATCTGAAGAGCAACGTGGAATTGAACTTTGCCTGCGGTGCGGTCCTGGAGGGCGCCGATTCGCAGGATGGATACGACATCCTTCCGGATGCTCTTTTCGGCGAGTGTCACACCGACGCACACAACCGCGCATTCCTTGCCGCGGAAAACGCCGAAAACATCGCCATTACCGGATTCGGCCTGATTGAGGGGCATGGACCCGCATTTTATGACCGTTCCGATCCCGATGCGTTCTTCTATCGGAAACGCCCGGTTGAACGTCCCCGGATGCTCCACTTTGCAAACTGCCGGAATCTCCGGATTGAAAACGTGCGTTTTCATGATTCGCCGCGCTGGACATTGTGGTTTATCAAATGCGAGAACATCGTGATTCGCGGAGTGGATATTTCCGGCGATCGGCGCATGATCAACAACGACGGCATCCACTTTTTCGGCGGACGGAATATTCGGATTTCCGATTGTCATGTTTCCACCGGTGATGATGCGCTGGTTGCAAGATCAAGCCACGCATGGCATGCCGATACCGGACGAGTCGTACTGGAAGATTTGACCGTTTCGAACTGCATTCTCGAAAGTTCCTGTCAGGCGATCCGAATCGGGTGTCCCGGAGACGATCTCATCTGCAACTGCCGTTTTTCCAATCTGATCCTCAAAGGCAGAAACGGTATCTATTTCAACAATCCGCTCCATTACTGGAAATCGGAGATGGGAACCCCGTTCCGTCAGACGCCTCACGAGATCCGGAATCTCGTATTTTCCGATATTACGATTCAGGTTGCCGCTCTCCCGATCGGGATCAGCGTGGAGGAAGGCGTGGAAATCGGGCGTTTCGATCATATTCTTTTTTCGGACATCCTGCTGGAAGGCGGGGAACCGCTTCGTTTCCGTGGACGTGATGTCATGCCGCTCGGACGTATCGTGCTGAACAACGTCCGGGGAACCATTCATGCAAAGGAGCCGCTGATCTGCTGTAATGTCGCGTCGCTTTCCCTGAACAACGTCGAGCTGAAAACTGACTTCACCGGTTGAACCTTCCGCATTTCCGGCATTCCCGAGGGAGGTTCTTCATTCTTGCCGGAAATTTAAGACGGATTTCTTTTTTTTTGTTGCATTATTTGCATTATTAGGCTATTTTGTTGCATGGAAACCTTTCTTTCTTCTCTTGTTTTTGCCGGGGAGATTCAGTATAATAAGAAAAAAGCAAAACAAGAGGAGGATGGTTTCGTTGCAATGAGTGAAATCAAATACAAATCCATGTTGAAGCGTTTTGAGGGGAATCCGCTGTTTTGTCCGGAGGAGTTTCCATTCGGGGCGGCGGATCAGGTGTTTAATCCCGGGCAGGTGAGAACTCCGGACGGTCGGACGATTCTTCTGCTTTCGGTCATCATGCGCAACGAGCGCCATGCGCGCTGTCATGTGGCGGAAAGTTCTGACGGAATCCATTTTGAGATACAGGAAAAGCCGCTGTTTTCCGTCGATCCGGAAAAGCCGTTCGGTAGTCTTGATTTTCATCCGATCGACTGCCGCGTGACCTGGTTTCCGGAAGACGGGTGCTACTACATTATGCGTCCCGCGAATTCCGAATGGGGATGCTGCGCCCTGCTTTACAGGACCATGGATTTCCGGACGGTGGAACCAGTGGAGGTGATTGCGCTGCCGCACAACCGTGTGCCATGTCTTTTTCCGGAAAAAATCGGGGGAAAATATGTGCGTCTGGACCGACCGTACAGCGTCGGGGCTCCCTACGAGAAGTCATTTGCGAATATCTGGATCTCATACTCGCCTGATCTGATCCACTGGGGAGAGCACCGTCCGCTGCTGCAACGGAATTTCATGCCGTGGAACGGGCTTAAGGTCGGTCCTGCGGTTCCCGTTCGAACGGAGGAAGGATGGCTCGAACTGATTCATGGCGTGCAGAATACGTTTATCGGCTGGCGGTACAGTCTTGGCGCGGTGCTGTTGGATCTGGAGCATCCCGACCGCATCATTGGTCGGATGAACCGTTACCTGCTCACGCCGGAAACGCCCTTTGAGCGGCAGGGCGTGATTCCCGAGGTTGTGTTTGCCACCGGTGCAATTGTCGATCCCGAAACGCGGGAACTTCGTGTCTACTACGGCGGTGCTGACACCACTGTCAATCTTGCAACGGGAAATCTGGATGAAATCATCGAAGGATGCCTGAAAGGAATTTGAATATGAACATTCAATCGGATCGGAACGGACGGCGGTTTCTGCTGAGTGCCGGGAACATGTCGTATGCACTGGAACTGGACGCGGAGGACCGTCCTGTCAATCTTTACTGGGGAAGAAAGCTCGATCGGATGGAGGATCTGCCCTCGCTGGATGACCGCCGGCAGAATCGTCACCGTTCGCCGCGGCAGAGCGGCGCAGTCTGTCAGGAGTATCCCGCATTTTATGGGGAGTTCTACGACGAATGTGCCTTGAAAATCACCTGGTCTGATGGAATCCGTGCAACTCGTTTCCGTTTTCTCGAAGCCGTCAGAGAGGCGGACTGTCTGGTCCTTTCCTTTGAGGAGAACCTCCACGCGCTGACTTTGAAACTCTTCTACCGTCTTCTGCCGGATTTGAACCTGATGGAGCGATGGAGCGAGCTTCACAATGCGACAGGCTCCGGAGTTCTGCTGGAAAACTATGCCTCCGCCGCGTGGCAGCTGCCCGGACCCGTTGCGGACTGGCGACTGACTCATCTTGCCGGTCGCTGGGGCCGGGAAGCAAAACCGGAGCGGCTCATGGTCACGCAGGGAAAGTTCGTGCTGGAGAGCCGGACCGGTCTTTCGGGTCCGTTCCATGTACCGTTCTTCGCGCTTGACGACGGCTCCGCGGATGAACTCTCCGGCGAGGTCTTTTTCGGTGCGGTCGAATGGAGCGGAAACTGGAAGATCACAGTCGAACGCGATGCGTTCGATCACACGGCGGTCATCGGCGGCATCAACGACTTCGATTCCCGTCCCGTGCTGGAGAATGGCGAAACGTTCCGCACCCCCGTCTTCTGCGGGGGCTGGTCCGAGGAAGGGTTCAGCGGCATGAGCCGGATTCTCCATCGTTATCAGCTTCATCATCTTCTGCCGAAGGAGATTGCGGAAAAACCGATGCCGGTCGTCTTCAACTCCTGGGGCTGCATCAACATTCATGTAAACGAGGAAAATATTCTCAACGCGGCGCGCAAAGCGCATCGGATCGGTGCGGAACTCTTCGTGATCGACGACGGCTGGCAGACCTTTCTCGGCGACTGGACTCCCGATCCGGAAAAATTCCCGAACGGCCTGAAGCCCGTCATCGAGGAGGTCCGGAAACTCGGCATGGAGTTCGGGCTCTGGGTCGAACCCGAATCATTCGAGCTGAAAAGCGGACTCTATCGACAGCATCCGGAGTGGGCAATGGCGTATCCGGGATGTCCGCCGTTCCGGAAGCGGCGCGACGATGTGGACCGCGATTCCGTCATGCTGAATCTTGCCCGGCGCGATGTCGCAGAGTATCTCTACGCTTCGCTTCACGCTCTGGTAGCGGAGACGGGAATCCGGTATCTGAAACTGGATATGAACTGTTTCGTAAGCTCGCCCGGGTGGGGGGATCGACCCGGATGGTTCTGGATCGATTACGTCCGCAATCTGCATTGGACCTTCGAAACGCTGAGTTCCGATTTCCCCGGGCTCCTGATGGAAAACTGTGCGGCGGGAGCGGGACGTGCCGATCTCTCCATGCAGCGCTGTTTCGGGCGCATGAACCGTTCCGACAATCAGGATGCGCTCGACATGCTCAAACTCCATGAGAATTTTTCCTATGTGAACCATCCCCGTCTGGCGGGCGGAGCCTGTCATATCAGCGACTCCATGTTCGGAATCAATCTGCGCCGGACTCCGATGAAATTTCAGGCGTATTGCGGAATGCTCGGTTCACTCGCCTGCGGAAAGGACCTGATGCACTGTTCCGAGGAGGAACTCGACGAAATCCGGTCCTATACGGATCTTTACAAGAAGATCCGGCATGTGACGAATTTCGGGGACTTCTGCCGTCTGGCGAGCAATTATACGCATCCGTATGCGATTTACGAGTATCTTCTGCCTGACCGGACGGAGGCGGTTGTCTTTGTGCTTGGCGCTTCGATCCAGTTCAGTGACAAAATTCCGCCGATCCGTGTGCCGGGACTTCTGCCTGATGCGGTCTATACGGTCACTTGTTACGGGAACCGGGTTCAGACGAACGATTACTCCGCAAGCATCCGGGAGTACCGCGATCTCTCCGGACTCGGTGCTGCCAATGCTGGAATCCGGGTAGAACTCCTGGGCGACTACGACTGCCGGATTCTCCATTTCCAGCTCCGGAAGTGAGTTCCGGCTGCTTACCGGGCATGAGTTTTCCGCGTTCAGGGGCCGGGAAACGCGACTGTCATCGCCGGTCCCGTTTTCCGGCAGTCTTCCTTCCGGACCTTCCAGACCACAGAATCTGCGGCTGCCGCCATCATCTGCGGCAGAAGAATTCACAGGAGAAAGAGCAGAGTCCTGTATACAAATAAAAAAGTCTGTCTTATTTTTTCCTTCCGTTCAACGGTTTCTGGCGAGTTCCCGGGCGGCCTGTTCCGCCGTGATTTCTCCCTGTTCCAGTTTCCGGATGATTTCCATGCGGGCATTCCGCTGTTTTTCATCCAGAGCGCGCAGGTTGGCAATGACCCGGTCGAGACGTGCCCGCACGGTCGGATAAGATAGCTTCAGCGCCTTGCCCACCTCTTTCAGCGAACCGGCGGAGAGTACGAACAATTCGATGAATTCGCGATCCTCAGGACTCAGGCGCGCAAGACGAGGCAGGGCGATCCGTCCTTCGATGGTCAGGCGGCATTCTCCACAGACCAGTCGTTCAATATCCAGTTCTCCGCCGCAATTCCGGCACCGGGTGGAAAAATGATCTTTCAGCATGATTTTCTCCATTTTTTATATTATACTGTATTTTTTTAATAAAATCAATATTGTTATAAATAAAATTGATTTTTTATTGAATAAAATTTTAATGATCCGGTGATTTTGCGCTTTTGATTCAAGAGGGAAGAAGAAAAAAAAAGTGCCGGAATGGATGAAAAAAAAAGTCATTTTCAGGGTTGAAAAATAGGGGAAAATGCGATAAAGTGTAAGCATATCCATATTTTAACGCGAGGAACGATTGTGACAGTAACTTTTTGGCTGATTCTTCTGGCAGCTCTGGTGGTGTGTCTTGCAATTTACTGCACCCACATGCGCATCAGGATCCTGATCCTGAGGAGAAAACTCGCGGATTCCTATCACAAGCGGGCGGAAACGACCCGGTTTCTGGATATTTTTGCCCAGAACATCCGGACAACGGATGAAATTGAAAACTGGATGAATGTGACTGCCCGATATGTGGGCGACCTGGTGGAGGCGCAGTCGGTATGCGTGTTTACTCTGGAAGGCGATTTTCTCCGTGCGGTCGGAGTTTTTGGCGCGTTTCCGCCGCTTTCCAACCGCCGTGCCGCCGATTACATCCTGACCAAACCGAAATACGTTCTTGAAACACTGAAGCGGGACCGGTTCAAAGTCGGAGAAGGGTTCATCGGAGAGGTCGCACAGAATCGCGAGGATGTCTATTTGACCGATCCATCGACCGATGCGCGGATCGCCGATCTTGGAAATTCCGTCGTGCCGATTCATACGCTTATGGCGGTACCCCTTGTGAATGAGGGGAAAGTGACCGGAGTCATCTGTGCGGTCAACAGCAAGCGGATGGACAGTCCATTCACCACGGAGCAGTTCGGGCGTTTCAAGTTCATTGCTTCGCAGGTGGTGCTTGCGCAGAACATCATTCAGGTGTACTCCAACCTCAGTGAACAGCAGCGGATCAATCAGGAGTTGAGTTTTGCGCGCAACCTTCAACTCTCGATGATGCCGAAAAAGTTCCCGATGTGGGGACGGTTTGTGATTCACGCCTTTACACGCGCGTCGAAGGAGGTCAGCGGCGACTTCTACGATTTTGTTCAGATTGATGATAACCGTCTGCTTGTCGTTATCGGCGACGCCTGCGGGAAAGGGATTCCCGCCTGCATGATCATGGCGATGACCCGTTCGTTCATTCGCTCGAATATCAACCATTTTGTTTCGCTGAAGGAGCTGCTGCGGGAACTGAACGAGAACCTCTATCGAGATACTGTCGATGAACGTTATATCACGCTCGGCTGCTGTCTGATCAACAAAAAGGAATCTACTGTGGAGTATGCGCGTGCGGGGCATACGCCGCTGCTGCTCTACCTGCGCGAGCACATCCGGTCCATCAATCCTGAAGGTTCGGGGCTCGGGCTTCTGCCGAGCGAGCTGGCGGATTTCGACACCCTCTGCACCGAGATCACTCCCCATACCACCATGCTGATGTTCACGGACGGGATCAACGAAACCACCAATGAACAGGATGAATTTTACGGAATTCCCCGTTTGACGGAAATCTACAAACAAAGTTGCGCGCGCGGAGATTCCCTGGAGGATACGATCAAGACAATCATGGAGTCCGTGGACAAATTCTCCGAAGTGCATAAAGAACAGGAAGACGATCAGACCATGGTGCTGATCAAGCATATTTAAGAAAAGTAGAGAAAGGAAGACGTATGTTTGCAAAACGACTGCTTCTGTTTCCGGGACTTCTCCTTTGCGCTGCGCTCTTCCTCTGTTCCTGTTCTTCTACGAAAGACGGGAAGAAAGAGGAGGCCCCGAAATCGGCTGAACAGGAAAATCCAGCAATCAGGAAAGCCCGGGAGGAATGGAAAAAATTTGTGGCGGAACGCGAAGCGGAAGAGCAGCGCCGTCATGATATGACCTCAATGCAGAATGACAATATGAAGGTTTTTCCGTGGAGAAGCGGTTCCGGACGCCGCAGCGAACAGCTGCATGAACAAAGTGACAACAGTGTATTTAAATTGTGGTGAGGTGAATGATGAAATATATTGTAACCGGAGCCGCCGGACTTATCGGTGGTGCTGTGGTGTCTGCCCTGAACCAGCAGGGGGAAACCGATATCCTTGCTGTGGATCATCTTGGATCTTCCGAAAAGTGGATGAATTTGCGGCCGTTGAAATTCAGCGATTATCTGGAGAAGGATCTTTTCCGTCGCCGTCTGAATGAGGGAGCCTTCCGGGATTGCGGCATTGAAGCGATCATCCACATGGGGGCCTGTTCCTCCACTACGGAACGCGATGCCTCCTACCTGGCCGACAACAACTTTAATGTGACCAAGGAACTGGCTGAATTTGCCGTCCGGAACAGTATCCGCTTTCTTTATGCTTCCAGTGCAGCAACTTACGGCGGCGGTGAGCACGGATATGTTGATGACGAAGATGCCATGGATCAGCTCCGTCCCCTGAACATGTACGGGTATTCAAAGCTGATGTTCGATCTCTGGGCGAAACGCTGCGGAATTCTTGATTCCATTACCGGAATGAAGTTTACCAACGTATTCGGCCCGAACGAGAAGCACAAGGGGGGAATGCGCAGTATGGTCCTTCGTGCGTTTGAACAGATTACGGAGACCGGAAAAGTCAAGCTCTTCAAGTCTGATCGTCCCGAGTATGCCGATGGGGAACAGAAACGCGATTTCATCTATGTAAAGGATGTCGCGCAGATGATCCTTGCGCTGATGCGCATCAACGCCAAAGGCATCTACAACATCGGCAGCGGAAGAGCGGAAACCTGGAATGAACTTGTGACGGAGGTTTTCCGCGCCCTCGGGAGAACGCCGGAAATTGAATATATCGACATGCCGGAGACCCTGAAAGGCAAATATCAGTATTACACTTGCGCGGATATGACGAAGTTCAATGCGTTGAACACCGGTTTTGCCGCGCGTCCCCTTTCCGTCACGGTTGGCGACTATGTCCGGAACCATTTGATCCCGGAGAACAGCTGAGATGCGGAATCTGCTGACATTGCTTCCGGCTGTTCCGGTGCTTCTGCTCTGTGCATCCTGTGCCATGTTCTCTCCGGAACCGATCGTTCTGACGGAAAAGGATTCCGGGTCCGTCATTGAAGTGAAAACGGGCGATACCATCGCCATCCGCCTTGAGGCGAATCCCACGACAGGATATCTCTGGATGAGAAGCGTTCCCAATGACATGGTTGTCCGGGAGGTGGACAATCAGTACGTTCCGCTGAAAGGGCGGACGGCAAAGCCTGTCGCCGGAGCTCCCGCGGCAAAGTTGTTCACCTATGTGGTCACGGGACCCGGAGAAGCGGGAATCAAAATGGAGTATCGGCGTCCGTGGGAAAGCGGAAAGGCTCCGCTGAAGACGTTCGACATCATGCTCCGGGCTACGGGGGAATCCATGTTTGAACAGGAGAACGGACGCGACGGAACAAGGCGTGTCGGTTCCAAAGGACAGGTGGAATACCGCTGACGGCAGCTTCCGTTTTCCGCAGCGGAAATGGCAGGAATCGAAAAACGACATGATCTATGAAGAGAAAAAAAACAGCGGTTTTTCCACGGTGCTGTTTCTTGCCGCGGTATTTCTGCTGACGGTTTCTCCGTGGGCGCTGGAACTCCGTTCCCTCTACTGGAACGAGGGAACATTCGCTGCAATTGTCCGGGAGATTGCTTCGTTTCCTCCGCTTCTGACCCTGCACGGAGAAAACGCATCGGGAGTTTTTCCGCTGTATCCGCTGATTGTGAAGGTCATTCATTCCTGCGGCGCCGGAATGGAGTTCAGTCTTCGGATTGTTCCGGTAATTGCTCTGGCGATTCTCGTCATGATTGTCTGGCTCTGCTGTTACAGGGCGTCGGGGTGGCAGGCTGCAGCCGCCGGAACCGCGGTGATGATTTCCAGCATGATCGTCATCGATAAAGGATTGGAAGGCAATCCGGTCATGCTGACGGCTCTCGGGATTTTTGCCTGCTGGCTGATCTGGTTTGATCTCGGGGCATGGCGAGGCGATTGGGGGGCAGCTTGGCTCGCCAGTGGACTCGTCGCCGGTTTGTTGTTTTATACCGCCGGCTGGCAGGGACTTTTCATGACGGTTGTACCGCTGCTGTTTCTGCGCCGTCCGCTGACACTTTGGACGAAACCCCGCGGACCCGGATTCGTCTTTGCCGTTGGATTGATTCTCATCTTCATCCTTGCGTGGGGACTGCCGCGGTGGCATGCCGGATTCGCAGGTGCCTTCCGGCCGGATTATACTTCTCCGGAAGGAACGGGAACCTATCTGATCCAGCTTGTAGTGTTTCCGTTTGAAGCAGCATTCCGTCTTCTGCCATGGAGTATTTTCGCCTGGGCGCCGTTCTGTCCGGCGATCATCCAGCTGGATAAGAATCCTCTGCTCGGGAAGTATCTCCGGACCCTCTTTGTTGTCCTGTTCTGCATCCTCTGGTTTTCCCCGGAGACGGAAGGACGGGACATCGTGTGCCTGGTTCCTCCTCTGGCGGTTCTGATCGGCTTGAATTACTGGATCGCTGTGAGACGGTACGGCATGCGTTATCTGCTGCTCTTCAAGATTGCCGGGGTTGCCGCACTGATCTGCGGAATTGGTGCTCTGCTTTTCTGCCTGCTTCCGGCGGAGCTTGTGGGAAAACTGCCGCTGTCCCGTGATCTTTCTTATCGGCAGGACCCGTTTCTGTTTCTCTTTGGTACGATTTACTGTTCGGCGTCGGTCCTGCTTTCTCTGCTTTCGCTTTTTATGGCGCGGAAAGGAGTCCCGATCTGGAAGATGGGACTCCTGGTCTTTTCCGCGTTTATACTGCTGTACTGGGGTGCGGTAGTGCCTTACAAGGCAGCTCTCCATACAAGACGGGATATGGGGTTCGAACTCCGGAAGGCTCTTGGCGGAAAGACGGACGGGCTGACGGTCTACAAATACAACACTCTTGCAGGATTGTATCCAGAGTGCCATTACATGGGCGGGAAAATCGTGACAGTGAAAAATGCTTTGGAGCTCCCCGCAAATGAAAAAGTAATTTATGTGCTTGCTCCGGAGGTGCCGTCGGTACCGGACCGGGCATGGAGAAGCCTCATCAACAGGGAATACAGAAATCAACGCCTCGCATTATGGAGAGGCGAACTCAGGGACAATGAAAATGACGAATAAAGAACCAAAACCGCAGAACCCGTATCTCTGCATGGCATCCGTTGACGAACTGACACGTTTTGCCAAAGAGAGTGGCATCGAGTCCTACCGGGCAAAACAGATCGAACGCTGGATCTCCAAGCGATGGACCGTCAATCCGGAAGAAATGACGGATCTTTCCAAAAAAGCACAGGCTGCTTTGCGTGAATCCTTTCTCTGTGATTCCGTCAAAGTCGAGAACGTGTTTGAATCTGCAGATGGTGCAAGGAAACTTCTTCTGGCGCTTCATGACGGGGAACTGATTGAATGTGCTGTCATTCCGGCAAATGACGGACGAATGACATTCTGTCTCAGCACTCAGGTTGGTTGCCCGGTCCGCTGCGCCTTCTGTTCCAGTGGAGCCAACGGGTTTACCCGGAACCTGGACGCAGGCGAAATTGTCGAACAGTTTTTCGCTGCCTGCCGGAACATCGGTTCTCTTCCGGACAACGTGGTTATCATGGGAATCGGCGAGCCGTTGTTGAATCTTGACAATCTGATTGCTGCTCTTGAGCGTATTTGTGATCCGGACCGGGTTGCTCTTGCCGCCCGCCGTGTTACGATTTCCACCAGCGGGTGGACTCCCGGAATCAAACAGCTTGCTCTCCATGGACGCCAGTGGAATCTTGCTGTTTCCCTCCATGCTCCTGATGATAAGACCCGCGCCCTGCTGATTCCGACCAAGTTCCGCCGCGACATCCGCGACATTCTCCAGGCATGCAAAATGCACAGAGAGGCAACCACTCGTCTGCTGACATTCGAATATGTTCTGCTGGATTCCATCAACGATTCCGTGGAGCAGGCGGTCAAATTGGCAAAACTGGCGAAAGAGGCCGATGCCAAAATCAATCTGATTCCTTACAACAAAGCCAACGGCGCGTTCACTCGACCGTCCAAAGAAACCATCAAACGATTTGAAAACGCGTTGAAGGCAGCTAGAGCCAAAGTTACGATCCGCGTGGAAAAAGGTGCGGATTCCTCCGCCGCCTGCGGGCAACTTCGGGCGACCGTCATAAAGGAGAAAAAATCATGCTCAGACTGATCCCCGTTCTGGGTTCTCTGCTGCTCCTGGCTTCGTGTGCAGCGCCACCGGAACCGAAACAGCCGGGCCGAGAGGATATCCGGCTTGAATTTGCCGTCAAACATTCCAACCTCGGCATGGTGAACAGCGCCCTGTCCAGAAAGGCCGATCCGGATACCGCGGGACGGAATGGAACCCCCGTTCTGCTTGTCGCCGCAATGCTCCAGCGGGCGGATATTCTTGAGGCTCTGCTCAGCCACGGCGCAAATGTGAATATCACCGATGCTTACGGGGATACAGCACTTCACGCGGCTGTGGCATCCAAAAAGACCGATGTGGTGGAACTGCTTCTGAAGCACCATGCGAATCCGAATGCGGTCGGAAAATATCTGCGCACACCGGTTCTGGAGGCGGCGCGTCTCGGCAGGATTGAGAATGTCAGACTTCTGCTGGCCGCGAACGCGGACCCGGCTGTTATGGATGAATTCGGACGGGGGATTCTCTGCTATGCCGCCGTCGCACCTGTCAATGCGATTCCTCTGTTGGAGCTCTGTGAGAAAAGAGGGATTCCTCTCGTGGAGCCGGAGGAGATTGACTTGATGCGTTCCCCTCTCCTTGCCTCCATGAAGCAGGGACAGCCGGAAACGGTTGAATACATCATGAAACGGATCGGCGATTTTTCCCCTGCAAACCGTCAGGCACTCGGACAGATCGCCATGCGTGTCGCCATTGAAGGCAACAAGCTCGACTGGGTGAAATACCTGACTGCGCACGGGGTCCAGCTCAATCAAACTCTTCCGATGGCGTTCCGGGCAACGAAGATGGTCAATGTTGAGGGCGTGTACAAATTCCTCGCCCGCAACGGTGCGATCGACAAGGGATATACTCCGCTGATCTGGGCGGCAATTAACAAACGTCCGGAGATCGCTGCCTATCTTGTGGAAAACGGTGCCGATGTGAATGTCATCAGCAATGAAGGCAAGAATGCTCTGCATTATGCTAACGATACCAGAACGAGAAGAGCTATCACGGGCGCTCTTAAACGGGTGAACCGGCAGAAAGCGGTTTCCGGAAAACATTGATCCTGTTTAAGTCGCGCAAGGAGAAGGAGATTCGAAAGTGAAATGGAACTGGAAAGAAATGGGGTCGCGTCTTCAAACCTTGCTGGACTGTGCGGTGGAATCCGGCGAAGAGTGCGGTTGCCAGCTGGCTGTGTACTGGAACGGTGAACCGGTTCTTTCTCTCGTCTCGGGGTATACTACGCCGGAACGGACGGAAACAATCCGTGAGCAGAGTCTTTTTCCAATCTTTTCCGTCGGCAAAGGTGTTATGGCGACGGCATTCCACAGACTCGTGGAGAAGGGAATCGTTTCTTATGATACACGGGTGGCGGATCTCTGGCCGGAATTCGGGTGCCGGGGAAAGGAAGGAATTCTGGTCCGGGACATTCTGACTCATCGCGAAGCGCTGTTCGAATTGCCGCCCTATCGCGATATCGCGGAGCTTGCCGACTGGAAGCTGATGTGCCGACGGATGGAAGCAATGGTCCCGGCATGGGCGCCCGGCGGTAAATGCCAGTATCATCCGATCACTTACGCATGGCTTCTCGGAGAAACGGCGCATCGCGCGGACGGGCGTCCTTTCGCAGAGATTGTCCGGGAGGAAGTCCTGGAACCTCTGCATCTGGATTCCTTTTTCTTCGGAACGACGGAAGAAGCAGATTCGCGTTTTGTCCCGGTCGATGTTTCCTCTGTAAAAGAAGGGAGATCCTGGCATACGGAGTTCATGCACAATCCGGTGATCCGTCATGCTTTTATTCCATCCGCAAACGGATGCGCGAATGCTCTTTCCATTGCCCGGCACTATGCTGCACTTCTTGGAGAAGTTGATGGAATCCGCCTGCTCAAGCCGGAGACGGTGACGAATGCGACGGTTCTGCGGCGCGCCCCGGACGATCCTGTTCCTCCGAAGGGCACCTGGCAGCGTTTCGGACTCGGTTATGCCTTGTATGGTCCGGAGAATGACCTCGGCTCCCTGTTCGGACACGGCGGTGCGCTCGGGGCGGAGGGGTTCGCCGACAGAGCACACGGCCTTGCCGTCGGATTTACGAAAAACAAGGTGACACTCTCCCATCCGGAGCATGTGGTCCGCGACCGGATTTCGGAAGTTCTCGGTCTTCCGCCGCGTCACTGGTAAAGACCAATTTCCGGGAACCGCAGTTTTCAGTCTCCTGTTTTATGGATAGACAATTTCGAAGAAGGGTGTCCCATATTCAAATTTTGAGGTATCAAACGCCAGGGACAGGGTTCCCTTTTGGAAAGATGCGTCCAGTTTCCGTTCCCGGGTACCATCCAGATTCAGGGCATAGACGGCTGGTGCTTTCACGGAACGGGTTGCCAGACTCAATGCAAATCGTCCGCTGCGGTAAAGGAGCGGGAAGGTTCCGAAGTCGATTTCCACATCGAACCTCTCGTTGTTGAAAACAGTGTGTTCGCTGACTGCCATTGTGGCGGCAATCAGGAGAATCCGTCGGCTGTCGCGCAGAGATGCTGCGGAATCCAGAGCAATTGCAGTCAGGGAGGCTGGAACAGAACATTCGGAGATGGTCATTGCATCCAGTCTGACGGATTCTTTTCCCTTGAGGATGGCACCCTCCAGTTTCGGTGTTACGACGGTAAGAGTTTTCTGCGGAATGTTTGTTGTGATTTCGCCGGTTTCACTTTGATAAATTCCTCTGTCCGGGTCTGTCGGATTCCCGGGGGTGATCACATGTTTTGAACGCAGAAGCTGAACCAGATCCCGGGCAAGGGAGTCACCCCCAAGAGATTCTCGGATTTCAGCGAACATTCCGCCGCCGTAAGTGCGGGCGAATCGTTCAGGAGAAACTTTGATACTGTCACGGACCGATGCCTTGCCGTCGTACGAACAGCCGACTTTTGTCACCATGAAAAGACGGCTGTATTCTCCGCCAATCGCATTCATGAAATCGGGGGACCGCATGGAGTGCTTCGGAATTGCGACTTCCAGTTTATGCTTGGCTTCTGCGACATCACCACGCTGCCAGGCAAACGCAGTGATGATTTCATTCACTCTCGCCATCGGGCTCAGACTGCCCTCGAAGACTCTTCCGTTCAGAGGCGTGTGCCAGAGAGCGACCGTGTTTCCGTGCTGTGTCAGCATATCCCATCCCTGGAGTGCGGCATAGGCTCCCCACATCAGACCGGCTTCGTGCACATACCGGTTGTACGGGGAGTGGGAATATTCGGTCATCAGAAACGGCCGGTCAAAGAACCGGTTGATCCCCGCCCTGCCGATATAAGAATTCCGGTCTGTAATGGAACTTTCCTGTCCGGTCATGATTCCCTCTCCGCGGAACCAGCGCAGATTGTAGAGCTTCTGACGGTAGTTGCGAACAGGAAGGGGAACTTGATTCGGATGAGAAAAATAGGTGTGCATAGCGACCGCGGTCAGGGGCAGACGCGGGGGAATATCCATCAAACGCATGTACATGTCCCAGTTCGTGACAATTCCCTTGAAGCCGATTTTCCGTACCTCCTCCATGTAGAAAACCGACATCTCCGTCAGTACGTTCCCGACCCATTTCCGTGCTTCCTGTGATTTGAGAAGGAGTTCTGTATTCAGATCCGGCGGTGTGCTTCCGGGATGCGCAGCGAGAAACTGTTTTTTCCACTCCCGGTTCAGTTCTCCCCAGTAGTTTTTCTGATTGTCCTGTTCATTGAGGAGCGTAATGCCGACAATCATCGGATCATCCAGCATCCGGGTGCCTGTATAGGGATTGACATGTTTCATCATATAATGGAATCCCGCGCGCCAGTTGTTCCGGTAGTCATTCCGGAAAAGCATTCCTGTCTTGAAGTCGAAATCAATGGTTGCTGCTGTCCATGCGGTTCGTGCGGAGACAATATCCGGGAGCAGATAGATGTTCCGATTCCGGAGACAGGCGACAAAATAATCCCAGCGGTCTTCAAACAGTTTGTCAATCGGGAGTTCTTCCATTGTTTGCGGCAGCGGGACCCTGTCAATGCCGACCGGTTTTTTCGGGTATCCGTTTTTCCCTGTCAGAGAACCATCCGGATAATGGACCCGGATCAGATTGAATCCCCGCAGGCGGACGGCTTCTGCAAATTCTTCGATTTCCTTCTTGTTCATGGCATAGAGACGATGCTGCCAGGAACCGGGCGACATGGTGAAACTGCGGAAACGAATCGTTCTGGACGGCTCCTTCTCATACGCCAGCTTCCCATCCCTGTTGACAATAATCCGTCCCAGTTTTCCGATGTCCGGTTCCCGCGAAAGAAAACCGGAAAGATCCAGCGCAGTGCCGGCTTTCACCTCCAGCATCGGGATCCGCTTCGGCTGGACATAGACCCATTCCACAGGATCCATTTTGATCGGCCGCCATTCCGGGGAACGGACTATTGTTACAATGGCATCGGTTTTTTCCCGAAAGGGGACCTCTCCGCAGAAAAGTTTCCAGCCGTCGCTTCCGCTTTTCACAAACAGGGCGATCAGATTGTTTCCTTTTTCGACAGGAAAGTTGAAAACATGATTGTCCACCCGGAAGGGTTTCACCATGTTTCCAGTCTTCAGCGTGTCATAGACGGACCTGCCGTTGATGAGAAAATGGAACCACCAGTCCGCTCCGATTCCGATCTGCATGAAACCATCCGCTTTCGACTCGAAGAGGTTCAGAAGAAGAGCTGTTTTCCCGTTCGCGGCCTTTCCCGCAACTGTTTCCAGATCCAGCGATTTTTCTGCGAGAGTGACCGGAATGCCTTTGACTCCGTTGATTTCCGTCGGAAGAACGGTGTGCGTTTTCCATGTTTTCCAGTCAACAGAGCGCGGGTCCGCTCCGGGATATAACATCCATTCCGGATTCAGTGCCAGCGGAAGATGATTGCGGATTTTCTCCATCCGGACCGGTCCCAGATGCAATGCTGCATTTTGTGGATATTTTCCCAGCATGAACATTGGAATGCGGATGGTTCCCCGGAGATTCCGGTCCACGGTAAATTCGTGTATGATTTTGGCCCATGTCTTTTGAACTTTGAATGTCTTGATGCTCTGTTTTGAGATTCCTTTCCACGGTTTTGCGTCCTGAATGACATTCAGGCTGATTTCTCCGAATTCCGAACCCTTGATCCAGAAGGAGAGACGCAGTCGATCCCCTTTTTTCAAAACGGCGTCTTTTCGCAGATTAAGCTGTGCGTTATGGGAGATGTCATCCGGTTTTGCAATGATCTTCAGTGCGAGTGCCCTTTCTTCGTCGGGAGTCCGTTCCCGGGAATCCACTTGACGAATGCGGCTTTTCGTCAGAAGGACTTCTTTTCCGGAAAAAGAAGAATCCCATCTCTGTTCGTGAATGAGTTCCGCATGCAGAGCAAGACAGCTCAGCAGAAGCAGCAGTGGAATCACTCGTTTCAGCATAAAACCTCCGTGATTGAACAATTATTCCCACCAGCGGTTGTGGCGCCGGGTATTCATGGTTAGAGAAGACATGAACGGTTCGCAGGAGTAGGGGTCCAGCGGATTGAAGAGCCGGAAACTGCCGACGTGCATATCGCTGAACAATACGTTGCAGTTTTTTGCATGCCGGCCGGCTGGACGTCCCCGGAAACGGCTGGTATCTCCCGGAGAGGAAACCGAAAAACGGTACTGTCCTTCTTCCAAATTCAAAGGAGGATCGCCTCCGCCG
This sequence comes from uncultured bacterium, assembly GCA_949292215.1. Classification (GTDB taxonomy): domain Bacteria; phylum Verrucomicrobiota; class Lentisphaeria; order Victivallales; family UBA1829; genus UBA1829. Next base: position 52,708 of record CASEYW010000084.1, read on the forward strand.
TTCTGACGCCAGGTTTCCGCAATCAGAATTTTGGAAGACGGGTTTTTCATCGCTGTGATTTTCATTGCTTCATCTTCCGGGATGCCCTTTCCGTCGATCCAGGCAGCGAGGAGATATCCATTGGCGCCATAGTGAGGGGTGTCCTGCCAGAACGTGCTGCTGTCCGGTGTCGGCATGGATGGACACCGGAAAACAGTACTGGTCAGATATCCTTTCCCTTTGATTTCTTTCCAGTACTCATTCATTCCCATCAGGCGCATTCCCCAGTGCGGAGTTCCGAGACTTCCATTGTTGTTTGTCAGGATGGGATTCATGAAATCATTGTTGTCTGCGATATAAGAGGCATACGCAATCCCAATCTGCTTCAGATTCGATATGCAGGATGCAGACCGTCCCTTCTCCCGTGCCGCGTTCAGGGCGGGAAGAAGCATGCCTGCCAGGATGGCGATGATCGCAATTACAACGAGGAGCTCTATCAAAGTAAAACGATACACTCTTTCCCTCTCACGATCGGTACACAGGAATCGTCGGTGTTGTGATTGTTTCATTTGGATCATTCCTTCTGTTTACGGTTGGTTCTCGCGATCATTATACACTTTTTTTTCAAACTGAAATTGTCCAGCCGGCAGCTGATGAGAGGATAATGAAAAAATCTTAATACAGTCCAATATGGATCATGAGAAGATTGCGAATTTTTTCCGGAATTCTCCGGGAGAGCGTCCGGTTTCTTTTTTAAAAGCCCGGTAAAAATAACTCAGGTCATTGAATCCGCAGAGCGTACAGATTTCAATGACCGGCTCTGAGTTTCCAGGAGGAGACGTTTGCTGTTTTTGAGCCGGATGCGGAAGAGAGTCTGTCCGATGCTTTCTCCATATTCCTTCCGGTAACGATTGCAGAGATGAATGTGGGTGATGCCGAGTTCGGAGGCCGCCTTGCGATAATCGAAAGGGTTCATATAATTCTGTTCAATGCGTGAGAGAACATAAGTGACCATGGAACTCCGGCGTTTCCTGGAGAAGGTTTTGGAACTGAGGCGTGTCATTCGGATCAGAAGTTCGGTCAGATAGAGTTTGAGCATCATGCCGGAATTTGGATCGTTGCGGAGGTATTCGCGCCTCATTTCCCGGACAAGCGTCTGGATTTTCCGATTCGAATCAATCAGATAGAGCTGATCGCGGATGATGTGTCTGGTTTCCTGATGCGGTATTTCGAAAATAGAGAAGAAATCATTGTCATCCTTCAGTTCGGCAAGCCAGTCGGCAATGACCTTTTTCCGGAAAAGAATATTGCTGATGGTAATATCGGTTTCCAGTTCGAAGGTGGTCAGATCGTCCGGATGGATCAGGCAGATGAAGCCGGGACCGAACGGGTACCGTTTGCCGTTGATGACCAGAATTCCTTTCCCGGAATAGATATAGAAAATCTTCCAGAAATCGCGCCTGTACAGAACATGTGTTTCTGAATTGTACATGGCTTTTGTGTTTTTCCCCCGGAAAACCGCGATGGGCAGGTCCGGTGGAAAAAAATCTTTTGCTTTCAGCTGAACACAGGTTTCTTCCATTTACCGTTTTCTCTCCCGGATTTGTTTGACCGGAACTCTATCATGAAAACAGGCGTTTTACAAAAAAAAAGAATTGGACTGTATTAATATTTTTTCGGAGAACTCTTCACGGGTAGGGGAAAACAAAGCTATTTTTCTTTTTTTATGGTATACTTTTGGAAACAAACCTGCAATGGAGTCCCGAAATGAAAAAAAGACCGATTGTATCCACCTTTTATTTCCCGAATTGGCATGTCGATCCCCGCAATGAAAAGTATCATGGGCACGGATGGACCGAATGGCGTGTGACGCAGTATGCCACTCCGCGTTTTCCCGGACATGAACAGCCGAAAGTCCCGTTGTGGGGTTACGGCGATGAGTCCGATCCCGTTGTCATGGAGACGAAGATCAAAACCGCAGCGGAATACGGAATTGACAATTTCACATTCGATTTCTATTTTTTTGAAGATGGTCCCTACCGGGAACGCTGTCTGAATGAAGGATTCCTGAAAGCTGCCAACCGGAATGACATTACCTTTTCCATCATGTGGGCGAACCACGATCATATCTATGCACATCCGGGCAGTTATTGGAAGCCGGCGGAATCCGTATGGAAAGGGACCGTGAACGTGGAAACATTCCGGAAATGTACCGATTACTGCATCAAACACTATTTTCCGCAGCCGAATTATCTGAGGATCAATGGGGCATTGCATTTTGGAATTTACCGTCCGTGGAACATCATCCGGGAGATGGGGGGCATCCCGATTTTCAAACAGGAATTAGAGGATTTCCGTGTTCGCGTAGAGAAAGCCGGACTCGGGAAACTCCACCTCGATATGCCCGCTTCCGGATTCGCCGAATGGGATCATATTGAAGATGCAAGCCGGATTCTGATGGAACTCGGTGCGGATTCCACTTTTGAATACGGATGGGGATATAAAGAGGAGTTTCCCGCGTATCAATATGAGAAATGGGCGGAAAAAAATGTATGGAACCAGAACCGTTTTCTGGAAAAACTTGAAGTACCGTACAATCCGGTCGTGATGCCGGGGTGGGACAGTTCGCCCCGGACAGTTCAGTCGGATCTGTTTGAAAATGTCGGATATCCTTTCTGCCCGGTGATTACGGATTCCTCTCCGGAAAAGTTCGAACAGGTTTTGCGACGTGTTGCCGGTCTGATGCAATGTGGAAATTCCGGTCCCATGCTGAATCTTTCCTGCTGGAATGAATGGACCGAGGGCGCTTACCTGGAACCGGATACCAAATATGGATACGGCTATCTTGAAGCCGTCCGGAATGTCTTCGGTTGTTCCGGAAAGACTCCGTAAATGCCTGCGGAACATCCGGTGCGTTTGCTCTATTCTGGAGAGAAGAGATTCTTTTTCTGTACCCGTGCCCGCTAGAGGGTTTCCGGATGGAGAAAATTTTCTTCCGTGAATTTCAGAAAGTGGCCGACATGAATGCCGTCGACAAGTGCGTGATTGACTTGAAGCGAGATCGGTATCCTGGAATGCTCATCCATTTTTCCCCATGCAAGGATTACAATGCTCTGTTTCAGTGACAGCGCAGCCTGCGACAGAGCGGAAAACCCGTACCACGGTACGCAGCTGGCGCAGATGTAGTCATTGCGTTTGCGGACATCCGGATCGAATTTTCCCGTTTTTGCTTCTTCAACCGCGGATGCCGCTTGTATCCGAAAGTCGTGAAAGCAATCGGCGTATTCGGTCAGAGCCATATTGAATTCTCCGTCCTGAGTCATGATGGTGGTCAGTGCTGCGACATGTTCAAATTCGATGACTCGTTCCTCTTCCGTGATTCTCTGGCGCATCTGCGGAACCCGGTTCAACGCTTTCAGAATGGCGAAAAGAGTCATGAGAAAAAATGACTGGCGGTTCTGCCTGGCATAATCGTAAAGTGGACCCGCATCCGCCTGAAGCGTGATGTTGAAAAGCTGGTTTTCGAACTGGCGATAGTATCGGAACTTTGAAAGACGGTTCCAGTGATTCAGGTCAATTTCATGGGAGGCATTCATTTTTTCTTTTTGGGCTGAGTTGTGACTGTGATATTGTTGTCTAGCCGGACTTCCTTGATGAGTCTGCCGTCCGGAGCGAAACGCCGCATGACGCCGAAGTTGACGCCGTCCTGATACTCCGCCGTGAAAAACGGATTGCCGTTCGGATGGTAGGAGATGAACTTGCCGTGTGCTTTTCCCATCCGGTTGAACTCCTGTTCGACTTTCAGAGTGTTGTCCTGAAAGATGCGGCGCAGAAATCCGCCGTTTTTCTGGAGGGAAATGATGAGGCAGGTGTCGTGCTCATCGTTGGCTTTGACACGGACGGAGTGGAACATCCCGTTCCGGAGTTCCAGAAGCATTGATTCCTTCTTGAAGGGAACTGCAGTGAGCTGTTTGTAGAAAAACGCGGGAAACACCTTTTCCAGCGGACGGATATCCGTTTCCTTGAGGGATTTCAGAGAGAGCAGTCCCTGGAACGGTCTTTTATTGCGGAAGACAACGGAATCCTTGACTTCGATCTCTTTCAGATCGGTCAGCAGTTCCGCTGCCGCTGTTTCCAGTGTGACCGCTTGTTTTTCCTCCGCACCGGAGAAAGCAAACGGGACAGGAAGCATAACGGCCAGCAGGATTGTTTTTGAACAGAGAGCCATGTCCGTTTCCTTTGATTCTTTCAGTTGTTTTGTTCGTGCTTGAATATAATTCCGGAGAGCGGAGTTTTCAAACGGGAAACGGCTCCTTCGTCTTTCCGGAAGGAAGAAGGCGTTTTCCCGATTTGCAAAATGGCGGATCGCGTCTAAATTAAAAAGGAACCGAAAAAATGCAGCTTTACAGGAAATGGACGGTCCAATGAACATCATCATCATCGAAGACGATAAAAAAACAGCCGCTTTCATTATGAAAGGTTTGGAACAGGCGGGGTTCAACACGGTTCATGCCGCCGACGGGAAAGACGGTTTATTTAAAATGAAAACCGGAGAGTTCGATGTCGCCGTCATTGACATCATGCTGCCGGAAATGGACGGCTTCACCGTGATTCAGAAACTTCGCGAAGCCAAGATCAAGACCCCGGTTCTTGTGCTGAGCGCAAAGAATTCCGTGGAGGATAAAGTGCGCGGACTTCAGGCGGGGGGCGATGATTATCTTGCCAAACCCTTCGCCTTTGCGGAACTTCTCGCCCGGATTCAGGCGCTTCTGCGACGGGCAAGCAACGTGGTGGAACCTACGACTCTTACCGTGGGGGATCTGACCATCGATCTGCTGAGTCACAAGGTGCATCGCGGCGGGCTCCGGATCGATATTCAGCCGCAGGAGTATGTCCTTCTTGAATACCTGATGCGGAATGCGGGGAGAATCGTTTCCAAAACCATGATCATTGAGCACGTCTGGGAATACAATTTTGATCCGCAGACGAATATCGTGGAGACAAGAATGTGCCGTCTGCGGGAGAAAATAGACAAACCGTTCGAAAAAAAGCTGATTCATACGGTGCGCGGATTCGGCTATGTCATGGAATAAGCTGAAAATTTTCAATACCGTAAAGTTCAAAGTTGCTTTATGGTATGCTCTCCTGTTCATCCTTTCGTCGATGATCTGCTTCTACTTCATGTTTGCCAATCTCCGGGACAATCTTTTGAGCAAGGAGAATGCGCGGCTGGAGGCGCTTGCGGGACGGGTTGCCAGCGAGTTCCTGACGGGAAACCGGTATAAACGTCTGGGGCGGAGCATCCCGCTCTCCCGGATACCGTCCTATCATTACGCTATTTTCCAGAGGCGTTTCCCTGATCTGAAACCGCTTCTTGCATTTGAGAATCCTTCTACGGATCAGATGCACTATAATCTGGTCGCGGAATCCGGCGGGCACATCTATATTCTCCGGCTTGATTCCAGCGATAAGATCTATTCCCAGCAGGTGGGGCAGGATGCGACTCTTCCTTTTGTCCGGAAAACGTTTGTGGAGGTTACTTCCAGCCTCGGCGGACAGAATGTATTTTTCTGTCTGTTCAACAAGGATGGTTCCATTCTGATGGATTCTCCGAATTTTGCGGTCCTGAATCCTCCGGTCAAGGGAAAACCGGTGGAAGAGAATATCCTCTCCGACATCGGGATTGGAGATTCGACGTTTCGGATCATCCGTTTTCCCCTCCGGGATGGTGTAACGGGAGTGATCGGCTATAATCTGTCCAATCTCTATGAGAGTCTTTCGCTCTTCATTCTGATTTCTTTTACTGTGATGTCTGCGGTGCTGCTGCCGGGAACGCTGGCCGGTTGGCTCATTGCCGGAAAATTCGTATCGGGGATTCGTCGGGTCAGCAACGCCGCTCTTCAGATCGCTCAGGGCGATTTTTCCCAGCGGGTCGCACCCGGAAATGAAGGCGAGGAGATCGATAATCTTGTTTCCACTTTCAACAAAATGAGTGAAAATACGGAAAATCTGCTGACGGAACTCAAAAATGTTTCGGACAATGTCGCTCATGATTTGCGTACTCCGCTGACTCGAATCCGTACCATTGCGGAAATTACCATCAGCGGTCCGCAGAATCTGGAAGCATATCGGGAGGCCATTATCGATGTCGCGGAAGACTGCAACGATATGATCGGCATGATTAACGCCATGCTGGAAATTACGCGCATCGAAACAAACATCGCTCCCTTGAGAACGGAATCGTTCGACTTCAGCGAACAGTTGCGGCAGGCTCATGAACTGTTCCAGTTTCAGGCAGAGGACAAGCAGATCTCGCTGGTGCTTCATCTGCCGGAGGCTCCGGTGTTCCTGAACGGCGACAAGCTGAAGATTCAGCGTCTCACTTCGAATCTGCTGGACAATGCCATCAAGTTTACTCCTGAAAACGGCACAGTGTCCATGACTCTTGAAAAAAATCCGAAAGAAGTCCGGCTGATTGTCAGTGATACCGGCTGTGGAATTCCGGATGAAGCGAAAGAACTCGTCTTCAAACGATTCTATCGGACTGACAAGAGCCGGACCATGCCCGGCAATGGACTCGGACTTTCCATGGTGCAGGCGATTGTCCAGGTCCATAAAGGACGGATTGAGATCCGGGATACCGAGGGTGGCGGAACGACGTTCATCGTAACATTTCCCGCTGTTTGACCGCTTTTTGAAAAACAGGAAAAAAGATTGATTTGCAATCTTCCGGCAATCTTCCGGCAATCTTTCCGTACTATCGTATTTCCCGCAGTTTGGACAGCAGTACGATTTCGAAGCAGTCTGTCCGGAAGTAACGTAACCCAAGGAGTAGACGAGGATGAAAAAGCTTTTTCTGACAGCGGTCATCGTCTTTGCCGCAACAGCCGTTGTTTACGCAGGCAATAATTGTGCTGCGAAAAAAGACTGTGCCAAAAAGACGTGCGCAAAAGTGGAAAAATGCACCCCCCAGTGCACCAAGCAGGCTTGTGCTAAAGACTGCAAATGCAGCAAGTGCGTGAAAAAAGACGCTAAAGCTGCAAAAAAAGCAGTCAAAGACGCAAAAAAATAAGCGTCTGAACCTGTAAAATACACAGGTTTGCTTCCACCAAGTTTCTATTTGTGAAGGCGGTTCGAAAGGACCGCTTTTTTATATTTAAACATTGAAATACGGAAAATGCGTAAGTATTTTTTCGGGTCAAGGACTGTGTCCTTGTCGCGGTCCGGCGGCGGGAAGCTGGTCGTGCGGAGCACAAAATCTTATTGAAAATTCATTTTAATACGAACTTCAGCATTAACGTTAATATTATTTCTTATATGGAGTTTCGCCCTTTGGACGCCCTGCTTGTTCAGCTGGACCGGAGCAGGTCACTGACCTGCTCCGAGCCTTCGGTTCCTGTTTTTCAGGAGAGCGGATCAGCGGGGAAATGTGATTTCTGCAAGAGAATGTGCCCCGAAGAGGAGCATAACAATGCGGTCAAAGCCGAGCGCACATCCGGCAGAATCCGGAATGCCGTAGCGAATTGCTTCCAGAAATTCGGTCGCTTCTGGATATTCCGATAGACCGTTTTCCCGGCGTTTGCGGTTATATTTCCGGAAACGCGCTTCCTGTTCAACGGGATCGACGAGTTCGCCGTAAGCATTTGCCACTTCGACGCCATGAATGTAAATTTCCCATCGTTCCGCCAGAGTCGGATCTTCTGGTTTTGGACGTGCGAATGCTCCGAAGCGGATCGGATAGTCAATGAGGACACACGGACGATCCTTCGGCAGTTTCGGTTCCACCTGTTCAACGAGCACGGTTTCAAAAAGAGCTTCCTCTTCAGCACATTGATCGGCATCGGCACCGGCAAACTCTCGGAATGCTTTCCGGACAGGAATGATGTCCCAGTCGCAAGCGACATCGCAAATATCGGCGGGTACGTGCAATTCTTTCGCGAGAAAGCGGATCAGGCCGATGGTAAAATCCAGCAGCTCGCGATAGTCTGCTCCAGCCATATACCATTCCAGCATCGTGAATTCCTGACGATGGAGGCGACCGTTTTCACCGAGACGGAAACAGGGGGCAAGTTCATAGATTCGCTTCATTCCGGCCGCAAGCAGACGTTTCATTTCAAGTTCCGGTGAGGAACGCAGAAAGAGACCGTCTTTTGTCTGCGGAGCTTCAATGTACTCCTCTGCGGCTGGTGCGCGGATGGCGATTGGCGTTTCAACCTCCAGGAATTGGTTTCTGCGGAAGTAATCCCTGGTAAGAGAAAGGGCATTCGATCGAAATTCGAATGCCCCTGCAAGACGGCTCAGTTCAGAGAGCGAGTCAGGCTTTATTGACGCGTTCGGCATACTCGCCTGTCCGGGTGTCGATTTTGATGGTGTCGCCTTGATTAATGAAGAGGGGAACCATGAGTTCGTAGCCGTTCTCGATTTTCGCGGGCTTCATGACATTGGAAGAGGCGGTATCGCCGCGTGCGCCCGGTTCCGTTTCAGAGATGACTGCGATGTACCAGGTGGGAAGCGTGATGTCGATCGGATTGCCATTGAAGAAGACTGCCTGGCAAAGAGCGTCTTCGACCAGGAATTTCGCCTTGTTGCCAAGAATTTCCTTCGGAATGCGGACTTCATCATAGGTTTCGGAATCGGAGAAAACACAGTTGTCGCCTTCGTCGTAGATGAAGTGCATTTCGCGCTCTTCGAGGTCCGGTTTGCCGACCTTGTCAACCGGACGGAACGTGCGGTCCATGGAAGCTCCGGTCATCAGGTTTTTAAGTTTGCAGCGATAAAGAGCCGTGCCTTTGCCGGGTTTGCAGAAATCAAAGTCGGTAATGACCCACGGATAGCCGTCGATTTCGATTTTCAGTCCTTTTTTCAGATCGGATGCGCTGTACATTTCCATAAAGATAACCTCGTTTGTTGTAATTTGAAATTCCGTTATTTAAACTCTGTAATATAGCATCTTTTCCTGAAAAAAGCAAGTGCCGGGAGAGCTTCCCGGCACCTGGTGTTATTTTGTGAGGACAAGAATTCCGAATTCCTGCGGTTTTTTCAGGGGGAAGGCTTCCAGGGAGATGCGCGATCCTTTTGCCTTGTCACGGTCGTTGATGCTGATGGACCAGCCGATGCGACTCCCGGCAGAAGGCGCGGACGGCATGTTCAGAAATTTCCACGGAACAGAAACTTCATATTGCAGGCGCACACTGCCATCGGACTGTTGTGTTTTGACGACTTTCAATGGCGCATCCTTCAGGGCAATTTGTGCAATGGGGAAGCGAGTTCCGTCGAATGTGACTGTCCGGTAAACCTCAGGACCGTTTTTTGTCAGAGCAAAATCAATTTCGCTGTATGCGACATTCATCTTGTCCTGAAGCATGTTTGCGCTTTCCTTGTAGCGGACGGTTCTGGTGAATCCCATCTGGAGGCAGTCGCCGTCCCAGGTTTTCCAGCCTGTGTGCGGCTGGAAGAAAATATTGTCGCGAACATCAACCAGGAAGAAAAGTCCGAATTCGTTCCAGGCAAAGGAGATGGAGGCCTCAAGATCATTTTTCCCCTGATAGATCTTCGATTCATCAAGAATCATTTCCGGGTCAAATGGATAGGACGGGAGATCCTTCCAGTCGGAGAAATCTCCGTCAATCCGGATGCCGGGGCGGTATGCGGCAGAAAGAAAGTTCATCCGATCTTTCCGTTTGAAGCGGAATCCGGAATCGGTTGTGACACGCAGTTCCACATCATCGTTTTTCAGCGGATTGACGTCCAGATCGTCATAGACACAGAGGAGTTCCGCGGTCCCGCCGCCATTGATTCGGAAGCGAAGACGTTTACGTCCGTCTGGATTGCCGACAATCCTGGTCTCCAGAGTTCCTGTGGTTTCTCTGCCGCTGAGTTCCCGCATTTTGACTTTCAGACATTTTTTCCCGCTGGGGAAATCCGGGAGGATTTCATCGATCGCGATGGGCGGTTTGATCTGAAGCAGAAGAGTGCTTGCGGAGATTCGTTTTTGCCCGGACAGAAAATTCAGCGTCAGAGGCAGATTCCCCTCGGGCAGATTTTTCGGCAGAGTAAGCCGGAAAGAATAGGCAGCGGATTCCCCTGCCTTGATCTGAAACTCCTGTTTCATTGACGGCAGTTTCCATTTCGGGTCTGCGGAGAGCTGAAGCGTTCCGTTCAGGGGGACTTTTTTCGCGTTGAGAGTTCCGGCAAGAGTGACTGTTCCGCCGGAAATGGCGCTGACCTTAGTTCGTTCCGGAGAGATGGTCCTGACCGCTCCCCGGCCCCAGAGTTCCGGATCGACGTCAATGACATAGACGGGATCTTCGGTCAGAGTCAGTTTCAGGGAGCCATCGTTTGTTTTTGCCTTGCGGGTGTTTCCCATCATGTCTCCGAGTTCGATTTCCGCCCGTCCGACGGGTATTTCCACTTCTCCGGGATTTCCGCTGTAATCCCAGAGGGCAAGGGTTGTGAAGCCGTCTTTGCGCTGATAAGCGTATCCCCAGGCGGTGTTGCCGAGAGATTCGATCGCGCCTGCGCTGGTATGACCGTTCAGAAAATACGCCGCTGCACCGATTGCCGGAACCAGCGGTTTTGGTGCGACTTTATCCGTTCCGAACTCCCGTTTCGGATTCAGGTTGTAGGTGTAGCCGTAGCCTGGCTCGTACCAGTAGTCATGGGCGTAGAAAACCATGTTCGATTTGAATCCCTCGCCGAGAAGGATCAGATTGCTGCGGACGATTCCGTACATCTGAGTGTTTTCCCGTTCGGGCAGCTCATGTGTGGGGAACCCCGCTTCATTGCCATGAATGTCGAGGTCGCGTCCCGCGTACTTTCGAATCAGCGCTTTGAAAGCGCGGACCTTTTCCACCATTCCGTTCTGTTCCGGCGGAAATGGAAAATACGGATGGATGGAGATGGCATCCACATATTTGAGCAGTCCGGCTTCAAAGAGTTCCTGGTGCCAGTCCAGTGTATCAAGTCCGGCGGAAGTCGGTCCGATCACCCATGCGTCCTGCGTGCCCGCATGAATCGCCTGATATGCGTTCCTGTGAATGCGAACAATGTCCTCCGCCGTACCGCTGAAGTTCCAGGGAAAATGCGGTTCCCACATAATCTGGATGAATGCCCGCGGCTGATGCTGTTTGATCTGTTTCGCATAATTTGCCGCAAAGGTTTTCAGGTATTCCGCATAGTATTTTTCCCCTTCCGGAGTGAAACGTGCCCATTTCCCGTTTTTGGTGATTCGATACCGGGGATCTTCCATCCATTTCGGGATTGGATTCTGATTGGTCTGATAATATTCCTTCCATTTCGGAACTTCTCCCAGGAGATCAACCTGATCCGCCTTTGGATTCTTTGCATATTCTCCCGGTTTTTGGGGTTCCAGAGCGGACCAGTGTTTTCCTTTGTTTCCCCACCGGAGTCCGATCATCCGATGGAATCCGAAGGAGGGACCGTGGCTCCCGAAGAACGTTTCTTCCATCGGATATTCCTTGTAGCGATGTTCTCCAAATACAACGGCATAGGTCAGAAATCCCGCTTTGCGGCTGCCCAGCTTCGGAAGTGTGATGCCGTTGGAGAGCTTGGTATAGACTCTGTAAAAGCCGAGTCTTTC
>CASEYW010000085.1 GCA_949292215.1 uncultured bacterium
GCTTTATAAATTTCAGATTTGCGGAGATTGCTTTCATGAGCTGTAAAAAAGATTTCGAGATCTTCCATCTGCTTCCATGAACTTCCGAGTGTTTTTTTCTATTTTGCCCCAGTGTAAAATTCTATTTGTTTTTTATAGAATGCCTGAACGAGATTTTCAATTAATTTAAAAAGTGATTTGAAAAACGTTTCCGACGAATTATAATAGCATTGGAAGAATAAATGAGAGACAACCGGATAACCGAAGGAGGTAAGCCATGCGAATTGTAACTATTGCACGAGAAATGGGAGCGATTGATGCCGCTCAGGAATCTGCACTGTGTCGGGCGGTCGGCCTGCGGGCCGTGCATCGGGACACGCTGGAGGAACGATTCCGGATTCTGGGAACCGATCCGGAACATATAGAGCGCTTTGACGAGCGGAAACCACGCCTGATGGATTCCTTCCTGGGACGTCCTAATATCTATTGGGAAACCCTGCAGACCGCAATTCTGCAGGAGGCTGTTCAGGGCGATGTGGCGATTGTCGGGCGAGGTGCCAATTTTCTCCTGGGAGAGATTGTGGATTGTTTCCGTCTGCGGTTTATTGCTCCGCCGGAGATCCGTGCGGAACGGGTTGCCCGCCAGTTGAATTGCACTGCTGCACAGGCGATGGACTGCATTCGGAAAAGTGATCGGGAACGAATCGGTTTCTGCTATTACTTCTATGGAAAAAAATGGCAGGATGCCAACGCCTATGATCTGACCATCAACACGGAAAAAATCACAGTTTCCGCTCTGGAGGAGATTATTCCGAAGTTCATCGCCCTGAAAGATATTTCGCAGCAGGAGGAGGCGAAGCTCCGGGACAGCGTTCTTCAGCAGTATATCCGATACACCCTGCTTGTGACGGAAAAAATGGAATTCCCCTTCCTCGATGTGAAGAGTGAAGACGGAAATGTTACCGTTCACGGTGCGGTTCTCTCTCAGGAGGCGCATGACAAAATCGAAGCGATTGTCAAAAAAATAGATGGCGTTCGCTCCTTCAAGAACCAGCTCCGCCTGATGCAGAACAACATCCCGCTGGAAATCTGATGCTCCTAGTCGCTTCCAACATTGTGATTTCTGACGGAAAAATGGAACAGGCGGGAATTTTCCCGCCTGTTTTTTTCTGTCCCCGGGGTAATCCGGAATTTCTCTTTGTTTTCATGGGAATTTTTTTTTCATGAAAATTATTAAGAAAATTTTCATAACAGGGCTTGATTTTTTTCGGAATCGCGCAACATTATCCTTTGATGAAGAAAAAACGGAGAGAAAAAATCCTATCAGCAAGGGAGGAACAAAGCATGTTGAAAGTCGATGTTGCCTATCAGGTTCGGAATGGCGGCTGGCAATCTGTCGGGGTCCTTGAGCAGGGGAACCGGTTGTGTTTTCACAATTCAGATCTGGAGCTTTCTGCATCATGTGTGCCGGAAAGCGAAAATGTTGCGGCTTATGATTTGGAATTCCGGAGTGTTTATCCGACGCGGATTCGTTTGCTGGCGGAACTGGAAGGCGGGAATCCCTGGCATTTGATTCCGTGCTGCATCCACGGGGACAACAATCTGCATCATGCCCGTCCGGACCAGTATCCGAATCTGACAAGGGAGCATTCGGAAGCGGAATACTCTTCGCCGCTCTGGGAATTCCGGGCGGATCGTGCGAGCCATCCGGTCTCAATTCTGACGACTGATTCTGCCGTGGGCGGAGTTTCGATTGATCCGTATTCGCATGATCTGGACGGTCAGCTCATCCGCAACGGAGTTTTCGCGGAACTTCCGAATCGATTCGGCGTTACGTTCGGTTATGCGAATCTGCCGTTTACTTTTGTCAACAAACGTTGCGATTACTGCGACGGTATTTCCAAATCCACTTCGAATCCTCTATGTGGCGGGCGGGTTGCGGGAAAGCTCTTTTTTTATCCGGACGGCGGACGCGGAACCGTAAAAAAGATCATTGAAAATCTCTATCATGCGAGCCGGGAATGTCCACATTTCAAACGATCTTTCCGGGAAGCTGCGCAGGCGGTTCTTGATTCCTTTGTCCGATTCAATTATTCCGTGGAATTCGGGCATTACACCAATCAGGAGGCTCATCCGCCTGCGCAGCCGGAACTCAAACCGTGGCGTCCACTGATTGAAATCGGCTGGACCGGCGGTTCAATTCTGGCGTATCCCTTTATCGCGGCTGAAACGCTGCTCGGGCTTCCCGGAGATTATTTCAGAGAGCGCAAAAGCGGACGTGATCTCTTCGATGAAATTGTTGCAGGCTACAATCCCGCCGGCGGTCTCTTTTTTGATCTTGTGCGGGAGCGCGAGGGAAGCCGTGTCAACGGCTGGTGGGATTTCCTGAAAATCACCCATGACTGCCACAGCGCCTATACCAACGGTCATGCCCTGTATTATCTTTTTATGAGCATGAAGCTTCTTCGCGAACGCGGGGAAGCCGTTCCGGAACTCTGGCAGAAGCGGGCATCGGAGGTCGCGGAGACTCTGCTGGCGCTTCAGCGTGAGGATGGCTGCTGCGGGTATGCCTTCCGGACCGATCGCCGTGAGGTCGCCGATTATGACGGGTTTGCCGGCTGCTGGCTTGCCGCGGCTCTCGCTGCCGGCTTCGCGTTCAGCGGAGACCGGCGTTATCTGGAGTCTGCCGGCCGTGCTGCCGCGTATTATTTTGAAAGCGTCCGGAATCTGAATGTCTGCGGAACGCCGATGGATACCTGGAAAGCGCCCGATCAGGAGGGTAATCTGGCATTCATGAAGCTTGTGCGGATTCTGCACGAAACAACCGGCCGCGATGAATATCTTGCCATGCTGGAAGAATCCGCGCATTACGAATTCCTCTGGCGTTACGGGTTCCGTGCAATTCCGGAGATCATGCCGCTGAAAGGTTCTTCCTGGAATTCCTGCGGAGGTTCTGTTACGAGCGTATCCAATCCGCATATCCATCCGATGGGGGTTCTGGTTACGGCGGAACTCTATTATCTTGCGGAGAAGACCGGTAACGAACTGTACCGAATGCGTGCGGAGGACGGCATGGCCTGGATTATGAATTCTCTGGAACTTTATCCGGAAGTGACCGGATACGGCGCCTACGGAATCACCACGGAACGCTACTGTCCGAGTGACGGATTGACCGATTTCCGCTATTCCGACGGCCGTCCCTCATCCCTGTGGTTTTCCTACAACGGCTGGGCGGCAGCAAATGTCCTTGAGGCATTGCTTTATATGACTGAACATCATCCTGAATTTCAATCCTGAAAAAAGAAAGGAAAAAGCGATGAACTACGATAAATTCTGCGTGACACAGCGTTCCATGCCCTTCTGGTGCGTGGGAAATCCTCTGAGCGATCCGTTCGGAGGCCCGGTCCTTGAGAAACTTGATTCTCTGGAGGTGGCGAAACTCATCGCCGGAGCAGCACGGGAAGGGCTGATTGAGGCAACCAGCTATCACGACGATGATCTCGTCCCCTGGAATCCGGATTCCCCGGAAGATGATCTGGACCCTTCCAGCGAAACAAGCCGGAAGCTCCGAGCCATCAAACAGATTCTTGACGATGCCGGACTGGAAGTCAACTCCTCCATCTGCTCTCTTCACGGGAATCGTCTCTTCCGTGATGGCGGCCTCTGCAATCCCGATCCGGAAATCCGGCGTCTGGCGCGTCTCAAAGTGGAACGAACCCTTCGCATCGGGCGTTTTTTCGGTGCCAAATATTATGTCTACTGGGTCGCCCGCGACGGTTTTGAAGTGCCTGTCCGGACTGATTGGGCGCATGTCTATGACTGGCTCGCAGACGGACTCAACCATGTAACGGATTATATCCGCGAACAGAAAATGACGAACTACATCGGTGCTACGGTCGAACCGAAACCCAACGAACCCCGCGGGCAGATGTTCCTCCCGACCAGCGGTCATGCAGTCGGATTCATCAATGGAAAGCTCCGGGAAAAAGAGTTCTGGGGCGTGAATCCGGAACTCCTTCAGCATGAAAGCATGTGTCTGCTGAATGCTGTGATGACCGTCAGCTACCTTTGCAGCATGAAGAAACTCAAATTTCTCCATTTCGGCTCGCAGATCAAAGCGCAGTTCGACAATGATTTTCCCCCGCTGATCGGTCCGGAAGGTCTGAAGGAAACCGTATTCATGTTCAAGGCTCTGAATGACATCGGCTGGAAAGGCGTGGTGGAATACGACTGCCACATGCTCCGTGCCGAAGGCGATCCCGGCGATCCTCTGGAATGCCGCCGCCGTTTCATCCGCGACTGCACCGAAGCGCTTGACATTGCGCTTGCGCTTGCCGCAAGGATTCAGACTCCCGAACCCGGCATTGGGCACTCTGCGGCGGATCTCGCCTCCATCCGTCAGATGTGCGGCTTGTGATTTTGAGGTGATGTCATGAGTCTGTTTCTCGGAATCGACGCCAGCACACAGAGCGTCAAATGTATTGTCATTGACTGTGATTCGGGGCGGATTGCCGCGGAGAGTTCGGTGAATTTCGGACGCGATCTTCCGCAATACGCTTCCCCGAACGGTTTCCTGCGGAATGAAAATCCGCTGATCCGTCATGCTGATCCTTTGATGTGGCTGGATGCACTGGAACTTGCATTCCGCCGTCTGGCTGATTCCGGGATTCGCCTTTCTGCTGTCCGCGGGGTTTCCGGTTCCGGACAGCAGCATGGGACGGTTTATCTTTCGGAGAAAATTTCTTCTTTGCAGTCGGATGATTCTCTTGCGGATCAGATTCGTCCGAATCTTTCCCGTTCCAGTGCACCGATCTGGATGGACCGTTCCACATCTGCCGAATGCCGGGAACTGGATGCGCATTTTGGAGAGCGCCTCAGGAGCGATACCGGCAGTCCGGCGGTTGAACGGTTTTCCGGTCCGCAGATCCGCAGATTTTCCCGGGAAGAGCCGGAAGCGTACCGAAGGACGGGACGGATTCATCTGGTCAGTTCTTTTCTCTGTTCCGTCCTCTGCGGGTCGGATGCTCCCATAGACTTCGGCGACGGCGCTGGAATGAATCTCCTGAACTTGAATACTCTGCACTGGGATGCGGAAATTGCGGAGTTCACCGCTCCCGGCCTGGAGAAGAAACTGCCTCCGGTTCTGCCGTCCGCCACGGTTGCAGGTGGATTGGATCCGTATTTTGCAAAATACGGATTCGTTCCCGGCATCCCGGTTGTTGTGTGGTCGGGGGACAATCCGAACAGTCTGGTCGGAGTCGGAGCGGCGGAACCCGGCTGCATCGGAATCAGCCTCGGCACCAGTGATACGCTCTTTGCGCCAATGCGGAATTTCAAAACCGATCCAGATGGATGCGGACATGTCTTCGGCAATCCTGCTGGTGGTTTTATGAGCCTGATCTGTTTCTCAAACGGTTCTCTGGCACGGGAGAAGATCAAAGAGACTTTGGGTGTTTCCTGGGAGTTTTTCGATCGCGATGCCTGCGCGCAGACCAGGCCCGGGAACGGCGGACGGCTGATTCTGCCGTATTTCGAACCAGAAAGTACCCCGCTGGTCCTTTCTCCGCGTGTCCGGAGAAATTACAGGGAGGCGTCCCCGGCGGAGGAGGTGCGTGCTCTTCTCGAATCTCAGGCGTTGTCTCTGAGACTCCATTCGGAATGGCTCGGGGAGAGTGTCCGCAGAATCCGGCTGACCGGTGGAGCATCGGCATCGGAAGGATTCCGACAGATTCTTGCCGATGTCTTTCAGGCGGATGTTGAAACCATTTCTGTTACCAACTCCGCCGGACTCGGCGCCGCCATGCGTGCGGCAAACGCTGTGGAGGGAATTCCCTTCGAGAAACTGTCTTCGCAATTCTGCCGCCCGGAGAAAATTGTCTCTCCGGATTCCGGACTCCGCTGCCTGTACGACGATCTGCTGGAACGCTTCCGCGAGTTTGAAAAACATTTTCTGTTTTCCTGACGGTCTTTTCGTAAGAAATGGATAAAGTTGAGGTTTGCGGCATTTTCTTGAAAAATATTTAATTATTTTTCAGAAAAACATCTTGACTTTTCAGGCGTTTTATATTATAATATAAAAAAGAAAACGGGGTTTCAAAGATGTCGATTTCAGATATAGCCAAAGATGCCAATGTCAGTGTGAGTACGGTTTCACGTTATTTCAATCGTCCGGAGCTGCTGTCTCCAGAGATTGCGGCGAAGAT
The DNA here is from genome assembly GCA_949292215.1 of uncultured bacterium. Classification (GTDB taxonomy): domain Bacteria; phylum Verrucomicrobiota; class Lentisphaeria; order Victivallales; family UBA1829; genus UBA1829. The sequence continues at coordinate 6,183 of CASEYW010000085.1, forward strand.
TGAGGACATTGTGTCGAAGCGGAACTATCGTCCGCGGATTGTCCGTCCGGGCCCGAAAGCAAACGGCAGAATCGGCATCAGAAACGGAGTGATTGCGCTGGTTTCGCTGACGGATTATTCTCCGGCGGACATGTGGCGGATGCCGATTCTTCCGCTTTTGATCGGAAGTGTTCAGGCAACGCTGCTCCGCAAGCAGCTTTCGCTGTTTCTCGGCCATCTGGATTCGAACGGCAGACTTCCGGACTGCGTCTCTCCGCGTCGCTGCGACGGCGTGATTTTCTTCTCGAAGCCGCGCGATCCGGAGGTTCTTGCACGTTTCAGAAAGTGCATTCCTGATTTGCCCGCGGTGTGGTGTTTCCGTGAACATGCGGATGACGAAGGGAGATTCGATCATATTTTTTATGACAATAGCTCAGTCGGGGAAATTGCGGCGGAATATCTGGCATCGCGAGGGCACCGGAAAGTGGCGTTGTTCAATCTGAATCCCTCCCATACGGCTTATCCGGAGAGAGAGAGTTCCTTTCTCCGCCGAGCCGGAGAACTTGGAATGGAATGCAGGAGTTTCGCTGCTGCGGAGGATCTCGGATTCAACCGGAAAACATACAGGACTCTTGCCAGGAAGTTCATCCGGGAGGGCAGGGGGATCAGCGGTGCGTTTTTCTATGCGGATCAGGAAATGCTTGGAATCTACACCGAGTTGCTGGCAGCTGGATACAACGCCAAAAAACTGGATATGATCGGATGCAATGGCGATGAGACCATATTGCAATACATTGATCCGCGTCCAGCATCAATCGACATCAAAGTCATCCAGATCGGGCAAATGGCTGTGGATCAGCTGATGCGCCGCATCAATGGCGATATTGTCGGAGCCGCCAGCGAAATTTTTGTCAAGCCGGAATTGATCAAAGGTGAATGAATGTCATACAAAATAAAAAACAAAAAGGAAACGATCATGAGCAGAGAGAAGGAGAAGAGAAACATTCCTGCGGGAAAGAAATTTACATTGATTGAGTTGCTGGTTGTAATCGCAATCATTGCAATTCTTGCCGCGATGATGCTTCCCGCGCTGAACAAGGCCAGGCAGACGGCAAACAAGATAAGCTGTATGAACAACCTCAAATCCATCGGGACTTACGCCAACATGTACGGTGCGGATTTTGATGACCATCTCCTGCCATGGGTTCCCAATCCCGAACAGCGGAATCCCTGGAGCACCATCATTTTTCAGCTATACATGGGAGGGAAGAGCCCGTATGATACCCGGGGCGTGAAGGGGGCGATGATCTTTCATTGTCCGTCGGATCCCTTGCAGATGACGAAGACGGATGGGATCTATGCACGTTCCTATTCCTACAATACTACGACGAAATATACCTCGCCTTACGGATATCTTTCCGACTGGACCAGTTCCGCTGTCTATATCAACAAGTTTGCCGCGATCAAGGCAGGCTCCCGGGTGATCCTGATTGCGGAACATCCGAATCAGACGCCGAACTACTCCTTTCTGGATCAGTACGCCTTTTCGAGTGTATCCAGTCCTTCGAATCAGCAGGAGAATGTTCCAGGCGGCTCGGGAGATAAAGCGGTGTTCAGTACGGCGACTACACATGATACTTACTGGAACTATCTGTTTGTCGATGGCCATGCTGCGGCATACCGTCCTCTTGAGACGATCGGAATCGGAACAACCGAGACCCCCAGAGGCTTCTGGACGGTCATGGACGGCGATTGAGCCGGAAAGGAGCAAGGAACAATGCTGCACTTCTCCGACTGGCTGGTGATTGCGTTCTATCTTCTTTTCATGCTGGCGCTCGGACCGGTATTCAAATCGTTCAGCCGCAACGCGAGCGACTTTTTCCGCGGCGGCGGGAACATGGCGTGGTGGATTGCCGCCGCCAGCATGTTCATGACCGGTTTCTCCGCCTGGACTTATACCGGCGCGGCGGGAAAAATCTATCACGCTGGACTTTTCTTCCTGACCCTGACAATTGCGAATTTCTGCGGAACGCTCTTTACAGTGTTTTTCACTGCGCACAAATTCCGGCAGATGCGTGTCATCACAGGAGCTGAGGCGGTCCGGAACCGCTTCGGCCGGATCAACGAACAGGTGATCACCTGGCTGCCGATGCCGTTCAACATTTTGTTCGGAGGGATTTCCCTGTACACGATCGCTCTTTTTATGAGCTGCATTTTCCCGAACGAACTGCAATGGCTGAATGAAGGAGCTTTTCATGAATTTGCTTCTTCGCTCGGGTTGGATGGAGGAATGCTTTTCCTGATCGCTGTTCTGAGCACGATTATTGTCGTGATGACGATGCTCGGCGGTTCCTGGGCTGCAACGGCGGGCGACTTCGTTCAGATGTTGATTCTGATTGTGGCGTCGCTGGCGGTGGTGGGGCTGGTCCTTTATTCGGATGATCTTGGCGGGACCGGCAAATCGATCGGGGGATTTTCCGGCCTGTTTGCCGCGGTCAAGGCAAAGCCGGGTCTGATCGACTGGAACGAATTCAGCCGCTGGTGGATTCTGCTGCCCTATCTGATTACACTGATCCTCAATCAGACGATTCTTGCGAACAGTCTTGCTTCCGGCGCTTCGCGGTTTGTCTTTGTGAAGACAGGAAAGGATGCCCGGAAGATCTGCGCGATCTCCTGGCTGGCGGCTCTGCCCCATACTTTCATTGTTATGATTCCGCCTCTGGCATGTGCGGTGCTTTTCACGCTGCCGGAACTGCAGGCGCTCTATCCGAAACTGGCGAATCCGCAGGAGGCGAGTTTTATTCACATTGCATCGCTGGCACTTCCGCACGGTCTGCTCGGACTGCTGGTCTGCGGCATCTTTGCGGCAACCCTGACGAGCATGAATTCCGGATTGAATGCGACGAGCGGTTCGATCATCCGCAACATCTATCTGCCGCTGATCAATCCGCATGCGTCGGAGGAACGTCAGGTCTGGCTGGGACGAGTCTTTACTGTGGTTCTTGGAATCGTGTATGCGCTGGTGGCGGTCTTTTTCTCTACGCTGAAGTCGCTGCCTCTGTATGAACTGGTGCTGATTTCCGCAACCTGCACCGGAATTCCGCAGGCGGTTCCGATGATGCTCGGAATGTTCCACAAGAAAGCTCCGGACTGGTCCGCATGGAGTACGCTGGCGGTCGGTTTTGCCGCCTCCCTGATCCTGGTGTTTGTGCTGAGCAAGGAGAATCTCGCCCACTGGTTTGCCGCTTACAATCTCTCTCTTAACGAACTGAATGATCTGAAACTCGCGATTACCACGGGGATTCTGATTCTGGTCTGTGTCGCCTGGTTTTATGGAACGATGCTCGTGCCGCTGAAACGGACGCGCGAGGAGGAGGAACGGGTCAATCGTTTCTTCGACGATATGAACCGTCCGATCGATCCGGAAACGGAGTGCTCCAGTGCGGCATACAACAGCGATGAACGGCAGTTCTATACCATTGGAATGCTGGCGCTGGTTTACGGGGTTTCGATCCTCCTGCTGCTGATTTTCGACAATGCTCCCGCCGGGCGTCTGGCAATTTTCCTCTGCGGTGGTTTTGTCGCCGGGCTCGGTGCATGGCTGATTCACTGTGGAAGAAAAACAAAAAAGCGCAAACTCGGAGAAAAGGGAGCGCTTCCGGACTCCACGCTTGCAATGGAAAGGGAAAACGTATGAAAACAGGATTGTTCGGAATCGCGGCAGGAGCTTTGTTCCTGCTCTCCGGTCCGCTTGCGGCGCTGGAGATCATCAAAGCGGAGGTCGGTTGCGAAAACAGCTGGCTGGACGCGACGGAGGTGTTCAAAAAAGTAAAAGTCAGCGATGATTTCTACTGCGGCTGGTTCAATGCCGCTACCATGGCGGGGAAAGATCCTGCACGCGGAAAACTCAAACAGATTGTTGTGACCTATCGCGACAACGACGGTTCCACTCAGAAGAGGAGCCTGGAAGAGAAAACGTTTGCCGCCGTTGCCGCGAACACTCCCGGACCGACTGAGAAATTCACGCTCGGACGTGCCTTCTGGGGCGATCGGAAACAGTTTGTCGAAGTGACCGGAAAACTTGCCGAGATCATCCGCAGCGGCAAGAGTATTTCCCTGACCAACGGATCCCTTGGAGTCGCGGACCCGCTTCCCGGAAAAACCAAATATCTGATTGTCCTCTATTCCATCGGAGGCGGACAGTATGTCGATTCTTTCCGGGAGCGTTCCCTGTTCAAAGGATCGCTGATCGACGGTTCTTACGATCCGATTCCGCTGGCCAAGGAGGTCCGTTCCCCGTTCCGCGGCATGGAACTGGACAAGGCTGTGTGGCAGTGGTCCATCGACATTCCCGGAGCGGTCAGCCATGAGACGGGAGAACTCTCCAAAGCCTTCCTTTACATTCCTCCCGAAACAAAAAAACTCCGGGGTGTTGTCATCGGACAGTTCAACATGCTCGAACGCCCGATCATGGAACACCCGAAATTCCGGGAATACATGCAAGCCCTTGATTACGGCTGCATCTGGATTGCTCCAACCTATTTTGCAAGCAAGCCCTGGAATGGCAATCTTGATCCGCGCAATCCGAAACAGACAAAACCGCTGGACGCAATGTTTCAAAAACTGGCGGATGTTTCAGGATACAAAGAACTTGCGACAATTCCTTTTGTGGGAATCGGTCACTCCGCTATGGCGGATTTCCCCTATCAGCTTGCCGCATGGAAACCGGAACGCACCATCGCCGGAATCTCTTATGACGGGACCTCTCCGGGACTGACTCACGACCGCCGTTTCGGTGCGAATCCCACAATTACGATTGACGATCTCAAACGAATGCAGGGAATTCCCTTCCTTCAGCGGACCGGCGGATTCGGCAAAAACGGAAATGACCGCCCTCTGATTGTGCGGAGCAAAATGCCAGGTATCGTTCTTACTGAAATCTCCGATCCGGGTTCGACCCATTTCGACATCAACGACAACATTATCGACTATATGGGGCGCTATCTGCTCAAAGCGGACAAAGCACGCGGCATCGGTTCTTTTCCTCTGAAAAAGGTCGCTGTTTCCGATGGATGGTACATTGATTTCTGGCAGGGGGACAATCCTCCCCGCGTTCCTGCCGCTCCCGTCGGCACATTCAAACCAGCCAGAATCGGACGCTGGGGCGCTGAGTGCAACTGGGTTTTCGATGCGGAACACGCAAAATTCCATGAAGCTCATGAGGCTCTTTACCGCGGACTGAAACGCCAGGAGCTTGCTTACATTCAGAATGGAAAAGTCCTTCCACGTCGCGGTGATCATTTTCAGGTTCATCCGAAATTCATCCCCGAAAAGGATGGACTCCGCTTCAAACTCAAAGGCGGTTTTGCGGATTCTCTCTCTGAAAAGAATGGAACGGTCAGGACTGGACTCGTTCATGGGAGTGATCCGGAGAATGTGCGGATTTATCCCTCCGCCGGTCCGGCTCTCCGGATCGATGATGAAACCGTGGCTGTACGTTTCGATCGTTTCGGATTCAACAAAAGCCGTCGCTCGCATACGTTTTCCTTCAATGCGATTCATCCCGGCGACAGCAAATTCCGCCGTTCGGTTCTGCAGTCCGCGATGGGGGCGCCGAGTTCTCACTTATGGGGGATTCGCCAGTTTATCACGTTCCCGGAACTCAAGGATGTGAAGGAGGGAACGGAACGCGTTCCTCTGAAGGCGGTCTGCAATACTGGCATGCCGGTGGAGTATTTCGTGGATCACGGCCCCGCCTGGATCAAGGACGGCGAACTCATTCTGACAAAAATTCCGGCGGGCGCGAAATATCCCGTGGAAGTGAAGGTTACTGCATGGCAGTACGGAACCTCGAATGAACCGAAACTCCGGACTGCGAAACCGGTCGTCCGTACATTCAATATCATTCGAAAGTGAGTCTCGTCATGCCGAACCCGTTTTCCCTCGTCTTGCTGATCGTGGTATTGTATTCCGTTGCAGGAAATGCCGCAGGCCTGAAACGGAACGATCCCGCGTCCGTACCGCTTTCAGAACCGGCAGGTATCACAGTATCGAAAGGGTGCCGGAGAGGGGATTGCCCCGGACCTGGCAGGAAGCACGATTCCATCTGGAATCCGCAGGACGATGTTTCTGCACTGCGTTTTGATGCGCGCAATTCCGGAAAGGCTTCTTGCAATGGTTCGGCAGTGCTCTTTCCGACGGAAGGGCCGGGGAAGAGAGACCGGCTGGAACGCTTCGGAACATTGTCCCGGATTTCTCCCCCGGGAACGTGGCAGATGACCGATTCCGGAACAGGTGGACAGTCCGGAGTCCGGAACGGCGTTCTGGAACTGCGGGAGAAAAAAAATTGTGTGCATTTGGAGCAGGCATTCAACGGGAATGCGTTTGAAGGAATCCTTGCGGATGGTACGGTCAATCTTTTGACACTCCGCAACTTATACAATATGAACGTGAAACCGTCCGCTGGACTTCTGCGCAACGGTTCCGTTCTGGGAACAACGGAGGAACCCATGTGTTATCTCTTCTCTCATTTTCAATATCGCGATCATCAGCCGGAACTGGAGCAGATTCAGTTTTCCATCAGTCGGAACGGACTTGACTGGATTCTGCTCAACGGGGGAAAGCCGGTCATCGAAAACCACGGAAATGACGGTGGCCTGCGCGATCCTTTTCTCTTTCGGAAAAGCGACGGTTCATTTGTAATGCTCGCTACAGATCTCTGCATCGTCCGGCGGAACAACAACTGGAGAGATGCCATCGAAAACGGGAGTCGGTGTATCCTGATCTGGGATTCGGAGGATCTTGTACACTGGAAAAACAAGCGTGCCGTGGAGATGCCGCTTCCGGACGCCACCTGCGCCTGGGCTCCCGAAGTGATTGCCGATCATGATTCCGCATTGGTGATCTGGTCGGCAAAACGTCCCGGTGTTCCGTTCAAAGTCTATGGTGCGTATACGCAGGATTTCAAACATTTCAATGCGCCGTTTGTTTTTTGCGAAGACGAAGCGGATGTGATCGATACCACCGTCGTTCCGTACGGAGGCGGATTCCTCCGGTTTACAAAACGCGAGAAAACGGGAACAATCCTGATGGAAAAGGCTTCCTCTTTGCGCGGCCCGTGGGAGAAGGTCGAGTCGGAGTCTCTGCGGGAGATCCGGAATGTCGAGGGACCGATCTGCTATCCGCTCAAGGACGGGCGGACCGTTCTGCTGCTCGACGGCTATGGGATGACTCCGCCTGCCTATCGGGCGTTTCTTTCAGACGATCCCGCGTCGGGTGTTTTCCGGAGTGCCGATGCTCTCTTCCGCTCGAGCGTTCGGCTGAAACATGGATCCGTTCTCCGGATCAGCAATGCAGAATACCAGCGGCTGTTACAGGCGTATCCGCCGCAGCTTCGTGAAAAATAAGGAAAGGAGACCATATCATGATACGAAACCGAATGAAATCCATCCTGGGGGCGTTCTTCCTGTGCGGACTTGCGTTCGCGGAAGGTGCGGAAACAGGAAAAGCAATCACCGACTTCATCCGCCTCGGAGATACGGAAAGTGAACGAGCCCATCGGTTTTCCGGGAAGGAGACGGCCGTTGTCAAAAATTCCATCGGAGTGACCGGCCGCAAGATCCTGAAACCGGTGAAGGAGAACTGGCAGAGCGCTCCCATGAGTTTCCGGCTCAAGGTGGACCCGAAAGGAAAAAACTACATCACCGTGAAATTCTGGGGCGGAGATGTCACACATGACCATCTGGTCATGTTCATCGACGGCAAACAGATGGGGTACATGCATCTCGGCGATTACGACATTCTCGACTATGAACAGTGCGAACCGCGCGATGCTCCCCATTCCAGCAATCCGAATCCGCAGTATCCCGGGCGTTTTACTTATACCACGTTCCTCCTGCCTGAAATTGCCACGAAAGGCAGACGGGAGATTGACGTCGCCATCCGGGCAACTGGAAAAATCTGGGGATACGGGAACTCCTTTGAACAGTTTCAGAAAAACATCAGTCAGGACAGCCGTGGCATTTATGCTGTGTATATTCACAGGACTCCCTATTTTGCCCCCGATTCGAAAATCACCGTGAAGCCGCCCGTTCCCCGGACCGATATCCCGCAGATTGATCTGGAGGCGGTCAAGGCTCGGGTCAATCGCGAAATCGATAAAAGTCTGAAGAGCGATCCGATGCGGGATCCGTGGCGCCTGACCCTTCTTTCCGAAGGTTATTCCGTTTCATGGTGTCGGGCTTATCGCAATCCGAAGGTGGTGGAGTTTGTGGCTGCTGCGATCGACGGACTCGCGCGGCGTTTCGTGAAAGAGCCCGGCAAAGTCGTGGAAAAAGGTTCCTGGATCGGTTGCGCACCGCAGGCGAGCGCTTTGATCCGGATGGAGAAGGATTTGCGTCCTTTGTTCGATCGGGAAATCGACAACGGTGCCGGAAAGAAAGTCAAACGCCGTGATCTCTGGTGCAACATGTTTGAAGCCAGTACGTTCCAGCTGGTTCGCGATCGGCGCTGGCTTGCCAATCAGAGTCAGATTGTGGACAACAGCGGACATCGCTGCAACCGTGCCGTACACATTCTTGACGATCGCCGCGGTGTTCCTCTTGAAGTTACGCTGAAGTTTGTCAAGGAGGCGCTTGGAATTCTTCCCTGGTCTCATGGAATCAATCCTGATCTCAGCGTGGCAAATCCGCGGAATACCCCGGGGAAGAATTATCGGGAACTGACGAAAAAATATCTTTCCAAAGAGTGGGGATATGTCGGAAACTATGGAGAGAGCACCATCTGGACTTCCGCTGATCTCTATGAGGGAACCATCAACTGGGAAACCGGGAAAGGCGATCCGGAGATTTTCAACGTGATGGAGAAGGCCGCTTTGGCCCGGACCATCTTCCGCTATCCGGGCGTGACCGTGAAAAACAATCCTGTCATGCGCCTGGAAGTCTATATCGACTGGCGCAACGCGCACTTTCCCGGTGAACCTGTTTATGTCGGGAAAGGTCTTGATCTGCGCACAATTTATTATACCGGCAACCGGCAGCTCCTTGCGGCATTCAAAAGCATGCTTGCCGACGGCTATTTCCAGGACAATGTTGCGGCAAGTCTCAAGCCCGGAAAACGCCCTGATTTCGTCGGACTCCTGCATCTTCCGCAGCGTTATGGAGAGATCCTCCGGAAGCTGAAAGGAATCGAACCTTCCATGCCGATGCGCGGAAAGAATTTCGTCTTTACCGATGAAGAGATCGGAGTCGTTGCTCTGAAGAACGGTTCCGATGTCTTTTTTGCTGAACTGTTCTGGCGCGCCAACCGGGGAATCAACAATCTGGCGAAAATTCATTATCTCACTCCGGATGCGGAACATGTCGCCACGATTCATCAGGAACAGGAGTTCATCCCCTCCGGCAAATACAGCACCGAACCCGACTGGGTGGTCTACGGTTTCCGCGGGAACCGCTTCCAATATCCCGGCGGTTATTATCGCCAGCTCAAGGCCGGAATGAAGATTCCGGTGGCGGAGCATGCCGGGGACTTGACCGCTGTCGGAAAAGCGGAATTCTACCGCTGCTCCTATGGACGCTATGAGATCGCCATGAATTCCACTCGGAAAAACAAAACATACCGTTTCACCGTTCCCGACGGAACCTATCGGATTCTTCCCGACGGTCCCAGCGTGAAGGGCGGTAGTGTGATGGAGGTTAAACCGGGAACCACCATTGTGCTCTGCAAACAGGATGTCATAAACTGATCTGAGATCAGAAAGTAAGGATGTGTATGAGAATGAAGACGTTGCTGGTACTGTTCAGTTTGTTTGCCGCGCTTCTTCTGATTGGTGCGGACTCTGCGCCGGGACTTCTGTTCACGGATGCGGACATTGCCCATTTGAAAACTCCGGAGGGACGAGCAGAAGTGATCCGTCTTGCGGAGCGGGAGAAAAAGCATAAGATGGAAGTGCTGAGTCTCGCCTGGCGCGTGACGGGCGATCGCAAATACGCGGAACAGATTCGTTCCCTGCTGCTCAAGGAATGCGCGGGAAAACAAAAAAAGTCCGACTGGGGCGGCGGGCTCGGCGGCGCTCATAAATGCCTCGACATGGCGATTGGATATGACAGTGTCCGGGAGTATCTGAGTACGTCGGATCGTTCGGCAATTTCTTCGGCGATTGTGGAGCGCGGCATTCGTCCGCTGCTGAATGAATGGCTCCTCGGCGAAACTCGGATGACAACCCTTGATTCCATGGGACACAACTGGTGGAGCTCCTGCGTATTTCTCCCTGCTGTCGCGGCTCTGGCGGTTGTGGAGGATCAGCCATGCGTCCTTCCGTGGCTGGAACGGATTAAAACGGCTTCGGCGGAGTGGTTCACCTATCCCGGAAGTCTTCTGAACACCAAACCTGCCACGTTCGATTCCAACGGCGGATTCTACGAGAGTGTCGGATATGCCAATTATGCGCTTTCCACGTTTCTGACCTTCCGGACTGCGTGGAAAAATGTCCGGAAAGATCCGCTGCCGGAGATTCCGCTTCTGGAGAAGACCGGAGATTTCTTTCTTCATGCGTGCTATCCGAACAGCGGCGGACTGATGTCGCTCAATTTCGGGGATTCCTCTCTGCATGCGGTCGGCAGTGCTCCGCTGGTGTGGCTCTGGGCAAACGGGATTCGTCCGGACCGTTACCTCTGGTATCTCCGTCAGACGGCGGATTCCGATTACAAGGAAGCGATCCGACGAGGTTCCCCGCTCGGACTGGTCTTTTTCCCGTTCGCCGAGCTGAACAAGGCTCCCGACCGCCCCGATCTGCCCCATTCCGTCCTCTATCCCGATATGGGATGGGCGATTATGCGTAATTCCTGGGAAAAGGATGCCACCATGATCGGGATCAAATCCGGGTTTACCTGGAACCATGCGCATGCGGATGCGGGATCGTTCATTCTGTTCCATCGCGGGGAGAATCTTCTGATCGACTCGGGAAACTGCTGGTATCCGCATCCGGAATACGATGCCTATTACCGCCAGAGCCGTGCCCATAACGTGGTCCTGTTCAACGGGGAAGGGGAAAATCCGGAGGATACCTATCACGGGTCGAAATTCCCCGGGACGGTCCGCCATCTTGTGGATGCCGGGCCGCTGAAATATGTTCTTGCCGATGCGACCGGGCCGACTTCGCAGAATTTTATCCGCAACTACCGTTCCTTTCTCTGGATCGACGATGTGATTCTGATCATCGACGACCTGAAAACCTTCCGAACAGGCAAATTTGAATGGCTCCTGCATTTCGATGGAAGGACGGGACGGAAAGGAGATGATCTGCTTATTTCCAGGGGAAAGGCACGTATCGCGGTGCGTCCGCTGTTTCCGGAACGGCTTGCGGGGAGTTTTGCGCACGATACTCCCGAGCGGCTTCGTCTGGTGGAAAAATCCGGACTCAAGGATCATGCTCAGAACGTTCCGGTTCCCTTCTATGCGATCGTTCCTCCGGGAGAGTCGCGCGTCATGAAATTCATTACGGCAATTCTGCTGAATCCGGAGAATCCTCCGCAGATAGAACGGCTGGAAGCTGTGAATGCGCACGGAGTACGAATCTCGCGCGGAAGCCGGAGTACCGAGATCTGGCTGAATCTGCTTGCTGACGGACGAATGCGTCATCGCAATTCCAACAACACTCTCGGCGGATGGGATACTGACGCCTATTTGCTGGCAGTTACTTCGGAAAACGGGAAGCCCATCCGTTTCTTCGTCGGGAACGGCAGCTATCTGCGGAAAGAGGGACGTGTTCTGATGGATTCTCTGAAAAAAAGATTCGCTGTCCGGGAAAACGGAACCATCAGGTTTTTCTAATGCGGTTTATCCGGCAGACTCCTTTTCCGAATCCGGAATGAGGGGCGTCAGCCGGCGGAGGAACAGATTTGATTTTCCCCGCATTCGTGATATCTTACCGCAATCGTTTCCTTTGGAAAACGGGATTGGCAAGCGGAGCGGAAGAATGATGAACAGAGCGAAAAAACGGGCTTCCCGGAACAGAACATTGACGCTGTCGGTCGCGGAAATGGCTGAGCTGGAACAAAAACTGCTGAAACCTTCCGGCAGACCTTTGTCGCTCAAGGAAATCGAAAACAGAATCATTCAGGACGATTTTCTGCATGCGATCGACTGTCTTCCCGATGCGTTTGCGGACCTGATGATTCTGGACCCTCCCTACAATCTGACAAAAGAGTTCCGGAGCGTCAAGTTTGCATCCATGGGCGATGAGGCGTATATCCGGTATCTGGAATCCTGGTTCCCGAAACTGCTGCGCCTGCTGAAACCGGATGCGACCATCTATCTCTGCGGGGACTGGAAGTGTTCCGCTGCGGATTATCTTGTCATGAGCCGGTATGTCCATGTCCGGAACCGGATTGTCTGGCAGAGGGAGAAGGGACGGGGTGCGCTGGCAAATTGGAAAAACTGCTGTGAGGATATCTGGTTCGGGACGGTTGGCAGAGACTATTATTTTGATGTGGAATCCGTGAAAATGAAACGGAAAGTGATCGCGCCCTATCGCCAGAACGGGAAACCGAAGGACTGGGAGGAAACGGATCAGGGCAGATTCCGCATGACCTGTCCCTCCAATTTCTGGGATGATATTTCCATTCCTTACTGGTCTATGCCGGAAAATACGGACCATCCGACCCAGAAGCCTGAAAAACTGATTGCAAAACTGATTCTTGCCAGCTCCAGAAAGGGGGATTTCGTGTTCGATCCGTTTCTGGGGAGCGGGACCACTGCCGTTGTCGCCCGGAAACTCGGCCGCCGATTTGCCGGAATTGAGATCAACCGCGACTATTGCTGCTGGGGACAGGCTCGTCTGGAACGGGCGGAGGCTGATTCCTCCATTCAGGGATATGTTGACGGCGTGTTCTGGGAACGGAATACGCTTTCGGAACAGAAAAAGCGTTCATCCGGGGAGTAATCTATCCGTTTTTGCTTCCCCTTCCGGACTTCCCGTTGTCTTGAATCCCGCAGGTGCAGGCGGAAGATTCCTGCGGATCTCTGACGGAACTGGAAGAGGAAAATGTATTGATTTTCTGTCGTTTCTGATTTGAAAAACATGAATTATGAATTATTGTTGTTCAGAGAAGTCATTCTGCGTGAATCCTTACAGATTCCGGACGTGTGCCGGAATTGATTCCGCGAATGTTGAAGAGGTGTCGGTAACTCTTTGGAAAAGAAGCAGATGCGGGAATGGACCGGCGTGGAAGCCGTGGGGTTGAACTGCGAAAAGAGCCATTCCTTTTGCCGGTTTTGCCGGCGCTTGTTTCCTTTCATCTTTGGAGGGCTGGAGTATGGATGTAATGTAAGAGACGGTTGAGTTGGGGGCTTCCGTTTCTTTTCCGGCTGTTCCGTTGGAAACGTTGTGTTTCCCTTCCGGCAGGACAGAAAATTGCGTTTGTGATTCTTTAAATTAAACGATTCTAACATAGAAAGACAGTAATCCATGAGTATGCGGGAAGAAAGTACTGAAAGCGTTTTGGACTCCATGTCCCTTGCCACCTGGAATCATTTGAACGAAGCCGTTTTCACGGAGCCTGCAGAGGATTCCTCTTCAACCGGAATTTTTCAGGAGTCCCTTCCGACAAGTATTCCGGACACCGTTTCTTTTTCCGTACAGGACAATTTCCTGACTGAGGCCGGAACGGAAGAAATCCTGCTTTCCACCATGTGGAATCAGTATGGAAAAATTTTCCCGGATTCCGAAATCACGTTCAATGAATACTGTCCGATTGATCCTATCACGAAAGAACATTCCGTTACCGGTTGCACAAATACAGCCGCGGGGCAGATCATTTACTACTGGATCGAGCAGGGGGCGCTTGAACTTCAGTTGACTCTGAACGCCGCAGATGCCTATACCTCAAATTCTTACGGTCGGACCATTGTGATTGACGGTACCGCTTCCGGGGCCAGATTGAACGGGTATCTTTCCTTTGCGGATGTGAATGCAGCTTTGAAGGATTTCTCCGTGGATTCCGCTGAGGATATTGCCGCATTGAATTTCGCTTGCGGCGTGGTTCAGGAATCCGGATACTCTTCCGATGCAACCGGCACTGTGTGGGATACCAACCTTTTTTACCGAGCCGGCATGGTAAGCGCTTACGAGGTTTATGCCTACGGCAGCTATGCAACGAATTCATTGTTCGTATACAGTGAAATAATCAACGGGCAATCCGTAATGACAATCACAGATGCCGGGTTCGAAGTCCTGATTGAAAACATTCTTGCGGGGCAACCCGTTGCCACTTCTTTCCCCGGACATGCTCTCGTGATCGACGGTTACAATAAAGCAAATGATACATTCCACATCAATTACGGATGGGGGGAATACGGAACCCGCGAACTGTTCGAAGCAATGGGCAGCCTGGAAGGAACCGGATGGTACACGCGGGAAGAGATGCATGAAATCCAGTTTTACAACTTCATCATTGATATAACCCCGACGTATGACGATTCTCCGATTGAAGTTTCCGATACCCGCTCCTATGGAACGGGAACATTTCTTCGTGCGATAGAACGTGCCAATGCCATGCTTGGAGAAAACACCATCGTCTGTTCCGATTCCATCGGAGGAAACGATCTTTTCCTGTCCGATTCCATTATTGTGGCGGATGATCTTCGCATTGAAGACTTCAATCTCAATTTCGCTGTAACGGGATTCTCCAATATGGCTGTTCGCAATAATGGAGTATCTCTTTCCGTTGAAGATCTTACCGGAACTGTGATCATCAACTCCAGACAGTCAACCTCTTATGGCTTTTATAACACGTCTGATTCCAATTTCTCCCTTTCTCTGAATGGCGGCGGGATCTTTGCCGGGTCCTATTCATCCAAAGGAGATTACAAGGAGGGGGCCTCCATGATTCAGACTGCGCTGGAAGAGTTCCGCACATCCGGTCTGAGTGCGATTGAGTCTTACGTGGATTCTGCAAAAGGATATGCTGTTTTCAACAATTCCGTGAATGAGAATACGCTTTCTCTGGACAATCAGGCGATCATTTTAGGCAATCTTTATTTCGGCAGCGGCAACGATACCATTACCGTCAACGGCGGGTCCTGTATTTCCGGAAACATCTCTTTTGGTGCAGGAAACGATCTTTTTGAAATTGACAACAGTTCCTCCTTTACCGGTATTGTTTATTCAACCGGATCCATCGGTGTTACGATCACGGTTAATTCGGCAGCGACGGGGGCCGGAATTATCAATCTCCGATCCAATATTGCCAGCTTCACGCATTTTATCGCAGGGGACATCGTCCTTGACCTGAACCGCGCAGGAAACGGAGAATACATTTTGTTCGATGCGACGGAAGCCAGCTATGCCACGAATCTGAAAAATTTGAACTTTACTGTCAATATTCAGGATTCGAGTTTTAAGTTGTCTCTGGCGTCTGGCAGTGCGTCGAACGGCGGGGTTTCCCTGCGCTATGAGGATTCCCGGGTTTATCTGACGGTGGAAAACAGCAATCAGGACATCATACCACCCACCCTTCCGGACGGATTGACCCAGACTGTTGAACTCCGCGATGTGACTTGTTCCTGGAACGATTCCACCGACAATGTCGGAGTTGCCGGTTACTCTTTCCGTTATGGGACCGATTCCTCTCTCAGCGGCAACGGAATCAGTGTAACGGACAACAGCTTTTCTCTCTCCGACCTCGCAAATGGTACCTATTACTGGCAGGTTCGGGCGTATGATGCGGCCGGAAATTATTCCGATTGGAGTTCCGTCCAGAAATTTACGATTGACGTCAGTCTTGTCGCTCCGGTTATTACTGTGACTGCTGATACAAAGGAACCTGTTCAAACGGTTACTCTGACCGCTTCCACGGATGACGGTTCTCCCATCTATTATAATACCGTTTCCGCAGACTATGAGGGGTCCTGGACTCTTTACACAACAACAATTACGGTCACAGAAAACACCACCTATTATTTCAAGGCGACAAATGAATTCGGTAATACCGGAACGAGCCTTTTCCATGTTACGAACATTGACCGGGTTGCCCCGACCATTACCGGAATTACAGCAAGCACTCTGGAGCCAACAAACGGAAACGTTTCTGTGACTGCTAAATTCGATGACGATGTTCGGCTTGCTTCGAAACAATATAGAATCGGTGCAGAAGGAAAGTGGATGGATTATACCGGCGCTGTCACTGTCACGCAGAATACGGTACTCTTCTTCAAGGCTGTCGATGCTGCCGGCAATGAAACGGTGGAGCAATTCCAGATAACCAACATCGACCGGATTCCGCCGGAGAAACCGGTCGCTTCCGCGGATATGACCGAAATAACCAATCAGAATGTGACTGTTTTCGCTGCCTTCAGCGAGGACAGCGTTGTGCGGGAGTATTCGCTGAATGGAACCGACTGGTTCTCTTACATCGACGGAGTTGTCATGAAGGAAAACGGATCCGTTTATTTCAGAGGAACAGATGCAGCCGGCAATGTTTCGGAAATTACGGAATACGTTGTGTCCAACATTGACACGAGCGCACCGGATTCTCCGGTTGTTTCTGCCAGCATCACGGAGCCGACCAATCAGAACGTGATTGTCTCCGCTGTCTTTGACCCGACCTCCGTCCTGAATGAGTATAAAGTCGATGATGGAGAGTGGATGGTATACAGCGGCCCCATTGAGATTACGGAAAATGCAGCGGTTTCTTTCCGGAGCAGAGGCGCTTCCGGAAACTATTCGGAAACGGTTTACATTGTGTCGAACATCGACCGGATTCCGCCGGAAAAACCGCTTGTGTCCGCTGATATTACCGATCCGACCAATCAGAATGTCATGGTTACTGCGACGTTTGATTCGGATGCCTCCATCAGAGAGTATTCTTTTGATGGGGAACTCTGGAACGTTTATGAGGACGGCGTGGAGATGACGGATAATGGCGTCGTTTATTTCAGAGGAACGGATGCAGCCGGCAATGTTTCGGAAATCGTGGAGTACATTGTGTCGAACATCGACCGGATTCCGCCGGAAAAACCAGTTGTGTCCGCCAACCTCACGGAATTGACCAATCAGGATGTCATTGTGACCGCCGTATTCAGTGAGGACAGCGTCGTGCGGGAGTATTCGCTGAATGGAACCGACTGGTTCTCGTATGGCTCCGACGTTATTGTGGAGGAAAACGGCTCCGTGTATTTCCGGGGAACGGATGCAGCCGGCAATGTTTCGGAAATCGTGGAATACATCGTGTCGAACATCGACAAACTCCCTCCGGAAAGACCGGTCGTTTCCGCAAATATCACGGAACCGACAAATCAGAACGTGATCGTGTCCGCCGTTTTTGCCGAGGATTCCATCCTGAACGAATATAAAGTGAATGACGGCGAGTGGCTGGTCTATGAAAACCCTGTCGAAATGACAGACAACGGAATCGTGTATTTCCGAAGTACAGACGCTGTAGGCAATACCACGGTAGTGCTTTATAAGGTTACAAACATTGATCGGATTCCGCCGGAAAAACCGCTTGTGTCTGCTGATATTACGGATCTGACCAATCAGGAAGTCGTGGTTACTGCGTCTTTCGATGCTGATTCTGCCATCAAAGAATATTCTCTGGATGGGGAAATCTGGCTTTCCTATACAGAAGGTATCACATTCCAGTCCAACGGGATCATTTATTTCCGTGCAATTGACCTGGTCGGCAACGTTTCGGAGATTGCCGAGTATCTTGTATCGAACATCGACAAAACCGCACCTGAGATTTCGATTGCCGTCGATAACAGGGAAGCGGCAACCACAAAGCCAGTGTTCGTTTCTGCAACTGTGGCAGATGACTCCGGTGTGGTTTCCTGTGAATATTCGCTGGATGGGGCCACATGGTTTGACTATACAACGCCGATTGAAATGCTTTCGAATGGGACAATATGGTTCCGAGCTCAGGATTCCGCCGGAAATATCGCATTGGACAGCTATGCGGTTTCCAATATTTATGCTCCTCCCGCAACTCTCGATGGAATGTTTGTCACAGTCAAAAATTATAATGCGACTTTCTCCTGGGAGAAATACGAAGCGGCCAAAGGCGCAAAAGTCCAGTATCAGGTTATGGTGGATGGCGTTGAGCAGAGAAAACTGATTTCCAGTACGAAGTTCACGCTGAAGAATGCGTCTGTTGGTGAACATGACTTCGCAGTCCGGGCTGTGGTTACCCAGAAGGGACAGGCGGATATCTACACACCATGGAGCAGCACGATCACACAATATGTGGCGGATGTCTCAAAACCGAAAACCGGAAAGCTCACTGTGGAACAGACCGGCGAGGATTCGATCCGTTTGACCTGGACCCCGGGAGAGGACAATATGGGTGTCGTCCGTTATGTCGTGACTTGCAGTGATGGTCAAACCCGTGAACTTGGTGGGGATGTGCTTTCCACAGAATTTACCGGAATAAGTGGAAAAGTGACCGCTGCGATTGTTGCATATGATGCAGCCGGACTTGCCGGTCAAACCGTGAAAAAGACTCTCACAATGAAGGACATGACCGCTCCCACGCAGGTGACCGGACTGAGCTCTGAAGGCGTTGACAACAAATCCGGTGGTGTGCTGGTCTGGGATGCCGCCTCTGACAATGTCGCTGTCACGCAATACGAGATTACGGTTGCGAATGTGAAAACGTACAAGTCGAATACCAATTCCGTCAAGATCGGAAAAATGGCCGCCGGAACCTATAAATATACGGTGGTTGCTTTCGACAAGGCTAAAAATGCAAGCATCATCAGTGAGGAAGGCGAATTCACTGTCGCGGATGTGATCGATCCGAAGATCTCGAAACTTTCCTGCAAGGTGACCAATCAGACCGTGGTTGTCAGCTGGAGCGCTACGGATGAAAGCGGAGCAATTGCGCGCAGCGAACTCTGGCTCGATGGAAGCCGGTATGCCGATACAACAGGATTGGAATCCTTTGCTTTGAATGATGTTTCTCTCGGACAGCATTCTGTGGAATTGAAGGTTTGGGATGCAGCAGGAAACGACGTCTCAAAAACGACAAAATGCAATGTCAAGACGTGGGATCCGCTTCCGGTGCTGGCAAGTACAGCGGAAACATCGCTTTTCTCAACGGATTCCGAATCGAAGTATGGACTCCTTGCTTCTGTGTAAGGCTGGAGAAAGCCGCTGATGAGACAGGGGAGACGGTCGGATGGGCCGTCTCCCTTTTTGTTCCCTTTGAGTGTTTTCCGGGATCTCCTGACAGAGCGGCTCGGGGCCGGCTGGCGGAAACAGGTTCATTTCAGCCTTTGATGAATCGGTCGAAAGCGGTCAGTGCGCAGAAGTTGTAGATCCCGTGAATCGCGATCGCCAGTGTAAAGGATCCGAGAGCATTGCGCCAATCGAAATATTTTCCTGAGGTAATCTGAATTCTCCAGGCCCGATGAAGTCCCATTGAGGAAACCAGTGTACAGAAAATATGGAGGGTGGTGCAGATGATCCAGCGGAAGGTCAGCAGAATCATACGCCCATCCTCCGGCAGAGAACAGAGATAGAAATAACTGTAAATCAGGTTTTCCAGAATGCCGAAGGTGAGTCCGCCCATTGCCCCTGCGATGAAAAATTCCGATGAGTAGCGAATCATCCAGGGCCTCTTTTCCAGAATCCACAGCATTCCTGACTGTTTCAGAATTTCTTCCAGAAACGGCGTGAAAAAGATCAGAAACAGCAGACTTTGAATGCTTGAAACACGATCCTGAAGAAAACAGCCTACCACGGCAATGACTCCGCCGATCATCCCCGCTTTCGCCGCATACCCGAACAGAACAAAACGCGAATATGCCTTCCCTTTTTCTTTCAGAAACTTTCTGTATTCAGAGGCATCCGCTTTCCCGGATACAAACGAGGGCACCGGCGGAACCTCCGGAAGAAAACCGGTCCTCCGATCGACAGATGAATCCTTTTGTTCCGAGTTGTCAGGCATCGCAGCTCCCTTGTTTCCGGAAGAGCACCTGCGGCTTCTCTTCTTTCCTGAAGGTTCCCTGATTCAGAAAACCATTGCATTTACTATAGGTGCTTTCCAGCGATTTACAACATGGAAAACAAAAATGCTCTGAAACAGGGAAAAGCAGAATGTGATGTTGTTTTTTGTTTGCAAATGAATTGCGACACGCTATTTTAATACATGACAAGGATGGATGAATGAAACGCCGGACAATCAAAATTTTCAAAAGGAAAATTTTCTGAAAATGAAATGGGACGGGAAAGCGCAGATACCAAAGGAATCCTTACCGGATCAGGTGATTCAAGTTTGTTCGCTGTCAAAGAGGTTGTTTGCGGACAATTTATCCGGGATTCTGCTGTATGGTTCCGCGACTCTGGGCGGTCTGCGTCCGGACAGCGATCTGGATCTCCTGATATTGATCCGCAGCGAATTGACGCGGTGTGCTCGCGAAACTCTGACAAAACATCTGCTTATCATTTCCAGTCCGCTCGGAGATCGGAATCGAAGGCCGCTCGAAGTGACCGTTCTCAATGTAAACGATCTTCACCCATGGAGTTTTCCCCCGAAGTGCGAATATCTATACGGCGAATGGCTTCGGAAAGATGTGGAGAACGGAAGAATCCCGCAGCCTCAGTTCAGGCCGGATACGGTAATTCTCCTGTGGCAGGCACGGCGGAACGGTTTGTCTCTGGCCGGTGATTCGGCAGAATGTCTTATTCCGGAGATTCCTTTCGATGAAATTCGGAAAGCGATCCGTTCTTCCCTCTCCGAACTGATTTCGTGGTTCAGAGGCGATGAAAGAAACGTTCTGCTGACTCTCGCCCGAATGTGGTTCACCCTGGAGACTGGAACTCTTTGTGCGAAAGATGTTGCTGCCGAGTGGGTTTCCACCCGACTTCCTCCGAACGCGGCACTCTTGATCCGCATGGCCGGAAATGCCTATCTGGGAAGGTGCCTGGATAATTGGACGGCTGTCAATGAAAACGATGCAGTCCGACTGGTCGATCATCTGAAACAGCAGATAGAAAAGCTGCTTTCGACCTCCCGCAATCCTCCCGTTCCCGAATCGCCTGAGGCACAATCTTGCAGCAAATGCAGCAGAAATAACAACCATTCAAAAGTGTTCAAATGAGTCGTTCATTACAAGGTCAAGAGAAAGAGGAGAAGTGCGAACCTCTGTTTTGTGTTCGGGGAGCGATTGCACTTTTCTATCTTCTGATCGGAATTTATTTCGTGTATGTGATCATCCGATACTTAACGGCGGAGGCAAACGGTGATTACATGTCTCCATTCTGGCTGATTCATGGTCCGGTGCATGAAATCGGCCACTTCTTCTTTCCTTCCGGCCGTTTTCCGCTGGTGATCCATCTTCTTGCCGGAACTGTGTTTCAGATTCTGACGCCGATTGTCTGTGGAATTCAGTTTTTCCTGCGCAGAGAGATTCCTCCGCTGGCGGTATTGCTCGGCTGGTTCGGATTCGCGCTCCTGGATGTCTCTATTTATATGGAGGATGCCCGAGCGCTGGAGCTTCCGCTGGTATCGCCTTTTTCCGGAGGAGGAGAGACGATCCATGACTGGAACTGGCTGTTCCATTTTTTTGGATGTCTCCATCAGGCAGAGCGAATTTCCGATGTCGTGGCTTGTTTCGGCTACCTGTGTTCCATGCTTTCCGTTCTTCTGATCGGATGGATGCTGGTAAGGGGAATCCTGATGCGCAGAGAATGAGTCGTTTCTCTGCTGTTTGCCCGAAGAGAGGGGAGGAGGGATGTTACCCGGAAGATTCTGTCGTATGGAAACATGATGTCGGGTCCGATTTTTTCTTTCCGGATTTGCCTTTCCGGAAACAATCCTTGCAGCCTTGCAAATGGAACAGGAGCATCTTATCTTTCGTTCAGTTGACGGGATTTTTGTTCTTTTCGATGATCTGCTGTCTGTGACGGGAGACCGTTCCTGCCGTAGGCGCGAGCTGTCTTCAACATGATTCAACAGGACGAGGGGCAAAAAAGAAGCAGCCTGTCCGATCCTTAAGGAGAGAGAATTTTATAAGAACCGAACAGGCTGCAAGGCAGAGAGTCTGTATCAAAGATCAGAGTCTTTTAAATTTCAATTCTGACGGTTGCCGTGGAGGATGCCACGGACTGGATATTGGAATGGAGCTGTTTCTGCGCAGGAAGCTGTTCCGCGGTGGTTGCCCGGGTCATCCATTTGGAATTCTGCATTGTGATGACGGAGTAAACGCAGATCCAGCTGAGGCAGGGAATGCTGTAAAGGCCATAGATGTAGGACCAGACGGACTCCTTCCAGCTGTAGCGGACCGCATAGATGATGGCGGGAACCACAGACCAGACAATCGTTCCGATAACCGTGTAGTAGCAGAAGGAGACCGGACTGACAAAGAATGCGTAAAGAGCCATCGGTATGAAGAGGAAGGGCAGAAGCAGTGCGATGCTCTGAAGCACAAGATTCAACTGCAATCCGAGAAGTTCGAAATTCAGCGGTTCAAAACGGCGGAGCACGTGATTGAGCATGATGATGTTTTCACGGACATCGCTCCGGGTCCAGCGGATCAGCATTTTGCAGACATTGCGGTAGGTGACAGGCATCTTTGTGAATGCAATGGCATTGTGCTGGAAGACAACGCGCCAGTTTTCCCGGATCAGCATACTTGTGATTGCACGGTCTTCACCGATTCCGGAAGGCTTGCCCAGGAACGTCTGGTTCACCCACTCCTCCATCAGCGGTTGAATGGCGGAAAGACGGTATGCACTGAGAGCTCCAGGGGTGCAGAGCACGGAACCAATGATGCTCTGTGCACAGCGAATGAATTCAAAACCGAACGCGAAGGCAACATCCAGCATTTTCGGGATAATCCCTTCTCCGCGATTGGTGACTCGGATGTTTCCTGCAACGGCTCCCACCGCAGGATTGGCAAACGGCGATGCGATTTTCCGGAGAGCATCTTTTGTGATGGCGGAGTCGCTGTCGATCGTGACAATGACTTCTCCGGTTGCGATTTTGATTCCTTCATAAAGGGCACGCCGTTTTCCCCCGTTTTTGAGCAGATTCTTGGTCGTGATGCGTCCTTTGGACTGTTCCGCTGCTTTGCAGATCCAGTCCCATGTGTCGTCCTTGCTGCCGTCGTTGACGGCGATCACTTCGAGTTTTTCTGCCGGATAATCGCTGTCAAGAACGCTCATCAGAGTGGTTGCAACATATTTCCCTTCGTTGAATGCCGGCACGATGACCGTGCAGCGGGGAAGGTCCTTGTCGCTGAGATCGGGCGCTTCCTTGTAAAAGAACGCCATGATGCTCTGGAGCAGGAAGTACGCCAGGGAAACAAAGGAGATCAGTACGGTGAACATGGTCAGATAGAAAGTGAATCCATTGGAGACAAAGGTCCCGAAGTTCATCAGACTGAATGAACGGAAAACGCAGAAGAAGGATACGACAACGACGATCCAGGTCACTGCTTTTGTAATTTTAATTGCTCTGGGTTCCTGTCGGCTTTCTGTTGCGAGGATGTCCTCCTCATAACCGACAATGACTGACTGATCCGGTTTTTCCACGCTTTCGTTCTTCATATAGCTGCCTCCCTATATCCTGACTCTTTTTTATTTTTGTTTCGAGAGGGCTCTCTCCACCCTCTTTTTTCTCTGTTGCATAATATTATACTCCATCAAGATAACCCGAACATGGCAGAAAGATTACAGATAGGTTATCTTGCATTTTTCCTTCTGTTCTTCCAAAAAGTGAGTTCAAAAAAGGAGTTTTGCAAAAAAAAATACGGCACAGAAAATGAAAAAACGGATGCAGAATGGTTGAGTGCCGCAATCTTTGTTTTGCGGGGGAAGACAGGGGGGGGGTGGTGTGTGCGGGTACGGGAGAGAGGGTGTTGAGAAGAGTCAAAAAAAATCGGACAGGGGCATTGCCGCCTGTCCGATCCGGGAATTCACCGGAAAAAATTACCGTTTCTGATTATTTGCGAAATAGCGGACCCATTCTTCCGGGATCGGCGGAATTTGCTGGAGTCCGTTTCCATGACGCATGGAATAATGACCGAGTACGCCGGTGGCAACCGCGTTTCTCGCTGCGATCGGTGTGGTGTTGGTCTTAACGCCGTCACGCACGAAATCAAGGAAGTTCTGAACGGTTACAGGGTCTCCTCCGCCGTGTCCGCCCTCAACAGGTTTGATGTGGTAGATGATATCCGGCGTTTTCCGCGGGCCGCGCTGTGTCCAGACATGGATCTCGGCTTCTCCGCTGTCACCCATGTTTTCTATGCGGCCTTTGGTCCCGATGAAGGTATAGTTGCGTTCGGCATCCGGTGCGTAATGGCACTGGAGATAGGTTGCCTGTGCACCGTTTTCCATCTGCATCATGATCATGTTGTGGTCTTCCACGTCGATGATCGGAGAGAAGCCGGTCTGCGTGAGAGGCGGGTACTGATTGTTGTCCCAAACTGCGCAGCCTTCGGTATCGGGGGAACGTCTTGCGCACTTGTCGTAGACGGAGAGCATTCCCATGCCGACCACAGCTTTGGTATAGGTGCCCATCAGCCAGTGCATGACGTCAATGTCGTGTGCACCTTTCTGAAGGAGCAGACCTGTGGTGTTTTTCTGTTCGGAATGCCAGTCGCGGAAATAGGCATCGCCGCCGTACCCGATGAAGTGACGGCACCAGCCGCACTGAATATCGCCGATTACGCCGGAGTCGATGATCTCTTTCATTTTAAGGATCACGGGGAAGTAGCGCATATTGTGTCCGACAAACAGTTTCGATCCGGTTTCATACGCGGTTTTCAGAATCCGGTCGCAGCCTTCAATGGTGATTGCCATCGGTTTTTCAAGAAACAGAGCTTTGCCGGCTTCCAGCGCTGCAACTGCATGTTCTTCATGACAGTAATCGGGGGTACTGACAAAAACGGCATCAATGTCCTTGATCTTCAGAACTTCTTTGTAGTCATCAAAGACCTGTGCTCCGGGGAATTGTTCTTTGAATTTATCTCTGGCGTTCTGTTTGATATCCGCTCCAGCGACGATTTCCCACCCCTGTTCCGGTTTATGGGCCTGCCAGGCGTTGTGTCCGCGTCCGCCCGTCCCGATCACACCGATTTTCATCAGTTTCATAATGATTGCTCCTTTTTTTTTGGTTTTCAGCGGAAAAGTGTTCCGTATTTTTCTTCCTGCTATAATGTATTGAAAGAAATATGAAATATCAACTTTTTTTCTTGAAAAACAATGAAAAAGAGATATGTTAAATAAAAGAAAGGATATGGAAAATTGATATTTGAATCAGAAAACAGTCACTTGAAAGAGTTTCCTTTTCAGTTGCTGACCGTTGCCCGCGGAGATGCCGATGCAAAGACCCCTGTTTTTGAGCGATTTGATTACGAGGTTTGTACAATGGAATATATTGAACACGGACAGGGCTTCCTTGAGATCAATGGCTTTTCCTGTACGCCGGGACCGGACAGTATTTATATTTTATCCAGGCACAGTTCGCACCGGTACAGTCCCGACCGGGAAAATCCGTGGAAGAAACTTTTTTTTGTCGCGGATGGGGAGCTGATGGACTATCTGTTCCGGATTTACGGTTTGACGGAAACCTATTATGTGCCTGAGTGTCCGCACCTGAAGGAGTTTTTCCTGGAGATGTTTCAGCTGCCTGTGAATACGGATGAGGGAAATCGCCGCGCTGCGCTGGTGTTTCACAATCTTCTTTCGGAATTGTCCCTTTGTGTCAGGAAACTGCCCCGCAGGACCCGTCCGGAATTGGAGCATCTGAAACAGGTTCTGGATTCTTCCGTCAACAGCAGTTTTCAACTTGCGGATTATGCTCGCGGGACTCCGTGGTCGGAGGCTCATCTGATTCGTCTTTTTCGTGCTGAATTCGAGCAGACCCCGTATGAGTATCTGATGAGCCGCAAAATTGAGCAGGCAAAAAAGCTTCTCCTTTATTCGAGTTTTTCCGTCAAGGAGATTGCGGAGCATCTTTCCTTTTCGAATCAATACTATTTTTCCAATTATTTCAAGGCCCGCTGCGGGATTTCTCCGAAAAAATTCCGGGGAGAGTCTTATCGGAGAGTTGAAAAACATGGAATTCCGGATACAGTAGAAAATGATCTGTGACAGATTTTGTTTCAAGGAGTTGTTATGACAAGATTTGATTTTCTTTCCGGGTCCCATGACCTGTCTTTGCCGGACTGGGGGCCTTATTCCAAAAAACTGTTCGGGATTTCTCATCTTGCGGACAAGAGGCTCGGTACCCGTTTTGACTTCTGTGTTATCCCGGGAAAGTACCGGAGGGAGCTGGCGATTCCGGATGTGCTTCGTCCGAGCGGTTATCTTCCCTGGAGTGTTTCTCCGGACCTGAGTGCATATTCCTATCGGCAGCAGATTGAGTGGAAGGATCGGATCTATTGTGATGTCAGCTTCAGTACGGTGAATGAAAAAACGCATCTTCTCCGCTGTGAACTGGTCAATTCTTCGGAACTGGCAGCGGATCTTGCAGTTCATCTGCTCTGTCGTCTGGAATATGAGTCTCCCCGCCATACGGAGGTCTCCGGGATTCTGGAGTGGGCGCGTCCGGAGGTAGCGGATGGACGCGGACTTTTTTTCGACGCTCTTCATCCCGGTGAATTTCGTGATCCCGATGCTGTTTCCGGCTCTGCGTTCCGGATTCGCGCCGGACAAAGCGCCGTATTTCGTTTCCGTGGAAATTCTCCGGAAAAGATCCTGTTTCTGCGCGTACGGGAGAACGATGGCTGGAGTATCCGGCAGCTGGAAAATTCCGGGGAGAATACGGTCCGGGTGACATTCGACCGCGAGACTGTGCTCAACGGTGCTGCCTTGACCGTGGGCAATCAGCCGCTTTTCCGGACAATGGAACACGATGCTTCTCCGCAGTTTTCCCCGGGGCCCGTACCGGACAGTACCGTGGTGAAATACAAAGACGTTTCCGGAGTCTACGGAATCTACCGTGCGTTTCATTCCGACTTCGTGCGTCATTATGCGGTCGACGATATTCTTGAGACCTTTTTGTATGATGACGGCGTTCATCAGCATTTCATTTCCGAGTTTGAACGTGGAAGTCGGAAAGATCACGCTCTGGATCTGGTTTTTCAGCCGATCCCCGTAGCTGCGGGAGAGCGCCGGATTCTTCATGCCGTGATTGTAAACGGGACGGAGGCGGAGGTGCGTGCGGCTCTGGCGTCCCTGAACTCCTCTCCAATGGATTTTGAAGCCGTGTACCGTGAAAACGTGGCGCGTTACATCACCTTTCCAGACTCTCCTGTGAAATTCAGCCAGGAACGGATGGCGGCTGTGACGCTGAGCAATCTTGTGTATCCGACTTATGTCAAGGATTCGTTTGTTCGTCATCACACGCCCGGACGCCGCTGGAACAGCCTGTACACCTGGGATTCGGGGTTCATTGGTCTCGGACTGCTGGAACTGGAGGTCCAGAGAGCTGTCGAGAACCTGAATGCGTATCTGACGGAAGAGGGCGATCCTGAAAATGCGTTTATTCTGCATGGCACGCCGCTTCCGGTTCAGCTTTATCTCTATCAGGAGCTCTGGAACCGGACGCATGACCGTGAACTGCTCCGGTTCTTCTATCCGCGAGTAAAGCAGTTTTATGAGTATCTCGTCGGACGCCATTCCGGATCTCTGACCCGTTCGCACAGCAAAACACCCCTGATCTGTACCTGGGACTATTTCTACAATTCCGGTGGCTGGGATGATTATCCGCCGCAGCTTGCGGTGCACCGGAGTGGAACTCTGAATGTGATTCCTGTGGTTGGAAGCGCCCATGCTGTCCGTGCGGCGCGGATTCTGCGGGCCGCTGCGCAGGAACTCGGATTGGAGACGGATGAATACGATTGCGATATTCAAGCAATCTCCTCCGCCCTTCAGCAATATGCCTGGGATCCGGAATGCGGATATTTCAGTTACGTTGTCGTGAACGGAGAGGGGATGCCTTCCGGTTTCCTGCGCAGTCCTGACGGCTCCAATTACAATATGGGACTCGACGGCCTCTCTCCGCTGGTGGCGGGAATCTGCTCGGCGGAGCAGCGGAAAATTCTCTGGGAGAAACTGGAGTCTCCCGTGCATTGCTGGACACCATGCGGGATTTCGACGGTGGACCGTTCCGCTTCCTATTATCGGAAGGACGGCTATTGGAACGGTTCCGTCTGGTTTCCGCATCAGTGGTTCTTCTGGAAGGCAGCGCTGAATGACGGCAGAGGAGACTTCGCCTGGAAGATCGCAAAGACGGCTCTTGATCTCTGGGAACGCGAGACGCGGGAATCCTATGCCTGTTACGAGCAGTTTTCCATCAGCTCCTGCCGCGGGACCGGCTGGCATCACTTTTCCGGGTTGTCCACACCGGTGCTCTGCTGGTTTGGCGCGTATTACCAGCCGTACCGCCTGACTGCCGGATATGACGTCTGGCAGAAGAACGCAGACGTTGCGGATGGAGCCCTGACTGCCGATCTCGTGATCGCCGGAGAGGAAGGAGATGTAACAACCGTGATCGCCGTGATGGATGCCGAGTCTGCGGAATATGCCGGCCGAAGCTATCCGATCCGGCGGCGGGAGAGCGGTGCGGTGGAGGTGGATCTGCCCAAACACACTTCAGGGCGTCTTGTCCTGAAATAGTTTTTGTTTCAGAAATGGAAATGTGAAGCAAAGAAAAGGAGTTATTTGGATGGAAAACAAGCCGACGGTTCCTGTCAATTGTCTGTTTCAGGGATGTTACAATCCCGCCTATGAAGCGGAAATACGCAAATGCAAGGATATCTGTTACAAGTACAATCAGCTTAATCCCAATGATCGCGAAGCTCAGCACGAGATTCTTTCCCGGCTTCTCGGCGGCATGGGAGAGAACGTGATTTTCACTCCGCCGTTCTGGTGTGATTACGGATATAATATTTTTGTCGGAAACAATTTTTATGCGAATCACAATCTGATCATTACCGACGGTGTGAAGGTTTCCTTCGGAGATCATGTTTTTATCGCTCCGAACTGCTGTTTTACGACAGCCGAGCATCCGATTGATCCGGAGCAGCGCAAGGCGGGACTGGAAATCGCCAAGCCGATTACGGTCGGTAACAATGTCTGGATCGGTGCCGGATCGACCGTTCTTGCCGGTGTGACGATCGGAGATAATTCTGTGATCGGTGCCGGAAGCGTGGTTTCCAGATCCATTCCGGCAAATGTAGTGGCTGTCGGTGTTCCCTGCCGTGTGATGCGTCCGATTACGGAAGATGACAAGTTCCGGTATCCCTTCTTCAAGGGCGTTTGAGTCCATGAAAGATGTCGGCGGAAATGCCGCATCCGGAATCGGTTTTAAACTTCCAAAAAAAGACCGGGGAGATTTGACATTCCCCGGATCGGTGTGTATTATATTGGGATACGGAATTGAACGCGGCGTGAAATGTCTTCCGCCGGAACGATTCGATTGAACAAGAAAGGATGATAAGAATGGTTACTCGAATGATTTTGAATCAGACCTCCTATTTCGGGGCAGGTTCCGTTGCAAGCATTGTTGATGAGATCAAGGGGCGCGGTTTTAAAAAGGCTCTTGTCGTAACGGACAAGGATCTGATCCGTTTCCATGTCGCGGAGAGAGTTACAGGTCTGCTGGACAAGGCGGGGCTGGCGTATGAAATTTTCAGTGATGTCAAGGCAAATCCGTCTGTCGGCATCATCAAGATGGGGGTTGAGGCGTTCAAGAAGGCCGGAGCGGATTATCTGATCGCAATCGGCGGAGGTTCCCCGACCGATACTTCGAAGGCGATCGGCATCATCATCAACAATCCTGAATTTGCCGATGTCGTTTCCCTGGAAGGTGTCGCCCCCACGAAGAAACCGTGCGTGCCGATCATTGCCATCCCGACGACGGCCGGAACTGCAGCGGAAGTGACCATTAATTATGTTATTACCGATGAGACGAAAAAACGCAAATTCGTCTGCGTTGATCCCCACGACATTCCGGTCGTTGCCGTAATTGATCCCGAGATGATGTCCTCCATGCCGAAGGGACTCACTGCTGCAACCGGAATGGATGCCCTGACGCACGCGATCGAAGGATATATCACAAAAGGCGCGTGGGAACTGACCGATATGCTTCATCTGAAAGCCATTGAAGTGATCTCCCGTTCTCTCCGCGGCGCTGTGGAGAATACGAAAGACGGCCGCGAAGGCATGGCGCTCGGACAGTACATCGCCGGAATGGGCTTCTCCAATGTCGGGCTCGGTATTGTTCATTCGATGGCGCATTCTCTGGGCGGATTCTACAACACCCCGCATGGAATTGCCAATGCGGTGCTTCTGCCCTATGTCATGGAGTACAACGCTCCGGCAACCGGCGACAAATACCGGCAGATTGCCCGCGCGATGGGGGTCGCGGATACGGATAAAATGTCTGTGGAAGAGGCTCGCAAGGCTGCGGTCGATGCTGTCCGTCAGCTTTCCATGGATGTCGGAATTCCGCAGAAGATGCGCGAACTGAAGGACGTGAAGGAAGAGGATCTGCCTGCGCTTGCCGAGATGTCCTTTGCGGATGTCTGCACCGGAGGCAATCCGCGGGATACCAGCGTTGAAGATATTCTTGGAATCTATAAGAACGCGTTCTGATTCTTCTGTTTTTCAAAACGGAATGTTCCTGAGCGGGAATGGTCGTTGCGGCGATTGTTCCCGCTCTTTTTTTGTCTGGGGATGGCAGAAAAAAGAAAACGGCTTCAGCGGATCAGAGAATGACTGCCCGGCAGACGGCCATTCCGAACAGGACCGCCAGAATCCCTGAAACGTTCTGAAGCATAATATTCCCCGCAGCTTTCCAGTAGGCACCGGCGAGAATCATGTGGGAACTTTCGAGCGCGAACGTCGAGAAGGTCGTGAATGCTCCGAGGAAACCGATGAACAACACCGGCAGATAGGGTTCCGCGGAAAGAAAGCGATTCTTGAACAGAACAAACAAAAATCCTGCCAGAAACGATCCCACCAGATTCACTGTCAGGGTGGCGAACGGAAACGAACCGGAGATTCCCGCAAGGAGCCGTGTTCCCGTATAACGGCAGAGCGTTCCCAGTGCTCCGGCGAGGAGCACCAGAAAGAGCAGTTTCAGCGAAAAAGGCATCTTTTATTCCGCTTCCAGACAGTACAGCCTGCAGGAAGCATCCGCGGTGAGATTGTCAAGAGTGAATCCGGCATTCATCAGCGTGTCTCCGTGGAGAACGGTTCCGGAGGATTCAAACTTGTACTTTGCTTTCGGATTCAGTCCTCTGAGACGGATTCTCCTTACGGAATCGTGTCCGCAGGGGACTCCTGTTTTCCGAACCGCAGTGACCAGAACCTTTTTCCGGTCCGGCGAGACCCAGCTCCAGACTGAGATATTTCCGGTTCCGAAGCCTTCTGTCAGGCGGTGGAAGGAGCCTTCGCGGATGAGTTCATTGTATTTGTGATATTCTTTGACCTGTTGTTTGACGAGATCGCGGTCCTCGCTGGAGAGGCTGGTCAGATCGAGTTCGTATCCGAATGTTCCGGCGAGGGCGATTATTCCGCGCGTTTTGAAGGAGACCGTTCTTCCGGTCTGATGATTCGGACAGACTGAGACGTGGGCGCCCATGCTCGCAGAGGGGTAGAAGAGAGAGGTTCCGAGCTGGATGGAGACTCGTTCCATTGCATCGGTATCGTCGCTGCACCAGATTTGCGGGGCGTAGTAGAGCATTCCTGCATCGAACCGTCCGCCTCCGCCGGAACAGCCTTCGATGAGCAGATTCGGGAACTCGTTCAAAAGCCGTTCATGCAGTTCATAAACGCCGAGGACATAGCGATGGGCGACTTCCTTCTGACGTTCCGGGGGGAGGGCGTCGGAATGAATTTCCGTCAGATTGCGGTTCATGTCCCATTTGATGTACTCGATGTTGGCAGAATGGAGAATTCCGGCGATGGTGTCAAAGAGATAATCAATGACTTCTCCGCGGGACATATCGAGCACCATCTGCTCTCTGCCGATGGATTTGCGGAAGCCGGGAACTGAGAGCACCCATTCGGGATGCTGTTTGTAAAGCTCGCTTTTTTCGGAGATCATTTCCGGTTCGAACCAGAGTCCGAATTTCATGTTGAGATCGTTGATTTTCCGGACGAGTTTTCCGAGGTCGCCGATTTTCTTCCGATTGACGAACCAGTCGCCTAGAGAGGAGCGGTCGTCGTTGCGTTTTCCGAACCAGCCGTCGTCGAGGACCAGCATCTCAATACCGAGTTTCGATGCTGTTTTGGCAATGTCATAAATTTTTCTGTCGTCAAAATTGAAATAGGTTGCTTCCCAGTTGTTGACGAGGATCGGGCGTTTGACGTGTTTCCAGGGGCTCCGGATGACATGTTCCATCAAAAATTGATG
This sequence comes from uncultured bacterium, assembly GCA_949292215.1. GTDB lineage: Bacteria > Verrucomicrobiota > Lentisphaeria > Victivallales > UBA1829 > UBA1829. The sequence continues at coordinate 38,528 of CASEYW010000085.1, forward strand.
ACTCTGGCGGGAGAGTCCGCCGAGTCCGTCCGGTGAGAAGAGAACAAGAGCTTCCGGTGTCTGGAAGGTTTCGCCCGGCGCGAGTGTCCACGAGAAGTTTTCCGGATTGATTCCGATCATGGCACGCGCTGTTTCGTACTGATCCGCTTCGACATCAGCCGCATAGTTGCCGCTGTACAGCAGGAGCATGCCGTACACATCTCCATTTGATTCCGTGGCGGTGGGTGCGGCGAGAACGAAACCGGGATTGTACTGGTGACCGGTCGAGCCGCGGGAGCTGCGGAATCCCTGGCGTCCCGGTGCCAGCGGATGACGGACCGCCTGACGTTCTTTCGCCCAGCGGCCCTTGAGATAGACCATGTCGTATTCAGAACTGTGAAAGTCGATTTGTGCGCTCATCAGACGCTCTACAACGATGGTTTCTTCAGATTTGTTCTCTACGCGGACGGAACGGGCAATGACGTCGGAATCTTCAAAAATGGAATAGGAGAGAACAAATTCCGCGTTGGAGAAGCCGTCCGTCATGGTGATTTCGAGAGTCCTGACAGCAGTTTCTGGCGCAAAGCTCGCGGGCAGTCCAGGCAGCCTCCTTTTGCCTTTGAGGATTTTGTGGCTTTTGTAGACTGCCGAGGTGACGGATGTGCCGTTTCCCTTTCGGAGAGCCGCTGCCGTGATTCGCTGGTCGCCGCTGCCGAACGTGGAGAATTCCAGCGGAACAAGGTCGAGGGAGTCTTCGGCACTGAGTCCTTCCGGATGGGAGGAGAAAGAGGCTTTTCCGTGACGGGTACCGAGTTCCAGAACAGCGTCGTCATCGGAAATGGCGGCTCCGTAATAGATATGGCGCAGTTCTCCGCTCGGGCCGATCTGCATGAGGTAGGTGGCTCCGGCGGTGTCCAGTTTGAAGGACCGGGTGTTTCTCGAAAATTTGATTTGCATAATGAACCTGCCTGTTGATTCTGTCGTTTCCGTCTGAAGAAATTTTTGTCCCGGAGGTCGCGGCACGGGAAGAATGATTGGTCGTATCCGTTCTCCGAGGCATTTTCCGGAAGCAGTATAATATATCACAGTTTTTGAAAAAATGAATAGCCTTGAAAAAGAAAAAACAGCTTTTGAGACAATTTATGCCGAAGAGACGGAAGTTTCCCGGATTCCTTCTTTGCTATGAACGTGATTCCTGTTCTTTTTTCTCCGCTCTGGCTTCGGAGTATCGATCGGCAAGAAGAAAGATCCCGGCGAGAAGCGTTCCGGAGATGGAGTGCCAGACGCAGCTGACAGCCGAGGCAAGCGCGGCATCCGGCAGGGTCGGGAAATGGCGGGTCGATAGATTGGTTGCCAGTCCCGCGTTCTGCATTCCGACTTCCAGAGCGATCGTCCGTTTTTTCGGCTTCGACATCCCGGTGCATTTTCCGACGATATAACCGAGCAGATATCCCAGCGAATTGTGCAGAAAGACTGCGGCGAAAATCATTGCCCCCGAAGTGAAAAAATGCTGTCCGTTGTAGGAGATCACTCCGCCGACGATACAGGCAAGACCAATGACCGAGACTCCCGGCATCACAGAACAGAGCTCCTGATACTGCTTTTTCTTTCCGAAGAAGAAGTTTGCAAATGCGCCGAGAGCCACCGGTATGATGGTTACAATCAGAATCGAGCGGAACATTCCCCAGGTGTCCACATCAATGGAGCTTCCCGAAAGCCACAGCACCAGAAGCGGCGTCGCTACCGGCGCAAGCAGAGTCGATGCGGTTGTCATGCCGACCGAAAACGCAACATCCCCTTTGCACAGAAACGACATGATGTTCGACGAAACCCCGCCCGGACAGCATCCGACTAGAATCAGTCCCGCCGCAATTCCATTCGGCAGTTGCAGCACCTTCACCAGCGAGAACGCCAGCAGCGGCATGATCGTGTATTGTGCACAGGCCCCAATGAAAATATCCAGAGGACGTTTCGCCAGAATTTTGAAATCATCCGGTGTAAGCGTCATACCCATGGTCAGCATGATGATTCCGAGGATTGCCGTCTGGATATCTCCTTTCACCCAGAGAAACAGTTCCGGTTTCCAGAATGTGAGAATGGCAACCAGAATGATGAATGCCGAGGTCTGGGTCGCCAGCAGACGGCTGATCGCTTGCAAAAATCTCATTTCAACATGCCCTTCCTGAAAAACAATAACATTCAATATACCATTTTTGCATTCTTTTTTCAAGACGTATCCAGAGACAAATCATCAGAGCCTTTGCGGAAATCGCAAAGGCGTCAGAAGTTTAGGGAAAGAGAGGAGTGCGAGGGGTGAAGAACCGCTTTTCAAAACGGTTTCCGCACCTCGCATTTAGATCCTGTTTCTTCCAATATTGAAAGGAGAGAGAGAAAGCAGTTTATTTTCCGCTCCGGATGAATTCCACGACTTCATCCGCGTAACAGAAGGCGAGTCCTGTGACGCTGTCGGCGCATCCGTAATAAATGGCGATTCGTCCAGTGGGACCGTCGCAGAGGGCTGCACATGGGAACGTGACGTTCGGGACATCGCCGACGCATTCGTAAAGCTCTTGAGGCGACAGCAGATAAGAATTGGTTCTGCCGATCATTTTCCACGGCTGATCGAGATCGAGCAGGGCGGCACCGAAGCTGTAATGGTATCCGCTGCACGAGGTCAGGACTCCGTGATAGAAAAGAAGCCATCCCTCGCTTGTTTCGATCGGGACGGGACCGGCTCCGATTTTGGTGCTCTGCCATCCGGTCGTGGGGCTCATGACATGGCGATGATATCCCCAGTACCGCAGATCGGGGCTTTCGCAATAGTAGATGTCGCCGAATGGGGTATGACCATTGTCGCTTGGGCGGTTCAGCATGGCATACTTGCCGTTGATCCTGCGGGGGAACAGCACGCCGTTCCGGTTGAACGGCGGAAACGCGTTTGGAAGCTGTACGACGTTTTGAAAATCAAAGGTATAACCGATGCCGATGGTCGGTCCGTTTTTGCAGTTGCACCAGGTGATGTAGTAACGGTCTTCGAGAAAACAACAGCGGGGATCGTAACCGAAGATCAGTTCCCCTGCTTCAGCATCTTCCGGAGTGGTCCGGAAGGGCTCCGGTTCGATGTGCCAGTGGATTCCGTCGGGACTGAATCCAAAGTGGAGGTGCAGTTCACGGCGACGGTCGTCAACCCGGAAAACACCGGCAAATCCGTCTTTGTAAGGGACGGCTGCGCTGTTGAAGATGCTGTTCGATGTGGGGGTTTCGTGACGTCCGATGATCGGATTTCCCGGATACCGCCAGATGATTTCCCCGGAAGATTCCGGGCGTTCCACCCAGGGAATGCTGGAGAGTTGAGATGCGTTGATTTGCAATTTCATTTTCTTTTGTTTTCCTGCTTATTTGAAATGAGAGAGAGTCCATGTCAGGGTTCCGGTCCAGCTTTCGCCAGGCTTGAGGACCAGGTCCTTTGTGCTTTCCATTTCCAGATTGTAGCAGCCGAGTCCAAACCAGAGGCGCGGGGTGCGGAATTTTTTCAGATCGAATTTTTGTTCCAGACGCACTTTTTTTGCGGTGTCGTCGACCTGCCACCAGCCGTCGGAGAAAGGTTGTGTCGGTTTGTTGCCGAGTCCGTTCCAGAAATTCATGGAGAGAGATTTCCCTCCGATTGGAAGACGCAGGACATCGGTTCCATGATCACCGGTTCCTCCTACCGTGTATTCCGGATGGAGATACCAGGAGCAGGCAACAGGTTCCTTGCCATTGTTTGTCATGGTTACATTCAGTTTCAGGGAACCTTTGCCGTTGGAGGTCAGCTCTTTTACGAGTTTCATTCCTGCCGGGGAGATTGCTGTCATGCGGACTCCGTCGGGGAGCAGCTCGGCCTGGCAAGGGGAGCTTTGATGGATTGCGTACTTTCCCGGTGCGCGGACACGATCCCAGAGTGTATAGTAGAAATTCACACGGTCCAGCCCGGCAAGACGGTCATAGTCGATGTTGACCTGATTGCCACCGCAGATTTTGTCCAGAATTTCCAGAATCCTTCCGCCGCGTGCCGGATCAATTGTGACCTCAAGTTTGTCATCGGAAATGACAACGACCTCGTTTTCATATCCTTCCATCCGTTTTTTTCCGACGTTGATCGTTCCATTGTTTTTCCCATGCGTCCGGATGTACACGGACTCTTCCGCGGAATAGGAGGCATAACGTCCCTCATAGGAGAGACGTACCCGGAAGCGGTTCAGAATCCGGTCGTCGGGAGAAATTCGAAAGATGAGTTTTTCCGTTTTGCCGGCGGAAACTGTGAGCTGTTTTTCCTGTAGTTTTTTCCCGGCTCCGTTTTCCAGAACGCAGTGCACGTTGTAGGATTCTCCCGAAAGATTTTGAAGAGAGAAAACGGCGTTCGCTTCTTTCTGGCCGGAGAGGATTTCAATGACCTTTTTCTCCGGTATGAAACGGATTCCTGTTTTTTCCTCGGACTTCTTTCCGACTCTGACACTTTTCAGGAGCTCCACTGGCGCCGCCGATTTCAGGTAGACGACGGACGGGCCGTAAAGGATGCGGAACGTGCCGTCCGGTTTTGTCTGAATGACGGATTTTTCTCCGCAGAGCTGAGTGACTTCCACTCTTCCCGGTTTGGTGCGGAAGAGTCCGCTGTAATCGCCGCGACCGTCCCAGATGACCGCGGTAAAGGAACCTGTTTTGATGTCGCGGTAGTTGTACCCGTACACGAGTTGTTCATCGGTTCCCTTCATGCGGGAATCGAGCCGGGCGTTGCCGAGCTGTTCACCGAGTGTGCAGAACGCGTAAAAGGATGGCTTCTTCTGAAGATAGTAATCCACCATGCCGAAATGGTCCTCCGTGTCATTCGGATTGGTTCCCGCATCCCAGAAGGAGTAGAGAAAAACCCGTTTGAATCCGAGAACGTTGTGAATGATGAGTCCGCGGGTCAGGAACTGGGCGATCTGTATCCGGGAGATCGGGAAGCCGATGGGATTGGCAATCTGTCCGTCCGTATAGCCGAATTCCGTGGAGATTTTGGGTTTGTTCTCATCTCCGTATTTTCTGAGTACGGCGTTGACATCCTTCATGGCTTCGAACAGAAATTCCGGCGCTCCCTGCGGATATCCCGGCAACGCCGGATTGTTCTGCGGATTGCCACCGTAGGTGTGCAGATCCAGAACGTCGATACACTCTTTGAGACCATGCTGATACATCTGATCCAGATAGCGGAGCGCCTCGCCGCGGATATTGACTGCTGGGGCGGCAACGACAATGTTCGGATTTTTCGCTTTTCCCTCCTGGTAGGCTTTGCGGATGCGTTGCGTTGCCTGTTCCGCCGTGCGTCCGGAAAGTTCGGGTTCATTGCCGCAGCCCAGAGTCAGAACTCCGATTTGAGCGGCGATTTCCGGGATCACGCTTTCGGAGATCATTCCGATGCCGCGGTCGTAGAGGAGATCCGCAACATGCTTGTGAAGGCGCCACCAGCGGACCTGTCGGACCGGAGTGGTCCCGAGCAGTTCAATTGCGGCGTGATCCCACGCTTTCTGATGCCGGTGCGGAGAGCGTACCGCTTCCCCGTCACCGCCGTAATAGTAGTTGATTGCGAGCATATCCCCGAACGTCTCGCAGGCGAACGGCTTCGGCGGTCTGTATTGCCGCATGACGAGCTTCGGATTCTCCCCTTCACGGTAGACGGCGCTGACTCCGAAATAATAGGTCTTGCCCGGTTCCAGCGGATAGAAGACTTTCCGTGTGGTGCGAAGAGGAAATTTTTGGAGAAGTTTGACACCGGGAGCATCCACCCGGTCCGCCGGTTTTCCGGAAAGATAGAGTTTCCACGACTGAACATCGCTGACACTTTTTGCAAATTCGCTCCAGTCGATAATTACGGCAGCCTCCTGCACGCCTTTCAGAGAGAAGCGGATCTCCGGACGCTGGTTTTCCGGGCTCAGAAGACGGGCTTTCTCTGTGCTGATTCTTTTTCCGTAAACGGCAATTTCGCTGATGATCTGCTGTCTGGCTCCGGTCCGTTTCCGTATTCGGAACTGGACATATCTTGCTGCTGCGGGCTTTTCCAGTTGGAAGCGGAATTCCGCGCCGAGATTCTCTGTTTTCGGGTGCTTGTCACTGATTTTGCATGTCCCGGAACTGACAAATTGTTTTTTATCATTGCTGAGCAGAATCTCAAAACTTCCTGTTCCGATGAGGGCCTTCTGCTGCGCCCAGACGGTTGCAGATTCGATCAGATAGATCTCTTTGAGGTCGATGATGAATGTAGCCCACTGACTTTGACTTCCTCCCCATTTACCGAATGCCTGACAATCCCCTTCCGGACCTTTTCGTGCATCCAGAAGAGCCCGGTTTGTTCCGGAGGGCTGGCTGCCGGTTTCCACAATTCCCGGATCACAGGCAAAAGGTCCCGTTGTGATCCATTCAAGAGCGGCTCCGGTCTGAATCCGTTTCTGTTCTTTCGGTATGCAGTTGGAAGTCCAGTTCGGTCGATGGTTGTCGGTCAGCAGAAAACTTTCGGCATGGAGGAACGCTCCTGTAATCAAGAGGACGGGAAGCAGAAATTGCTGATTTTGCATCATGGGAATCCTTTTTCTGTTATTTCAGTCCGCCGCGGTATTTGTAGTAGACAGGGCGATCCTTGTTGTTGTCGGAGCAGAGAGCCCATCGGAAAACCGGATATTGAAGGGTGCTTGCATGTCCGTCCAGAAACAAGACATTTCCCGGGCCATTATGTGTCTCAATGACTTTCTGCACATTGCCGTTGTTGTAGTAGAACCAGCCATTCGGATTGATTTCAGTGACGGCAATGACAGAACTCGGACTCGGAACTTCACTGATTTTCCGAGGTGTGGAATGGGGAACGGAACCGCTGCCGTCTATGATTTTTGCCAGACCGAATTTTTCTCCGTTTTCATCGTTGCAGTTGTTTGAATTCAAGGCGTATCCCTTCTGATACCACCAGTCATGATTGGTGAAAAGAGTGTCGCTGAGTCCCGGACATTTGAAAACCGTATTGACTTTTTCATCTGTTTTTGCGTAAAGTTCTCCCAGAAGTCTTGCATAGTTTGCCTGCCAGGAACCGGTTCCGGCTCCGCCCAGTCCAGCCGTCTTTGAGGGGACAATCATATCGGAGTTGTCGTTGATGTAGAACGTGATCATCTGCGCCTGCTGTTTGAGGTTCCCGATACAATTCACCAGCAGTGCTTTCTGACGGGCTTTTGCCAGTGCCGGAAGAAGCATTCCTGCAAGAATGGCAATGATTGCAATCACAATAAGAAGTTCTATCAATGTGAAGCCGGTCATCTGTTTTTGACACCGCACTCCTTTCGATTGCGGTCCTGGTTTGCTAGAGGGGTTCATGAATCTCTCCTTTCCGTTGTATCGTTGGTTGACTGTTTGACTTTAGCGGTTGAATTGCGGATGATGAGTTTCGTTTCCAGGTTTTCTCCCGGAAGTTCGGCGAGGGTGCCGGAAAGATAAAGATACAGGTAATTTGCCGCTTTGTAGCCGATCTCATACAGCGGCTGGGCAACAGTTGTCAGCGGCGGGTTCAGATAAGCGGAACCGGGCAGGTCGTCGAATCCGATGATGGAGATGTCGTCCGGGATTTTCCGCCCGGTTTCCCAGCAGGCTTTGTACGCTCCCTGTGCCATGGCGTCGTTCGATACTGCAATCGCCGTGACATCCGGTGCCTGACGGAACAGCCGCATGGTCTGGAGATATCCCGCTTCCTGTCCATGCAAGGTTGGAATATGATTGATTACCAGTTTCTCATCCGTTTCGATCCCGTGCCGCTTCAATGCATCGGTATAGGCTTTGAAACGATGCAGATGGTTTTCATCGCCGGCCATGTCCATGGCGAGAAATGCGATCCTTTGATGCCCGAGTCCGATCAGGTGTTCCATGGCGTCGGTTTCCCCACCGTAGGATTCGTTGTTGACAAAGCCGATTTTGTCCGACCGGTACGGATAGTTCAGCATCATAACGGGAATCTGCGCTTTTTCCAGTTCCTCAATCTGGCAAATGTCCCCGGCGAAGAGGCAGACTCCATCGCAGCGCCGTTCCCGGATCTGTTTCAGAATGCTCCGTTTCCGGCAGCCGCTGTTCATGATGATCGAGAGATCCGCGCTTTCCGTTCCGATGAACGCCGACATCCCGGTAATCAGCTCCGAATGATATTCATCCATCAGCGGCTTCTCCTGCGAAATGACCACTCCGATGTTGAAGACCCGTTTTGCGCCCTTGTTCGGTGAAAAGTTCAGTTCGTCGATAACCGCCTGGATTTTCTTCCGCAGTTCTTCGCTGACATCCGTCCGGTTGTTGACCACGCGCGACACCGTCGCCACGGAGACTCCCGCACGTTCCGATACCAGCCGGATGTTGTTGGTTTTTGTCCGTCTCGGCATTTCCTTTGATCCTTCAATCGTTTTCTTTATTAAATTATATCGGAAAAACGGGCAAAGTCAATAGGGAATATGAAAATTTTCGTAAATTTTATTCTGTTTTTACGAAAATTGAAAAAAGAAGGATGTCTATGAGTAGAAAAAAGGGGATTTCCACCCTTTTACGGAGGAAATCCCCTGATGCGTTTAATCGGCAGAGGAGTTACTTTGCCACGATATTGACGATGCGTTTAGGGACGCAGACGACTTTGATGATCTGTTTCCCTTCGAGAGCGGCTTTGATGGTCGGATCGGCGAATGCGAGTTCTTCCATTTTTTTCGCATCGGCGTCGGCGGGCATCATGACGCGGGCGCGGGGACGGCCTTGAATCTGGATCAGAATTTCGACTTCGTTTTCGACGAGTTTCGCCGGATCGTATTCGGGCCACGGAGCAAGCGAGACCGGTGCTTTGTTTCCAAGAATTTCCCACATCTCCTCCGCGATGTGCGGGGCGTACGGCGAGAGCAGTTTGACGTATGCCTCCGCCGCTTCACGAGGCATTTTGTTCAGTTTGGAGAATTCGTTCAGGAAGATCATCATCTGGCTGATGGCTGTGTTGAAGTTCAGCGTCTCGGTATCCTCTGTGACCTTCTTGATCGTGGCATGGAGGAGTTTTTCCTGAGCGGGAGTCATCTTTGCCTGATCGTCGATTTCAGTCTGCGCGATCATTTTCCAGGAGCGTTTGAGGAAGCGGAAGACTCCCTCCACGCCCTGTGTGCTCCACGGCTTGACTGCTTCCAGCGGGCCCATGAACATTTCATACAGACGCATGGAGTCTGCGCCGTAGTCGCGGACAACATCATCGGGATTGACGACGTTTTTCAGCGATTTCGACATCTTCGCCGGAAATTCGATCAGTTTTTCTCCTGTTTCCTTATGGACCGGCCCGTTTTCGCCTCTGACCACCTTGTCCATGGGGACCAGCGCGCCGCGGGAATCCTTGTAGGAGATCCCGAGGATCATTCCCTGATTGACAAGCTTGTGGAACGGTTCCGGTGTGGAAACTGCACCGATGTCGTACAGCACCTTGTGCCAGAAACGGGCGTAGAGCAGATGGAGTACCGCATGTTCCGCGCCGCCGACGTAAAGATCGACCGGCATCCAGTATTTCTCCTTTTCCGGATCAATGAACTGTTTGTCGTTGTGCGGATCAATGTAGCGCAGATAATACCAGCAGGACCCCGCCCACTGCGGCATGGTGTTGGTTTCTCGCCGTCCCTTCATGCCGGTGACCGGATCGGTGTAGTCGAGCCATTCCTCCGCTTTGGCAAGCGGGGATTCTCCTGTTCCGGCGGGCTTGAAGTCCGCGAGGGGAGGCAGAGTCACGGGAAGGTCTTTCTCATCGACAAGACGGATGGAGCCGTCCTCCATGTGGATGACCGGGAAGGGCTCTCCCCAGTAGCGCTGACGGCTGAACAACCAGTCGCGGAGTTTGTAGTTGATCGTAAGTTTGCCGGCGTTGCGTTTCGAAAGCCAGTCGATGGTTGCAGCTTTTGCCTCCTTGACGTGCATGCCGTTGAGCACGAGTCCTTCGCTGTTCGCGGAATTGAAGCTGACTCCGTCGCCGGTCCAGCAGACCTTTCCGGCGAGGATGTCGTTCCGGTCCAGTTTAGCTGCGGCCGCGTCCTCGGCGGTCGGTTCGATGATGCACTTGATCGGAAGATTGAATTTGACTGCAAAATCGAAGTCTCGCGTGTCATGGGCCGGAACCGCCATGATCGCCCCCGTTCCATAGGAGGAGAGAACGTAGTCGGAAATCCAGACCGGAAGTTTCTCTCCGTTGACGGGATTGATCGCGTAGGCTCCCGTGAAAGCTCCGGTTTTATCCTTGTTGAGATCGGTTCGTTCCAGATCACTTTTTAGCGATGCTTTCCGCTGATATTCCTCGACGGCGGAACGCTGTTCCGGAGTTGTGATCACGTTGACAAGCTCATGTTCCGGAGAGAGCACCAGATAGGTCGCGCCGAACAGCGTGTCGGGACGCGTGGTGAAGACCGTGACGGTTTTCTCCGTTCCGTCGATTTTGAAAATGACCTCCGCTCCTTCGGATTTGCCGATCCAGTTGCGCTGCATCTCCTTGATGCCTTCAGGCCAGTCGAGCTGGTCGAGATCTGCGAGGAGACGTTCTGCATAGTCTGTGATTTTCAGCATCCACTGGCGCATGGGCTTGCGGATGACCGGATGGTTTCCGCGTTCGCTTCTGCCGTCGATGACCTCCTCATTGGCAAGAACGGTTCCGAGTGCGGGGCACCAGTTCACAGGGACTTCATCCACATAGGCAAGGCCTTTTTTGTAGAGCTGGAGGAAAATCCATTGGGTCCAGCGGTAGTAGTTCGGGTCTGTGGTGTTGATTTCTCGGTCCCAGTCGTAGCTGAAGCCGAGGGATTTGATCTGGCGTTTGAACGTCTCTACATTCTTTTTCGTGGTGATGGAGGGATGTGTCCCGGTTTCAACGGCATACTGTTCCGCTGGCAGACCGAAAGCGTCCCATCCCATCGGATGGAGAACATTGAAGCCGCGCATGCGTTTGTAGCGGCAGAAAATATCGGTGGCGGTATAACCCTCGGGATGTCCGACGTGCAGTCCGGCTCCGCTGGGGTAGGGAAACATATCGAGCACATAAAGTTTCTTTTTGTCGCTGATGTCCTCCGCCTTGAAGGTTTTATTCTCCTCCCAGTATTTCTGCCATTTTTTTTCGATGGCGGAAAAATCGTATTCTCTGTTTTCCATAAGTCTGTATCCTTGAAACATTATTTTTGTTTGAGTTCGTTCAATCGGTTGGCAAGTTTGACAATGATGCTTTTATAGCCTGCGAGCGCATTGGCATAGGCAAGTTTTTCCGCAAGTGTGAGAAGCGCATAGAGAACGGCACAGACGCAGAGCGGAATCCAGCTCTGCGTGGCAATGCCGATTCCGAGAAACAGAAGACAGAACAGCAGTGAAACCGCAATGGCGGATTCCCGGTAGCGCCGGAGAATCCGGAAGTCGCCACTGCGTCCGAGAATTTTCTTTTCCTGTTCCGTGAATGGGATTCTGTCCATAAAAATATCCGCTTATTTTGCGTAGTCCCTGTCACGGAGGTCGAAGACTCGTTTGGCTTTGCCCTCATCGGCGGGCAGCGAGTTCGGTGCGACCAGTTCGACCCGGGGATTGACTCCGAGTTCGGTTTTGAGCGCGTCAATGACCTTTTTCCGGATGGTGTCCATTCCTTCCAGTGAACCGGTGAAGTAGTTCGGGTTGACTTCCACTTTGACGTGAATCCGGTCAAGAAGATTTTCCTTCGTGATTTCGATGATATAGTGCGCACCGATTTCCGGCACGGTCAGGACCGCTTTTTCGATCTGCTGCGGGAAGATGTTGACACCGTTGATGATGAGCATGTCATCGGAACGTCCTTTCATGCGGGCGATTCGGCGGTGTGTTCTGCCGCAGGGGCAGGGCTCCGGAATGATACGCGTCAGGTCATGGGTGCGATAGCGGATCAGCGGCATGGCTTCGCGCTGGAGGGAGGTCAGGACAAGTTCCCCTTCCTCGCCTTCCGGGAGAACCTCTCCGGTGTCCGGATCAATGATTTCCATTAGATACTGGTCTTCCCAGAGGTGAAGGCCGTCGTTGCGTTCGCGGCACTCGAAGGCGAGTCCGGGACCGCACATTTCGGAGAGCCCGTAAGAGTTGTAAACCTCGACTCCGAACGATTCCTCAATCTGATGCCGGAACGCATTGGAATACGGTTCCGCGCCGGCGAAGAAAAGCCGCAGTTTCAGGTCTTTTTTCGGATCCAGCCCGCACTCCGGGAAGAAACTCAGCAGACGCATCGAATAGCTCGGAAGAATGTGACAGACGGTTGTTCCGAATGTTTTCATAAACCAGATCTGGCGTTTGGAGTTGCCCGCCGCACTGGGAATCACAAGCGCACCGAGTTTTTCCATCCCGTAATGGAAACCGAGTCCGCCGGTGAAGAGTCCGTATCCCATGATGTTCTGGAAAACATCGGTCGGGCGCGCTCCCGCCATAAAGGCGGAACGGGCGGTCATATTCGACCAGAGATCAAGGTCGTGCTGCGTATGGAACACAACGGTCGGCGTGCCGGTCGTTCCGGAGGAGGAATGCAGACGCACGATATCCTTCATCGGTGCGGCGAGAAAGCCGTACGGAAAGTGATCCCGGAGGGTCTGCTTTTCAACGAGAGGAAGTCGTTCAATGTCTTTCAGCGTCTTGATGGAGTCGATGACTTTTTCCGTCAGGATCGGCGCATAGAAAGGCGACTTCGCCGCCTGTTTGAGTGTTTTTTTCAGACATTCGAGCTGGAAGGCTTCCAAATCCTTCCGGTCCATGAGTTCGATGTCCTTCTGCCAGAATTCCGTTTCCATGATTTGCACCTTTACTATATGAATTTAAGTTTTTTTAACAGACCGGATTGTCAGGAAGAACCCGAGCGCCA
>CASEYW010000086.1 GCA_949292215.1 uncultured bacterium
CGAATCTCCCACGGGAGGCGGGAATAGTTGTTTCGCGGTTTTGCTTTCATTCAGCAGACTCCCGGTCCCCAAAGACGCGGATCGCGCGGAGCGTTCCGAGTCTCTTCCAGCGTTTTCCGGACGTTTTCGGAGAGGCGGCAGACCGCTCCGGAGTAACCGGCGAGCGGGACAATCATGTGATACTCAATGAGGTTCTGCCATTCAACGCGGGCCTCCTCCGGAGACGGATTCAGCGTAATCAGCGCCGGATTGCAGAGAACGATGTCGAGGTCCTGGAAGGACTCATATTCAAACAGAGCCGCCAGAATGGCGCGGCGGAGGCGAAAAATTCGATTTGTTGTCATTGGTCAGGTCCCTCAATTTCTGCATTGACTGGTATAAATTCTGTGTAAAAGTGCGCGATTCCAGAACCGCGCTTTCGAGTTTTGAAATTCGGTTTTCCATGCTGATCTCCATTGCCTGTCGGCGTTCATTTTGAAGATCGAGTTTGTCCGAAAGTTTATTGATTGCTCCAGTAAGGTTTTGAATTTCGAGGCGGGTTGCCTCCGGATTGTCGGTCGCAATATGTTTTTCGACATTTTTTTCAAGTGTCGAAAGGCGTTTTTCCTGAAGTTCAGCGATCTGATTAGCATTTTTCTGTCTCTCCTCCTCGTCTCGGCGATCGAGGCGCTTCTGATGACTGGCAATAATCCAGCCGGAAAGGCCGCCGCCGAGCAGAGAAACGAGTGTATTGTACAGAGAATCCATCAGAAAAAAACTTTCGGTTTTGAGTTAAAAAGGAGCTCCGGTTTTACCGCCGGAGCGTCGGCTGCGCCCGGCACGTCGAACCCGAAGGAGGTTTTATCAGGGTGCCGGAGATGCGCTCTCCGGCGGCGGAGGATGCGGATACACACAAATCCGGATGTCCGCATCGCGTCCGGATTTGTCCTGCGGAGCGATGCATCACTCCGCAGAATGTTAAACGCCATTTCCCCGGCGTTTTCAATCAAAAAAACACCGCCGCCGGAAAATAGCGAAAAACCGGCGGCGGCCAACACAAAGGAGGAAACATGCAAAAAAAAAACAGCACGTCTCTATAATAAAGCGGGGAAGTACAGAAAAATGCACCCATTTAGGTGCATTTTGAGTGTAATTTTTATTTTTAAAATGGTTCAAATCAAGTGTTTCATCGACAAAAAACATGTAGCCATTTGAAAAAATATTATTTTGACTACATATTACCAAAAAAACAGGAGATGCAAAATGGTTGTCAGAAAATGGGAAAAACAAACTGTCCGCATCGGCGGTCAATTATTAAGCAACCTTCAAAAACTTCAACGGCAGACTCCGTTCAGCTTTTCGGAAATGGCGCGGAAAGGGGTTCGGAAATACCGGAGGCTCCAACCGGATCTCTCCGCGATCGAGCCCGACAGCACCTACACCGGAAGCGTGATCCGTTTTGAGTTGGAATATCGACTGGATCCGGAAGACCTTCGGAAAATTTTAACATGGTACATCAGTTTGCAGGACCTGAGTAAACCATTTTACACCGCTCCGGAAATCCCGGCTTGTCACGCTATCGTAAAATAAAGTGAGAGACCATGATGAGAGTTGTTTAATTTTTAGGGTTTCTTTTTTGTAAAGCATATCAAATCATCTTGTAAAAAATCATTGTATTGCGGCATCATTTTTTTATAAAAATCAATAACTTCTTTATTCTTTTTATTTTCAAAATGTAATTCACGAATAGTTGATTCAGCATCCTCTGCATAAAGTCTATTAAATTCACATTCAGGAAGTGTACATTCACAAAATGCCGCCCAGTATTTAGCTCTCATCCTGTTTGCATCAAGACTTTCTATTTTCAGAAAATCAATAATGCACTCAAGCTGTCTCGGTGTAAAATAACCGCCTCGAAGTCCTGTCATACTTGATTTATTGGAATATCCAATTGCATTGGATAATTGTTCAAATGTAACTCTTCGAAGAGAAAGATAATACATAATCATACTTTCCAAAAAGCTCCACAGCACATAATTTTTCTCAACGGCTTCAACAACTTTTTTAATATTTGATTTTCCCATTTTTTTGTCCCCCTTTTCTTCGTTTCTAGTATTTTCCTATCCTAAGTTTGCAGCTTCCGGACCGAACAAGAACTCATCTCGCACCGGAAGTTTTGTCCTTTCAATCGCTTCGACTTGTTCCTTTGCAAGTTTCACCGCATCATTATAACCAACAATAGGAATCAGATAATCATATTTGATTAGCTTGAACCACTCCATTCGGATAATTTCAATATCGGCATTTAAGTTTATTATGAAAGGATGTTTTATAACATATTCTAAAGAAGCTACATTATACTCACTTGCGGCAAGCAGTAAAGCTCGTCTTATTCTATATTTTATATCACTCATTTCTTCGTCTCCTCTCTTATTTTTACTCCAAAATTTGCTGCAACCATAACCAAACAACGAACTTGTTCATCTGGAGTCAGAGAGCGATATATTTCAAATAACTGTTCTTCTAAACTTTTTGCATGAGGTTCTTGTATTGAGCTATTTCCGAGAAGATTGATTGTTGCATTCGGGAATAGTTTATACAGGTTTCCTATCGTCATATTCTCAATGAGAAACCGTCCTCGGAGATAGTCGGATATTTGACTTTGTGTCATTCCCAAACGCTCCGCGAGAGCTGTTTGAGATCCAGCTTCAAAAATCGACTTTGATAAAGCCTCACGGAATTCGTCTTGCGTAAGCATTTTGTTTTATCCTTTTTTAAGATATTCTTCTTAAAATATCGCAATCAAACGATACGCGCAATCAAAAATCTAAAAAAATCAACTTTTTTTCTTAAAACAACTTGAAATATCGTGAGTAAACGATTATAATTAAAGCGTATAAGCGATATATTATACGCGAGGTTACGATATGACAAAATTAAAAGCGATGAGAATCCGGAAGAAAATGCGACTCCGTGAAATTGCCATGGTCGTTAAAACAACGCCGCAGACAGTTCAGCAAATGGAAAAACGCGGGATCTTCAAGCCATCAACAGCGCAGAAATACGCAAAGGCTTTTCCCGGCATCAGTTGGCGCGATCTCTTGGAGGAGCCGTAAGTATGACCCGTCTCGCCCGAAAACGCAAACAGCTCCGGATGACGCAGGCGGAAATCGCGCGAATCCTCGGAATTACACGGCAAGTTTACGCACGGCGTGAACGTTGCGGCATCCGGAATGTGGATATGGCGGCGCGGTATGCCCGTCACCTCGGCTGCAGGCCGGAGGAAATACTCGAACTTCCCCGCATCGCGGGAAAACAATAAACACAACAAGGAGGAAACACAATGAAAAAGAGCAAGTACAGGTACTTTGAATGGGGAGACGAAAAGCCGGGCTATGTCACGACGTGGTCGGTCGCCCCGGATGGCAGC
>CASEYW010000087.1 GCA_949292215.1 uncultured bacterium
CCGCACCAGATCCCCCGCAGCACCTGAACTCGTCGTTTATGGCTGCTCGGTTCCCCGTCTGACCCGTTCACGGGACTTCAGCGCACGGGGTCCAATACGGCGACAGCAAAAAAATCCGTCAATCAGGCTTTCCGCCTGCTCCTGTGTGAAACTATACTCGCATCTTTCAAATATTCAAGGCAAAGAGACAATTCTGCACGTAAATTTTTTCGATCAATGATTTTATCGATCAATCCCTTCTTCAGCAGGAACTCAGATGTCTGGAATCCTTCCGGCAGCTGTGCCTGGGTTGTATCCTTGATGACACGCGGTCCGGCAAAACCGATCAGCGCTTCCGGTTCGGCAAGAATCAGATCGCCGAGAGAAGCATAGCTTGCCGTCACTCCGGCAGTGGTCGGATGAGTCATCACAACGATATACGGCAGTCCGGCGGCGGCATGTTTCTGAAGAGCTCCGCTGGTTTTCGCCATCTGCATGAGACTGACCATTCCTTCATACATGCGGGCTCCGCCGGAAGCGGTCACAATCACGAGCGGAAGCCCTTTCGCTGTCGCATATTCCACAAGACGCGTCACCTTTTCCCCGACAACCGCGCCCATGCTCGCGCCGAGAAAGCGGAAATCCATCACGCCGAGTGCATAGGGACGCCCGTCGAGAGTCGCCTCTCCACAGACAATCGCATCCTTCAGGCCTGTCTTCTTCTTATTCGCTGCAAGTTTATCTGTATAAGAAGAAACCCCTTCGAACTTCAACGTATCCACCGATTCCAGATCCGCATCAATTTCCACAAACGACCCCTTGTCGGTCAGCAGTTCAATTCTCTGCGGAGCGGGCATCGGGTTATGGTATCCGCAGTGCGGACAGATGAACAGATTGCTTTCTTTCTGTTTTGTGAAGATCGTCGAATCGCATTTTTTGCATTTTTCCCAGAGGCCCTCGGGTATGTCCTTGCGTTTCTGAGGCCCCTCGACCTGTGCTTCGGCATTCAATGTCGAATATTTTGATTTTTTGAAAAAAGCCATTTTCAATTCCTTTGTCTTCTGGCAATGACCAGCACATCCACCCGTTCCGCACCATGCTTGAGCAGGACGACGGCAGCTTCCCGGAGTGTCGCGCCGGTCGTCATGACATCGTCCACAAGTAATATACTACACATTTCCGCAACTGTCGAATCGGAAATGGAAAAAGCGCCCGCAATATTTGAATTTCTTTCTTTTTTTGTTAAAAAAGCCTGCTGTTTTGTGGGTCGTCTCCTCCGGAGCGGAGAACAGACCGGAACATGGAGATACTTTGATAACTGCTCTGCAAACAATCTGGACTGATTGTATCCGCGCATCAGAAATCTCCGCCAGTGAAGCGGAACCGGAACGATGCAGTCGTAACGGGGGGAGTCCGCATCCGGAAGGCCTGCTGCAAGACGGCCTAGCGGTCTCGCAAGTTCCGTTCGCCCCCGATATTTAAAAAGATGAATACAGTCCAGAACCTCGTCGGTATATTTGAAAAGAGCATATGCACGAGTCCAAGGTGGCTTCGGACTGTTCATGCACTCGGTACAGGAATCAAAGATGCCGTCCACTTCCGCTCCGCAGGTCCGGCAGACCTTTCCGCGGATCATCGGCATCTTTTCCATGCACTCACAGCAAAACATATTCGGGGTTCCGTCGAACGGAACCCCTTTTCCGCAGAGCGGACACGACAGAGGCAGCAGCATTTGCAGTGCATCCGTCAGAGACAGCTTCGGGCCCCCGCACACTGCCGCCGGCATGAACAACCGTTACCGGTTGAGGACTTCCGCAATCTGAACAGCGTTCAGAGCCGCGCCTTTGAGGAGCTGATCGCCGGAGACGAACATCTCAATTCCGCGCTTGTCGTTGCGGGAAATATCCTGACGGATGCGTCCGACGATGACATCATATTTTCCTGTCGCATCCACCGGCATCGGATAGACCTTGTTTTCCGGATCGTCACGCACGATCACGCCGGGAGCCTTCGACAGGATTTCACGCGCCTCTTCCGGCGTAATATCCTGTTCGAACTCAAGATTCAGCGATTCGGAATGCGCTCTCATCACGGGAACACGGACGCTGGTGCAGGTGAGCATCAATCCCGGAATGTGCATGATCTTACGGGTCTCGTTGACCATTTTGAGTTCCTCCTTGGTGTAGCCGTTCGGCTGGAAGGAATCAATGTGCGGAAAGAGATTGAACGCAAGACGCTGTGCCATGACTTTGGCTTCAATATTGGTTTCGCCGTTAAGAACCGCACGGGTCTGATCAATCAGTTCCTGCATTGCGGGAGCTCCACCGCCGGACGCCGCCTGATAGGTCGAAGCAATAAGACGCTTGAGTCCTTTCGCCTTGTGCAAGGGATAAACAGCAACCGCCATGATCGCCGTGGTGCAGTTCGGATTGGCAATGACTCCATGGTGTTTGAAGGCATCTTCCGGATTGATTTCAGGAATCACCAGCGGCACATCCTCCTCCATACGGAATGCGCTGGAGTTGTCGATCATGACGCATCCAGCATCCACGCAAGCCTGACGGAATTTTTTGGAAATGTCGGACCCCGCACTGAAGAGAGCAATGTCAACGCCTTTGAAGGACTCTTCCGTCATTTCCTCAATTGTGATCTCCTCGCCCTTGAACATCCGTTTTTTGCCGGCGGAACGGGCAGAGGCAAGCAGTTTCAGAGAGGCGATGGGGAAATTCCTCTTTTCCAGGGTTTCGATCATCTCGACGCCGACAGCACCCGTGGCTCCGGCGACAGCTACATTCATTGGTCTTCCCATTTTGGCTTCATACTCCCTAAAATTGTAGTTTGGGTTGTTCACAACAAATCCGGATAATTTACATGTGAGGGAAAGATTTTTCAACTCTGCTTCTCAAAAAAACGAAAAAGAAACGGTTTTCAGCCATCTCTTTCAGAAACATTTAGCGGTCCATCCCGGAAAAACGGACTGCCTGAAACAGGCTTGCCTGAATGTTTTCCATCCAGGAAGTCCATCCCCATTCCTCTCTGAATCTCCTTTTTTCCGAAAACGGCTTGAATTTTCAAAAAGAGAAGATATACTTTCAAGAACAGTTCCTAAAAACAGCAATTTCGGAGAAGATCAAAGAAATGAAACTCAGCAACACAAATCAGCGCAGGGTCATTATTGAGGAGCTGAGAAAACTCAAATCCCATCCCACCGCGGAAGAGCTGTATTGCAAAGTCAAGAGACGAATCCCGCTGATCAGTCTCGCAACGGTATATCGCAATCTTGATGTGCTCTCGGAAGCGGGAGAAGTCCTCCGGCTTGAAATTGCAGGCAAACAGAAGCGGTTCGACGGCGACACCTCTCCTCATTATCACCTCCGCTGCAAAGAGTGCGGCGCCGTGGAAGACATCATGCCGGAAGGGATCGAATCCGCACGGGAAAATCTGGAACATTTCATCTCCGGACGCATCTGCAATGCAAGACTGGAATTCGACGGTTACTGCCGGAACTGTTACTCGGCTTTAAAAAAAGCCAACTGAAATCAGGCTGAAATTCCCCCGTTCAGCATAACCCGGGGAACCATTCGTTCCCAGAACTGTTGAACCTTAAAACATAAGGAAGTAAAAAATGAGCGGAAAAGAACACACCATTCTCAAATGCGCTGAATGCGGCGCAATCGTGGAAGTCCTCGATGAATGCACCTGTACAGGCGACTGCACCTTCCAGTGCTGTGGCAAACCAATGACTGAAATGAAGGAAAAGACGGCGGAAATGGCGACCGAAAAACATGTTCCCGTCGCAACAGCACTTCCCTCCGGCGGGACAAAGGTCGTAGTCGGTTCGACTCCTCATCCGATGACCCCCGAGCATCACATTGAATGGATTGAAATCATCAACGGGCCCTATGTCAACCGTTGCCGTCTCAAACCGGGCGACGCTCCCGAAGCCCAGTTCCATGTGACCGTGAAACCCGGAATGGTCGTGCGCGAATACTGCAACCTTCACGGCCTCTGGATCAATAAACTTTAATCATATCAAATCGGAATCAGGAAAGTAAAGATGCCATTCAAAGCTGTCAAAATCACGGACAAAGTCTGGTGGGTGGGCGCAATCGACTGGAACCTCGCGGAGTTCCATGGCTACCACACACACCGGGGCTCCACCTACAATGCCTATCTCGTGCTTGGAGACAAACCGGCTCTCATCGATACGGTCAAAGCACCATTCAAACAGGAAATGTACTCCAGAATCGCCTCCGTGATCGATCCGAAAAAGATCCGGATCATCGTCTCCAACCACGCGGAACCGGATCACTCCGGAGCGCTTCCCGAGGTTATTGAGGAACTCAAACCGGAAACCGTTTATACCTCCGTCAACGGAGTCCGGATCCTGGATGCGCAGTTCCACATCGGGGAGAAACTCACCGCGGTCAAAACCGGTGACAGCATCGATCTCGGCGGACTCACCATGTCCTTCATCGAAACAAAAATGCTCCACTGGCCGGACAGCATGTTCTCCTATCTCAAAGAGGAAAAAATCCTGTTCAGTCAGGACGGCTTCGGCATGCACCTGGCGACAGACAAGCTCTTCGTTGATGAAAACGACTGGGATGTTGTCGAATTTGAAATGGAAAAATATTACGCAAACATCCTGCTTCTTTACTCTCCGCAGGTTCTTAAACTGCTTGAGGTCTTCCCGACCTTGAATCTTGACGTGCAGTACATTGCCACCGACCACGGTCCGATCTGGCGCGGCAAGGATATCGCAAAACCGCTCGAACTTTACAAGAAGTTTGCCGAACAGAAACCGCAGCCCCGTGCTGTTGTCGTTTACGACACCATGTGGGGAGCCACGGATAAAATGGCGCGCTCCATTGCCGACGGCATCCGTTCAACTGGCGCAGGCGTCACAGTCTGTTCCATGCACTCCAGATCCCGCAGCGACGTGGCAACCGCTGTCATGGGCGCAGGTGCGCTGGTCGCCGGGTCCCCGACGATCAACAACATGCTCTTTCCCTCCGTTTCCGATGTGCTCTGCTATCTGAAGGGGCTCCGTCCGAAAAATCTGGCGGGATTTGCCTTCGGGTCCTTTGGCTGGAGCGGGGAAGCCGCTGTGCAGGCAAATGACTGGCTCAAAGAGATGGGCGTCGAAATCGTCCGGGAGCCTCTCAAACTCAAATTTGCCTCCTCGGACGCCGATTTCCAGGCATGCTTTGAAGCCGGCGTACAACTGGGAAACCTTCTGCTTGAAAAAGCAAAGCAATAACTCAACTAAAGAACCCTGATAAAAAAGGAGAAATCATCATGGACAAGTATGTGTGCAACGTCTGCGGTTATGTTTACGATCCCGCGAAAGGCGATCCCGACAACGGAATCGAACCCGGCACCCCGTTCGAAAAACTTCCGGAAGACTGGGTCTGCCCGGAATGCGGAGCCGGCAAGGATGAGTTCACAAAACAGTGATCCTGCCGCTTCGATCCATTGCGGAAACAAGCCGCTCCGTCTTCGACTGGAGCGGCTTTATTCTGTCTGCAACGATCCCCGCTATATCCACCCCGACCCGCTGGAAACCATTCTTCCGTTCCTGCGTATCGAAGACCGTGAAATTGCCGCCCTGCTGGCATCGGCTCTCGCCTATGGGCGGGTGAATCAAATTCTGAAAAGCATCCGGACCGTTTTTGCCGTCACGGGAAGTTCCCCACGTGCGTATCTCGAACACACTCCGCCGGAGCAATTCCAATCCGATTTTTCCGAGTTCAAACACCGCTTTCACACCGGTACAGATCTCGCACAGCTTTTCCGGGGAATCCAAACGGCGATCCATAATTACGGATCGCTGGAACAGTGTTTTCTGGCGGGATTCTCTGCCGGCGACCAAACCGTTCTTCCTGCGGCGGAACGGTTTACGGAAGAACTCTGCCGTTTTTTCCCGAACGGGGAATCAACCCTCCTGCCATCCCCGAAACGGGGTAGTGCATGCAAACGCCTTCATCTGATGCTCCGGTGGCTGGTCCGGAAAGACAATGTCGACCCAGGCGGTTGGGATTCCATTCCCACGCGCTGCCTGATCGTGCCTCTGGACACTCACATGCACCGTCTGGCACGAGAACTGGGACTGACCGCGAGAAATGCCGCAGACCGCAAGACAGCAGAGGAGATCACAAACGCCTTTTCCCGATGCTGTCCGGAAGATCCCGTCCGCTATGATTTCTCCCTCACACGCTTTGGAATTCATCCTGATTTCTCAAAAAATCCGTTTGAAAATCAGTTCTGAACAGCCTGAAAACAGGTAAAAACTCGGAAAAAACGCATTTTCTGCGTATTTTCTGCGTATTTTTTCAAATATTGATTTGCAAATGATTTTATCCCATGTTACTGTTTACCGTGGAGGTACAAAAGTGTACCTGGTCAGTTAACCCATTAACAGGGAGATGAGTCATGGAGTTTTACAACGTAAAGAAGAGAACCAAAGTCGTGATCGCTGAAAAGAACTGCAAGAAAGTCGTCTACAAGAGAGAGACCGCCAAAGGCGTTCAGGAACGCTATGCCGTCAAGGCGAAAGATGACGACGGAACAAACCTGACGAAGTTTGTCAGCAAAGCGGATTTTGCCAAATTGAAATGCCCGGTCGGAAAGTAATCCGCTTTTCAGAATCAGACGTATGCCCCGTTCAGATGAACGGGGCTTTTTTTGTAATAACCGCAGCAAAAAACTTCAATTGGATTTTATCAGATCAGGAATCGCATCCATGACTATTGGCGGGGAATGAATTTTTTTCAGAAAAACATTTGATTTTTTCAATTCATGAAGTAAATTAGTAGTTCCTGCATCCGTATTACCCGATCCCGGAGAAGGAATCTGAATCGCGTCCTGGCGGAAGACGATTCAACAGAAGACAGTAATGTTGGAATGAAGCCTGTGCCCGGCACAGGAAAACGAAATCGGAGAAAATGAAAATATGAAGACGTTTCTTGCAAAAGTCGGCGAAATCGAACGCAAAACGATTGTGATCGATGCCGCGGACGTTCCCGTAGGCCGTCTTGCCGTCAAAATTACGAATGCACTGCGCGGCAAAGACCGTCCCACCTACACCCCGCATGTTGATACCGGATGTTTTGTAATCGTCATCAATGCTGCCAAGGCAAAGCTGACCGGAACAAAAGAAGAAAAGAAAATCTACACGGACTACACCGGATACCGCAGCGGACTCCGGGAAAAAACAGCCAAATATGTCCGGGAACACAATCCGGAACGCCTGATCCGCGACGCCGTCTGGGGAATGATTCCGAAAAGCCGTCTCGGTCGCGCCCAGTACCGTAAGCTCAAAGTCTACGCCGGTGCGGAGCATCCGCATGCCGCTCAGAAACCCGAAACGGTTAAATTCTAAGGAGATACTTGAATGAGCACAGAACTCCGTACCACCGGACGCAGAAAATGCGCCAGCGCCAGAGTCGTCATCGCTGAAGGCAACGGCAAAATCACCATCAACGGAAAGAAATTTGAAGAATATTTCAATACGGAAGCACTCAGAGGCTACATTCTTCAGCCTCTCGCGGTCACAAGCCTCACCGGTAAAATTGATGTTTCCGCCACGGTTTCCGGCGGCGGAAAAGCTGGTCAGGCCGGAGCAGTCCGCCACGGACTTTCCCGCGCACTCGTCAAATTCGACGAAGAAGCCTGCAAGTCTGTCCTGAAGGACAGTGGAATGCTGACCCGCGATTCCAGAGAGAAGGAACGTAAGAAACCCGGTCAGCCCGGAGCAAGAAGACGCTTCCAGTTCTCCAAACGCTGATCCGTTTTCAGACCTGGTTTACTTCAGAGGAACTCGAACGGGTTCCTCTTTTTTTTCTGCGGAAACGATTTTTCCTTGAAATCGATTCTGCCGCTTTTCTTTTTGGAAAAACAACTTATATTATAGAACCGTTTCAATCAGAAACCGCAATTTTACGGAGAACATCATGGCAAAGGTTCGTGTTGCTATTGTTGGCGCGTCCGGATATGCCGGCGAGGAGCTGATCCGGCTTCTTACTGTGCATCCGAACGTGGATTTACGCATCATCACGTCCCGGCAGAATGCCGGAA
Organism: uncultured bacterium; assembly: GCA_949292215.1. GTDB lineage: Bacteria > Verrucomicrobiota > Lentisphaeria > Victivallales > UBA1829 > UBA1829. Next base: position 8,059 of record CASEYW010000087.1, read on the forward strand.
AAGAGATTTCGGAAATCTTTCCGCGTTTCTTCGGGATGGATCTGAAATTCTCCGCTCCCGATGTGGCGCGGATCGCGGCCGAATGCGACGCGGCATTCCTTGCGCTGCCTCACGGACTTGCATCCGAATATGCGATTCCACTGATGGAAGCCGGAGTCCGGGTCTTTGACATCAGTGCCGATTTCCGTCTGCGTTCCACGGCAAAATACAAGGAATATTACGGCAAGGAACATCCTGCGCCGGAACTGCTGAAAAAAGCCGTTTACGGTTCTCCGGAACGCTACCGCGAGCAGATCAGAAATGCGGCATTCATTGCCTGCCCGGGATGTTATCCGACCAGTATCATTCTGGCGGTTGCACCGCTGCTGAAGGCAGGACTGGTCTCCACAAAGAATATAATCGTAGCAAGTATGAGCGGCGTCACAGGCGCCGGACGCAAGGTCGATCTGCCCTATATCTTCCCGGAATGCAACGAAAGCATTCGTGCATACGGAGCTGTCGGACACCGCCATCTGCCGGAAATTGAACAGGAACTGGCAGTTGCCGCGGGGGTCGGGGAAATGGCGGTCAATTTCATTCCGCACCTCGCCCCGATGAACCGAGGAATCAATTCCACAATCATTCTTGACCCGACGGAACAATTCTCGAAAGAAGCTGTTACGGAAGCCTATAAGAACGCTTACGGCAACGAAGAGTTTGTCAAAGTTCTGCCGATGGGAAAACTGCCGGATACCAAGCACGTCACCATGACCAACCGCTGCGAAATCGGTTATGTCTATGATTCCCACACGAACAAACTGCTGGTCTTCAGCGTCATCGACAATCTGACAAAAGGCGCCGCCGGACAGGCCGTCCAGTGCATGAACATCCGTTTCGGCATGGAAGAAAATCTCGGATTGCGCTGAGGAATCCGCGAATTTTCTTTTTTGCAAAAACGTGCAAATCTCTTTTTCACAACGCCATCAATCTCATCATGATGGCGTTGTTTTTATTTGTCGTTGAAAACTGGAAACGCAATCAGAATCTTCCGGCGGGGAAATGACCGGAATCAGACGGAATGCCGCTTCTGATGCTGCCAGATACCGGCAATACCGCGAAGAGTAAAGGTGTCATCTGCGAATTCGAATCCGGGAAGTTCCCGGAGAAAGAAAGGCGCATCCCCTCCACAGGCGACACGCCGGATTGATTCGCCAGCGAACTGTTTTTCCATTCGAGCAAGGACCTCCCGGACAGCCCCGAGAGCTCCTGCGTCGACCCCGATGTCAATAGCATCCACCGTATTGTTTCCGGGAAAATCCGGGATATCGGAACGGAGCTCCGTCAGCGGAAGTTTTGCGGTATAATCATGAAGTGCGCGACGCAGCAGAAGGCGTCCTGGCAAAATCGCTCCGCCACGCATCCGGCGTTTCGAATCGACAAACTCCAGATTGATTGCAGTCCCGAAATCGATGCACATTGCAGGCAGCGGTCCGGAAAGAATCAGTGCAGCGGCATTTGCAAGGCGGTCCGCACCCAGAGTCTCCGGAGTCTTCATCAACGAGAGATCAACCGGACCACGTGCAAAGTTCGGAGAAACAATCAGAGCTCCCGCATGACGCAGGAGCTCCTCTAAGGCAGGCACAACACTTGCAGCCGCCATCTCCGGAGCGGCAAATTTCTCCGGATGGAATTCAGAGGTCGGCACCTTTGCAACAGGATGAATCATTCCGCTGCAAAGGTCCGCAATCTGCACGTGGGTATTTCCCACGTTGAAAAGCCGGCAATCCATATGAGCCAGAATCAGCCGCCGAGTTTTTCGATGATGCTGATCAGCGGCATGAACAGCGCCAGAACAATTCCACCGACAACCACCGCAAGGAACACAATCATCAACGGTTCAATCATGGAGGTCAGAGCGCCGACCGCGTTATCGACTTCTTCGTCATAGGTATCTGCAATCTTATCCAGCATCTCGGGCAGCTTACCGGTTTCCTCGCCCACTTCGATCATACTGATCACCATGTCTGGGAAGATTTTCGTTGTGGCAAGCGGACCGGCGATCGTTTCACCTTCCTTCACGGCGTCATGGACCTTCTGAACGGCAGCCGCAACCACGTCACTTCCGGAAGTTTCCTTCACGATGCTCAATGCGTTCAAAACCGGCACACCGGACCCCATCAAGGTTCCCAGCGTTCGCGAGAATTTCGAGATCGACGATTTTGAAATAATCGGTCCGAATAGTGGCAAATTGTAGTAGAAAACATCCAGTGCGTGCTTGCCGAAAGGTGTTTTGGCAAAAACCTTGTAGGCAATCACAAGACCGATGATACAGCCGATCAGCAGAAGCAGCTGTTCCTGCATGAACCGGCTGACCCCCATCACGAACTCGGTCAGAGCTGGCAGCGGTGCGCCTTCGAGCAGCTCTTTGAAGATCTTCTCGAACTTCGGAACAATGAAGATCATCAAACCGGCGGTAATCGCACCCGCAATACAGAGAACGATACACGGATACACCATCGCGGACTTTACTTTTCCGGCAATTCGCGAGGCTTTTTCCATAAAGGACGCAAGGCGGTCCAGAATCACTTCCAGCTTACCGGCGGCCTCGCCTGCACGCACCATGTTCAGATACAGTTTATTGAAAGATCGCGGATGCTGCGCCAGCGCCTCGGAAAATGTGGAACCGGCCTCGACGCCTGTCGCAACCTCGCCGATGATCTTTTTAATGACAGGATTCTTCGCCTGTTTCTCCAGAGTTTTCAGCGACCGGATCAAAGGAAGACCGGCATTGAGAAGAATTGCCATCTGACGTGTGAAGATCGTAAGATCCTTCTGCTTGATGACCGCAGGGCCCAGCGAGATGTTCAAGTTCATCGCACTGGACTTTTTCTTTTCATCCTTCTTAACCGTTTCCTTTTTCTTGACTTCAACTTTCCGGACCTGTTTGATTGAGGTCGGGAACAAGCCCTGATCCTTCAGAAACGCGGTTACCGCTTCTTCGCTGGCGGCCTCCTTCTGCCCTCTTCTCTCTTTGCCCGTGGCGTCCATCGCCGCGTACTGATACAAAGGCATAGTTTCATCTCCTTTCTCTGCGTTCGGGAACCGGCGGCGGCATCCCGTCCTGTTGTAAAAAATTCCTTCGCATTCCAAACGTTCCGGCGAACAAAAGAGGCTTTTTCCCACAAGCCTTTGCACCGGAAAACGCAAGAGTCATCCATTGTTATGGAGTATAATAGCATGAAGAAATCGCTTTGTCCAGCCGCTCCGGAACAAAACAGAGGGGAAAGAGAGTTTTTTTTGCAGAAATTCTTGTTCCGCAGAAACGTTTCCCCGAGAAATCGCCGGTGAATTTTGCATCCGGAGGTTGAATTCACGCACTTCCGGCTGTATTCTATAAAAATGAATTAACGGAGATTTTCGATTATGGAACTGCTTTATGAAATACAGGTTGACAATGGATCCCGCTATCATGCCATCGGCGACGAATCCCTGATGCTCAAACCGGAAGAATACTGTGTCGTCCGCAAGGACTTCTATACCGACTACGCACGCGTCATCAAAATCTGCCGCGAAGCCACACCGGAAGACCATACCCAGGAGCCGCAGGGGCCCGATAAAAAGACCGAAACGCCGATCATTCAGCGCAAGGCAACCGTCGTGGATCAGAGCAAAGCTCATGAAAACCTTGCCCGGGCAAAATCCGCCATGAGAACAGCCGCCCAGCATGTTGAACTGCTGCAGCTGCCCATGAAACTGATCAACGCGCACTACTCCTTCGACGGAAAACTCGTTACAATCCAATTCAGTGCCGAAGGACGCGTCGATTTCCGGGAACTGGTCAAACAGCTCTCCTCCGCGCTCAACACCAGAATTGAGCTGCGTCAGATCGGAGTCCGGGATGAAACCGCAGCGATCGGCGGCATCGCGCCCTGCGGACGAATCCTCTGCTGCTGTTCCTTCCTCAAGGATTTTGCTTCCATCAATGTCAAAATGGCGAAAGAGCAGGATCTCTCGCTGACGCCATCCACAATCTCCGGGGTCTGCGGAAGGCTCAAGTGCTGTCTGAAATACGAGCACGAAGGATATCTCGAAATGGAGAAAACCATGCCCCGCCGCGGAGACTGCTGCGAATGCGCGGAGGGACGCGGACGGATCGTTGACCGCAATCTGCTCACACAGAAGGTTGCTGTATGTCTTGATGAGACAAACCGGACCGTCATCTGCCATCGGGATGAAGTCACCGTGGTGTATCCCGAAAAACACAAATACTCGAAGAAATCCGGAGGCGCCAATTCCGGACAGAACAGCAAAAACTCCGAAAATGAAACGGGAAAAGGTGTATCATGAAAGTCGGAGATCCCATCCAATGCCCACACTGCGGTGCGGATTCCTTTCTTAAAAAAGAATCGGTCATGGATGGCTGGACCAAGATCGGAGAGGTGCTGAAATGCGCCTCATGCTCCGCAGTCATTGCCAATGTGCAGGAACCAAAGCCAGAAACAAAAAAAACATCCGAAGCAGCGGAACGTCTGAAACATTTTCTCGGAGCGGAGGAAGATGAACCGGTCCGTCTCTCTCTTGATCCGACAGACAAACGTTTCTGCAAAGACTGCGTTAATCTGATCCAGCATCCGTTCGTTCTGCGTTGTGCTCTTGACGGACGCGCAGTCAATCCAATGGATGACTGCGACCGCTTTCAAGCCAGATAATTCTTTGCATTTTATTCAAAAGGAGCATTATCATGCGGGAAAAGATTCTGTTCAACCACGACTGGCGTTTTCTGGAAGGTCCTTTTCAAACAGCCAGCCCGAAAACCAAGGCGGCCATGTATCTTTCCGCCAAAACAGAGCGGCTCAAATGGGGACCGGGAACCTATACGCACAACGATATACCGGACTGCTGGGATCTCGTCGGAGAACTGCCGGCGGAACGCTGGGAGGCGATCAATCTGCCGCATGACTACATCATCTCACGGACTCCGGACCCGAACGAAGCCGGAGCACTCGGATTCTTCCACTATGATCCGGCGTGGTACCGGAAACATTTTCAACTACTGCCGGAAGACCGCGAAAAGAGGATTGCCATCTACTTCGAGGGAATCACCGGAATCGCCGATATTTACCTGAACGGATGCTTCCTGAAACACAATGACGGCAGTTATGTTTCTTTTGAAGTCGATCTCACCGATCTTGTGCGTTTCGATCAGGAAAACGTCCTTGCCATCCATGTCGATCCCCGCGTTCAGGAAGGGTGGTGGTATACAGGAGGCGGCATCTATCGGAATGTCTGGCTGATCAAGACCGATCCCGTCGCAGTGGATCTCTGGGGCGTGTTCGTCCCGGTCAGAAAGCGCGAGAACAAGACCTGGGATGTGCCGGTCGAACTCACAATCCGCAACACGGGATATGAGGAGAAAGCTGTCAAGGCGCTCTGCGAAATTCTCTCACCGGAAGGGAAAAAAGTCGGAGAGATCCCGCTCGAAGGCATCGTTCCCGCTCGAAGCAGAATCCTTCTCAAGGGAAGCGGAATTCTTGTATCGCCGGATCTGTGGGATCTTGATACCCCAAACCTTTACACGTTAAAAATCACCATTTGCAAACGCACCGGTGAAACATACGTGCCTTGCGATGTTTATGAACAGCGTTTCGGCTTCCGCGAAATCGTCATAACGCCGGATCGCGGACTGTTCCTCAACGGACGGAATCTCAAGCTCAAGGGAGTCTGTGCGCATCTCGACTTCGGATTGACCGGCAAGGCGGTTCCCGACAATCTCTGCCGTTACAAGATTCAGCTCTGCAAGGAAATGGGTGCCAACGCATTCCGTACCAGCCACTATCCGCATCAGGAGGCGGCAATGGACGCCTGCGACGAATTCGGACTCCTTGTCATGGATGAAACCCGCAGATTCGAATCCAATGAGGAGGCCATTGCACAGATGGAAATGCTTGTCAGACGAGACCGCAACCGGCCGTCCGTCTTTCTCTGGTCCACAGGAAACGAGGAGATGGCGTACCATGGCATGGAGCAGGGACACCGGATTCACCGGGCACTGGCTCACGCCATTCGGAAACTGGATCCGACCCGGCCCATAACCACTGCAATGACCAATCTTGATCAGACGACCGTTGGTGCAATCTGCGATGTCATCGGCGTCAATTACAGTTTCCGCTGCATGGAGGAGGTACACAGCCGCTTCCCGGAAAAACCGTTTGTATCCAGTGAAAACTGCGCGGTGGGCTCCACCCGCGGCTGGTATTACGGGGACAGCCCCGAACGTGGACTTCTTGACGCGCGGGACCGCGATCCGGGTCCCACCAGTTTCCAAGTGTTCGGACGCGAAAAAACCTGGCAGTATATCATGGCCCATCCATGGCTTGCCGGCGGATTCCAGTGGGATGCCGTCGAACACCGGGGAGAAGCGGTCTGGCCCCGCCTGAGCTCCGTTTCCGGCGCACTGGACCTCTTTCTTCAGAAGAAGGACACATTCTATCAGAACCAGTCGCACTGGCTCGATACTCCGATGATTCATCTTCTGCCGCACTGGACGCATCCCGGATTCGAAGGGATTCCCGTTTCGGTCTGGGTCTACACCAACTGCGAAGAGGCGGAACTTTTCCTGAACGGAAAAAGTCTCGGAAAACAACGCATCGAACCGTGGGGACACGGCGAATGGTCCGTACCTTATCAACCAGGCAAACTCGAAGCCGTCGGATTCATCGCCGGAGAACGCAAAGTCTTTGATTTCCGGGAGACCGCGGGACCGGCAGCAGCGTTGAAACTTCAGCTCGAAAACGCACCGGTATCCGCCAATGGTGAAGACATTGCTCTCTTCACCTGTCTCGCGGTGGATGAGCAGGGACGCGAAGTACCGGACGCATCGCCGTTCGTCCGCTTCGACTGTGTCAAAGGAGGCAGGATTCTTGGAACCGGTTCCGCCAATACCGATCACGTCCCGGTTCCGTCTCCGGAACGCAGGATGTACGCCGGACGCATCAGCATCGCGGTCAAACCGGAAACGCCTTCAGATGGCAGCAGAGAGATCGAAACGGTTCTTCTCGCCGGAGCAAACGGCCTTCGCAGTGCAGTTCTTTCCGTCATCTTCCGGGAAGAGGCAAAATCATAAGGGACATCCGGAATGGTGAATTCCGGCCTTCCCTCATTCCCTTTCAGCCGATCCGCCGGATCAGATCCGCTCCTTTTAATTCCACAGGAATCTCTTTCAGAAAAGGAGCGGAAAGGGGAGTTCTGCCTTCGATGATGGATGCAAGAATCTCCACTCCGGCACTGCCGAGTTCATAAGGATTCTGTGTAATTGTCGGAAACGGGTCAATCATCTGGTACTCGGAAATATCGCCGAAACCGGTAAAGGTCACATTGGCCGGGAACATATCGCGGAGTTCGGCGGCATGCTTCCGGAGAGCCGTGGCAATGTAATCCGTTTCCGCCGCAATTGCAGTCACACCGGGATGCTCGAACGCAATCCGCCGCAGAAGATGCGGATAGATGTTTTCCGGCTCGGCAATCGAATAAAACCGTCCCGCCGGACAAATTCCAGCCGCTTCAAGACGCTGAAAAAAATGGGAACATCTGGGATTCTCCCGAATGGAAATCTGCGAATTCGCCACATAAATGATCTCGCGATGGCCTGCGGCGAGAAGCGCATCCGCCAGCATCACACCGCCATTCCGGGAATCGCAGTTGACACAGAAATATTTTTCCTTCCGCGGAAGAAGATCGCAATCAACATAAACGGTTGGAAAGGAACCGTCGTTGGGACCATCGCTTGCAACATACAGAATTCCCAGAGTCCCTCCAGCCCGCGCCTTCGAAACCGCATGATTCATGTTCTTCGGCTCGGGGTTCAACAGTACAGGCAGGTAATTGTTTCTTGCGGCGGCATCGACAACGCCCCTCAAAATCCGCATGCCAAACGAATCCAGATGGTAAAAAACCGCCGTAATCGTCCCTTTGGGAATGAGGCAGCCGTCCTCCCGGACAAAAGTGCCATCCCGCGTACTGCTTCCCCGAATCAGAATCCCTTCTGAAATCAGCCTGGAAACCGCCTTGTTCAAAGTCACCTTGTTGACACCCAGCTCATCCGCCAGGATTGCTTCCGACGGCAAACGGACTCCCGGAACGTAAATCCCCTCCCGAATCCGTTCCCGAAGTATCTTTACAATTTCATCCTGTTTCCGGACAGACATCTCTCCCTCCTTCTTTTGAAGCATGAGATACTATACTCTGTTTATTGAATATGTCAATAAAAATTTATTTTTTCTTTTTCTTCTATTGCTTTTTCTTTTTCAATAGAGTATAATGAAAAGAGAAAGAAATATTAAATCATTCAATAAGAAAGACAAATTCATGAAATCAAGCAGATTCCCATTGTTTCTTCTGCTGTTTTCAGCGGCAGGATGTTTCGCGGATGAGATTACCGGACAATTCGGATTTGAACAGCCTCTCAAACCGGGATTCGTCTGGAAAAACTCGACGGGAAAAGTCTGGTTTGCTCCGGATCCGAAAGTGATTCAGGATTTTTCCGGCACCAAATCCCATTCGGGCAGAGGAGCCTTCGGGCTCCAGGGAAAGGTCAATCTCTGCATGGACGCTCACGGATTTCTGGTGCCTGGAAAGCTCTATCGGCTTTCCGTCTGGGTAAAACCGGAAAAACTTTATCTTCCGTTTTCCCTGAACTTCATCTGGTTTGGCAAGGATGGAAAAGTGATTCAGCAGAATTCCGTCAACCGGAAACTGCGCGATACCGCATGGCAGAAGATTTCCGTGACAGCACGGGCGCCCAAAGAGTTCAAAAATGTCTATTTTCTTCTGCACAGCGAACACTCGGCAAATACCGTCTATGTTGACGATCTCGAACTCACGGAGTCGACCGAACCCAGCAGCACAGAAAGGATTCAGCCATGATGCAGAAAGAATACCTCTCACCATTCCGGAAAGATACGTTTACGCTTCTTGAACTCCTCATTGTCGTGGCGGTGATCGCCATCCTTGCGGGACTTCTGCTTCCCGCTCTTCAGAGCGCCCGTGCGAAAGGCTGTACCGCGGGGTGCATGGGAAATTTACGTCAGCTCGGAATCGCGCACGCGTCCTACTTTGAAGATTTTCAGGACTACATTCCCTCCACGTTCAAACCGGTCGACACCACCTATGTAGCAGCTTGGTGCGAAGGCGGAACTGAACATCTCAAGCACGGTTCCGGAGTCTTTTTGCAGCTCTATGTCCGTTCTTCCGCAAGCAACAACTGGAAGAACCAGAAATCCATTCTGGATGATCCCGGGCGCACCGAACCGTATACCTCCGGTTATTACACCAGCTACGCCTACAACGACAGCATCGGATCGCGCGCCGAAGCCCACAACTGGCAGAACACAAAACACGTTACAGCGCCATCCCGTCTTGTTCAATTCATTGATACCAGAACCGACGTCGGCTCCGGTTATCGTTCCGACCTGATCGACGGCTGGTACAGTCAGCCTTACTCCTACGATTTCACCGAAACAGGCGAACCCAAAGGCTCTTATTATCGGAACAACATGCTTCTCCGTCATCTGGGCTATGCGAACATCCTTCTGCTGGACGGGCATGTCTCCAAAATCCGCGGTCCCTCCACCTATGAATTCTGGGGGAGCGGTTCTCCGCTCTATTCCACCCGCAACATTTACTGACATACAGCAGGAGTACCTTTCATGAAAAAACAACTGTCATTTCTCTTTCTGCTTCTCTTTTCCCTGTTCCTGACGGCGGCACCCATCCGACTCCCGGAGAAACGTCTTGCTCCGCCGCACAAGGACCAGAAGGGGCCTCAGCTCAGTGCGGTTTTCCGCCGGAGTCCCTGTTTTCCTGTCTACCGGAAAGGGGAACGCGTACAGCTCAACTGTTCTGTGAAAAACGGGGAACTGACAGCAGATGACATCCTGGTCTGGAACTTGTTCGACTGGAGAAAAACCCTTCTGGACTCGGGCAGAATCCCCGTTTCCGCGAAGCAGATGAAAGAAGCTCTTGATCTTGAGTTCAAACCGGAAAAAGCGGGCTGCTATTTTATTGAACTCAAACTGGAAAAAAGCGGAATCACGGTCCCGTGGGAGGGCTCGCGCCCGAAAGGCTATGTCACCTTCGGAATTCTTCCCGACCTGCAGGCTCTCCCGCTGAAAAAGCCAGAAGATTCCCGCTTCGGAATGTGCGGCATCACCAACATTGAACAAGATAAGTATGCTCCGCTTGGAACGATGCTTGGAATTCACTGGGCGGATCATATCTTTTTCCCGTTCCGGAAGGAAAAGTCGCGCGGCGAACTGAAAGAGATATCGAAACAGGAAATAGAACGCCTCTGGAGCGTGCCGTATCCGAAATCGCAGATTCAGAATCTGCGGTCAGCAGAAAACCATCGGATCGCCACCCTCAATTTCATGCACGGACTGCCCCATCATCTTGTCAAGGTTCCGGATGAACTCAAAGGGAAAAAGATGAAAGCGCTGGAATCCGCATATATTTACAACGATCCGGTGTATTACCGTGATCTCATCGGACGAATGGTCCGCACGGTCCGCAACTACCGGGAGACAAAACTGAACTACATGACCCGCAGTCGCTACCTGATTCACTGGGAGCCGGACTGGACCTGGCGCGGAACGACAGACGAATTTCTGCAGATGTACCGGGATGCCTCACAGGCGATCCGTGAAAACGATCCCTCCGGAATGCTCCTCGGAGCGAACTACGGAGTCCTTGAGCGAGCAGTTCCACGGATGCGCGAACTCTTTGAGAAAGGACTCGGCAACTACATTCAGGGAGTCGCGGTTCATCTCTACTTTCTTCCTATCCGCGCACTGCCGGAAGACAAAAACCTCCACGGCAACTGCCGGGAGATACGTCATCTCACCGACCGCTGGATCGGGAAAGACGCCCCTCTCATGAACACTGAATGGGGTACCTGTGCAGTCAAAACGCTCCTTGTTGACCATCCGCTCCTCCTGAACCACATGTACCGTTTCATCCGCGGTCATCTGATCGCCCTTGGCGAAGGATTCAACACAACGTATTTCTTCTATTCCACCGACTACAACTTCATCGGCTATCCGGACGGCGGAGAACACGGATACGGCATGACCTTCAATCTTTCCAGTACGAATTTCGGCGGACTCAACAGTCAGCCGAAACCGACCTATATGGCGGCAGCCGCCATGACGCGACTCCTGGAAGGCACCAGGTCACTCGGACGCCTCGACTATCTTGATCCGGACGTGTTTGTTTATACGTTCCGCCGCGGAACGGAAAATCTGCTTGCCGCCTGGAGTCCCTATGGTCCGCGTAAAATTACCCTCCGGACAGGGAAAGAGATGGTGATCGGATTCGATATCATGGGAAATCCCGAAGTTCTCAACTCTCCGGGAGGCATTCTTTCAATCCGTGCGGATGAATACCCGGTTTACATTCTCGGCGTCTCGGACAAGGCACTGGCAAGTGCTCCGCGTTCGGAATCCTCAATCTTCCGGGTACCTGCCGCAGAACTGGCCTCAGCATCTCCGCTGACGGAACTCCTGACGAAAAAAGGTCAGTCGCAAAAACTGGATTTCCGTTTGCACAGAGAAGGCAGGGATACCTTCCCGGTAAAAAATGGAAGACTGCCGGAAGAGATCGTTTCCGGACCGCGCCTGCTGGAAGCATTCGATCAACACGGAAACTATCTGGAAAGCATGATGGTGAACATCGTCTCCCCGGTCCGGATTACAGGAATTGACGATCTTCCCGAAAAGAACGGCCGTCTGACCGCCGGAGTCCGGTTAACCAACACCTCGCAGACTCCGAGGACCGTCTCCGTTCAGTTGAGCTATGCAAAAAATCCGGGTCCTGTGAAGAAACTGACTCTGCAACCGGGAGAAAACACGACTCTTCCATTCGATGTGACACGTCTTTATCAGGGCTGTCCCCTCGCGGAACTCTCCGCTGCCGCATTCACAAAACACGGACTGGAAACGGAATTCATCCGCCCGAACTGGGGAGTTACTCATGCAACGGAACTGAACCCGGTCATCGACGGCAAACTGGAGGAATGGCCGGCAGATGCCTTTTCCAAGTTCCTCGGCAAAGAGATCCTTGTTCGTCCGGAAGGATGGCGCGGCAACAGCGATTTCAGTGTCCGTTACCAGACCGCCGCCAGCGAAAAGGGAATCGCCGTCGCACTGGAAGTTTCAGACGACATCGACTGTTATCAGACAAAACTGGATACACCGTGGCGTGCGGATTCCGTTCTCTTTGCCGTCGGACTCGATTCGGATCGGCACGGCTCCTGGGAGCGCATCCGTTTCTTCTCCATCGGACGCGATGAAAACGGACAGCCGGTCGTCCACTCCATGATCGGACTGCCGCCGAATCAGCAGCTCTACCGGGTGGACAAAACAACCGTGGACGCCGCTGTCCGACGGGAGGAATCCGCGAAAAAAACCGTTTATGAATTTTTCCTTCCCTGGAAAAGCATTGGGGAAAAGGTCTCCACATTCGGACTCGGGATCGCGCTGATGGATGCGGACAGTGCGGAAGATGTTGCCAGAGACCGTCATCGCGAGCTCAATCTGATGGGAGGCATCCCGTTCTTCATGTCCAGCGCCTTGATGAGCAGTGTCATCCGTCAGCCGTAAGGCTGCCTGTCTCATTCAAACGACAGAATGCGGAAATGGATCGGATTCCGGCTATCTCCGGCAAGAGCGGCCTGAAGTTTCCTGCCGGAACCGTCGTTTTCATTGCCCAGAAGGTTGAAGCGCAGAAATGCGGGAGCCTTGTCCATGCCGAGCGCACGCCAGGGGATTTCCGCTTCATAAACGGTCTGTTTCTCCGCTTCCCGGCGCTCCGTTTTCAGGCGGATTTTTTCCGGAGTCTCTCCGGGAATTCCCCTTGACCAGAAAAAGACCTCCGAATTGCGGTTCTCCCGGCACGTGAACCCGATTTCCCAAATGCCCGCCTGTCCCGGCACGGCGAGAAGCAGCTGAATGTTATCTCCCCGCCAGACCTCAGCTCCCTGATACGGCTGGAAATGGATGTCATCCGATACAACGCATTTCAGAATCAGAGAATCGGAACTCCTGCGGAAAAAGACGCGCATGGAGAAATCGTCTTTTCCTTTCCAGAGATCGTGCATTCCAGGAATGTTGAGAGTCAGGCGGTGCATCTGGTCCGCACGGTCCAGCAGCAGATCCGGCGAAGCGCGGAATCCCGTATCCGGAACCGTCAATACCGGAACCGGTTTCAGTATGATCTGCGATCGTAATCCAAGTTCGCGGATCTCCAGAGGCAGAACAATTCTGCCCTGCTCTCCAGCCGGAATTCCATGAAAACTCTGTCTGCTTACACTGTTTGCCGGAATCCCGAACGTGCGTTCACAGATCCGGAATTCCAGCATTCTGGAAAAGGGATTCCGGAATTCCAGCGCAACCGATGCCCCGGCTCCATGTTTCAACGTCGCATGAAGCAGACTCCACACAGGGCACATTCTGCTTTTTCCATTCCCCTTTTTCAGACGGAGAAAACCGGGCTGGGAACCGATCTCCACCTGTGCGATTCCCCGATCCGTCCGCAGAGAGGCGACATTCCCGAACACATCCACCGTTTCCGCCTCGGCGGCTCCTTCCAGCCAGAGCAATCGAACAGGTGTCACGGAAGAATCGTTCCAGAAGGCGTAGATGGATTCCCCGCCTGAACGAAAACGGTAAAGAGAAAACTCATTCATGGAACAGTCGCGCTCGAACTCAGCACGTTTCAGCACCGAGGTCAAAGTGTTATAGACGACAAATGCCGCCTTCGGCTGGAAATCGTAAGTGAAAAGTCCGAAATTATGCTCTGCATTGAACGGATCGGTCCCATCGTTCTTCAAGTCGTACCAGAAATAGCCGATTGCCCCGTTGGCAAATGCGTAAATCAGCTTCCGGAACAGGACGGTTCCCTGTTCATATTCTGTCAGGTTGACACTCGGAATACCGGTTTCGCCGGCAATCCACGGAATCTGTTCGATGCCGATTTTTTTCCGCAATTCCAGCAGGTACCGGATATCGCGCCGATAGAGATCGAACGAATCATGACCATGATGCGCAATCACATCGTAATACCCCTTTGCCGCCCTCAGGACCTTTTCCGCATAACGGGGATCCGTAAACACCGGATTCGGACTGGCACGGGTGAACCCGGGAGTGGTGACCAGAATTTCCGGAGCAATCCGTTTTGTTTCCTCATAGACAATTTTCTGGAGTTCTGCACACTCCTCCGGAGAAAAGTTTGCCGAACCGAAATGTTCCGGCTCATTCCACGACTCAATCAGGAGAACGTTTTTTCTACCGTATTCCACGGCGGCATGAATCCAGCGGCGGAACGCGGCAGGATCCGGGGGAACCTTTCCGGGCCACTTCTTTCCGGCGGCACGAGGAGAATGTTTCGGAACAAATGGAATCCAGTTTTTTCTGTCTGCCCAGGCGGGAGAATTGCCGACCGTCGCCATGAAGCGGATTCCATAGTGATCAAAAATCCGTTTTCTTTCATCAAACGAATCGAAACGGAAGGGACTCTCCGCGTCCCGCTGGATTCTTCCCCACTCCATGCTGTTGCGGAGCGCACGGATTCCAATGGAGGAAAGGACTCTTCCGGCAAGATTCAGCTCTTCCGGAGAAAAACGCTGTGCGTGATAACAGATTCCAAACAGAAAACGCCCATCCTCCGGAAACGGTCCGGAAGGGTTCAGTACCGCAAAAGAATTGCGTCCTTTCCGGATTCCCTCTCTGCCGGGAATGGAAAGCCGGTAATCAATGTAGTAGATACCGCAGCGCTTTCTTTCCGGCATCCGGAAGGAGAGACTCTCCCCGGGAGCGACAACGGCATGATGTTCTTCCCGATGCAGAATTTGAAAGCTGTCACGCAAAACAAGTTCAATCCGCACCGGGGTTTTCGTTTGCAGATTGTTCCGGAAACAAATGGAAGCGCATCGATCCTTTGTTCCCGGCAGAATGAGTCCTGCCTTCTGCGGAGTCCCGCTGACTTCAAAGGCGTCAACCATCCGCATGGGAACGGCAAGGTGAATGTCGTACAGCTTCAGGACCGTCCCGGAAACATGGGAAAGAAACTCCAGCCCGTAATGAAACGGCGGACGCGCAGCCCGATCCGTTTTTCCCGCGAAAATACAGGTCCTCCGTCCCGGAGCCAGAACAACCGGATCACATGGATAGCGCCTGAAAGAAGCATCCAGAACAACCGGACGGACAGACACGGAACCGGACACAAGTTCCAAATCCAGCCGGAACTGCTGAATTGCAGGATACGTATTGTTCCGTTTTGTCGTCTCGAAGCGGGAGGTTCCCTTGGGAAGAGTCATCCGGAGTTCCCCTGCTTTCCTTTCCAGACGCCCGTTCCGCAAAACGGGCGCGGTATGATAGAAAGGATCCGGAAAAAGAATTTTTGGTTTCACCGACAGCCATGCCGCAGCGAAATCATCCATCCCTTTGACAAGATCAATCTTTCCGACCCCCACACGGTTCCGATCCCCCGGCTCTTTCCCCTGAAACAGCACCCCGAATCCCCGGAAACGGATCGGAAACTTCATGGGACCGTTTTTCCGGGAAGCGGCATCCGCGTTTTCCGCATCCGGGGAGAACCGGAAAAGAACGGTCCGAGCCCCGCCCCCCATTCCCTGGAGATCACGATTGAACACATATCGTTTCCCACGTGCGTCAAGAAAATGCAGAGCAAAAATCAGTACGGAGTGTCTCTCCGGCAGGAACAGCTCAACCTCCACCGCGAACTCCTTTGCAGGAAGGATTTTCCCGGAACTGTTCAAAATCAGTTCTCCGTAGGGGGAGAGAACAGGATTCCCGGAAAAAAGAAGATATTGTTTCCCCTCTTCGGCAAATCGTTCCGTGCGAATGCCGCGGGAATGCCGGTCCGGAACCTGAAACGGTGGGAAGGCTCTGCTGAAATCGGCAAGAATTCCGGCGGAAAGAGACGCGCATGTCGCGAGAAGCCCAAAAAACGATGCAAACCGCTTCATCATGCGTCCCCGCTCAGTTGATCCGGATCCGCGCAGAGTTCAGGATGATGCTCCGGACCTTCATCGGAGAGGACATCAGTTTTGCCTGGGAATCCAGCGAAATATGGCCATCTGCATAGCCGGCGGTCATGCGTTCCGCGTGGGAAAGGTGCAATCCGGTTTTTCCGCCTTCATATGCACTGGCGGAGGTAATGGAAAATGCACAGAATTGATCCGGCGTATAAGCGGAAC
Source organism: uncultured bacterium (assembly GCA_949292215.1). Classification (GTDB taxonomy): domain Bacteria; phylum Verrucomicrobiota; class Lentisphaeria; order Victivallales; family UBA1829; genus UBA1829. The sequence continues at coordinate 24,308 of CASEYW010000087.1, forward strand.
TGTACGAAGTTTCCGCAAGAACCAGGATTTGAGAAGCCTGTTTCATTCCGCTTTGGCGGTAATATTTCCCGGAATCGTTCAAGATGTAATTTCCCAGGGTTTCTTGCTTCTTGCTGTAATCGTCGTCATGATTATTGACGCCGTAAGTGTTCCAGTGATAAAACGTCCCGTTGGTTTTCCGGATTTCAGCCGCCTTTACCGTCTTGACGGAAGGACACACGGTAATTGCTCTCATTTTCTTGATGTAATCCAGCGTAAAAAGCACACGAGACCAGTAATAGGTTTCTCCCTTCCCCATGAAATTGGCAATGTTCGCCGGCATCAGACCGTTGTTGTCATCCGCATAGAACATCTGCGCCTTCATCATATTGGAAAGGTTGCCGACACAGCTGATCGCTCTTCCTTTTTCCCGCGCACTGTTCAGTGCCGGAAGAAGCATTGCAGCAAGGACTGCAATGATCGCAATCACGATCAAGAGCTCCAGCAGTGTAAAATTCCGGGATTTTATCCGTTCGGAACGAGATTTCATTTCAAGGACTCCTTTCCTTCTGTTTGGTGCTCCATGATTTTCGGCGACACATACCGGCAGCCGAACGGCTCTCCGCGGAAGAGAGCCTCTACACCGTCGACCAGCATGTCCACGGTTTTCTCCACATCAAAAACAATACTCGCGGCAATGGAACAGGAGGAGGATGCAGGCAATCCGCTTCCATTCACAATGCAGAGCCGCTCAGCAGCGGAAGTCCCCAGATCGTGCAGCACACGGACAAGCGGTTCCGAATTGGTCACAAAACAACCGGTAAACGCCATGCCGCGCATCCTGAAATATTCCATCAGGAATTCTTCCGCCCGGGCTTCAGAAGACTCTCCGTTTTTGAGATGGCAGTCGATCACTTCCGCATCCACTCCATTTACCCGCATATAGTTCAAAAAACCGCTGATTTTTTTCCGGCAGGTCAGTCCGAGCGGCTCCGTGATGACCGCAGCGGCCCTGCGATGCCCGTGCCGGAGCAGATAATCCGCTGCCAGCATCCCGAACAGTTCCTGCTGAAGATCCAGAAGATCTGCATGGAACAACGCAATACCGGAATCAAAAAAAATCACAGGGATTCCCAACTGTGATAAAATGGAGATTTTTTCCATATCTCCTTTTTCCAGCCAGAGAATGATTACATCCGCCATCGAACGGTCCAGCCCGCGAAGCACACTATTCAAATTCTCCGTGCAGTAGCGAATCTCCGAAAATGCACAGGATTTCCGTTTCTTGAATTCGGACCGTATCATTCCGGAAAACAGTTCCGCATGAGGACACGGCCAGTCCACACGAAGAAACAGAACCCGCTTCTTCTGAGACTTGCCCCCTTCACAGAGAAACATTCCAGCCCGCGGCTCCGTTCTAAGATATCCCCGCCGTTTCAGACGTTGCAAAACCAGATTCAAAGTCTGCCGGGAGCATCCGTACTGAGTCAGGAGAGTGCGGTAAGAAGGCAATCGTTTCCCCTCCGGAAAAAACAGAAAATCCTGCATCAGTTTTTCCGATAAAGAACTCACTTCCATTCCGATGTCTTTCGGCATATCATCCCCGAATCATGTTCCATTCTGTTGACATATTATATCTTTTTTGTACAGATTTGTCAACACTGTACAAAAAAACCTTTCTGTTTTCCGCCAACTGTGCCGGCGAATTCGAAAGGTCGGAACAAGAGAGATGGAAAGCGGTTTCCCGGAAATTCCGGGAACACAGTTCTATGATCGGGAAGGTAGCCTGACGATTTCGAAGAAGGGGGTTGGTCCGTCCGGAAGTGCAGCCGTGTTGATTTCAGCCGTCCAGCAGTTTCCCTCGCGTTTCAGCGGCAGAGCCGCGCGGCGGATGCCGTTGACCGAAAGCGGATACAGGCGGTATTCTCCCTCCGCAAGAGTCAGACGCACCTGAAAAACACCGGTCCGCATCAGGACAGGAAAGTGTCCGGGGGCCAGCACGGTTACTCGGTCGGAGGTCATCCGCATTCCTGTCGCAGCCTGTTCCGTGATGATGACTAGAACCATCCGGCTGGATTCCGACAGAATTTTACCGTCTGCAGAAGTCAGCGCGACAGTCGAATTCAGTCCTCGTCCGAGAATCTCCAGCACCTTGAAGCGGGCCGTGTTCCCAGCGAGCTGAGCTGCGCCTTCCGTCATCGGAGTGGCAACACTCATCGAACAGGAAGCCTGGTTCAGAAGCAATTCGCCGGTATCGCTTTCAAAAATCCGGGCATCCGGATTCGTCCGGTTTCCCGGAGGAAGGATGCGTCGGGCTTTCAGATAATCGACACTCTTTTTTAAGGAAAAGGAACTTTTGTCCGCGGAACCGACTTCGCTGAAGAACAGCTCCATCTTCGCCTGCGATCCGCCAGCAGGAGACAGCGTCAGACAGGATGGACGTTTCCGGATGCGGAAAGCAGATGAGCTTTCGAATGGAATATCCGTGACGCGCAGTGCGAAGCCGGTCAGAAGCGAAAGTTTCGACTGTTCCGAATTCACTGCGCTCTCCGGCGGACAATCCCGCAGATACGCACGGTCATACGCCAGTTCAACCCGATTCTGCGATCTCCCGACATCCCCCCTCCTGAACAGACAGGCCCCTAGAAATTCATTAGCCCGGTGGAGCGGCGAATCGTAAACCCGGAACGGGTCCGGTCCTTTCGGCGGATTGTAGATCAAGTCCGGATTCCGGTCCAGCCAGACCGCTCCCTGATGGACAAACATCCCGCTGAAATTCTGAAGTGCCGCATACGCAGGAAATGTCAGCGCATTCTCATACTGATACTGATTGGCGTAACAGTGATTGTGTTCGGTCACCAGGATCGGTCTGTCCGCAAGCCGGGATGCCGCCGCCGTCAGAAAATGGGGAACACTTGATTCAATGGCACTGCTTTGAAGATACTGCGTTCCGGCCTCTCCCCAGCCTCCGCGCGGATGGTTGAAATAGGTGTTGATGGAAACCGCGTCAGAACACTCCGCACGCAGTCCGCTGTGGCGAATCTGCTTTCCGCAGTTGTATTGTGTCACAAGTCCCCGATATCCCATTTTCCGAATCTCCGAAGCGCACCACATCTGAAGTTCGGAAAGGCATTGGAACAGAAATTCATTCCAGTCCCGGTTCTCCTGATTGTTCACCCAATACTGCTGCGGCTCCTTCAGCTCGCCGATTGTTTTCGCGTCGGCACTTCCCTTCCAGGCATTTTTCACTCCATTCAGTGAGCCGTATTTCTTTTCCAGGAACGTATGCCATCGTTTGAGCAGGCGCTCTTTGAGCTTCTTCGGCAGCCGGGCGTAATAGTGGATTCCAAGTTCCAGTTCGTTGCTGAACTCCAAACAGAGCACGGCAGGTTCATCCTTCCATGCGATCCCGGTATAGGGGTTCACATGGTCCAGAAGCTCCTTTGCCAGAGACTTCCACGCCTGCCGGACAACCGGATCCCCCATGATGAAGCGAAAACGGCTTTCGAGCGTATCCTGACTGCTCCGGTAACGTTTTCCGAGCGACCCGGTATTCAGATTCACATAAAAATAAATTCCCTGTTTCTTTCCTTCCGCGAGAAGGTAATCCATGAAGTCGAGCCATTTTGCGTCATATCGGAGTGCGTTCATGTTCCGGTTGTCCGGAATGGCGCCGATCCGCATGGCATTGTAGCCCTGTCTTCGCACAAGGGAACAGAAAAGCGGAACATCTTTGCTGCGGTCACGCCTGATTTTTTTCCGTTCTCCGATACGGAAGAGACGGTCTGCCCCCCATTCGGCGAATCCGAAAAAACGCTGTTCCACGCCGGGCAGCTTCTCAAACTCCAGTCCGCCGTTCGCGGAAAACCGAACTCTTCCGTACTTTCCAGCCGGTCCCGGAGCAAGGAAACGGTCCAGATCAATTGCGGACCCCTTGACCACCTGCAGATCCGGGAAATCGCAGATCTTCCATGCCGCATCCGGTTTGAACTCGTTCATTCCGATGCTGACCTCCCGCGAAGCAAAACTCCCCGCTCCGACAATCCAAACCGAATTCCCTTTCGAGGAAAGCGTAATCGCGGCGACCTCCTTTCCCGGCAGTGCAAAACGAGAAAGATAGAATCCACCCTTCCGATTCTGTTTGACCGGAAACGTACAAACCTTTTTCGCATTGGACGCACCAGTGATGGCAATCCAATCCAGAACGTCGCGTCCTGCGACAATCTCGTATTCCGCATTCAGTCCATCCGCGAAATGAAACCGGATACTGCCGATCGGCGTTCCCCGTTTCGGAGTCCAGCAGGAAGTATGAAGCAGATAGAAGAATTTCTGACGCGGAAACGGATTCCGGAAGGGAATCTTCACCTCCTTCAAATCGGTCCGGCAGAATTTCGAATCGAAGACCAGAACCGCATTTCCTCCGTTCGCAGCCGGATCAATGAGCGAAAATTCCATCCCTCCGAAAGAAACCAGCGCCGGGTCGATTCCATGCAGATCTTCTTCCGGTCCCTGATCGGACCATCCGCCCTTGCCGTCGCCGGGTTTCTCATCGGCAAAGTCCCGGTTCGCAAAAGAACGAAGATCTACCGGAGTGACATCGGCTCCGACGCGCAGCGGTCCGGCGAAGCGGTGAAGGAACGTCAGTTCCGTCGTGGCACCACCCTTCACACGGACCGTAAAGACAGCACGGGAATCGGCAGAGGTCAAAAGGCACCGTCTGCCGAATTTCACGATTCCCCGATCAGCGATGATTCTCGCCGGAAATTTTTCTCCGCCCGGATAGTTGCGGATCTTCCAGCCTTCATCTCCCTGTTCGAAATCACCGTTCGGGAGCAGTATCCCATTCACGGCGATGTTGTCGAAAAATGTACCGTAAACCGACTGCTTCCCTTTCGAATAAAGGCTGAAAAACTGAATGGATACAACCCCGTCCTTTTCCGGGACAAACGTGATTTTCCGGGATTCCCAGCTTCCTTCTCTGCCGGTCAGATCAAAGGTCACGACTTTCCCGTTGAGTTCAGGCTGTCTGGAAAACTTCAAATAGGTCCCCTTCCCTCCAGATTCAATTTCTGCATTGTTCAAGTTCACCGAACCGTGCAGATGAACACGACCGGAATTCAATGCGGAAAGAGACAAAGGCAAAAGCATCCCCGCAAGAAGGCACAAGAAAACGTTCATGGAAAACTCCCTGTTTCACGATTGCATTATGGATACGTCAGGCGGTAATCGGCTCTGCGGAACCGTCCGCTGTTTGTATAGATCCAGCCGGTCGGCGTATAGTTCCGGTAGCAGGAATAGAAATCGGTTCCTCCCGCATGACCGTCGGCATACCAGTTGTTGGTCCGGTTGCCATGACGGAAATGGATCCCCTGCTTGTTCGGACCATGAAAATTCCAGGAGGGAAGGCCTGTCACCGTGTCAACCGTGTCAAACAAAACCGGGAACCGGGAGGCATGCTTCATCTTCCGGAAGTCGATCCACTGGGGATTGTTGTGATCAAGTCCGCCGGAAATGACGGGATCGCCATGCGCCCGGTCCACCGTATCGCCCAGGAGAGCATAAATCCGCATGCCGTAGGTCTTCGCATAAGAGTCGGTCTCTTTGAGCACAGAGGGATACGACGGACAAAACGCACTTTTCGGAATTGCTTTTCTCGAACCGAATATTTCCACGCCCCAGTAGTAATTGTCCGCACCGTTGCCCGTGACAAACTGAACGGCAAGAATATCGTTGTTCTGATCGGCATACATCCTGCACGCCAGTCCAGTCTGTTTCAAATTGGAAATGCAGGAAACCGAACGTGCCTTCTCCCGCGCAGAATTCAATGCAGGCAGCAGCATTGCCGCGAGAATTGCTATTATTGCAATCACAATCAAAAGCTCTATCAATGTAAATCTCAAACGTCTCATTCGGTTCTTCTCCATGATTTATTTCCCCACCTGTCTTTTTGCATTGTTACATTATACAATCAAATAAAACGAAAAACAAGAGGAGAATTAGAACAAAAATATGACTTTGGGGACATTTCATCATTGCAATTCTGAAAAATGAATGTATTTTCCAAAATGAAATTATAAAATAAGGGGATATTCATGGCTAGAAAACGAGGCTTTTCCTATGCGCTTCTCGGCTCTGTGGAAAATCGGATCACCATGCCGCTTCCGCTGTATGTTCACGCTCTCGGACATGTGACACGCTATTTTCCATATATGGAAGACCTTCCGCCGCGAAAAGAACCCTTTGTGGAAATTTACTGGTGCATCTCCGGTTCCGGACGTTTTTTCATGGAGGGGGAAGAAGCACAGATCATGCGCCCCGGAGATGTCTTCTACCGGCTCGAAAACGAACGCCATTACCACGAAATCGTGGAGGAACCGTGGGAATACCGATGGCTGACCTTCGCAGGGCCTCTCGCCGAACCGCTTCTGAAATCCTATCAATTTCCCCATAAGTGCTTTCATGCCGGACAGTGCCCGCATGAGCTGTACATGCGTCTGGAAACCCTGATGCGCGAAAAAACAGATTATAATTTCCGGGAATCGGTTGCCGTAATCTGTTCCATTCTTGCCCGTTTTGGAGGAAACGATGAAACCACCTCGCCTGAAGCCGGACTTACCGGCCGCGCAAAAAAAATCTGCGCCATCCACTACCAGGACCCGACTTTCGACATCAACACACTTTCCTCCATTCTGAAAGTGAACCGCTGGACTCTGCGGCGCGCTTTCCGTCGCCATCTCAACACAACGCCAAGCTCCTTTCTGTTCAACATGCGTATGAACAACGCATTCAAACTGCTGCAGAACACCCGTCTGCCGATCGCACAAATCGCCCGGGAATGCGGATTTGCCGATGTCAGTTACTTCTGCAAAGTCATCCGCGAAACCTCCGGTTCTCCGCCCTCAAAACTGCGCAGATTGTAACTCGACCGTCCTCCCAGCCGGATTTGAGAAAACATTTACGCAAAAAGTTTTTCACATTTTCTTTTTTTTTCTTGCTTTCCCTGCGTATTTCAGTTAAATTAACTGCGAAAAGAGAAATTTTATGCAGAGGATTCCAGACGTGAAAAACAGACTGACCATCAAAGAGTTCGCAGGCAGGGCCGGGGTTTCCATCGCCACCGTCTCCCGTGCATTCACCGGAAACGGCAGGATCAGTGACAAGACCCGGAAGAAAATCCTCCAGCTTGCCGACCAGCTCGGATATTCCGCAGGACGAGCCAGGGGAATGAGCGGTTCCTCCACACCTCCGGAAATCATCTTCTTCTATCCGGAAGTCTATTCTGACGAACCGGACTATTTCATCGCAGAGATTGAACTTGCCATCAAACGCAGCATCGACTGCGAAAATATTTTCACAATTACCCCCTTCGATGAAAACGACGATCATGTCATCGACTCCGCAAAACTCCGAATGCTCGAAGGCAGCATTGCCGGAGCTATCATTGTGGCGGCAACCCCCGGCGCAAAAAAGCTGGCAAAGATGGCGGAAAGCTGTTCCCTTCCCTATGTCATCATCGGTTCAATTCCCGGTTTTGACTCCAATTCGGTTCTGTACGACAATGAATACGGTGCGTTTCTCGCAGGCAAGTATTTCCGGGAAACAGGGAGGAAACATCCCGCCTACATCACCGGACATCTCGACAGCGCGAAACAGACCGGTTTCAAACGCGGTTTCGGCGATTCAAACATTCTCGTGGTCCCCGGCGGCGCCGGGTTCCGTTTCGGAACAAATGCTCTGAACTATCTTCGGAAAAACCATCCGGAAGTGGACTGCGTCCTCTGCGCCAACGATATCCTTGCAATGGGACTCATCAAGGAGGCGGAAAACAAGGGAGTCCGGATTCCAAAAGATCTTGCCGTGATCGGATTCGACGACATTGCCGTTTCGCGCTATTTCCAGCCGGCGATTTCTTCGGTCTCTCTGCATCTGGTCAAGATTGGAAAGACAGCGGTGGAACTGCTCCGGAAACAATTCACCGGAGAGAACCATGTGCAATCGGAAGTCGTTCAATGCGATCTGATCCTGAGACAGTCAACCTGATCGGAAACAAGGAAAACAGCAAATGAACTGGGAAGAACTGACAGCACCGGAATTTTCAAAAGCCGTTACGGAATGCGGCGGAGTCTGCATTCTGCCGATTGGAGTCATCGAAAAACACGGGAACCATCTTCCGCTGGGCATGGATGCCATCAACGCACACGAAGTGGCGGAACAGGCCGCAGAACAGGAACCCGTCATGGTGTTCCCTTTCTATTATTTCGGGCAGAACACACACGCGAAATGCGAACCCGGAGCCATTGCGATCCGCTTTGAACTGCTGCTTCCGCTTCTGGAGTCGGTTTGCGATGAGATCGCCCGGAACGGATTCCATAAAATTATCTTTTACAACTGTCATGGCGGAAATCTGAATCTGTTGAACTATTTTTGCGAAAAGATGCTGGACTGCGAAAAACCGTATATGGTCTATCTGTATTCCACCTGCCATGCAAGAGCGCGGGACAAATCTATTTTCGATGCGGAAGTGGACGGCCATGGCGGCGAATTCGAAACCAGTATTATGATGGCGGAACGACCGGAACTCGTCAAAGGACAGCCCGCCGATTATGGAATGCCTTTGAAAAGAGAGGAATCGTTCCGCAAAACAGGCGCGGTCACTCCGACCTGGTGGTATGCGGACCATCCCGGAATGCTTTGCGCTGACCGGACCATCTGCTCCACGGAAAAAGGCGAACAGTTCCTCTCCCAGCAGATGGAAGGACTGATCGAACTGATCCGTCTGGTCAAACAGGACAATACCCCGCTGGAGCTTTACCGTGAATTCATGAACCGATGCACTCGCCGAAACTGACAGATAACCAATAACAGGAGAAGCACTATGGACAAGACACTCGTACTGCTCGCCGCAGGCATGGGCAGCCGCTACGGCGGACTCAAACAGCTGGATCAGCTCGGTCCCCATGGGGAAACGCTGATGGACTACTCCATTTTTGACGCTCTTCGCGCCGGATTCAACAAGATCGTATTCATCATCCGTCACGACATCGAAGAGGAATTCAAACGTGTCGTCGGAAGCCGCTATGAACACGCAGCGGACATCGCATATGCGTTCCAGTCTCTTGATGACCTCCCCGGCGGATTCGCCGTTCCGGAAGGCAGGACAAAACCGTGGGGAACCGGACAGGCGGTCTATGCTGCAAGAGAGATCGTCAAAACCCCCTTTGCCGTCATCAATTCCGATGACTTCTACGGAGCGGATGGGTACCGGAAACTCGCAAAAGGTCTTGAAGCCCCCGCAAACGAATACTGCATGTGCGGATTCTATCTGCAGAACACGCTCTCCGAAAACGGTTCCGTCTCCCGGGGAATCTGTTCACTGAATGCCGACGGCACGCTGAAAGATGTGGTGGAACATACAAAAATTGAAAAATCGGGAGGAAAGATCCTCAGCACACTGGAAGACGGCTCCCGCGTCGAATTCACCGGCCGCGAAATCGTCTCCATGAATATGTGGGGCTTTCAGCCATCGCTCTTCGACGAACTGGAATCGCTCTTCCGCGATTTTCTGAACCGGCACTCCACCGAACTCAAAAGCGAATTCTACATTCCCTCCGTCGCCGATACGCTCGTCAAGGCGGGGAAGGCAAAAGTCAACGTGCTGACTTCTGACGACTCCTGGTTCGGAGTCACTTACAAGGAAGACCGTCCGGTGGTTCAGAACGGACTCCTCGCTCTCGTCAAAGCCGGTGTATATCCGGAAAATCTTTTCACAAAGTGAATCTGCCATGAATCAGAAATACGATTTTCAGGCCATCTGTTCCCAGTTCCGGTTGTACGGCGACTTCATTTCCGTTCAACCTTACGGCAACGGACACATCAACGACACCTATCAGCTGACCTACTGCCAGAGTGGAAAGAACGTCCGCTACATTCTTCAGCGGATCAACACGAACGTCTTCAAGAACCCGGTCAGTCTGATGGACAACATCCAGCGGGTGACGGATCATCTCCAGAAGAAATGCACAAACTCCCGCGGTACGCTGACTCTGATCCTCACCGAAAAATGGAAACCCTATGTTGTCGGTTCCGCCGACAATTATTGGAGGGTCTATCTTTTTATCGAAAACGCGGGCAGTTTCGACGTAATCGAAAATGAGAAGCAGGCCTACGAAGCGGCAAAAGTCTTCGGACAGTTTCAGGCGGATCTTGTCGATCTTCCCGGTCCGCGGCTGATCGAAACGATTCCCGACTTTCACAACACTCCCGCACGGGTCGCAGCGCTGGAAAAAGCGGTCCGGGAAGACAAATGCGGACGCGTCGCCTCGGTCCGCCGGGAAATTGATTTCGTTCTCTCACGCAAGGAGGAAGCGGGACTTCTGCTCGAGCTGAACCGGAAAGGGCTGATTCCTGAACGGATCACGCACAATGACACAAAACTCAACAATGTGCTCATTGACAATGCGACAGGGACAGGAATCTGCGTCATCGACCTGGACACCGTCATGCCCGGACTTGTCCACTATGATTTCGGCGACCTGGTCCGCTCCGGAACCAGCCCCGCGCCTGAAGATGAAACGGATCTTTCCAAAGTAACCATGCAGTTCAACATGTTTGAAGCTCTCCTCCGCGGCTACTGCGCTTCCGCGGGAGAATTTCTGAACGACGTCGAGCTGGAATATCTGCCGTTCAGCGGCAAACTGATCACACTTGAAATCGGAACACGCTTCCTGACGGATTATCTGGAAGGGGATGTCTATTTCAAAATCCACAGGGAAGGACACAATCTCGACCGCTGCCGTTCCCAGTTCAAACTTGTGGAATCCATCGAACAGCAGTACGACCGGATGATGAAACTGGTCGGAGAAATCAAAAAGGACCTGAAAAAATGAGAATTCTGATCACAGGAGGTGCCGGATTCATCGGCAGCCATATCGCGGAATCCTTCAACGGCAAGGCGGAAATCCGCATTCTCGACAATCTCCGCTCCGGATATGAGGAAAACCTGAACGGCCTTGCTGTGGAGTTTATCCGTGGCGATATCCGCGACCGGGAAACCGTCGCACGCGCCATGCAGGGAGTCGACTATGTTTTTCACCTTGCAGCGATGATCAGCGTCCCCGAATCCATGTTCAAAATGCAGGAGTGCGTGGATATCAACGTCAACGGCATGCTCGTCGTACTGGAGGAAGCCGCAAAAGCCGGAGTCAAAAAACTCTGTTTCAGCACCAGCGCTGCAATCTACGGAGACAATCCGGTCGTTCCAAAAGTCGAAACCATGATCCCGGAACCGAAAAGTCCCTATGCCATCACGAAACTCGACGGGGAATATTACTGCAATCTCTTTACTAAAGAAGGAAAACTGCAAACGGCCTGCCTGCGCTATTTCAACGTCTTCGGCCCGCGACAGGACCCCAGAAGCGCATACGCGGCAGCCGTGCCGATCTTCACGGCAAAAGCCGTCGCGAATGAAGACATCACGATCTTCGGCGACGGAGAACAGACCCGTGATTTCATCTATGTCAAAGATATTGTCGCCGCAAACGTCTTCATGGCGACCCATGACTTCACCGGGGTTTACAACATCGCCTACGGAGGCAGAATCACCATCAATGATCTCGTCAGACAGATCATGGAAGTGACCGGGTCCAGAAGCAGGGTGCTCCACCTTGCGGAACGTCCCGGAGACGTGAAACACTCCATGGCGGGAATTGAAAAACTCAAAAGTACCGGATTCCAGCCGAAGCACTCTTTCGCGGAAGGCATGGAAGCAACCATCCGCTACTTCCAGGCAAAGGCGAAATAATCTTCCTTCCGAAGCACTTTTCTCCGGCAGAAATGCCGGGGAAGAGCGCGTTGAAATCTCCAAAGAAAAAAAGTCATCGTCGGAAACGAGTTTTTCCCGAAAAGTATTTTTTCAAATATTTTTTCTTTTTTCCAAATCATTCCTCCGGAACCGCCGGTCGTTTTCCGGGAAAAGAAGCATATACTATCCAAGGAAAGGCAGATCAATTGGAAAAAGAGGAGAAATGTCATCGTGCTGACATTGGACATGCAGAAGGAAGCCGCCTGGAATTATATCCCCCAACGTCTTTTTTTTGAAAAGACCAATCTGGTGTATGACTGTTTCAGCAGCATGGAGCAGAAAAAGCGGTTTGCTCACCTTCCCTGGCCCGACAAAATCTCCACGGATTTTCCAAATCCCTGCGGCTGGGGAACGGGAATGGAAGACTGCATGCCGAACGCCGGTTCAGTCATCGAAATCTGCCGGCTGCGGTATCGCATTCAACAGGATCCCGAAGCCATGCGGTTCGCCTGCCGGATCATCAACGGAACGTTTGCCTGCACGCATGTCCACGGAAAACCGGGACTGGTCGGGAAAATGATTCATGCAGAATGCCATGAAGGACTGAGACTCCCGACGATCTATCTGGCGGTATACGATGTCTCGGAAGAAAAACGCTATCTCGACCATTCTCTCTCTGCGGGACAATCCGCTGAAGGTCACCAAGTGCCTTGAGAGAAAAAAGACTGGAGGGACATTTCCATCGGACAGCTCCAAATCTCTCTGGATCTGTGCGGACGGATCGACTCCGATTCCGAACCGGGATACCGCAAACTACGGGAGACGGTCAGGAAGATCGCAGAGACTCATCTGACCGGAATTCTGAATCTGGTTCGGGATTTCCAGGGAGACTGGAACCTCCCCAGCACCGACTGGCGTTTACAGCCGATGACCCGGCATCGCGACGCATTCGACCGGAACCGCGGAATCGTTACTCTGTTTCAGGAGAAACCTTACCTGTCCCTGTCCCGGCCCCGAAATACAAAACTCCCGCCACGCTTCTCCGGGCGACCGGCAATCTGCTGATCGCTCTTCTGCTGGGAACAAACGGCACAACGCCTCCGCTGGCGGAAGAAGCCGCCGGGGTTCTCCTGAAACCAGATTTCTGCCGGCATTGTTCCAGCAACGGCATCAATCTGCTGCACGGGATCTCCCTGCTGCAGGAGCGATGAGAAGAGACTCCGCCGCCCGATAGTCCGGTGGAGTCCGGAACACATGATTTTCAGAGAGGAAGGCACCGTTTTTCCGTGAGACCTCCAACAAAATGCAATAAAAAATTCGGGTTTTCCTTGCGCGATTGCATTTTACGATGTATAATACAATTTATATCATTGTACACTAATTTGAAAGAAGGAATCAAAATATGACCGAATTTTTTGTTCTGGCTCAAGGCGCGGCTGCTCCGGCGGCTCAGCCCGTCACTGCGGCTCCCGCTGCAACACAGGGAAAAACAACTGCTCCTGCGAATGGCAATGCGGCGCCCCCGCAAAGCGCTTTCGGAGGATTGATGGGCATGCTCCCGATGATCATCATTATCGTTGCCATGTTCTATCTGATGTGGCGCGGTCAGGCGAAGGAGCGCAAGAAACGCGAAACCATGCTCTCCGCTATCAAAAACGGCGACAGAGTCGTCACAATCGGCGGAATCTACGGAACCGTCGTGGAGGTCAAGAATGAGGGATTCATTCTCAAGATCTCCGACAATGTCAAAATCGAAATCACCAAGAATGCGGTCGGATCCGTAGTGACGACCGGAGAAGTCGCTGCAAAATGAATAAGAAACCCATCCTGCTGAGAAGTATTTTCGCTCTGGTTGTACTGGCGGTATTCATGTTCTCCATGTACCCGCTCGGACAGTCCGATTTCTACAAAAGCATGACAAGCATGTTCACGAATCCCTCCGATCCGAAGATCGTGGAAATCATTGAGCTTGCAAAACAGAAACAGGCAGCGAACAAGAGCATGTACGCATCCACGGCGATCGAAGAGGCCGCCCGTGAAAAAGGCGTGCTTCTGACGGAATTCGTCAAACCGCGTATCCGGAGCAGTCAGAATCTGACCAACAACCGCGATGTGATCGCTCATGCCCGGAAGCTCTCTGCCGGTTCGATCCGCCTCGGAATCGACCTCAACGGCGGCGCCGAGTTCCTGCTCGAACTCGAACCGAACGAACAGGGGGGAAAAGATGCACAGAAACGTGCAAAGGACATCCAGGACAATTTTGAACGCTACCGCGACGTTGCCATCGAAACCCTGAGAACACGTCTCGAAAGCGAAAACATCTTTGAAAGTGAAATCTCTCCTGCGGGAGGCAATCTGATCTCCCTCCGTGTGCCAATCGTCTCCAAAGAAGAGAAGTCGCGTCTGGAAAAACTCATCAAGATGTCCGCCAGACTCAGCTTCTGCCTCGTGCATCCCGATAACGACCGTCTCGTTCAGGAGTACATGGCCGATCCGGAAAAATTCCAGGTCCCCGAAGGATACCGGGTCATGGAGAACACGGAAACCGGCAAACAGGGAAAAGTAATCCGCCGTGTCTACATTGTCGAACGCGAACAGAAAATGGACGGACGCAACATTGTGGACGCCTTCCCCACCATGAGCCAGTATGGACAGCGTGAGATCATTCTGACCTTCAACGCCAAAGGTGCACAGGAATTCGGCGATGTCACAAGCCAGAACGTCGGACGTCTCCTGGCAATCATTCTCGACAACAATCTTTATTCCGCACCAAGAATCAATCAGGCAATCACGGGCGGCAGCGCCCAGATTACCGGGGACTTCTCCCGCGAAGATGCGGAAACCATTTCCAAAGCTCTCGTCAGCGGCAGCGTGCCGTTCAAAGTCAACGTACAGGCACAGTACGACATTGACCCGACCATCGGTATGGAAACGGTCCGCGACGGACTCTGGTCCGGCATCGCAGGAACGATCCTCGTGATGGTCTTCATGGGAATCTACTACATGCGGGCCGGTCTTGTAGCGAACATCTCGCTGATCGTCAATGCGCTGCTGATGCTCGGTGCCATTGCCGCATTCGATGTCACGCTGACTCTGCCGGGTATCGCCGGTATCATTCTGACAATCGGTATGGCAGTCGACGCGAACGTGCTGATCTACGAGCGCATTCGTGAAGAAGTCCACGCAGGCAAGACGATCCTGAATGCCATCGACATCGGATTCGACAAAGCGTTTGCCGCAATCTTCGACTCGAACATCACAACGCTCTTCGTCGCGCTGATTCTGCTCTGGCAGGGAACCGGTGCCATCAAGGGATTCGCAATGACTCTTGCGATTGGTATCTTTACAACCCTCTTCACGGCGGTGTTCCTGACACGCCTGCTCTTCAACATCATGACCCGCTACACTACGGTGAAGAGTCTGAAGATGTACCAGTTCATCAAACCCTCGCTGCATATTGACTTCTTCAAATATTACAAGATTGTCGTCGGAATTTTCGTCGTCATCATCATTGCCGGAATCGTGACGGTCTGTGTCCGCGGCAAGGATGTGCTCGGCGTGGATTTCACCGGAGGTACACAGGTGGAACTGGACTATCAGAAGAGCATTCCCGCTGCACAGATTGCCTCCGCGCTGCACGCAGCCGGATATCAGGCGAAAGTCACCTATAAAACGCCCGGTTCGATGGCGTCTGACAAAAAGAAACTTGAAATTCTCCTCCGTGAAAGCAAGCATGCTCCCGTTGTAAAGGAAACCGCTTCAGGAACGGATGAAATGACGACCGTCTGCAACATTCTCAACAAAAAATTCCCCGAGGCGAAGTATACGGGAGACCGTCAATCCACACTGGGATCCCTGATCGGCTGGACATTTACAAAGTCGGCGATCATTTCCATTGCACTTGCCGTGATCGGCATGCTGATCTATATGACGGTCCGCTTCGAGTTCAACTACTCCATTGCGGCAAATCTGGCAACCTTGAATGACATTCTCGTTTCAATGAGTCTTTATCTGATGTGCGGAGGCGAAGTCACCCTGAACGGAATCGCCGCATGTCTGACCTTGCTCGGCTACTCGGTCAACGACACCATCGTCAACTTCGACCGAATCCGCGAAAATCTGGTCTTCATGAAGGACAAGAGCTACAAGGAAATTGTCAACATCTCCATCAATCAGACACTTGCCAGAACGGTCCTGACCTCTCTGACCGTTCTCCTTGTGCTGCTGATGCAGCTCCTCTTCGGCGGATCGTCCATTCGCGATTTCGTTCTGATCATGCTCTTCGGCGTGATTGTCGGTACCTTCTCCACAATCTTCATCGCCACGATCCTCATCGGCTACTGGCATAAGAACAAGGGAACAAAAGAGGTCTCCGGCAATTCCGCGAAGATTCCGGAAGGAAAGAAGGATGCGGCTCTGCCTGCATAATCCTCTTGCGATTCCAATCACTCAAGCGGGGCGTTGATCATACGCCCCGCTTTTTTTTGCTCTGATTCCATGGAAAATCTCGTCCGTACAGAAAAAGAAATAAATGATTTTTTCGAAAGAAAATCTTTTTTTTTCAATTTAATACATCTTGACTCAAGTGTATTAATGCGGTATAATCTAGAAAAAATACATGGGATGCAGGATGGCGTCGATCAAATCGGAACAGATTTACCAGCGGATGAAGCGCGACATTTCCGGAATGGCTCCGGATACTCGTCTGCAATCCATCCGTTCTCTGATGCGGTCGTACAGCGTAAGCCAGCTTCTCATCGACCGGACTCTTGACCGTCTTCAGGAAGAAGGGATCCTCCGCCGCCGTTCCGATGGTCTCTACACCTATTTGCGGGAGGATGCCGATTCCCGGGCATTCGCTCTCATCACCACCGATTGGCCGTCGATCGTCCGGATGGAACAGCAGGAATGTCTGAAGCGCCGCGCGGCAATTCGCGGAATCCGGATTCTGCCGTTTTCGCATCCATTCCGTTCCTCATTCCGGTCTATCGGGCAACAGGAAAATCTCAAGGCCATTCTGATCTCACCACCCAGCCCGCTGACCGCCGAAGATATTTTTCAGATTCAAAATTCCAGGATTCCGATTCTGATCATCAACCATCTGTACGGGGAAATGGCTCTGAACTTTGTCTCCCCCTCCTACTACGAAGGAGGAATGCTGGCGGCGGAATACCTGATCCGCAAAGGACACCGGAAACTGGCTCTGCTCTTCTCCCAGCCGCACTCCTGGTGCATGAACCAGAGGGTTGCGGGCTTCCTGAAAACGGCGGAACTGTTCGATGCGAATGTACAGGTCCTGGATGTTCAGGTACAAAACGGGGAACCTGCCGATGAAAAAGTTTATCCCTTTCTGATGGATTTTCTGGAACGGCAACGGCCGGACTTCACCGCTCTTGCCGCTCTTTGCGACTGTACGGCAAAAACAGCCATCTGCGCATTTGCCGCATCGGGATACAAAACACCGGACGACATCAGCGTGATCGGAGCGGAAGGACTGAATGCAAGTATGTATTTTCTCCCTCCGCTGACCAGTGTCGGAGTCGATCTGAATCACTATATGGATACGGTCCTCGACACTGCGGAGGTACTGATCCGGGATCCGAACCGGCAAATTCAAATTGCAGAACCTCAGAAAGTCTTTGAACGCGCATCCGTAAAAGCAATCTCAAAAGAGACAGGAGACAGAACATGAGAAGAAAATACTTTTCGTTGATTGAACTTCTGGTCGTAATCGCAATTATTGCGATTCTTGTCGGAACTCTTCTTCCGGCGCTGGCCAAGGCGAGGACCACCGCAATCCGGACCTCCTGCGCAAGCACTCTGAAACAGATGTTTCTCGGTCTGAACCTGTACGCATCCGATTACAGGTGGTATCCGACCGCTCAACCAGCCGAATATTCCGAATCCTTCAGCGGTCATTGGTTCATTTTCAAACTTCTACCTTATCTGGGAGTCAAACAACCATTGAAAAACTGGAACGACAGCTGCAATCTGCGGCGTCACAAAGCGATTTTCTGCCCAGCCACACAGGTAATCGGCTCCGATACCCTTTCTTATGCAATGGTGAAATACAACCACTGGTTTTCCGAAGGAAAATCTAACGATTTCACCCCTTACGCCCAAAATGGTTCCGATTACTATATTGCACCGGAAAGCAGAAGCAACAACCGGAGCAGACTCTCGGCACACACCATGTTTATCAGCGACGCCGCAGCGTATTTGACGGAAAAAGGCGGTCCCTATAATCTCGCTCCAGCAAATTACAACTTGTGGAGCAGTACAACTCTTTCCAATAAAACCGATCATTTCCGGCACGGAAACGCCGTCAACATACTCTTCCTTGATGGACATGTGAATACATGGAGCCGTGTCGATGAGGCAAGAAGAAACACCTCAGAAACGTGGATCTTCTACTTCAGAAATAAATAACAGAAAGCCATTTCCATGAAAAGCCGTTCGTTCCTCTATTTTCTACTTCTTCTCCCTGCACTTCTTTCCGCAGGACCGTTTCCGGAATTTTTCAGCGCCAAAGGGCTCAAACTCATCCAGGCGGAAAAACGTTCCCAGAAGCTGGATCATCTGCCGGAAGGCAACGGGATTCTGCTCGAAATCGACGAAAGTGTTTTCCCCTATGCGGAACTTCATCTCCGTTCTCCGCGTCAGCTTCCGGACTTCCGGGAAGCGGAATTCGTTCTGAAAGTCCGCATTGACAACCCGGACGCCATCCGCTCCTTCTCTCTCCGGCTGACCGATAAAAACCGCGAAACGTTTCAGTTTCCCATGCGGAACGGATCGTTTGTCAAAGGGGAAAACCGGATTGTGTTCTGCGTGGGAGATTCCGAAGCGAAAACAAGCTGGGGAAACAAGGCAAATGTCAACAGGAAAATCGACTATCCTGTTGTTCTGTCTGGAATCACCTGCCGGATCAGACCGGGTTTCGGCAGACAGCAGGTGGAGATTTCATCTCTGGAACTTCGCACAGAAAACGCAAAACAGACCCTCTCGGAGCGTCCGTTCCTGTTTTTCGACCAACGTTCGAAACTCCTCCTGACCGGAGCAAATTCTTCGATAAAACAACTCCCGGAAGGCATCCTGCTCAGGATTACAGGGAAAAAACATGCGATTCTCAAGGATCACAAATGGTCGCTCCGTCCGCATTCCGATCCGCGGCAAATCGTATTCCACGCTGAGGTGCGGAAAGGCGGCGGCATTCTCCAGCTGGACGGAGCAGCAGGCAAGGGAAAACAGATCCATCTGGAAACCCTTTTTGCGCAGGGAGATAAAACGATTTCATTGGCAAGTGGAGAAAATTCAAAAGTCAAATTTCAAAAACTGACCATTGTTTCCCGTGCTCCGGAAACGGAAATCCTCTTCCGTTCCTCCGTGATCCGCTCTGCGGCAACTGCTGCGGAAGCCATCCGCTTCGATGTCAATACCGGCAGCGAACTCCACATTCTGAAAAAAGGAGAAGAGGAGAAACTTGCCTTTCTCTTCACAAACACCTCCCCCACAGCCATTCGCGGGACGGCGGAAGTGAAACTCCGTGATTTCTTCGACCGGGAGATCCGGCAGAAACTCTCCTTTTCTCTGCGGCCGTCGGAATGCAGACGGTTCCCGATGCGCCTGCCCCGGGAACATGCTCTCGGATTCTGGAAGGCGGAAGCGCTCATCGCAACGGAATCTCCCAAAACGGAAGCATATTCCGAAACATCATTCGCCTACCTGCATCCGGCAGGTCCGACCGGACTGGACAAGGAGCGCCATTTCCTGTTCAGTGTCTGCACCCATACCACGCGATGGTCGCCGCACGACCGGAAACTGGAGGCGGAAGCCGCCGGGCTCTGCGGAGCAAAAGTCGTCCGGACGACCTCTCACTGGAACTCGATCCAACCGGAAAAAGGGGTCTGGAACTATCGTGACTTCGACGAACTGGTGAACCTTTACGGAGCGCAGGGCATTCAGCTGCAATCCGGACTCGGATACGGAACACGCTGGGCAGCTCCGGAACACACCCGGAACAGCAGAAAATGGACCGACTGGCACAGAGCGATGCCCGATCTGGAAGCATGGAGAACCTATGTTTCCACCACCGTGGCACGCTACAAAGGACGCATCCGCTACTGGGAGGTCTGGAATGAACCAGATCTTTACAGTTTCGCTCACTTCGGAGCCGACGACTACGCAAAACTTCTCAAGGCTGCCTGGGAAGAAGTGAAAAAAGTCAATCCGGAGGCCATTCTCATGAATGGAGGATTCGCTTCACTCCGTCCGATCGTAAAATCAGGAAAGGACAACGTACAGTTCCAAAAGGACATTCTGCGGAACTGCAAGGGATTCTATGACGTACATGCGTATCACGAACACAGCAATTTTCCGGTTTATGCGTCTGTGATTGACACCCTCCTGCTGCCGATACGGAAAGAGACTGGCGCCGATGCGGTTCCGTGGTACCCCAATGAAACAGCAATCGCCTCAACCGGGGGCGGAGAAAAGATGCAGGCGCTGACCCTGTTCAAAAAACTCCTCTTCAGCTGGAGCCGCGGAGCCATCGGGTATACCTGGTACAATCTGCGGAACGATGGATTCGATCCCTACAATTCCGAACACCATTACGGAATGATGACTACAGATTTTTATCCGAAACCGATCTATCCCGTTTACAACGCGCTCGCAGGACTCTACGGAAAAGCTCACTTTCTCGAACAGCGGCAGATCGGGCGGGATCTGTATCTGTTCCTCTTCCGGAAAGGGAATGACCTCCTCGCCGCGGCATGGAATGAACAGAACAATCCGTCGGACCTGCCGTTCGTATTCCGGACAAATGCGGAAGCAGCGGAACAAATCGACATCATGGGGAATTCAACCGGAATCAAACTCAGCAGCGGAACCGGAATCTTTACAGTCGGGGCAATTCCAGTGACTCTGCTTCTGAAAAATGCTTCGAATGTCGTCTTTCCCGGAGCTGTGGTGGAAGCCGTTGCTCCACAGGCAGCGGTCCGCGGAAAGGAGTTCCCTCTGGAGCTGAAACTGCGGAATCCGATGGCAACGACCTGGAATCTCCGGTTCGAACTGGAACCCTCGCCCCTCTATCAGACGGAAGAAAGAGAGTTTCAATGCAGACTGAAACCAGACTCAAAGCAATCCATCTTCAAACGACTTCTCCTCTCATCGGATCTGCCGAACGACTTCAACCGGAAATTCCACATCCGGCTTCGGTTCGAAATCCCGGAGCTCAAGAGTTCCGGAACACTTGATCTGCCGTTCCGCAGAGCAATCCACATTCCCCAAAAAACCGGACGCTCCAATCCGGATTTCATACTGGACAAACGTTCCCAGATCTTCACGTTCTGGGAAGGGCAGCCGTCTAAGAAACATCTGCTCTGGCAGGGGAAAAAGGATCTTTCCGCGGAAATCCGTCTTGCCTTGAACCGGGAATCGCTGAATCTGGATATCGATGTCTGTGACGATGTTCACGTCCAGCCGGAAACCGGACGATTCACCTGGAAAGGCGACAACGTCCAGCTCGCACTCACCATTCCCGGACAGTCTGGAAGCTGGGAAATCGGACTGACCCGTCTGCCTTCCGGGAAAAGCGAAACTTTCGTCTGGTATACACCAGCCGGATTCCATGCGGAAAAATGCGCATCCGGCATCCGTCTCAAGACAGAACGGAAAAAGGATCACACTCTCTACCGGGCGGAACTTCCGCTTGCTCTCCTGGGAACGTCATACGAAGCCATGAAACGGGGAATCCAGTTCAATCTCCTTATCAATGACAACGACGGCGAATGCAGAAAAGGCGGCATTCAGATCGCTCCTCAGCTGAAGAACCCAGAACGCCATCCGGTTCTTGTATTCGAGTAAAAGAGACTCACTGCGCTCTTCCTCTGAAAAATCCGCTTCCGATCACGCGGCAAGCATTTTTTCGATTGCTGCGGGTTCTCATTCATTCCTATTTTTCAAAGGAAAAACCCACAGTGACTTATCGTGAATTATTCTGTTTTTCTATAAATTTAATAGAGACCCCATTGACAAAAAATATAAGATTTGTTATAATGTATACGAATACATAAAAGATTTTTTACAGAAAAACAAGAACATGATTGTCAATCAGAAATTCATTGCAGAAAAAGCCGGAGTCTCCCAGAAGACAGCGTCTCTGTTTTTTCAGAACAGTCCGAAAGTGGCGGAAAAAACACGGCGCAAACTGGAAGAGGTTGTCAAGAAATACCACTACATTCCGAATCTGGCTGCAAGAACGATGAAAACAAAGAAATTCAAACGGATTGCCTGTATTGCCGTACAGCACGGAACTGCCACTCAATCCCTGCATCCTCAGCTGGTTGCGTATTTGAACGGAGCTTCGCTGGAGCTTGCTCACGCTGGCTATTCTCTGATTTTCGAACCGGTATTTGTTTCTCCCGATAAGGAGGATATTCAATTTCATGAATTTTTCACGACTCTGTCCTCTGATGGAATACTCGGAATTGCAGGCGACTGCGTCCCGAAAAGCCTGGATGAACAAATTGCAACACTCGGACTCCCAACGGTCTGGCTCAATCGGGAACACGAATCGCCGGATCTCCCCTGCATTATGATTGATGAAACAAAAACAACTCTTCTCCTCGCAGAATATCTTCATAAACAGGGAATCCGGAAAATAGTGTGGTTCGGACCGGAATGCAAGGAAATCAACACTGCGCATTATTCCTCCCGCGTCCGCAGCCAAACTCTTGAGACATACGCAAAATCTCATGACATCCAGTTCCGGGAACCGGCTTTTGTTCCTTATTACGTTCCTCTGAAACCGTATGCGGAAAAACTAATCCGGCGGGAACCGGATTGCGATATGTTCATCTGCTACAATCTCAACTACCGGATCGAACTGATCAACGCTTCCATTCAGGAGAAAATCAACATGGAAAACCGTGTGATTCACTACGCATCCGCATGGGAGAGAGCTTTTCTCAAAGGACAAATGGCAATGATGCTGCCGGAAATCGAACTCGGACGACAAGGAGCCATATACCTTCTCAGCTGTCTGAATGGAAAACCGGCTCCTGCCTGTTTGAAGCCCCTTGCCGGAATGATTTTTCCGAATGAATCTCAATCAACAACCATAAAATAGGAAAAGAACATGAAGAAAAATTTCACACTGATCGAGCTTCTTGTTGTGATTGCAATTATTGCAATTCTTGCAGGAATGCTTCTTCCAGCGCTGAACAGCGCACGGCAGAAAGCATACTCAGCAAACTGTATCGGGAATCTGAAACAGATCGCTGCCGGAATCATCATGTATGCCAATGCAAATGATGATCATCTTCCGAATCCGAATCGCGGAATCAATGGAACAGGATGGAGCAATCACTGGGCCTCGGCGGTCAGCGAGCATGTAAATTTCAATACAAAACTGTTTCTCTGCCCGGCAAACAAGGCATCCTCCTATTTTGTTCAGATCTACACGGATCCGAAACGGGTTGGGGGCAACATTTCCTATGGAATGAACCGGGCGCTTTACAAGCAATATCCGTTCGGAAGTTCCCAGTGCAACGATGCGTTCCAAATTAACGGAGAGCATGTTTACTTGAAAATCACGAAAGTTCTTTCACCATCCGCCTGTGTTCTCATAGGAGACACAAATAATCCCAAAACCGGCACAATGAATCCCTATTACCTGGAACCTTTTTACGGGACAAATCCCGGTCCCTATTATTACGGCTGGATTGGAATCTGCCATTCACTTGGAAGCAATTTTGCCTCCGTTGACGGGCATGCCTGGGGCTCCAAAGCCCCTTACGGACTGGTGAATCCGGAAGCCAACAAGATCCGGAATTTCTATCCGCTGCGGAAAAAGATTTACTGAAAAAGGAAATGGAGAAGAGAATGAAAAAACGTTTCATGATGTTTGCATCCTGCGTCCTTGCGTTTTCTCTGAACGCGGGAGAATGGAAAGATGGACTTCTGTTTTCAGCCGGATTCGGAACCGGCGTTGATGCGGAAATTGCCGGCGGAGCAAAACGTCCGCAGAAAGATCTGCCTCTGGTCCCGGGCATCCACGGCAATGGAGTACAGGTAACTCCCGAAGCTCCGCTTGCCTATAATAATGTTGCCAATCTTGATCTGAAACGGGGAACTATCGCGTTCTGGTTCAAACCGGCTCCGGAACTCCTTGCGGAAAAAAAGAACTGGACCCTCTTCCGCGCGCTCCACCTGACTCTGGCTTATACGGAATTTTCCAAGGCGCTCTTTTTCATGACAGGAGCAACAGTTCCGCAAAAAGGCTTCCTGTGGGATTATTCTCTTGCAACGAAAGAGATCAATCACTGGAAGCCGGGAGAATGGCAGCACATTGCTGCAAGCTGGGATCGCGAAAAAGGCGAAAAAACTCTTTATCTGAACGGTTCACCGGTAAAAACGACAAAAACAAAACGGTTCCCCTCCCGGATGGGCGGTGCCGAACCATTGCTGTTTCCTGCATCAGGGGTCTATGATGAAATCATGATCTGGAACCGGGAGCTTTCCGCAAGCGAGGTGTTCCGTCTGGCCAAACAACCGGGAAATGTCAGCAGGGAAATTCTGGGCTCGGCGAAAAAGAACAACCTCGACGGAACGGTGAACGCCGCTGCTCTTCTGAAGGGACGTTCCTTTGCTGTCTCATTCGATCGTTCCGCAGTCCCGGAATACTCAAATGCAAGCTCGGAAGTGAAAAAGGGAAGCAAAACAGAAACGCGTCCGGGAATCATCAATGCCGGAATGAGTGGAACGGTATTTTATGATTCCAGAGCAGTGGTGGAGCCAGAGGCCGGAACCGTTTCGTTCTGGTTCAAACCGGAGAGGGATTTCAAGGAACTCAAACAGACCATTGTCTTTTTCCGAGCCGGGCACATCTCCCTGAATCATGTCAACGGTGCACTTTTTTTCATGACAGGCGGGACCAGAAACGGAACATTTTCCTGGGATTACGGATGTGGAACAAACCTGTCGCAAAAATGGAAAGCGGGAGAATGGCATCATCTGGCGTTCTCCTGGAATAAAAAAACTGGCAGAAAGGCCCTGTATCTGGATGGAAAGAAAATCAAGGGAACTTCCAGCGATCGTTTCCCGGATGCGGTCATCCCGGCGGGAGAATTCATTTTCATGCAGAATGCTCCCGGAACCGCGGATGAGCTCAATGTCTGGACACGTCCCCTTTCCGATGCGGAAATCATAGAACTCTGCGGAAATCCGGCGAAAATCCCGGAAGCGGACGGAAGAAAGATTCTTTCCTCCGTCACCGGCCTGCCGATCCAGCAGGCAGCGCGCAGGATTCTGAACGATGCAAAATCCGGAAAGATTGCTCTTCAGGCGGTCATACCGGATCTCTCTCCGGAAAAAACAATCGTCGCGCCGGGAGAATCCTTCGAGGCAAAAATTATTTTACGCAATCCTTCGCTTCTCCCTGTCCGCGGGGAGATCGCAGTCACCCTGCGTGATTTCCACATGAAAGGCTCCGGAACGGAAAAAATCAACGTTGAAATTCCCGCCGGCGGTGAACGGATTCTGACAAGAACATTTGTCCCGGAAAAACGCGGTATCTACAAGGTGGAAGTCGTTTATGACAATGCGGGAAAGAAGCATATCTGGGATGTCGCCAGCTTCGGATGCTGGAATCTCCGCCAGAAACCGGACCCCGATTCTTTTTTCGGAAATCATGTCAACAGCTGGGCAAACGGGGTTTATCTCCGACAGGCGGCGAAACTTGGCCTGAACTGGGTGCGCAATCACAATATGCTTCAGGCAACCTGGTGGTGCAAAGCACAGCCGAAACCAGGGGAATTCTCCTGGGAAGACGACAATCAGATCGAATTGCTGAAGAAGCTGGATATGCACGTTCTGGGCCAGCTCTTCACCACTCCGAACTGGGCGGCCGCAGGCGGTCCCAGGCCGGAAACAAAAGGATACAACCAGTGTTTCAAACCCGATCTGAAGCTCTTTGCGGAATATGTCCGAAAAATGGTCAACCGGCATAAAAACTATATCCGCTACTGGGAAATCTGGAACGAACCCGATGTTTCCATGTTCTGGAAAGGTACGCCGGAGGAATTCGCCGAGCTGGTGCAGGTCGCGGTCAAAGCAATCAGGGAGGCGGATCCCACTGCAAAAATCATGGCAGCGGGATATCCGAATGTTGCGCGTGCATGGCATCTACGCGCAGCAAAGGCCGGTGCTTTCAAAAATCTGGATATCATCTCATTCCATTATTATGCTTCTTCAGACAAACAGCCTGAAGAGCTGTTGCCGGCAATTCAGGATGCAGTCGCCCATTTCCAGAACCTTGCGGTAAAATACGGTGACGGAAAGCCTCTGCCGATCTGGGATTCTGAAGGCGGAAGCGGTTCAACGACCTTCCTCCGCGGAGGAAACCATCCGCTGCTTGCACCGGAGGAAAAACGGGAACCGATGAACTGGAAGGAGGCCGCTGTCCGGATCGTTCAATTCGAAGCGATTCTGGCTTCGGAAAAAATCGTCCGCAACTTCCATTATCTTCAGAATCGCGTACCGCAAACCTCTTCGGAAGCATACAACAGTCTTTGCACTCTCGATTTCAACAACGCGCCGAAACCTCTTCTCCTGACTCGCGCAGCAGCTCAGGAACAGTTGGATTATCATCGCTTTTACGAGCGGTTCCGCAAACCGGAGGCCCGCTTCTGGGGATTCCTCTATCAGCATAAAACACTTCCCTCCCGTTCTGTTCTCCTCACATGGTGCGGCGATGAAGGAAAACTTGAACTCTCGGGCGATTTCAAGGGCAGAATCGTTGAAAAAACGGATCTGCTTGGAAACAAGGTTTCTTTCCAGCAGAACCGGATTGCTGTTTCCGATGAACCTTCCTACTATCAATTCGCGCTCCCAGCAAAAGAGGTGGCGGAAATATTGAAAAAAACGAAAATCAGAATAGAAAAAGCGCCTGTAAAATGGGAAGAAACCATCGCGGGAGACGAAGGACATAAGGTTCCATCCCTGCCGGATTTCACAATCCCGGCTGAAGCTCCGGGGAAAAGCTTCACCATTGATTTACGCAAATTCTGCAACATGGGACTCGCGGATCAAACCGCCGGAGACGGAAAAGGCGGTTGGGCCGATGAGGGAGATATGAATGACATGCGTGATCTGAAAACCGGTCGCCGGACTTTCTACGGGGTCCCATTTGATCTCATTACTCCCTCTGAAAACAATGGGAAAGCAGTAATTACTCTGAAAAGTCGGAATCTGACACCGAAAATGCCTGGAGAGGTTCGTGGAATCCCCGTCGGGAAAAAAGTTCGGGCGCTTTATTTCCTGCACTCGGCTTCCTGGGGAAGTCCAGGGGATATCGGGTCCTATACCATCCATTATGCGGATGGATCCAGAGATGTGGTCAGAATGAACATTCCTCTCAATAACAACAACTGGTGGTTCTCTTACGATCCCCGCGAAGAATCGCGTCCCATCCCGGTACGGGTCACAAATACCATGTCCGGAAAACCCGCATGGCGTTACCTCCGATTGTTCGAATGGAAAAACCCAAAACGCGGAACTATTGTAAAATCAATTGACATCTCTTCCGCATGTGGACATCAAACGCCTATCGTCCTCGCAATTTCCGGCGTCGCTGAATAAAAAAACGGTCGCACGGATTCATGAAATCTGATTGAAGATTTCGCCCTCCGTGCGACCGGCTTATTCAGCTGGACCGAAGCAGGTCACAGACCTGCACCTTCGTCGCCGGCGCGATTTTCTCTCTTTGCTGCTGGCGATTTAGAGTCGGCGGTCAAGAGAGCGATAGTTGATCGCTTCGAAAATATGTTCGGAAGAAATCTCGGATGCACCATCCAGATCGGCAACCGTCCGGGCGACACGAAGAATACGATCATAGGCACGCGCACTCAGACCGAACTCTATGATTGTATGACGCAGCTGCACTTTCGCATCCATCGAAATCTTACAGTATTGATTGATGTCGGCAGGCTCCATACGGGCATTGCATTTGACTTTTCGTGAGGTCCGGAAACGCTCGTTCTGAATGTTGCGTGCGCGAATGACACGTTCCCGAATCGCAGCACTGTTTTCGCCATCAGGGGCGCTGAGAAGCTCTTTTTCCGTCAGAGAGGAAACCTGCACATGAAGATCAATCCGGTCCAGCAGGGGACCTGAAATCTTCGCCCGGTAATCCTGGATACGTTTCTGTCCGCAGCGGCAGGTATGCAGCCGATCGCCGTAGTGACCGCAGGGACATGGATTCATCGCCCCCAGAAGAATGAACTCACAGGGGAAATCAAAACTGCCGGCGGCACGGCTCACGGTCACCACTCCGGATTCCATCGGCTGACGAAGAGTCTCCAGAACGGACCGCTTGAACTCCGGAAGTTCATCCAGAAATAAAACCCCATTGTGCGCAAGACTGATCTCTCCCGGCTGTGGATTCGTTCCCCCTCCAAGAAGTCCGGCATCGCTGACCGTATGATGCGGCGAGCGGAACGGACGGCATTTCAACAACGGATGTTTCGAATCCAGAAGACCAAGAACACTGTAAATTCGGCTTGTGTCAAGCGCTTCCTCCTCAGTCATCGGCGGAAGAATCCCCGGCAGACGTTTCGCCAGCATGGACTTGCCTGTCCCGGGAGGCCCGATAAAGAGAACATTGTGTCCGCCTGCGGCCGCAATCTCCAGAGCACGTTTCGCCAGGAATTGCCCTTTGACATCGGCAAAGTCGGGAATTCCCTCCCAGTCCGGCTCGGAAAACACCCGGACCGAATCGTTCGCCAGAGGGAGAAACTCTCCACGGACAGCAGCAACAGCATCCTGTAACGACGACACCGCATACACCCGGATCTCACTGCTGGCAACCGCTCCTTCCGGGGAATTCTCAAGCGGAACAATCAGATTCCGGATACGCGGATTCATTTTCCTGGCAAGAAGCGCAACCGGAAGACATCCCTTCACTGGACGCACCATCCCGTTCAAAGCCAGTTCACCAAGGATCAGACAGTCATTCAACCGTTCCCGGGGAAGAATCCCGTTCGCAGCAATCAGCGACAAGGCAATCGGAAGATCGAACGCCGACCCTTCTTTTTTCATATCCGCAGGCGCCAGATTCACCAGGGTGCTGCCTTTCGGATGCCCGTACCCGCAGGCCAACAGCGCTGAACGGATACGGTCACGACTCTCTTTGATGGCGGTATCGGGAAGCCCCACAATGGAAACACCCGACTCATCGCCATGCCCCGTCGCATTGACTTCCACCTCAACAGGAAGCGCATCCACTCCAACCACAGCGGCGGAAAATGTTTTTGTCAACATGATTGCTGAACTCCCGGTAATATTGTACAAAGAATCATCCAACTTATATTACAGGAAGATTCCGGAAAATACAAACTGTTTCATGGATTTTATCGCAATTTCACAAAAGAGTCATCCCCTTGTCCGGCCTCTTATTCCTCGTTTCTTTTCTGAATCATCAACAGAAGAAAACCGAGAACAATACAAACCAGCAGAACGCTCAGGGGAATCCAGTGTGTTTCAGAGGAATCTTCTCTTCCGGTACGATCATCCCCGGCAAGAGAACATGTGGATGCCGAGACTCCGGCGCCCTCATCCGGAATGGGTTCAAGCAGAAAAATCCGCTTTCCGGAACGGCTGTATCCCATTTCAAAGGAATCCAATCGATACACTTCATCCGGCTTGAATGCGTGGAATACTCCTCCAGGCAGGAATTCAGAGCAGGAGAGAAGGAGGGAATGATCTCTCCGGTCCATCCGGGAAAGTCCGGGAAGAATTCGTCTCAGGGTGGAAAAATCGGAAACTTCTGCTGCAGGGGAAAGACAGAAGGACGTCAGGAGTCGCACAGAGCCGTCCACTCCGCGAATCATCCGCAGATACAGACGTCCGGAAGAATCCAAGGTCTGCATGAAGAGTTGAGAGAGCGGAGAAGTCTGCCGATGATACAGGCGACCGAATTCCCTCGGCATCCGCATTCTTCCGTGCTCCAGAGCTCTCTTCGCAAGGAATCCGCCGATAACGACTCCCGCGCAAAACGCAATCAGAAAAAAGGGAATCCATTTTTTCATATTTCTCTCCTGCTTTCAAGCAATGTAGCTCTTTTTTTCAAAGTTTCAAAAAAAGATCGCTGTTCATCTTGCAAAAAAATAAAAGAACGGATAGATTTTCTGAAATGGATTTTTACAATCATTGATCAGGAGGATATCAAATGAATCATTTCGTATGGGGAGTGGCAACAGCGGCATATCAGATCGAAGGAGGTGTGCAGGAAGGCGGACGCGGATATTCCGTATGGGATGCTTTCTGCAGAATACCTGGACGGGTCCATGCCATGTCCAATGCGGACATTGCCTGCGACAGCTATCACCGTTACGAGGAAGATGTCCGGATGCTGAAGCTCCTCGGAGTCAATGCCTACCGTTTCTCCATCGCCTGGCCCCGCATTCAGCCGACCGGGAAAGGGGCTCCGAATCCCGCGGGAATCGCTTATTACAACAGACTCATCGACCTGCTTCTGGCAAACGGCATTACTCCGTATGTCACGCTGTTCCACTGGGATCTGCCGCTGGATCTGCAGATGGCACATGACGGCTGGCTCAATCGGAATATCATTGATGATTTCACCGCCTATGCAAAACTCTGTTTCGATGCGTTCGGCGATCGCGTCAAACACTGGATCACATTCAACGAACCATGGTGCTGTTCAGTACTCGGTCATGGGCTCGGTGCATTTCCGCCGGGACGTACCGATCCAGACGAACCCTATCTTGCGGCGCATCACATGCTCCTTGCCCATGGAAGTGCAGTCAGGGCATTCCGGGAGGGGCGTTACGGTGGAATGATCGGCATCACCAACAACTGCGACTGGCGCGAACCCCTCACCCGGAAACCGGAAGACCGCGAAGCGGCTGAACGCGCTGTGGAATTTTTCTACGCATGGTTCACGGATCCGGTTGTCTTCGGGGAATATCCGGAAGTTATGCGGAAACGCCTTGGAGCCAGGCTCCCGGAATTCACGGAGGAGGAAAAAAGGCTTATGAAGGGAAGTGTCGATTTCCTCGGACTCAACCATTATTCCACTTTGTATGCGTCCGCGGAAAAACCTGAAGTTGACGCGGGAATCGGCCCCAACGGTAACGGCGGAATGAGTGATGATCAGGATGTCTGGCTCAGCGCCGACCCAAGCTGGGAACGAACCGATATGCAATGGAACATCATTCCATGGGGCTTCCGGAATCTTCTGAACTGGATCGCAAAACGCTATCCCGGGTATCCGATCTATGTAACGGAAAACGGATGTGCCTGTCATGAACCCGATGCCGTCAGCGCGCTTGATGACGACCAGAGATGCCGTTTCCTCAAAGGGTACACGGAGGCGATGTTCGATGCGATCAAAAAAGACGGAATCGACGTCCGCGGCTATTTCTGCTGGTGTCTGATGGACAATTTTGAATGGGCACAGGGATATACAAAACGTCTGGGGCTCATCCGCTGTTCTCCGGACAATCTGGAACGCGTGCCGAAAAAATCCTTTTTCACTTATCGGGAAATTATCCGGAACAATCCGGTTGTCTGAACAGCTTTTCACAGAACAACTCCGCTGGTTTTCTCTTTGGAACCGGCAACTCAATCATACAGGAAATTGCAGTAAGAATGGAAAAAATCAAAGTATTGACCGTCGGTGCGGGAGCCGTCGGCGCGTATTTCACGGGACGGCTCGCACAAACGGGAAAGGCAGAGGTTTCCGTGGTGGTCCGTTCGGACTACGGCACCGTGAAAAAAAACGGATTTCATATTCTGAGCGAATGCGGGGACTTTGATTTCCTGCCCGCCGGAGTCTATCGTACAGCGGAGGAATATCCCGATATTCCCGATTATGTTATTCTGACCTCGAAAGCGCTTCCGCAAATTGATGAACCAGCCTTGATTCGCGGCGCAGTGAAAAGTTCCCGGACCACGATTGTCCTGATTCAGAACGGGATCGGCATCGAAGACGCTGTCGCTGAAGCATTCCCGGAAAATGAGATCATCAGTACAATCGCCTACATCGGAGCAACCAGAACCGCCCCCGGAATCGTCCGGCAGAAAGGATCATCCGAACTGAAATTCGGACGTTTCGGCGGCGGCGATTCCATAGCCGGACGTCTGCTGGCGGAACTGTATCAGGGAACCAGCGTCAAGGCTTCGTTCGTGGAAAATATTGCGTATTTCCGCTGGGTGAAACTGCTCTGGAATCTTCCCTACAATCCTGTTTCCGTGCTCGGCGGCGGACTCGACACGAAGGAGATGTCCGACCGCGGACCGGTTGAAACTCTCTGCCGGGAACTGATGGAGGAAGTCCGCCTTGTCGCAGCTGCCTGCCATGTCGAACTTCCCCCCGAGCTTGTGGAACAGAACATTGAATACACTCGCAATTTTCCCCCATACAAGACCAGTATGCTGGTCGATTTCGAAGCCGGACGCCAGATCGAAGTCGAAGCGATTCTCGGCAATGTCTGCCGTCTTGCGGAACGCCACGGATTGTCCGTTCCCCGGATGCGGGCCTGTTATACCCTTCTCTCCGCACTGGACCGGAAGCACCGGGAAAAAAGACCTGGTTGATCCCGTTTCTTTCCCGTCCTAAGAATTTTTTGCAGGGCCATGTTTCCGGAATAATCGGAAAACTCATCGGGAACAGCATTCTGAGCTGAGTGCTGTTCTTCTTTCAGGCACGGAAACTCTGTGCTTTTCGCTTATTTATGCAAAAATATCTGTTTCAGACTGTAAAAATACATCGGGAAGATGTATATTAATAAGGTATTCTGAAACGTAAACCAATGTGAATTGATGAGGACACTATGTTCAAGCCAGTTTCCGGACAGGCAAACTTCGCGGCAATGGAGGAAGAGACGCTGAAGTTTTGGGAAGAGAATCATACCTTTGAGAAGTCCCTGGAAAACCGCCGGGGAGCACCTGAATTTATTTTTTACGACGGGCCTCCGTTCGCTACGGGCCTTCCGCACTACGGACACCTTCTTGCCGGAACCATCAAGGACGTCGTTCCCCGCTACCAGACCATGCGCGGAAAATTCTGCGATCGGACCTTTGGATGGGACTGCCACGGCCTTCCCGTCGAATACGAGATGGAGAAGGAACTCAAACTCTCCGGCAAAAAGGAAATTGAAAACTACGGAATCGACAAGTTCAACGAATCCTGCCGCGGCATTGTCCTCCGCTACACGGCGGAATGGGAAACCATCGTCAAGCGCATGGGCCGCTGGGTCGATTTCCGCAACGGCTATCGAACCATGGACCGCAATTATATGGAATCCATCTGGTGGGTCTTCAAGCAGCTCTGGGATGCCGGACTGATCTATGAAGGCTACAAGATCCTTCCCTACTGTCCCCGCTGTTCCACGCCGCTTTCCAATTTCGAGGCAAACCAGGGGTACATGGAAGTCGACGATCCCGCCATCACGATCCGATTCAAGGCAGACGGCATGGAAAACACCTATTTCCTCGCCTGGACCACCACTCCCTGGACTCTGCCATCCAACATGGCGCTTGCAGCAGGACCCGACATCGACTACGTCAAGGTCAAAGACGGCAACGACTTCTACATTATGGCGGAAGCACGTCTTTCCGCATATTACAAGAAAGAACTCCCGGAAATCGTCGAACGCTGCAAAGGCTCCGCACTCAAGGGAATGACTTATGAACCGCTCTTCGATTATTTTGCGGAGAAAAAGACACAAGGAGCCTTCCGCGTCATCACGGCCGACTATGTCAGCACAGAGGACGGAACCGGTATTGTCCATATCGCGCCGGGCTTCGGTGAAGACGACGCCATCGCAGGAAAAGCCAACAACATTCCAGACGTCTGCCCGATCGACGATGAATGCAGATTCACAAAAGAGATCTCCGACTACGCAGGAATCTACGTCAAGGATGCCGACAAGGAAATCATCCGCCGTCTGAAAGAGGAAGGCAAACTCATTCACCGCGGCACGATCAAGCACAACTATCCGCACTGCTGGCGCGACGATTCCCCTCTGATCTACAAGGCGGTCTCCACCTGGTTTGTCCGGATCGACCGGATCAAGGAGCGGATGCTGAACTCCAATTCTCAGATGTCCTGGGTGCCTGAACACATCAAGGAAGGACGTTTCGGCAAATGGCTCGAAAATGCCCGCGACTGGGCGATCAGTCGAAACCGCTACTGGGGCTGCCCGCTGCCGATCTGGCGCAACAAGGAAACCGGGGAAGCCGTCTGCGTTGGTTCCGTTGCGGAGCTCGAACAGCTCACAGGCCGGAAATTCGAAGATATTCACAAGCATTACGTCGACAATGTGGAGATCAAGACGGCGAACGGCACCATTCTGAAACGCGTGCCGGAAGTTCTCGACTGCTGGTTCGAAAGCGGTTCCATGCCCTATGCGCAGAAGCACTATCCGTTTGCAAACAAGGAAAAATTCGAAGCGAACTTTCCCGCCGACTTCATTGCAGAGGGACAGGATCAGACCCGCGGATGGTTCTATACTCTGACGGTTCTCTCCTCGGCTCTTTTCGGACAGCCTCCCGCAAAGCACGTTGTTGTCAACGGCATGATCCTCGCCGAAGACGGGCAGAAGATGTCCAAACGCAAAAAGAATTATCCGGACCCGATGTATGTGGTTGATACCTACGGTGCGGATGCTTTGCGTCTCTTCCTCCTCGGCTCTCCGGTAGTCCGTGCCGAAGATCTGCGATTCTCGGAAGAAGGAATCAAAGAAGTTCTGCGCGGCGTGATGCTGCCGATCTGGAACTCGTACAGCTTCTTTACCACCTATGCAAACGTGGACAACTGGGAGCCGCCGAAAGGCGGACTCAAGGCGCCGGAACACCCGTCGAATCCGCTGGACCGCTGGATTCTTTCCTCACTGGCGGACATGGTCACGGAGATCCGCGAGGCGATGGATACCTATCATCTCCAGAAAGCGGCGAACCGCTTCGAAAAGTTTGTCGAGGATCTGACCAACTGGTACATCCGGAGAAGCCGCCGGCGTTTCTGGAAAAGCCAGAACGATACCGACAAGCTGGATGCTTATTCCACTCTTTATTATGTGCTGATCACCTTCACGAAATGCGCGGCGCCGTTCATTCCGTACATCACTGAAGTGATCTACCGGGGACTGCGCACGGAAGAGATGCCGGAATCCGTTCATCTTTGCGACTATCCGGAGTCCGACACCCACCGGCGCGATCCCTATCTCGACAAGCAGATGGAAAGCACCATGAACGCGGTCTCGCTTGGACGCTTCCTTCGCACACAGAAAAATCTGAAGATCCGCCAGCCGCTGTCGAAAGCGATTCTCGTCGCCGCAGATCCGGAAGTCCGGAAGATGCTTTCGGAAACCTCTGACATCATCTCTGAGGAACTGAACGTCAAACAGATTGTAGTTCAGGACTCTGACGACGGACTCGTGGAACTCTCCGCCAAAGCCAATTTCAAAGTGCTCGGGCCAAAACTCGGCGCTCGGATGAAGCAGGCTGCGGCACTGATCGCCAAGCTCTCCCCGGCTGAAATCCGGACGATGGAACAGGGCGGAACAGTCGATCTGGACCTGCCGGACGGCAAAATCGCCCTGACAGTACAGGATCTCAGCGTCAACCGCGCGGAAAAAGAAGGGGTCACCGTCGCCACGGAACACGGGATCACGCTTGCGCTTGATACGACCCTGACCCGTGAGCTGATCCTGGAAGGTCTCGCCCGGGAGTTTGTCAGCAAGGTCCAGAACATGCGCAAGGAGGCGAATCTCGAAGTCTCTGACCGCATCACGCTTCACTATACTTCTGACGCGGAGGTGGACGAGGCTCTGAACGCATTCCGTTCCTATGTCTGCACGGAAACGCTGGCGGAAACAGTGGAAAAGGGAGAAATCGCGGATTCCCTGCTTGTGTCTGACTGCGACCTGAATGGACATTCCTGCCGGATCGCTTTGAAAAAATAATGGAGGATGGGATGCTTCTCCCATCCATCTTCAACAGAATGAAGGTTCTAAAATGAAAAGAATTCTTTCCGGAATCCAGCCATCGGGCATTCCGCACATCGGAAATTATTTCGGTGCGATGAAACAGTGCATCGACCTCCAGAGTGAAGGCGAGGATTATCTGTTCATTGCGGATTACCATTCTCTGACCACCAATCCGAATCCGGAAGAACTCCGTTCCCGGATCATGCGTCTTGCGATCGACTTTCTCGCCTGCGGAATTGATCCGGAAAAAACAGTGTTCTTCCGTCAGTCGGATGTGCCGGAAGTGTGTGAACTCACCTGGATTCTGAACAACATCGTCGGTCTCGGCTTTCTTGAACGTGCTCACAGCTACAAAGACAAGATTGCCAAGGGATTCACGCCGAACAACGGGCTTTTTTCCTATCCTGTGCTGATGGCATCGGATATTCTGATTTATCAGTCCAATCTGGTTCCTGTCGGCAAGGATCAGAAACAACACCTGGAAATGACGCGCGATATTGCAATCAAATTCAATCAGACCTACGGCGACACCTTTGTCATTCCGGAAGAGAAAATTTCCGAAAGCGTCGCGGTCATTCCCGGACTTGACGGACAGAAGATGTCCAAGAGCTACAACAACACCATTGAAATTTTCTTCGATACGGAAAAGGCGGCAAGAAAAAAATTCATGTCGATCAAAACCGACTCGAAAGGCATGGAAGAGCCGAAAGATCCCGACACCTGCAGCGTATTTCAGCTCTACAAACTGTTCGCCTCGCCCGCGCAGGTGGAGGAGATGCGCGCCCGCTATCTGGCTGGAAACTACGGATACGGACATGCCAAGCAGGCGCTTTTCGAAGCCTATATGGAATTTTTTGCCCCCATGCGCAAGCGGAGGGAAGAACTGCTTGCCGATCCGGGTTATGTCCGCGGCATTCTGAAAGCCGGAGCGGAAAAAGCCCGTGCGGAAGCAGTCAAAACAATGAAAACAGTAAGGGAACGGGTCGGCCTGGCATAAGACCGCTCCTTCCTTTCACAGGAGCCGGAGCGGATTCCAACCGTCCCGACGCCTCAATTTATTTGAGTAACCTTTAACCCGGGAGATAGAAATGAAACTGTCATCGCTTTTGAACCAGAGCCTGATCTTTTTCAATCTCGAGGGAGCGGACCGCTCCGAACTTTACACGAATCTTCTGACGAAAATGTCGAAGATGGTCAAACTGCCGGTTCCCCCGGCGGAAGCGGCCAGGGAAATGATGGAACGCGAGGATGCCTACGGCATCATCTATGACAGCGGTTTCGCATTCCCGCACATGCGCCACCCCGATCTGCAGGACCTTGACATTGGAATCGGCATTCTGAAAACACCCGTCAAGCTGAAGCCGGACGACAAAACTCCGACAAAGCTCATCGTCTGCTGCATGATTTCCGAAACGACTTCCGTCATTTACCTGAAATCCCTTGCGGCATTTTCCAAATATTTTCTTTCAAACCCCGGTGCTCTGGACAAGCTGGTCGCATCCGGAACTCCGAAAGACTTTCTGGAGCTTCTGACCCGGGACAGAGTGGAGGTGAAACACACGCTGACCGCCGAAGACGTCATGCTGAAAAATCCCCGCTTCGTCCGGCCGGAAGACACTTTGAGTTCCGCGCTTGACGTTCTCTCCGAAGAACAGCGCATGGAGATTCCTGTTCTGGATGAAAACGGGATTCTGAAAGGCGTTATCTCGTGCGGAGACATCATCCGGCGCGCCATTCCGGAATACATCATGATGCTGGAAAATCTGACATTCCTGAACCAGTTTGAACCGTTTGAAAATCTCCTGAAGGAAGAACGCAAACTGCTTGTAAAAGACGTGATGAGTCAACCGAAACACATTGTCACCACGGATGTTCCTCTCTTCCAGCTCACGGTCAATATTGTCAAGAATTCCCTCCCCTCCCTGATGGTGGTCGACAAACAGCAGAAGCTGTGCGGCATCATCACTTACATCGAACTGGTAACCAATGTACTTCGAGGTTAAGTCATCATGTCCTGCCTTACAACTTTTTTCATGCAACAAAATTTGTTTGAAACACTCTCTCCCCTGCTTGCCTCGGCGGATGGTGCCGAATCCACCTTCCGCTTCTGGGCGGCTGCAATCATCTTTGTCGCGACCTTCGTCTTGATCGCAACGGAAAAAATCCATAAGACAGCGGCCGTGCTTGTCGGTTCCGCCCTGATGCTGCTCTTTGTGCTTCCGGTCGGACACCATGAGGAATCCGCTCCCGAAACTCTGGATCAGCTGAAAGGCAAAGCTCCTTCCGCCGTCACAATGAAACTTGATCAGACCGCAAAACAAAAGAACACGGTCGCGCTTCCGGAAACCCCAAAGGAGATCAGCACTGCGGTCAAGAGCGCCGAACTTGAAACCGTGGAAAAATATGCAAAACTCGACAGTTATTCCAAATATGTGAACTTCGACGTGATCTTCACCCTCGCCGGAATGATGGTGATGGTCAATATCCTCAGCAAAACGGGACTCTTCCAGTACATTGCCATCAAGTCGGTGAAGTTTGCGAAAGGGCAGCCGGCACGCACCATGATCCTGCTGGTTCTGGCAACAGCATTCCTCTCGGCATTCCTAGACAACGTAACGACAGTTCTTCTGGTTGTGCCTGTCACATTTGTTGTTTCCACTCAAATGAAAGTATCGCCGGTGCCGTTTATTCTGGCGGAAACCATGGCGTCGAACATTGGTGGAACGGCAACTCTGATCGGAGATCCGCCGAACCTGCTCATCGGTTCCATGGTCGGACTCAACTTCATGGCGTTCCTGATCAATCTGGCTCCATTCATCGTCGTGCTTCTGTTCGGATATTGCGCATATCTGTATCTGCATTACAGCAAGCACATGACGGTCACGGTGGAACAGAGAGCCAAGATCATGGAAATGGATGAAAAAACCTCCATCACCGATCCGGTCACGCTGAAAAAAGCGGGTATCGTCATGCTGCTGACCATTCTTGGATTTCTGGTCCACGGCGTGTTCGGAATCCAGCCCAGCGTCGTCGCCATGACCGGTGCGGCTCTCTGCCTGACCATCTGCAAGGTGAACGTCGATCAGATGCTGGAAAAAATCGAATGGGGTACCCTCTTCTTCTTCATGGGTCTCTTCATTATTGTGGAAGGCGCCGACTATGCGGGCGTCATGGAAAAACTGGGAAGCTACCTCCACTTCACAGCATCCTGGCATCCGCTGCTGATTATTCTGACCATGATGTGGATCTGCGGACTGGCTGTCGCCATTATCAACAATGTTTCGTTTACTGCAGTTGCGGTTACGATCATCATGGCGTTCATGAAGACGGTTCCCGTATTCCAAGGGGATATCCCGCTCCAGCATCTCATGTGGTGGGGCGTTGCGCTGGCTCTCTGTCTCGGCGGAAACTTCACGCTGTTCGGTGCTGCGGCGAATCTGGTGGTGGTCGGACTTGCTCAGCAGGCTGGCGAGCAGATCTCCTTCAAGCGTTTCGCCATGTATGGAGTTCCCGTCACGGTCTACGCTCTGCTGCTCTCCTCTCTCTACATAACCATCCGCTATTTTGCCTTGTAACATACACCGGATAAAAAACAATAGGCCTCTGATTCCTGTTTATGGAATCAGGGGCTTTTTACATTTTCGAGCCTTTGCGAAAAACACAAAGGCGATGGAAAAGTTCAGGGAAAGTGGAGAGCGAGAGAGGAGAAGAAGCGCTTTTCAAAGCGGTTTGCTTCTCTCGCATTTTTTCTTTTTTATGAAGATTCCATGCATTGCACGGCCAGCGTCTCGCCGCTGGACCGCGACAAGGAGATCGTCCTTGATCCGGGAAAAAAGCCTGCGCATTTTTCCGTAAATTTTAAAGGGATTTTCTTACCGCTGTTCATTTCGGGCAAATCGGACGACCATGAACAAATCGACTTTCGTTTCAGAAAGATTTTCGATTGTATGATTGACATCGCTCTGGAACATGATGAAATCCCCCTTCTCCAGAATCGCGGAATCCTCACCGGCAGAGACCTTCACCCGTCCTTCCAGCAGATTCAGGAACTCTTCCGTCCCTTTTGCATGTGCCTGGGAACGATGGATACATCCCGGAGCGATCTCCATCCGGTACAGTTCCAGATCCTCCGCCATGGAACTCGGCGAGAGAACATGGAAGACGGCTCCCGAGCGATCCGTGGAGAGGGAAACAATATCTGCTCTTCTCACAACTTCGAATTTCCGTTTTCCGGCACTTTCTCCGGAAATCAGAGTTTCCAGTTCGATATTCAGTGCATGGGCAATCTTCCACATTGTAGCGATGGTCGGATTGACCTTATCGCTTTCAATCTGGGACAGCATCGCTTTCGAAATTCCACTGGATGCAGCAAGTTCCGCCAGTGACAACTGACGGCGTCTCCGTTCTTTATGCAGATTCGCTCCGATCGCCGGAACATCCGGGATGATACTCTTTTTGTTCATTATAATAACCTTTCGTAAAATATATTTTAAAAAATGTTTGACTTTTCCTGTTTTAAAGAGTAATATAATGAATATTGTTCATGATATCAAACTTTTATTCTAAAAAAACGGAAAAAAGCGGGAGGAGAGTAAACAATGGAAACATTTTTGGTAACATCTCTGAAAATTCTGATACTTCTGAATCCGTTCGCCGTGTTGTCAACCTTTCTTTCGCTGACTTCAGACTGCACGCCGCGTCAGCGTCTGGAAGTGGGAATGAAAAGCGGAATTGCTGTCCTGATTGCAGGAGTGATCCTGTTTTTCAGCGGGAATATTATTTTTTCTCTTCTTGATATCAATATTGATCTGTTCAAAGTCGGCGGCGGCACGATTCTGATGATCTGCGCAATCTCATTCGTCTGGGGCGACGTGCACAGGAGATCGAAACGGGAAGACCATACGGCGGGAAGCGGAATCGCAGTGGTTCCCATCGCAATTCCGATGGCAGTCGGGCCGGGAACAACGGCAGGTCTTATCATCATCGGCCTGGAACGCGAAGAGCTCTGGTCGACGGTCTCCAATCTGTTCGCCCTGTTGATTGCCGTCGCGGCTCTGACAGCACTTCTTGCTGCCGGAGTCCATGCGGAACGAATCTTTAAAAAAGACGGCATCGCGGTCATTACAAAGCTGACTGGACTCTTTCTTTCCGCCATCGCCGCGAAAATGATTCTGGAAGGGATCAGGAATACCTTGAGATAATCATCAACGCACAGGGGTATAGTCGAGTGTGGCTGGGAGGTCGGTTGCCTCCAGCTTGAAGATCACGGGACGGATGCCGTCATTACAGCTGCAAATGGCGATACCGGGCGTCCGAATCCAATCCCCGTAATAGAAGAGATTGTTTCCAGCCCCGTGTGCCAGCGCAAAGACATACTGATAAATCGCCTTCCATGCCTCATCGCAGAAGCCCTGCGGTTTTGCGTAATCGGCATAAAAGATCTCTCCAGCCTTCAGCATCGGACAGGGCCCCAGCCCTTTGACTCCGTATTCATCTGCCAGTTCCGGATCAAGAGTTGTCTTCAAAACGGTAATTTTTACTTTGTTCATCGGGAATTTCCTTTCTGTTTCCGTCGAATACAATAGGCGGAAATTCCGGAAAAGCAAGAAAGAGAAACGGTCCTACTCTTCCGAGTGTCGGGTCCCCGCGAGAAACACTCCGATCAGAAAAAGCAGGGAAAGAATGGATAGCCAGCGAATACCGGAAGAACTCATTCGACTTTTCTCATCCGTTTTCCGTTTCATTTTGTACCCTTTGACGGGATGCAGTTCGGGATTGTTCAAAGTTGCGGTCTCACGCTCCGGAGGAATGGATTCGAGGCCGGCGTGACGGACTTGCTGCTCACGGATCTGTTCGGCAACGGTCTGCCCGGCAGCGCGTTCAAGTGCAAGCTGAAATGCCGCGACCTTCTCCGGAGACATCACACCCGGAACGGAAATCAGATTCACAATCATCTGATGCAGAAGCGGATTGTTGCAGGTGTGATCGCAGCAGGCGACCCCATTGTCGATCACACTCTGTGCATAACTTCTGGCAAGATCGGTTTTGATGTTTTCCGGAGCTTTCCAGAAGTTTTTCCGGACCGCCTCCAGCATGCGGGCTGCAACCGACTGCTCCGCCCAGGCGTTCTCCCGACGGAAAAACCGGGACAGCCCAAGACGATAACGGTCCTTGAAATAAACCTCGTAAAGTTCGTTCCACTGTCCGCCCGTAACGTTTTCCGGCGTAACGGACTGCCATCCCCAGAGATTGTCCACTGTACGGGCAATCATTCTTGCGCCTGCGTAGTTTTCCTTCTGCTGGGCAGCGATCCAGTCGCGGTGCAAAGCGCGGGAAGAAAGTTCAGCGGCAAGGAACTGCTTCAACGGAGTAACTCGGACACCGTTTGCATTCCTGTTGTCGATGATAAACTCTCCCGGCGGCAGCCCGCCTGCATCCCTCACGGCGAGCGAGAGCCCGCCAAGATACTGATACATATCATCGATATCCGTTACTCCGTACAGCGTGGAACTGCGCGAATGCAGAACTACCGATGTATTCGCCAGATGCAGCCGGAATCCATCCGCAGACCTCACAAACGTTCCATCCGGCTCCAAACCGAAACTCATCCGTTCCCGGTAGACCTGTGCGATCTCGCTGTTCTTTTTCCAGGAGCCGGAGGAGCCTGCCAAGCGGTTTACGCCGGTACCGTAAGTTCCGGGTGCCGGCGCATACACTCTCCGCTCTGCCAGTCTGGCGCGCTCCGGCGCCGGCACGCCGCGCTCCGCAAGACGATTCATAACAGCCTGATTGTGCCGTGCAATAAAGTTCTCGGTATCGGTCAGACGGGCCGCCTCTCTCTGCGCTTTGTCAAGTTTCTCCATCAGTCCGGCGAACTGGTCGCGATAGGCAC
Organism: uncultured bacterium; assembly: GCA_949292215.1. Taxonomy (GTDB): domain Bacteria; phylum Verrucomicrobiota; class Lentisphaeria; order Victivallales; family UBA1829; genus UBA1829. The sequence goes on from CASEYW010000087.1 coordinate 66,990, forward strand.
CCGACGCCGTCGCTATGACATCCAGACGCGGCCTGCCGAGCCGTGCCGCCGGCACCGCTTTGAATCTTCGCACCCACCCATCAGCATCCCACTCGGGTTCCATTCCGATCAGATGCAGAAAGATGCTTTCGTTGAGCCCGCCGGTACGAATACTCTCCCCGGCCCAGAGGACAATCGCGGTCTGTGCCGGATATTCTCCATTGTGTTTCATGCGGTGGTCCCCGATGATCTTTTCCGCAGCGAGGCGTCCGTTTTCAAACGCGGACCGGGTCGGGAATTGATCGGGATCAAACCCGTAAAAGTTCCGTCCGACAGGCAGAGCATCGGGAGAGCGGACCGGATCACCGGAAGGGCCGGGCAGTATAAAGCGTCCGGAAAGCCCCGCAAGCAGAGCATCCAGTTCCGCGCCACCTGAATTTTCCAGAAGCCGTCTGAATCCTGCCGCATCAAAGGAACTGCCGCCGTTTCGTTTCGCCAGTTCAACCATCCGGGCGATCTCCTTCTCTGCCGGCGGGATGCCGAAACTGTGGAGTCCGAACGGCAGGGAGGCTTGCGCAAGATCCTCCAGAAAATGCTGGAACGCATCCACAGCCTGTTCCGTCAGAAGCGGAATTCCGGCGGATTGCAGAAGAGACGTTCTTTCCGCCTCCTGTTTCAGCTCTTTCCAGAGATCGGATTTCCGATTGGGATCGGCGCTCTGCCATTCTCCGATCAGAGAGCGGAGCTTCCGGACCTTCGCATCTTCGCCTGCTGCGCCGAGAAGAGGCGTCAGATGGGAAAGAATCACTCCACCGCCGCGCCGTTTTGCCAGAATCCCTTCGCCGATACCGTCGGAGATGTAGGGATACAGACATGGAATATCTCCCCCGAGAACCGCAGGCGCACAGGAATCGGAAAGTCCGAGTTGTTTGCCGGGCAGCCACTCCCGGGAACCGTGCCGTCCGAGATAAATCACGGCATCCGCCTTGAACTCGTGACGCAAATAAAGATAGGCCGCCACATACTGGTGCGGAGGCGGAAGCGTTCCGGAATGAAGGATTCGGCGGACATCACCTGCATAGCCGCGCATCGGTTCCGGCAGAATCGCAAGATTTCCACGTTTCAGAACCGGAACAATGAGTTTGCCATCCTTTGCCATGATCTTCGACTGTTCCACCGGACCCCATTCCCGAATCACCGATTTGCGGAATGGTTCCGGCAGTTCCGCAAACCACTGTTTATATTGTTCAAACGGAACTGCCGCAAACTCTCCCGCTCTGAGCAAAGTCTCCAATTCCCCCGGTGCCCAGCTTCCGACATTGCGAACTCCGGAAAGAAGTGCTTCCGTAAGCGTTTTTTCGCTTAGAGTCTCCAAACCTCCGGAATCGTATCCGTTCTCATGCAGAGCTCGGACAATCCGGACAATCGAGCGAGGAACATTCAGGTAACTGGCCCCGATCGACTGTTTTCCTCCTTCCGGATGATAGAAAAACAGGGCGATCCGTTTTTCTTCATTCCGCTTTTTCCGGAGGGCGATCCATTTTGCCGCACGATTTGCCAGACGTTCAATATTTCCCTGCATCGGGATTTCCTGAATACGCCCGTCTCTCATTTCGCGGCCATAAAGCAGAGTTGGTTCGATCAGACCTGAAACTTCGGGAGCAATCATGGCAAATGCCACAGAAAACGAATTCATTCCCTGAATCGAGCGCTCCCATTCCGGAGTAGTCTGCCGATAGAGTTTCAATGCGTTGACAACCGGTACATCCAGCTTCGTCAGCGCCTGCCGGAGCGATTCTCCGAGTCCGGCTTTGAATTTGAACGTAAAGGCAATGACGAAGTCGAACCGTGATTTTCCTTTTCGGTCAAGGAGCAAATCGTGGATGAGCTTCACCTCATCCCCGAACGCAACCGCCGTTTCCAGCCCGTGCCGTTCGAGCGCTTCAGCCAGCGGCTTCAGCAGCGCGATCTCCTCCGGAGAACTGTTCGCCGCATAGATCGTAATGACGACACGTCCCGCGGAAGAACACTTTCCCCGAAACGCCCGATAGGCTTCGTAGGAGGAAAACTTCCGTCCACTGACAGCGTCCGCAAGTCCGATCGGAGCGGTCAATCGCGGCGGAGCGTACCTGACCCTCTGATCCAGTTCTTTGTGAACAAGATACAGCACCAGATTCCGATAATTCTCCGCAGTGTGGCTGCTCCGGTACTGAGCAACGAGTTCCTCCATCGGGAAATGCACCTTCCCCCGCAGAGGTGCCGGCAGACGGTTCGCCAGACGCGCAGAACCGAGTAGATAAATGCTTGTTTTCCCGAGCCGGGCGGATTCCGCCAGAGCGTTCCGAAACTCGGGGATCAGTCCGTTGGCTATGATGAGATCGGCTTTCCGAATCTCCTCCCGGAGAAGCTCAGGATTCGAGGCATCAGGAATCAGACGGAAACGAATCTGCTCCGGCAGTTCCAGTTTCCGGAAGGCGCGTCTCGTGATTCCGGCATTGGATTCCCCACTCAGAAAGAGCACAGATTTTTCGCTGCCGAAAAGAAAAAGGGAGGCGGAAAACAACAGAAGCAGGAAGAGCAGGACACGCATCATTCCTCCGGGACATAAACGGTAGTGCCATCCTCAAGACGGTAGGCGGTTCCAAGCCGGACTCCTTTGCCTTCGGCTTGCTCATTCGACTGTTTCAGGGATTCGATTTTCCTGCCTTTTTTTGTCAGGATCTCGATCCGTCCGCTGGAATCGACCCGGACGCGGGACTGGCCGTCGAAAAGCTCTTTCCCGAACATTGCCATCAGCGCGAAGAGAAGTGCGACGATGAATACCAGCGCGACATCAAACAGGTTGCCGACCGCCGACATCGGATCATCATCGAACGAATCCTCTCCATGCTCTTCCCGGCGCATAAATCTCATGGTGTCATCACCTCGGTAATGTATTCGATCTGGCGGATGTCGGAAGCGACCCAGCGCCGTTTGACCGAATGAATCAGGAACGCCGCACTTCCGACCGCCAGCCCGACCACAGTCGTGGTAAATGCCACCACCAGTTCGGAACTGACCACCGTCAGCTCTCCTCCGCTGACTCCTGCAAGCGCGCTTCCCATTGGGATCAGCGTTCCGAGAAGCCCCAGCGCGGGATCCAGACGGATCATCAGACGATACCGGTCCAGACTCCTCTGCCGCCGGGCAATTGCCTGACGCATCAGATAGGCAACCGCCGCTTCATCGGTCCGGTCCAGCTTCTGCAGCTCCTCCCGGTACCGGCGCACCGGCGCAGGAAAGCGAAAGGTCTCTGCGGAATCCTTCTGGGGAACGAATCCGGCACATCGCGCCCGCTCCATCCACTCCCCGAGAAAACGGCCGGCTTCCCAGATCAGATACACCGTTGAAAGTGCCAGCAAAAGCAGCACCGGATACAGCAATACACTGGACACCAGAAAAATAAATGTTTTGATTCCATCAAAAAATTCCATTCAAAACTCCCTGTTTTCTTTGTTCCATTGAAACACCAGTCCCGCCAGAAAAATCACAAGAACCGGCAGCAGGCACCACGGATTCATCCGGGGCAGCGCACTGCTTCCGGAGACGATCCGGTACATTTCTTCCAACCGTTCAAAATTCGGGACCAGCAGAAGCAGCCCCGAGAAATAGAGTCCCACGAAAACCATCAGTCTTCCGGTCAACCGCCGGGAATCCGCATTCCGTCTGCGGATCAGAAAACTGAGCCACCCCAGCACAAGAAAATTCACCAGAAAAAAAATTCCCGGTACAAACAGACGAACCATCCATTTTGAATCCGGCAGAAGCAAGTCCGCGAACGCTCCCGCCAGCAGAATCGCCGCTACGCACACCGGACACGGCACTGCCAGAAGCCAGCCCCCGGAAAGGACCTTCTTTTCTTCCGGTTTTGTTCCCAGCAGCAAAATTCCCCATATGAGAAACCCCATGGCAACCAGAAGATGCAGAAACATTCCCGCCTGAAACAGCCCGTGCCGCTCCATCAGCACCCGGTGCATTCCGGGAAACAGAGACAGCAAAAGAAAAACGACCAGAAAAACAACTCCGTATGCCGCCGTTGCCGTCAACAGAAAAATCGTGTTCCGCCGGGCGTTTCCGGATTCCACCAGAAAATAGAACTCCCCGACCGCCGTCTTGAATGCAAACACAGCAAGAGAAAACGCAAGACCGATCAGGATTCCCGTAATTTCCGGAGAGAGAGTCATTGTCCGTTACCTCCGTCAGAGCGTATCCTGCGTCCGCATGGGATTGTACAGGTCGACATCCGCAGCACCGACGTATCCGATTTTGTTCGCAAACGATTTTGTTTTATTGTTCAGGGTCCCGATCGGTTCTCCGGTTGCGTGCCCGTCTCCCCAGGCAACATTGGTGCGGGAAGCGTGACGGAAGTGGTTCGTTCCATACGAATCGGTATTGTAGATACTGCCGCCGGGCTGTTTTTTGCAGTACATCATCGGGGTCTGAGGCTGGTATTCGTCGCTTCCCGCCTTGCCCGAACTGGCGCAGTCTCCGAAAACAATCGTAGTGGAGAGGCGTCGGAATGAAGAGACCTTGTAGGGAAACGGTCCTGTTGTCGTGGACCCGCGTGTAGAAGAATAGCGTCCGAACCACCAGTTGTTGTATCCGTAACCGCCACCGTACAGGACCCGGGTCAGGTCAGTGATTCCTTCCCGGCGGGAAACCGGACAGACCATCACACCGGGAGCATTTCCGTAGTATTTCCCCAGAAGAGGACTTGTTGTGATGTCATAGGTATCGTCTGAAGCGCTTTTCACGCCGAACCAGTAATCGCCCGGCATGTTCCGTTCGCTGGAATCGTTGTTGTAAGGAACGGAATAGTCGTCGCTGTCACCGATATACATGGCATTTGCCGAGGAGATCTGCTTCAGGTTGCTGAGACAGGAAACCGCGGTTCCCTTTTCTCTTGCCGAGTTCAGAGCCGGCAAAAGCATTCCCGCCAGAATGGCGATCACGGCGATCACGACAAGGAGCTCCACGAGAGTGAAATTCCTCTTTCGTTTCGCTGCGGGACCGTGTCTTCGACGTCTCATCCGTTTCCCCTTCCATTTTCATTTTACCCGCACGAAACGCAACTTCCGGCAAAAACGGAAGCCGGAACCGTTCGGGATCCTTGTTCAAGCTGGATAATATACAATGAAAACGGCCCTTTGCAAGACTGCGGAGAAATGGAATCCGCATGGAATCTCTCTCCCGGGGCATCCTGAAACGGATACCGAATGGCAAATTGCACACTCGCTCTTACAGGGTGACTCCATCTTTGAAGATGGAAATTTCCTCATAACCGTTCTGTTCGTTCTTTGCCTCTTTTCCGGAAGCGGTTTCGAGAACCAGGCGGATGAATCCGTCATCGACTGGAATCTCCCGGAGCATTTGCCCGGCGTCGAAATCGATCCATCCGGGCTTGTGTTCCGCAAGCGCGGTATTGGAGGAAATTTTAATGGTCGGAACCACGCTTCCGAACGGAGTGCCTCGTCCGGTTGTAAACAGAATCAGGTGTGCTCCCGATGCCGCCAGAAGCGTACAGGCAACCATGTCATTTCCGGGGCCGGTCAGCAGATTCAGCCCCTTTTCCCGCAGATGTTCACCAGGCAGGAGGACATCGTTGACGGCGGAAGTGCCCGCTTTCTGTGTGCATCCCAGCGACTTGTCCTCCAGCGTGGAAATTCCTCCCGCTTTGTTGCCCGGCGACGGGTTTTCATAGATCGTCTGTCCGTAACGTGTGAAATACCGTTTGAAATCATTGATCATCTTCACGCATTTATCAAAGACTTCCCGGTTCCGGCAGCGCGCCATGAGGAGGGTTTCCGCACCGAACATTTCCGGTACTTCACTGAGAATCGTACTTCCTCCGCGTGCGGTCAGCCAGTCGGAAAAACGGCCGACAAGCGGATTTGCGGTAATACCGCTGAGTCCATCAGAACCGCCGCATTTGAGTCCGACCACCAGTTCCGAGACAGGGATCTCCGTACGGACATCCTGCGATGCGGTCCGCACCAGCTCCTCCAGCAGAGTCATTCCGGCGGCGACCTCATCCCCCTCCTTCTGCGCCACAAGGAATTTCACACGCTCCGGATCAAACTCCCCAAGCATCTCCCGGAAGGAGTCAATCGTATTGTTCTCGCATCCGAGCCCGACCACCAGCACGCCGCCCGCATTCGGATGCCGGACAAATCCACGGAGAATCGCACGCGTCATTTCATGATCTCCGCCGAGCTGGGAACAGCCGAACGGATGCTCCAGCGCCAGCGCCCGGTCCACACTCCCGGAAGGAAGCAACCGATTCAGTTTTTCCGCCAGAGTCCGCGCAAGCTGATTCACGCAACCAACCGTCGGCACAAGGAAAATATGATTCCGCACACCGACGCTTCCATTCTTCCGCCGGAATCCGGAAAACACCTCTTTCGACTCCACAACAGAGACCTTCTGCGTCACCGGCTCATAGCGGTAATCAAGAATTCCTTCCAGGTTCGTCTTCATATTGTGCGTATGCACATGATCTCCGGACTTGATGTCGCAGATTGCCCGGCCGATCGGCATTCCGTATTTTATGATATTTTCCCCGTTTCGAATATCGGTCAAAGCGAACTTGTGTCCGATCGCGATTTCCGGAGAAAACTCCTCCAGCGCCACAGCGACATTGTCCAGCGGATGGATTCGGATACTGCGCATACCACACCTCTCTGATTTCGTTTTGTGTTCCGTCCGGATTCCAGGCATTCAAAGGACGCTTTTTACGGCTTCGCGAATTCCGGCTTTGTCGATCAACGCCACCTTTTTCGTGACAAATTCAGTCAACCCAGGAACCGTATTCAGATCCATTCCCCAGAAGGAGGTATTCGCCAGAGCTCCGGCAACCGCGTCTTCCATCGGAAGCCTGGAACTTTCCGCGAAAAACGAAAGGACTTCCGGCGAATCAGAAATCGGATAGCGAATTCCGCAATACGAACCGGAAGCTTTCCCCTCTCCATCCAGTTCAAGACGGTAGAAACGCAGCAGAGCCGCCAGCGAAAACGCCAGCACCTGCGGCAGCTCCCCTTTGAGCCGGATATAATCCAGAAGACTCGGCAGAACACGCACCTTCCATTTGGAAATCGAATTCAGAGAAATGGAAAGAAGTCTGTGATGAGCAAAGGGATTCCGGAACCGTTCCACGATGGAGTCGGCAAAGAATTTTTTCTCCCCGTCGGGAAGTTCGACCGTGTGGAAGATTTCATCATAGATTGCCTTGCGCACCATTTTCCCGAAGACGGGATCATCCATCATCTCATCAACAAACGTAAGTCCGCCGAGAATGGCCGCCGGCACATCCGCTGTATGCGCCCCGTTCAGGAAACGGACCTTGCGGGTGCGGTACGGGGCCTGATTCTCCGTCACGACCACATTCAATCCGCACTCCGTGAACGGAAGTTCCTTCAGAATCCTTTGCGGCCCCTCGATCACAAAGAAATGGAAAATTTCTCCGCAGTCAAGGAGCTTGTCCTCATATCCGAGTTCGGCTTCGATCTGTTCCGCCTCGCCGCGAGGATAGCCCGCAACAATGCGGTCAACCAGGGTGTTCACAAACAGACAGGCAGTGTCGAGCCAGGCGGAGAAGCCCTCCGGCAGTTTCCAATCGGCGGCATATTGTTTCATGCACTGTTTCAGAGTGGCACCGTTCCGATCAATGAGCTCGCACGGAACAAAAACAAGCCCTTTTGCCGGATCACCCTGAAACGCTTTCCAGCGTTCAAAGACAAGACTGGTCAGCTTCGCCGGATAGGTATTCTGGCATTTCCCGGGAGTGTACGGCTCGGGTTTGTACTCGATTCCCGCTTCCGTTGTATTGGAAAAAATAAACCGGAGATCGTTTGAAACGGCAGACTCCACCACCGCATTCCAGTTTTCATACGGATTCAGACAGCCTTTGACCGATTCGATCACTTCGCGTTTTTCGACGGTTTTCCCGTCTGCGATTCCGCGGAGGATCAGCGTATAGAGACCATCCTGCGCGTTGATCTGCTCCGCCATCCCGGAAGGAAGCGGCTGCACCAGCTGCGCCATTCCGTTGAATTTGCCCTGTTTGTTCATTACATGGAACATCCAGTCGATGAACGCACGAAGGAAGTTGCCTTCTCCGAACTGAAGGACACGGACCGGAAGCGAGGACGGAGTTTTCCGTTTCAAACCATTCATTGCTCAGACTCCCCGGTGGATCAGAACTGAACCAGATCTTTGACCTGTACAGGTTCGCCGGTCTTCATGGAGATATTCGCAGCGATTCCGGTCAGGATGGATTTGGCACCGTCAATGTACCCGGCGGCATGCCCCAGAGGATCCGGCTGCGCACCGGCAAACACGTCGCGGAGAAGGCGGACATCCCCGCCGCCGTGACCGCCTTTGTCGTTCTGTTCATAGGTGAAAACAACCGGCTTGCCCCACAGCGGCTGGAAAATGATCTCCGGCACAAGGGATTTCTTATCGCCTTCGAGTTCGCGCATTCCAGGCTGGTTAAAATCTTCATGACCACCGCTGACATAGGACTTTTCAACAACATTGAATTCAAGACGTCCTTTCGTTCCGTTGAAACAGACGCGATATCCTTCCCACGGGCTGTGCGCGTAGAGGCAATAGTTCATCACAACATTGTTCTGATAACGGACCATGACATTCATGTTATCCTCAATGGAAATACCGTCGCTGAAGACGCTTCTGTCGCGCATGTAACCATCCTCTTTCTCCGCCTCTCCGTAGTAGAGAGCAAGCAGCCGCTGATCCTTTTCCGGATCAATCTTGAGTGCAAAGGGATCCTTGGCCGCGATCGGATTGCCGTAGGCGCGATCGTAGAACTGAGTTACTCCTCGTTTTTCAGCATTCTCCTTGCCATAGAATTTCAGATCGCCCATGGCGAAAACTGTCTTCGGTGCGGAGTCGAGCCACCAGTTCATGAGGTCGAAATGGTGGGTGGATTTGTGGACGAGGAGTCCGCCGTTGTTGTTTTTGTTGCGGTGCCAGCGGCGGAAGTAGTCGGCTCCGTGACTGGTATCGAGCAACCACTCAAAAGTAACACTTGTGATGGTTCCGGCGATCCCGTCCTTCAGAAGCTCCTTGACCCTGGTGTTGCGCGGAGAATAACGGTAGTTGAACGTAACAATGATATCGCGTCCGGTCCGTTTTTTGGTATCGATGATCTGCTGGCACTTTTCGGCATCAACAGTCATCGGCTTCTCGGTTACGACATCGCAGCCGAGTTCCATCGCGCGGCAGATATAAAGGTGATGCGTGCGGTCCATACTGGTCACGATGACCTTGTCCGGTTTCTGTTCCTGAATCATGCGGTCAAATTCGGAACAGTGATAGGTCGGCAGAGGACCGATTCCGTAAGTCTCCTTCATGTAGTCACGCCAGTAGTTCATGCGGACATGATTCGAATCGCAGAGCGCAAGAATGTCTCCATATTCTCTGAAATCCTTCCCGAGCGCATCCAGGTACATGGAGCATCTGGAACCGGTTCCGACAAGCACATATTTCTTCTTTGCCATCTTTCATCCCCTTTTTTATTTTTAATTGATCCGAGGTATTTCTCTTCTTTCTGGAGATAGTATAGTTGCCATCGTTGGCAAAAGCAAGAGAAGAATGGAAAAAAATTAATTTTTTTTTGCTTTCACATGAAAAAAGAGGAAATCCGTTTTTCCGGAACATCCGGAAAAGTGATCGGAAAACGACGATATTCTCAATTCCGAACCAGTTCATACGCAAGCGGCGAATCCTTTCCGGAGTCGTTGTTCGCAAGAAATGAAATCAGGCCGTTCTTTTCAGTGAACGGAATGGATTTCAGGCGTCTGCCCGAAACATCCAGAGCGAAGAGAACGGCTTTCCCCGAAGCGCAGTTTTTCAGCGAAATCTCCGCCGATCCGGTTTTCAGAAGATAGGGATAGTCCCCTTTGCCATACATTCTGAGACGCGTTCCGCGACGGGTAAACCGGGCGTTTCCCGGTTTGACATCGGTCAGGTGGAGAAACAGAACGTGACGGCTTTCCCGCAGAGGACGGTCGTCGAGACTCCCGGCAAAAATCGTGGAGAAGGTTGTATTTTTCACGACCGTCAAAGCGCTTCCCCGATTCTCTTGTTTCTCCTGGATCAGCGCTTCGCTTTTCCGGGTAACGACCCGGAAGCGGTTTTTCCCGGGATGAAACGAGATCTCTCCTGTAGAGGAGGTCCGTTCCTGCGCGGCGGGGAGCCCCGTTCTTTTCAGGAAAAGATCAGGCTCCTGTTCCGACTCTTTCGCAAGAGCGGCAACCTCATCCGCAAAAAACTCCCCCTTTTTTTCTGCGCGGGGGCCGATGCGGATACCGATCTTATACAGCAGTCCGAGCCGCAGAAAAGCATTCGGCAGAACGGCGTTCCGGGAACGCTTCCAGAACCGGTAATCCAGAGCATACGGCCGCTCCCGAACGGTTTCCGGAACAACCAGGGAAACTGTTCGGGCAGATTCCGTCACATCGCCTCGCAGATAGAAAAAGTTGATGATCCTGCTGGAAAGAAGCGAAATCGGATCGTTCAACGTATCGAAAACCCCCATTCCCCGCGAAAAAGGTTCTTCTTCGACGATGCCTCCTGTTCCGGTGTCCGGCAGTCCCCAGAAATCGAAGATCCCGTCGAATCCCTGGAAAGCGGAGAGCGCCCCCATCAGGACACCGCTTTCAGACCGCCAGGAATTCGGAGCGCAGAAATGCCACTCCGTGAGCAGAAACGGTTTGCCGAGAATCCGGCAGGCGGCCGCATCCAGCGGGGAACGCGCATGAACGGAAATTCCGCTGACATCTTCAAATTCCATCGGATATTTCCACTTTGCACCCGGGAATTCAGGGTGATCGTGGTAGGAGTGAAGATCCGTATAATCAAACTGGTTCCGGATCGGCGCAAGAATGTACTCGTACCCGGAGGAGATGTCGGAAACGGGTGCTTTGCAGTTCAGTTCGTTCAACAGAGACTTGAATTCGCGGAAAAGTTCAAAATGAGTGTCTGCGAAGTAGTGAGCCCACGCCTGATCCGTCGGGGGAGTATCTCCGGGAAGATTGTGTTTCCGGCACCAGTCGGCGAATCCGCGCTTGAGAAGCGCGGACATCCGCGGATCTTCCGTTTTGGATTGAAGAATCCTGTGGGGCGAGAACATCTTGTCCTCGTTCACAAGCCCGACCGACAGAAGCGCCGGATCTTCCGCAGTCGTCATTCCGGTATAAGGATTGACACTCCCGAGCAGCAGTCTTGTAAACATCTTCATCTCCTCTCTCGCGACGGGATCAAAGAGGATCAGCGCTTTCTGATAAAAGGCATCCGGGGAGAGAGCCGGCTGAGAGAAACCGTCCCGCCGGAGCGTGAACAAATCCAGCGTAATGTAAAATCCGAGTTCCTTGTACCGTGCAAACGTTTTATGCCAGCGATCGATCTTCGCTTTCTTCAGGTTCAAACTTTTGCCTTTTTCCACGATGTATTCATCAAAATGGTGAAACCGGACGGCATTGTATCCGATGGCGCGCAAGCGCCGCGGAAGCAGTTCCAGTTCGCGATCTGTGGGAAACATGGATCCCCAGTAAGGGACGTTTGTTCCAAAAAACCGGATCGGAGTTTCCGGGCGTTTTTCCAGATGGAACCGTCCATTCCGGACGATGACGCGTCCATATTTTCCTGCGGGCGCATGCTTTCCGAATCCGGAAAAGTCCAGTGCGCTTCCTGGCTCCACATGCTTCGAATAGCGGAAAGGCTTCCAGAAATTTCCCGGACGGATCTCGCAGGGAATTTCCTGGACGGCATCCGTACAGAAGGGAATTCCCTTCCCCCGGATGCCGGTCATCCCGACGACCATCCACATGGTCTCTTTTCCGCCGGTCAATTCCAGGGAACGAATCGGTTTCTGCTCCACGGCAAAGCGGCTGAGATAGAGTCCGATCTCCGCAGACCGGTTTTCCGCGCGCCAGACGACAGCACCGTTTTCCAGATTAGCAGGGCTCCACCAGTTCCCCGTATCGCGTCCGGCGATGACGGAAATCTTCTGAGAACTTCCATCCTGAAAACAGATACGGATCGTTCCCGCTGTCTCTCCGTTCCGGACCCACGCCGCCGCATTCAGCAGATAGAGATAGTCGATTACCGCTCCCTCCCCGGAAATCTCCGCGGTCCGGAGAAAGTGCGGACGCGCCCGGTTGCGAAATACCAGACAGCACTTCCCGCCGTTCTTTTCCGGATCGGGGATCTCAAACGGGATCTCTCCGAAGCGCAGTCTGCCGGAACGCATCGGAGAAAGATCGTTCTCCGGCCCCTGATCGGTCCAGCCGCCTGTCCGGTCATTGGCAACCGGGTCGACGAATCCCATGTTTGCAGCGGACCGCAGGGAAAACGGATGCGTCTTCCAGGGGTGGTATTCCACCGTCAGGGTTGCCGTCAATTCTTTGACGGGCCGCTCTCCCGTCTCGCAGAGCAGTCGGATTCCGGTTCCGTTTTTTCCGTGACGCGCGACCTGAAGAGGCGTTTCAAATCCCGAGACGATCAGAGCTCCCCGCCGCATCGGGATGGTCAGGCTCCGGAACGTCCGGCGGTTGTGAAGCGTGCTGTAAATCCACCGGAATCCCGCTTCCGGCTCCGGAACGGGAATCCGGACCTGTTCGCCTGCACTTGGGGTAAACTCAAGTTCCCGTCCTTTCATGGCAGGATTCAAATTGAGTCCGAACCAGAGCTGACGCACTTTCTGCGGACGATCCGCGGAGAGATGCAGCTTCCATTCCAGTTTTTCCGGTCCGGAACTCTGAACGGTAACACTGGAACGGAACTGCACACCGCCCGGCAGATGCAAAGTCGCAAGGAAAGTGTCTCCCGCACGGGACATACCTGTTTTTTTCATTCCGTCCGCCATCAGGTCCAGCAGAACGACATCCTCTCCGGTTTTGACAAACGGGAGAAGAGTCCGCGTTCCGTTTTCCGAAATCTGAAGTTCCTGCCGGGAAGTTGGAACTATCCAGCCGGGCAGCTCCGCAAATACGGATATCGAAGAGAACAGCAGAAATGCAGTGATCCAGTTTCGCATCATATCGAAAAAAATCCTTTCCGGCAAATTAAAGAGTCGTTACGATGACACCGGCAGCATCGCGGAGGGCTCCAGTACCGCGGCATTCGGATTTCAGGCGCCCGATGGAGAAGGCACGGGCACCGCCGTCGAGCAGGGAGGCGTTCGCCTTCAGATCGTGGCGGACGGAAACGGTTGCGTCATTTGTTCCGAAAAAGCAGATCTGCGTTCCCCGCGGAGCTTCCCTGACACTGTCGACAAGTACAATGGTCGATCCCGCCTGACGCTCCGGCAGCCAGTCCCGGGCGCTCTTTCCGATCTGCGCGATTTTCACTGCCATGCTGGAATTCCATCCCCCGCCAAGATACCGGTTCATGCCGAACATCTCCTCGGCGAAAATTGAACTGCCGTTATAGGACTCCTGGAGAGGAGTCGACGGACAGGTGAATCTCCGGTACGGTCCCGGCTCCCAGGTCTGCCCTTCGGAAAGATGGTATACCGTATGCAGAAGACGCCTTCCCCAGGAAAGAGAACCGCTTTCCAGAGGATTTCCCGCCTCATCCTTCATTGCCTGCGGTGACGGCAGGTAATCGTCAAACGTATTGGCATAGAGAGTCAGTCCGAGTCCGGACTGTTTCAAGTTGCTTAAGCAGGAGACGCTCTGCGCTTTTTTCCGGGCACTGTTCAATGCCGGCAACAGCAGCCCTGCAAGGATGGCAATGATCGCAATCACGATCAGGAGTTCGATCAATGTAAAATGCTCCGGTGATTTCCGCAACGGCTCTCTCCTCCGCGTATTCTGCAAATGAGAACTTTTTTTCATTTTTTATTCCTTTCCGGTATTTTATCATCAAATAATCAAATGGAAAATTTCTGTTCCATCGGAAAAAAGCGGCCTGCAAACCTCCTGGGATGCTGCTTGACGCTTGTTTTTTATTCTGCCTATATTATAGTATACCGGGAGCTTTTTGACAACAGGCATTTTGTCGATTTTTTTATCAGTTTGATTATTGAGGAGAAGAACAAGATGGCAGGAATCAAATACAAACGGCTGGAATCCGCGTCCGCATCGCTGCCGATGCCGTTCCGGATTTACTCCACCGGAGAAAAAATTCTGACGGAAAATGAAACGGAACGTTCCCAGGACATGAAAAACCAGTTTGTCGAACTGATCTGGGGCATCTCCGGAATCGGAGAAGTGACTCTGTACGGCGAAGTCTTCCAGATCCGTGAAAACGAGGTCTTCTACTACCTGCCGGGCGAACCGCACTTCCTGCGCGGCATCTCCCCGGAATGGAAAAGCCGCTGGCTCTGTTTCGACGGTCCGTTTGCCGAAGCCGTGATGCTCTCCTACCGCTATCCGCGTCTTCAGAGCTCCTGTGCCTTTCCGGAGGATCTGTTCCGGCGGATCGATCAGGGAATCTGTGATACGGATCCCGTCCAGATCCGGACGATGGCGGGACTGATCCTGGAAGTGCTGGCACGCGCAGGGGGCACCTCCGGATACGGTGTGCATTCAGGACTGATCGTAAAACGCTGCTTTGAACTCATCGAGACCAATCTCTCGAATCCGGAACTTGATGTTTCCATGCTCAGCAGTCTTCTGCGAGTCCACCGATCCACACTGACAAAACTTTTTTCGGAACGGATCGGCAGAACTCCCGGGCGCTGCATTCTGGATTATCGGTTTGAACTGGCAAAAACACTTCTGCGGGGCAGCAATCTGCCGATCGGCGAAGTGGCCGCACGCTGCGGATTCACAGAGATCGGTTCCTTTTCCCGTTTCATCCGACGTGGAACCGGACTTTCCCCGACAGCATATCGGAAACAGGAACATCTTTTCCGCGAAGAAGTTCCAACCGTCCATACTCCCGTCAGAAAGGAAGAACGCTTCTAGTCCTCCTCATCGCGCGCGGTACGGGTCATCAAATCAACGACGGCATCTTTCGGGGAGAGATCGTTGTACAGGACATTGAAAACTTCATTGATAATCGGCGTTTCACACTGTTTCCGGACCGCAAGCATGTGAGCGGAAATGGCGGTTTTAACCCCTTCGGCAACCACCATCCCCATCTCGGAAGTGATCTGATCCAGCTTTTTGCCGCGTCCCAGCTCCTCTCCGACGTGCCGGTTGCGGCTGTGACGACTCATACACGTCACAATCAGATCGCCGATTCCGGAAAGTCCCGCAAAGGTCTCGCGTTTTCCCCCGAGCTCGACTCCAAGACGTGCCATTTCAGCGATGCCGCGCGTAATCAGAGCCGCCTTGGAGTTGTCGCCCAGTTTCATTCCGTCGAGAATTCCCGCGGCAATCGCAAGGACGTTTTTCAACGCGCCTCCAAGCTCGACACTGACGACATCCCGTGTCGTGTAAATCCGGAAATCGGAGGTCATAAACGCCTCCTGAACCGTCTTTGCATACGTTCTGTCCATGGAAGCCGCAACAACCGCAGTCGGGATGTTCCGGGAAACCTCTTCCGCATGACTTGGTCCGGAAAGGGTCGCATACATTGTTTTGCCGAGGACCTCTCCGCAAATCTGGTGCATGCACTTCAGGGAATCATTTTCAATGCCTTTCGCCACGTTGACCAGGAGATGCCGCTCCGGAATGAAATATTCCTTGAACATGTTCAGCGTCCCGCGCATATATTGAGAAGGCGAGGCGAGCACTACGATTTCCGCCCCCTCGACAGCCTCTCCGATCGAAGAAGTCACTTTCAGCTGCCGCGGGATTTCAACTCCCGGCAGGAAACGGTTGATCCGCGTTGTCCGGATCGCTTCAACATTCTCCTCGAATGCACCCCAGAGAGTCACATCATGATTGTTTTTCAGGATTGTAAGCGCCAGAGCCGTTCCCCAGCCGCCGTCACCAAGCACCGTAATCTTTTTCATTTGCCATCTCCCGAGGAAAATCTGTTCTCCGTTCCGTTCACGAGCCGTTTGATATTCGATGTATGCTTCAGAATCGCAAGGATGCCAAGCAGAATAAAAAGAGTGATCGCCGCAATACTGGCATTCGAAAGCAGAAACAGACGGAGCAGAACCGCCGAAGCCGGCAGAACCACCGCCGCCGTAATGCTTGCCAGGGAAACATATCCACTGGCTTTGAATACCACCACCCACGCGGCGAATCCGATCAGGACAGCCCACGGAGAAAGCGGCAGAATCGCTCCTGCCGCCGTTGAAATTCCCTTGCCTCCCTTGAACTTGAGATAAATCGGCCAGATGTGTCCGGCAACGACAGCAAATGTTGCCAGTGCGGGCAGCAGACGATACGGATCTTCAAACGCATGAACGTGTTCCGTCAGAAATAGAACGAGTCCGGACGGCAGAACCCCTTTCAGGAAATCAAGAAAAAAGCAGAGCTTCCCATAGATCGGTCCGACCACACGGGTAACATTGGTCGCTCCAATGTTGCCGCTTCCGTGCTTCCGGATATCGATCCCGCGAAGTTTTCCGATCAGAAAACCAAACGGAACAGAACCGATCAGATAAGAGACGATCAGAACGGATGCTATCGCCAGAACATAAGAACCACTCATTTACAACCTCAATTTGATTTGCGACTTTTGAAAAGCAGTCTATATTGTAGAGAAATATACAACGCAAACTGCTTAAAATAAAGGCGGATTTCCATTTTATCCGTCTTTCAGGAGGATTTACGATGAAAAAACGTACAGGAAAACTGATCGCCGCATCACCGGCTGTATCCGCGGACATTCTCTATGCGGGCGGATTCAACGCCCCGGATGAAGTCATCTACTTTGAAGCCGGAGCAGAAAAAGGACTCATTCTTTCTCAGCTGGAGTACGCCCGCGGAAAACAGGAAGCACGGAAAACGGTCTCTGTACAGAACCGGGAGAGCTTTCTGGACGAGTCCGGCGACCGTTCCGATCAGGCGGTTCTCCTGAACCTCTCTCGCCGGTATGAGATCGCGGAATGGCATGTCCCCGGAAATTTTCCGCTCCTGACAGCCGATTTCCTGCGTGCCAACGGAATCATGGTTGTTCCGGAAAAGGGAGAATTCATGCCGAAACGTCTTGTAAAAACGGCCGCGGAACTCCGAGAAATCGCGAAAGCGGAAGCCGCCACCGAGGAATCCATGCGTTATGCGCGGGATCTGATCCGTCAATCCCGCGTCAACGCCAGAGGATTTCTGACTCTTTCCGGCAGACTTTTCACCTGTGACATGCTCCGCTCTGAGATTGAAGGATTTCTGAAATCGCGCGGCTATACGGCTTCTCAGACCATCACCGCCTGCGGCACGGATGCCTCCCAGCCACACAATCTCGGTTCCGGTCCGCTGAAAGCCGGAGAACCGATCGTCTGCGACATTTTTCCCCGCAGCGACCGCAGCGGCTACTGGGGCGACATGACCCGCACATTCTGCAAAGGCAAAAGTGCACCAATCGTCCGGAAAGCGTTCCAGTCCGTGTTGAAAGCTTCGGAAACGGCTCTCTCCATGATCCGTGCCGGGGTCTGTGCGGCAGAGGTCCACATTGCGGCGGCGGAATCGATGGCCTCCGACGGATTCCCCACAGGACGGAACCGCGACGGCATTCCCTGCGGTTTCATCCATGGACTCGGACATGGACTCGGACTCGAAATCCATGAAGGCCCTCGAGTGTCTCCACTGAACCGGAAACCACTTGTGAAAGGCAATGTTGTCAGTGTGGAACCGGGACTTTATGATCCGGCCTGGGGAGGCATCCGCCTGGAAGATATCGTTGCTGTGACCGAAACCGGATGCCGGAACTTCAACACAATGGAAAAGGAACTGGAAATCGGATGACTCCGGAAAAGAAACCATCCATACAAAAAAAACTGTTTTTTCCGAAAAGCGGCTTGATTTCCGGAAGGGACTCGATATCTTACCAGAGAAACCCGATGATTCATCGGTAAAACCAACTTAAAGAGAGGAGAGATTGCGCATGGCAGATTTATTGCTGGCCCAAATCGCCGGAGGAATCGCAGGGGGAATCATCATTACGGTGTTCCTGTTGTTCATCCTGTTCGTTGTTTTGATCGGAGTGGCGACCCGTTATAAAAAATGCCCATCTGATCAGGTGCTTGTAATTTATGGTAAGACAAGAGGCGACAAGGCCGCACGCTGCATCCATGGCGGAGCCGCATTTGTAATTCCGGTCATTCAGGATTACGCATTCCTCTCTCTGCAGCCGATGCAGATCGACGTGGGTCTGACAAACGCATTGTGCAATCAAAACATCCGTATTAACGTACCGTCGGTGTTCACAGTCGGCATCAGCACGGACGAGGCACTGATGGGAAATGCGGCAAACCGTCTGCTCGGGCTGACACAGGAAGAAATCGCAAACCTTGCCAAAGATATCATCTTCGGGCAGCTCCGTCTGGTGATTGCCTCCATGACGATCGAACAGATCAACGCGGACCGCGAAACCTTCCTGCGGAACATTGAACAGAATGTCGCGGAAGAACTGAATAAACTGGGACTTCAGCTTCTGAACGTCAACATCACAGACATCACAGACGAAAGCGGCTACATTGATGCGATCGGAAGACGTGCTGCCGCGGAAGCCGTCAATAAAGCGCGTGTCGACGTTGCAGAAGAAGAGCGGAAAGGCGGAATCGGAGAAGCCGAAGCCCGCAAGGTTCAGCGCATTGCGGTGTCTGAGGCAGAAGCCGTCGCCCAGTCCGGAGAAGCCGCAGCCGACAGAGACAGACGCATCGCCATCAAAAAAGCGGAAGCCGAAGCTCTCACCGGAGAAGCCGCAGCCGACAGAGACAGACGCATCGCCGTCAAACAGGCGGAAGCCGAAGCTCTCACCGGAGAAGCCGCAGCCGACAGAGACAGACGTATCGCCGTCAAGCAGGCTGATGCCGCCGCCATCGAAGGAGAAAACCTTTCTGCAATCGAAATTGCGAAATCCAACGCGCAGCGAGTGGAACAGGAAGCGGAAGCCTATCGACTCGCCGAAGTTGCCAAACGTGTAGCGGAAGCCAAGATCAAACAGGCCGACTTCGAAGCCGAAACAACCGCTCAGGTTGCCAGAGCCAAGATGGAAATGGAACGCCAGAAAGCGGAAGACATCGTCAAAACGGAAATCGAAAAAGAACAGACGGTCATCCGTGCGGAAGCCGAAGCGGAAAAGATGCGCCGGGAGGCTAAAGGTCAGGCGGACGCCATCTTCATGAAACTCGAAGCCGAAGCAAAAGGAAACTTTGAAATCCTCAAAGCCAAGGGTGAAGGTTTCAATCAGATCGTCTCCGCATGCGGAAACGATGCGGATGCCGCAGCAAAAATGCTCATTATCGAAAAACTCGAACAGCTTGTCCAGATGCAGGCCGAAGCGATCAAGGGCATCAAGATCGACAAAGTCACCGTCTGGGATGGCGGCAAAAGTGCGGATGGGAAAACCGCCACATCCAATTTTCTCAGCGGCATGGTGAAAAGTCTTCCTCCGCTGCATGACATTGCCAATATGGCCGGTCTTGATCTTCCCGCCTATCTTGGCAAGGTGGATGAAAAACCGGCAGAATCTGAAGCGGAAGTTCCGGAAACTCCTGCCAAAGAATCCACAGAAAAATAACAAGCAGCCGAACTATTTGCAGTGCCGGATCAGCGGAGTCCTGATCCGGCACATTCTTTTTCAACCACCATCCATTTCCGCGCGATGAAGTCCGCGCAAATACGGGAAACCATCCGCAGGACAGGAATCCAGGACACGGTGCAGGTCCATGGTCTGTTTCGGTCCGGCTGAATAAGCCGAACGTCCGGAGAGCGGAACTCCCTTTTCATGCTCAGGTCGCCACCGTTCTCCAAGCGCAAACCAAAACACTTTTCTTTTTCGGGAAAGCCCAAAGACAACATATCCGCCAAAAACCATGAACCCGAATGACTTCTCTCCCCAAAGCGTTTCCCGATCACGTGTTTTGCATCACGGAAGAGAGTTACAGTTGCAGCAGATAGAGTCCGCGTTTTCCGTCGTGGGTGGAATCAACGGTAACGAAACGGCCGTCCGGACTCCATCTGGGGTGAAGATCGCAACGAGTCTCCACTGTTGGAACGGGTTCGTGATGAAATGTTCCGAGGAGCTCCCAATCTCCCGTTTCAGAATCGATAAGGATCAGTTTCTGCCTGGAGTTTTCATCAGGATAACTGTCTGCGAGAATCCGTTTTCCATCGGGCGAAAAGACCATGTGCGCCATTCCGCCGTGGCTTTTGGAGAGTTCGCGGGAGAGGAAGGGACGTCGACTCTCGTCAAAGACAACTGCACCATGTCCGGAGCCGGTCCAGTCAGCATCAACCAGAATCTCGCGTGGAGAACGCCCCCAGATCTGATGCGAAATGAATTTCTGCCACTGGCATTCGGAAAGAACGCATTCCGTGTCATCGCCCTCCAGAGAACTTGTGTACAGAAATGTCTTCCAGCGAATATTTTCGTGCTTGCATGACTCCGCACATTGACGAAACAACCAGAGGACCCTGGTCGAATCACAATTCACGATTGCATGATTCAACCAGAGGTGCTGTCCATTCAGTCCGTAGGCATAGGGATGCCGTTCGATCATCGTGCGATAGCTTACAATGAGTTTTGCATCACCGGATTCCAGATGAATCCGGAAAATGCCGTCGGAATCCGGATCAGCCGGCTGAAGCTCATCGCTGAGTACGGCATCCGCATAACTGTATCCGCGCCGGGGAATCCGGGAAAAATTCAGCGACACAGCCCATTTTCCGTCGGGCGACATCGCATATACCGGAAGGGAATAGCTCCCGGCAATTCCCTTTCCGAGCTGAAAAATTCGAGCAACGATTCGATCGTTTTCCGGATCATAATCGTTGTAAATAAAACAATCCGGGCGATGTTTCAGAAAGAGTTCCATACATCCCTGCTGATGACACCATGCCCGTGTTGTTGTCAACGGTTCGTAATTTCCAGCGAGGTCGAGCAGACCGATCTCTGCCGTCTCCCCGCGCTCCGGCAAATGTTCAATCTGAGGAATCCTCATGACAAGATGCCTGGAGATGTCAGCATTCCACGGGTTGCGGTCGTAATAACCGAAAAAATAATGCCCATCATCAGGAGAAAGTTTTCTCCAGTGATGTACAGAATCAATCTGCTTTTTCATATTCTTTCTCCCTGTCGAGATTTGTTTAATCACTTCAGACGGACTCTATCTGAAATGGAGTCCGTTTAATTTTTCCGGAAATTTCCATAATGCCGCAGTGATAACCGGGCTCTTCGATGATCCGATGAATGATTGCCGCGGCAGATCGGATGAATTCACTGTAATCAGAACGGATCATGACAAGGCCCGGAGAAAAATCGCAGTCGCCAAGAACGTGAATATCCTTCCCCGGCGAGAAACCAAGTTCCTTCAACGCCCGAAGAAAAAACTCCAGATGACCGAACCCATCCGCGATAAAGGCATCCGGAGTAAAATTCTTCAAAACCCTCCGGATATGCTGTTTCCAATTCTCGATAATTTCCTCTTCGGATTCCTCGCTTGGAAGTCCGTTCGAGACCTGAACCCGGATTCCATACAGTTCCCCGTGCCTCATCACCGCCCGGAGGAGCCGCCGGACATATTCGAACTCCGGATTCCCTCCGAAAATGCAGACATTGCTGCAGCCGAGCCTGCGGGCTGCTTCCATATAGGCCGTTCCCCGCTCTTCGGTCCGCTCGCGGATCAGATCATATTGCAGACCGGGAATATCCCCATGAACAAAATCCCCGAAAAAAAGAACTGGATACTCTCTGTTTTTAATCGACTCAATCTCTTCTGCGGAAACCATACTGGCATTGATGACCAGACAGTCCGGGCGCTCCATGTCAATCTGATGGAGTTCATAGCGCAGCGCTGTCAGCAGAAGAGGTCCCTTCGGAATGGAACGCATCTGAACATGAAACCCCTGATGCGTCATCATGCTTTCGGAAACGCCGAAAACACGCCCCAGATAGTTCAGGTCATAAGGGCCGCGTGTCTCATTCAGAAGGATCAGCTTTTTCATCCCCGGAAGAACACCGTCGACATTGACGAAAACACCGATCCGGGATCGGGAGACCAGCAGTCCACGCTCCATCAGCATCTTGAAAGCCGATTTGATCACCTGCGTACTCACATGAAACACATCCGCAAGTTCCCGGATGCTGGGCAGGCGCGAACCGGGGAGGAAGGTGCCCGTCCGGATTCCCCGTTCAATCTCCGCAGCAACAAACCCGGACTGCGTTTCATATTTGATGTTCATAAGAGCTCCGCCTGCTAATTTCCGGAGAAAGGAATTTCTGCATCATCGTCTTTCAATCGCCGGCTTTCCAGGTCCACATGCCTTCCGGCCATCCGGGGCCGCCGGAAATCTTGCTGATCGTGCGCAGAGGTTCATAGGAAGAGACATGACCATCCACAAACAGATATCCAAATTTTCCCTGATGAGACCGGGAATAAATTACCGGATCCATCTGCTGATCGACATATTCAATGGAAGAACCCGAACCGTTCCCCAGAAAGTTGACGTCACTCGGCCGTTCCGTAAACATGAACGTCGCGGACGGCTGCGAAACCTTCGTCGCTTTCAGAGACCAATCCCTGGCGGCGATTCCACGCACCTGCGACGGACTTCCCGGGGGCTCATCTCCGGGATTGCCATATGTCGCGCTGACAATCGAATAGGAACGCTTATCCGCATTCGGCACAGGATGAGAAGGACAAAGATAAATCTTGGAACGTTTATCCGCCGGACATCCCTCTTTTTCCGCATCCTCCCAGGTCAGACTCCGTCCATCGTATTTTCCAGCTCCCAGAAGATCATCCCACGAAATCTGCTGCGCACCCGAACCGGACATGGAATAAGGAAAGTGATCCGCGTTGTCACCAATATAATTGATCGTCGCAGTACCGATCTGCTTCAGATTGGCCGTGCAGGAAACCTGTCGCGCCCGTTCCCGTGCACTGTTCAACGCCGGCAGAAGAAGACCTGCAAGGATGGCAATGATGGCAATCACAACGAGGAGCTCTATCAATGTGAAACGATGTACTTCTCCTCTGATGGATTGAGGAAAAATGGATACCGGTACTGACGAATGTCTCATAATTCTGATTCTCCGTTTTTATCGTGTTGGCTCCGGGAAACGGAATGCCTTCCGGCTCCCGGAACGAGTTCTGTTTATTTTTCAGCCGTCAACGAGCGCTCCAGTGCATCGGCTCCCGTGGGAGCTTCGAGATAGAGCAGTGTACCGCTGTAAACCGCCGGAAGCGTCAGCGGATTGCCATACAGATCAACCGCTTTCCCATTCTTCAGAGAGCACTTCACCTTCGTATTTTTCGCACTGTACCGGCCGGAAATAACGCCGATCGACTCTTTTCCGTTGGTGAAAAGATATGCCCAGAGACCTTTGCAGAGTTCTTTTGTCCGCACAAATTTCATGCCCTCCAGACGACGCGCCATCGCGGAATGCGCAACGAGCATCGGATGCGGCGAGCCATCCGCACAGAAGAGCACCAGAAAATTCGGCGCACTCGAAAAGTCCATGTAGCAG
>CASEYW010000088.1 GCA_949292215.1 uncultured bacterium
GCTTTATAAATTTCAGATTTGCGGAGATTGCTTTCATGAGCTGTAAAAAAGATTTCGAGATCTTCCATCTGCTTCCATGAACTTCCGAGTGTTTTTTTCTATTTTGCCCCAGTGTAAAATTCTATTTGTTTTTTATAGAATCGCTTATAATATATAACAAAATCAACGATTTGATATATATCAAAAAAAAAAAAAAGACATAAACCTATGAAAGCAATCGAACGGGTTCGACAGCGGATTAAGGAAGATTTGCAATCGGGAATTCTCTCTCCCGGCACACGCCTGCCCTCCTACCGGGATCTGGCGGAACGGGAGGGGATCAGCTATCTGACAGCCCGCGATGTCATGCAGAAACTGGAACGGGAACACCTGGTGGAAATCAAGAGTTCCGGCTGTTTTGTTGCCGGAGGCACTCCGCTCAAAGTTCTTTTCCAGATCAGAGAAAGCACCATCAGTCACGAGAATATGCGGAATCTCCTGAAAAAACATCTGGCTCCGCTGGATCTCAATATAGAGGTTCGTGTTCTCGACTGGCCCGAAACGGCGGATCAGATGAACCGGGAACCGGAGTTCCTGAATGAGTTTGATGCGGTTTTCACAATAACGGGGTATGCCCAGTCGCTCAAACTGTTTCCCCCGGTCACACTGAATGACTCGGAGGAATACGGAGAAATCATCCGGGATCTGCGGGATTTCGGTGAAATTCAGATGGTGGATCAGCTTCCATTCACCCTTTTCACCTATCAGATGGGCATCAATCGCGGACTGATGCGGAAAATCGATTTCGACCCGGCCAGCATCACCTCCGATTTTCGCTGGTGGAATGAATACAGAAAAAAATGTGAAGAGAACCAATTGCCGCCCGCAGTGCATTCATGGACACCGGATTCCCTGAATCTTCTCTCCAAAATGATCTGGCCGATGCTCACCCTTCTGCCGTACTCCCGGGAACGCTACTGGAACGGAAAACCGCTGTTTGCGACTTCGGAAGGGCTGCGTTTTCTGGAGCTGGTGCGGGATATCCGCCTGATGCCCCCGGAACGGAAGGAACAGACCTTCCTGCAGAACGGGGTCCCGTTCGACTTCAACGTCGGCAGCTGGATCACGGTCCAGAACTCCGACAGCGGCAGATCCGATGTCAATGTAGACGAACTGGAAATGATCCCCTATCGTGACCGAAACGGGAAAAAAATCTGTTTTTACACGATTGACTGTCTGGGACTCCACCTTCCGAAACAGCTCCAGCCTGGAGACAAAAACAGAATCCTGAAATTTCTGAAAATGCTCTTTTCCCGCGACTTCCAGAAAGAATACTGCGGCATCACCGGTGCCGTCTCCGTCCGGAACGATCTTCTTCCGACAGAATACCAGTGGAACCGGACACTCGAATGGGATGTCTTCCTCCCTGACAGCAACGGCACTGCTGATTTTCCTTTCATCCATTTCTCTCCTCATCAGCAGACCGCCTGGAGCATCTACATGGAAGAGCTCAAACGCGGAGTCTTCTCTCTGGAGGAAGCTGCCAAACGGATGGATCAAAAACGAAACGATTCCATATATAAATTATAAAAATAAGAAAAAGGAGAGCCCATGAAAACCAGTAAAAGCCGGTACACTTCGATTCTTTCCCCGTATTATTTTACACTGATAGAACTTCTGATCGTTATTGCAGTCATTGCAATCTTAGTTGCAATGCTTCTGCCCGCCCTGCATAAAGCAAGGGAAGCTGCCAGCAACATTGCCTGTGTCAACAACATCAAACAGTGGGGAATGCACTATCTCAACTATGCGCAGGACTACAACGGCAGTCTGCCCGGTCCGCGCGGATTCTATGTTGGAACCGGCGTAACAAACGGAACCTACGGCTGCGCCATGATCGCCCGTTCGCTCTGGCCGAAAGATACGGAAAGAACCACTCAGGTCCGCAAATATGCCTGTCCGGTAGCAAAACGTCTTTATCCGACCTTCAATATTTACGAAAGCCGGCTGACTTATGCGGTCAATCTGCATCTTCCGCCTGCGGCCAACGGCAGTGTGGATCAGTATGCGCATCCGAACATTTTCAAGATCCGCGTTCCGACCATGACCCCCATCCTCGGGGATGCAAAACCCAAAGCGACGGAATGGGAGTGGAATCTCAATGGGGGAGAGTACGGACATGACCGTCACAATCTGCGCATGAACCGCGTCTTTGTCGATGGACACGTTGCGGCACACACTAAGGATCAGGCGAAAATCATGATGCAGACCTATTATATCAATACGGGGAGCTATTGAAATGACGTCAGCAGAAAAAATACTGTTTCTCCTGTTCTCCATTCTCTGCATCCCGGCGTTTCCGGAAACGATTCTCCTGCGCACCGTCCCCGAACAGGGACAGTGGAGAGACGATGGCGGATTTGCAAACTCCCCCTCCGTTCACCGCATCCGGAACGGGAAACTCTGCGGGTACGAAATTGCTTTTCAGGGAATGGGACAGAACTACTCAGCCCTGCCTGAACTGAGAAAGGAGAGTGTCTATTCCGTTGACATCTCTTACACTCCGACCGGTCAGGTGGAAGCGGCTGCGATCGGCATTCGTCTCATCGGCTCTCCCTGGACCACCTATGGAGAAAAAGCGCTTCCTCTTTCCACTGACAGGAAAGGGAAGGCTCGTCTGGAAGTCCGAATGCCGGTCTCGCTTCCCGCGCGGACCGCGGCGCTCTTCCTGTACACGGGCGGAACCGGCTCAATGCTCATTCATTCCCTTCGCGTGGAGCGGAAAAAAGAGTTCTCCCCCGTGAAAAAAACGGAACAGAAAGGAGAACTCCTCTTCAACAGCGATTTCCGGAAATCCTCCGCCGGATGGGCTGGCGCGGTCTGGCGGAACGGAAACATCCGAATGCCGGGAACCGTCACAACGGAAAGCTGTTTCGCGATGAATACGGAAATTCCCTACACCCTCAGAATCAAAGGATCTCCCGGCATGACAATCCGGTACGCCATCCGCGATCCGAAACAACGGAATCGAACAATTCTCTCCGGACAGGCAATCCTGAAAAACGGCGAATTCTCCCGCGGAATTCTGATTCCTCAGCCCCGTTACGGACGTCTCCTGGATGAAGCGATGCTGTATGCACTAACCGTTTCCAGTTCCTCGACCGGAAGCCTTTCAGAGATTTCCATCAAAGCCCCCGGCGAGCGGAAAACACTCCCTGAATATGCTGTTCTCTTCGACTCATCCGTTTCGGAAATGGAACACAACGTCCCCTTTGGCAGAACTGTACAGGCAAAAATCGTTTTGACCGGAGTCCCGGAGGAGAAAGAACTTCTCCTGCGCGTTTCCGATCCGCGGGACCGCCTTTTCCGGGAAATACCTTTCCGGGCGAGCTGTCTTCCGGAAGGAATCACAGGAGCAGAGGTCCCGGTGAAAATGGACCGTTACGGCTGGTTCCAGTTTACCGTGCTGGATCAAGAGAAGAATCGTCTACCGGGACGCGCAGGAGAGATCGCAGTCTGTTCCTTTGAAACCGGAGACAGGACCTACAGCGATTTTGTCCTCGGCGGACACTTCCGGTACGATCACAAATATCGTCTTGCCAATGAGAAGAAACGACTTGAAGAGGCTCGACGCTGGGGATTTCACGGGGTCCGCCTTCACCCGCCGCTCAGCACAAAATGGTGGGCAGTCTGCCCGGTTGGAAAGGACGGTAACAGCCCGTGGGACTTCCACGATGATATCCTCCTGACACCCGGGAAATACGGATTCCAGACGCTCGGACTCCTTGACGGGACAGCACATTATGCCTCCTCCGCTCCGGAAACAGTCCTGAAGCAGACCCGGAACGACTGGCTCGGTTTTGGTGCCTATCCAGCAAAAAATATCCGCGACTGGGAAGAGTATGTCACTCGCATTGTCTCCCATTTCCGCGGCAAAACGGAATGGGAGGTCTGGAACGAACCGGACCATTCCTTTCTGAAATTGAATCCAGCACTTCACAAATCCAGAGAAGAGGAGTATATGCGCCTGTTGAAAGCGGCTCATCGTGCGGCAAAAAAGGCGGATCCGGAATGCCGGATCGTCGCCGGAGCGGTCACGGCGGGCGGCAAACAGTTTCTCCTGAACTGTATCCGCAACGGCATGCTGGAAGTCTGTGACGCCATCAGTTTCCACGGTTACGGACGCCAGAACGGTGCACACAACCGCGGCGCTGAAGCGTTTGCGGATATCGTCTCCGCCCTGAACAACGCCATGAAAAAACACGGACTCAAACGCGACATCTACGATACGGAAGCAAGTTCCTCCGAAATTCCGGACGGAATCGCCGGCACGGGAAAAAGCGAACTGAACCTGAAATCCATTCTTGCCCGCAGAGCCGCAGGAATCCGCAAGGTCTTTTTCTACAATGCCTTTCCGAAGGACTATCCCGGACATCAGGACCATCGGATGATCCTCGGCTACAACCAGCGCCCTCTGGTCCTTCAACCGCTCTTCAATGCCTACGACCGCATTCTCGGCAACACGCGCTTCGATCGGAACTGCGGCAAAGACAGTGAGGGAATCCATCTCTACCGTTTCCGGACTCGCGACGGCCGAATGATTTACGCAGGATGGAGCTCCACTGGAAAAGAGCAATCCTGGAACCTGGAGCCGGACAGTTCCGGTACCGTTCTCGACCAGTATGGAAATCCCGAAAGCCGCTATCACAACGGAACAATTCTTCTGACGGAAACGGTCCGCTATTTCCTGACAAAATAAGAAACGGTCTGAAAAAAACCGGATTTCCCCTTGCCTGAATTCCGTTCCCATGCTATGGTACCGGTTCCCAGGACAAAGGAAAATCCGGACCATGCAAAAAAACGAACGGGAACCAATTCAAACAAAAACACCCGGACGCATACGAATGCGTCCCCTGTTCCTGCTGTTGTTTGCAGTCTGTGCGGTTGGATTGTGGCTGTTCGCAGAAGCATTTCTGGTCGAACCATCCAATCTGACTCTTGTCCGAAAAACACTTTCCATCCCTAAACTCCCAAAAGAATGGGACGGGCTGAAAATCGTCCTGATGAGCGATTTCCACGCCAGTAAACACAAAGGAGACGGGAAGCTGATCCGCAGAGCAATCGAACTGGCGAACCGTCAGAATGCGGATCTGATCCTCCTGCTCGGAGATTTTCTGAAAGGCCACAAGGAATCGCAGGCAATGCCGATGGAAACATTTTTCCCACAGCTCGGGAAACTGAAAGCCGAATACGGAGTCTATGCCGTATTGGGAAACCACGACCGCTGGATCGGAACCGGCAGAATCCGGCAGCATCTGGAAAACGCAGGAATCCACGTTCTGGAAAACAGAGCCGTCTCTTTCGAACGCGGAGGGAAACGTCTCCATCTTGCCGGGCTGACGGAATTATGGCCTCAAACGCATCTGCGGTTTGTCCAACGACAACCGGAAGAACCGCTGATCGTGATGATGCACGAACCGCGCAACTATCTGAAAATCGTTTCCGACACGACACTGCTTGTTGCGGGACACACGCATGGAGGACAGGTGAAACTGCCACTGCTCGGACGCCCCGGAATCTCCGTCCGTCAGGGTGGCGAACGCTTTGCCTACGGGCTGATTGAGGAAACTCCCGGAAAAAAGATGTTTGTGACCTCCGGGCTCGGAACAAGTCTGCTGCGGGTCCGCTTCAACTGTCCGCCGGAGGTCGTAGTCCTGACTCTTGTAAAATAGCGGTTCTATTTCCGGAACACATCTGTCAGCCAGTGATTCCGGGAATCCGCGAGACCGAACAGGACCTGTGCCTGATTCATCTTTCCGCACGCCGGAGCAAATCCCATGGTCAGGGTGTGCGTTCCCGCTTCGAGTTCAAGATCGCACATCTGATTCAGCAGGGCACGATGGAAAGCGGGGACCATCGGACCACTCTCCCTGCCGAAGCGGAATTCGCCGTCCACCCAGACCCGCATGTTTGCAGGTGTATTCACAAGAAGACGCACTTTCCGGGGAGCATCCAGATGGAACTCCGTCTCCATCATTCGCAGGGAATCGGCGGGAAGATCCGAAAAGTCGAGCTCAAAGAGATTTCCGGGAACGGTTATCTCCTCTGCCGGAGCCGTCATTTCCGGCCGGAACTTGCGGAAATCTCCGGCAAACCATGGAGAGAAGAGCGATTTCCGGAAGGCGATCCGGAAGCGGGAGAGATCCACGGGAGCGTCCGCCTCTCCCGAAAGAAAGACCTTCTCCTTCAATGCGATCACGAGATCGGTGAATTCATCCAGAGTCGGCGGGGGTGTGATTCCGTGAATCTCGGGACTGACGACCAGCGAGCGTCCGATCGGTGCCAGCCAATGCGGGGAGATCGAAGCAGGATTCAGAATTCCCAGAATCGCTCCCACGGTTGCCCCGGTACAGTCGGTATCCTGGCCGAAATTAACCGCGGTACAGACACTTTTGCCGAAATCGCCCTTTCCCAGCAGAAGCGCCGCGACCATGAAAGGAAGATTCATCTTGACATCGGTGAAGTTCGCACTGCCATAGTTCTCCAGAATTCGGGAACGGATAGTCGCAAAGTCGGCTGTTTCGGCACACCATTCCACTGTATCACGAATAGCCTGCGCAAGTCTGGAATCGGCAGGAATCACAGAAAGGCCAGCCTGAATTATTACGGAAAGATCATCAGAGGAAAACGCCTGACTCTCCAGAGCGGAAAGAAACTGTTCGGCGTAAATGCCGTTGCCGTCATGATCGACACATGCGTCCTCAAACGCATACTTTGCCGCGAGTTCCGGATTTCCGGGAGCAAGGCAAGCCCAGAGCTCACTGCGGATCGCGGAACCGAGACCATCCGTGAACCAGTTATCGTACTGTCCCGACTGCGGAGCGGGAATTCCGAGCTTCAGATTCCGGATCGCCACACCGTATTCATCAAACGGGAAATCAACGCAATTCAGCCATGCCTCTCCGAACCGTTTCCGGGAAATCTCGCCGTTCCATTCTCCGGAGAGTTTACACGCCCATAGAATCTGAAGATCCAGATCGTCATTCGGCATCATCGTCTTCGGTACCGGATCGTAGTAGGTGAGCGAAAGAGGGCCGCGGCTCCCCTCCCACGGCTGTCCGAGTGTTCCACCCACAGCTTTCCCGAGCCATGCGCCCAGGACCTTTTCCCGAAACAGTTCCTCCATCATCTGAATTTCTCCCTTTCATAAAAGAAAAAGTTTTCGTAAACAATATACTGCAACAGTTGCTCTTGAAATATTATACTCTTCTCCCCTTGAAAAGTCAACGAGGGGAATGTAGATTTTTCCGAAAAAAGGAAAGAAGCCGCGATGCCCGGGAGACGAATTGAAAGGGCACCTCGCGTCAGGGATTCCAGCCGGAGAAACCTCACCGGGACGGAGTCCTGTGAAAACAACGTAACCTGTTCTGCGGAAATGGGAGAGACAGTCAATATACGGAAAATTGCGGAGCTGGCGGAATGTTCGCCGTCAACCGTATCGCGGGTACTCGCGGGACGGACCGGAACAATCCGGATCAGTGAAGCGACAAAAAAACGGATCAGGCGCGTCTGCGCAGAGCTTGACTATCAGCCGAGCATTCATGCGTCACGCCTGTTTTCGGGACACTCCGGCGTGATCGGATTCCTGACCGCCGGTGGATTCATGCTGGAAGATGACAATCTGGCAAAATCGTTTTTCCATGTGTGCAGTGAACTGTTCCGCTACGGCTGCCGTTGTCTGCCGCTGATGAACGACAAAGCGTTCCTGGAAAACAAAGACTATCTTACTATTTTCAAACGCAATGAGATAGACGGGCTTCTCATCTGGGGTGCCGGAGAACACGACACCTTTCTGGAGGAATTGCGGCGGGCAGGCTATCCCTTTTTGCTGATCACAAACAGGGTGGAGGGATATCCATCCGTATATTCGGAACAAAGGACAGCGGTCCGGAAACTGACGGACGACTGCATCCGCCTCGGAGCAAAACGGCTCGCAGGACTGATGTCGTCCGACGGCTTCAGTTATCGTCAGAGAAAAGAGGGTTTTCTCGAAGCAGCGGAATCCTCTCCCTGCGAAGCAAAACTCTTCTCCCTTTCCACAGGACCGGGAAACGTTCTGGAAAACGCATACCGGGCGGCAGCGGAGATTCTCTCATGGTCGCCGGATGCGGTCATCTGCGCCAACGATGAAGCTGCCGTCGGGATTGAAAAATACTGCATTGAACACGAAGTCCGCATTCCGGACGATCTGCTTCTGACCGGTGGAGACAACATCAAACTTTCGGAATACTGCCAGATTCCTCTGACGACGTTCGACCAGATGGCCGCCGAGTGTGCGGCATGTGCCGTCGAGCTTCTGATGGATCATCTGAAACATGGAACCCCTCTGCAATCCGCCGAGCGAAACGTCCGGATTCTCCGGAGACGCTCAACGGAACGGATCAGCGGGAGCTCTCACGGGGAATAAACCGGGTCGGAAACACCCGGCGGACAATTCCCTCGGGATTTCGTTCGATAATCTCCAGAATAGTCGAATTGATCTCGGAAACGGGATGCGCCACTGTGCTGAGAGAAGGAACCGACATGCGGGCAACGATATCGTCGTCAAAACCGACCACCGCAATCCGGCGCGGTACTTCGATGCCATGTTCCGCGGCGTACTTCAGGAATCCCGCAGCCATACGGTCTGTATCAAAGAAGACAGCATCGGCACCGGACTCCATGATGTGTGCACCTTCACGGTATCCGTTGCTGAACTCGCCCTGACTTTCGATGTGGAGCGACTCCACCTTTCCCGCGGCAGATGCCGAAAGACGGGCAAAGGCCAGCCGGATTCCCTCCTTTCGGGATTCCAGACAGCCGCAATGCAGAATTCTCCGTCGACCGCTGTTCATCAGGCATGTCACGGCATCGCAGACACCGGATGCGCGGTCGATCAGGAGCGTATGAGCATTCCGTTCACCGGGCTGGTCCACAAAAATGAAATGCAGAGGCAGGCGTCTCCCCGCAAGATGGTTCAGACAGTGCAGAGCGTTTTCCGGAACACTGTTCATCACAACAACAGATCCGGCAATTCCCGCCCAGTCGTTAAGCATGCGTTCCAGATCCGCGGGTGAGCGGTCAAGATGTCCCAGCACGGGATAATATCCGGCAGCGGAAAGGCGAAGCTCCAGATCATTGATTTTCTGGACAAACACCTCCGTTCCGAAATCCCGGCAGAGAATTCCGACAAAACTTTTCTTCCGCAGACGCAGATTGCGTGCAGCCATATTGGGCACATAATGGTATTGTTCCGCCAGTTTCAGGACTGTTTCCCGTTTTTCAGGTACAACATTCGCCTGGTTTTTCAAAACCCGGCTCACCGTCCGGACGGAAAGGCCTGAAAGTTCCGCCAGTTGTTTCAACGTGATCTGCGGCATCATCATCCTCTGCAAGTGAATTCATCCTGTACATTAGTTTTTCAAATGGAAAAATCAACCGCCGATGCGGAAAATCTTCGAAGAAGAAAGAATTCGGAAAATTCCGTTACAAAACCGACTTTCCTCTCTTGAAAACGTCTCCTTTCTTCATTATGTTATCTCTGTTGCGAAAACGGAACAGCGGCAAATCAAAACGGCACAGGAACCCCCGGAATGTGGAATGTCAAACAAAAAAGACACGCTGAACTCTCATGACCTTGATGCGACTCTGGTCCTGACCGGAAGACATAATACGGATCATGACGTCATGTCCAAACTGGAACAGGAACAGATCAATGCGCCTGAATTTGCAAGCCGTTTCCAGTTCATCTGCAATTATGCGGCTGGAGGAGTCGGGGTTGTCTCGAAGGCGAAGGATGTTGTGTTCGACCGTGTCGTCGCCGTCAAAGCGCTGAACGATACGCTCAAGGATGATCCACGGGCGATCGGCTCCTTCCTCTATGAAAGCCGCCTGAACGCCAATTTGGATCATCCCTCCATCGTTCCCGTTTATGCTCTGGGGAAAGGCAGGGACGGTAGATGGGAATGCGTCACAAAATTCATCCACGGCTCCTCCCTGAACGCATTCATCGACAGAATCCGCGAAAAATACGATTCCAGGAAAATCAACAACCTGCAGGAACACCGTGCACTCGTGTCACGCCTGGAATATTTCCTGAAAATCTGTGAAGCAGTGGAATACTGCCACAGCATGAAAATCGTTCACGGAGATCTCAAACCCGACAACATTCTGATGGGGAAATTCGGAGAACTCTATCTCATGGACTGGGGCTGTGCAAAGGAAACCGGTTCCAAGCCCGACCAGATCAGCGGCACCCCGAACTATCTGCCGCCTGAATATCTCCGGGAAAAAACCGTGACGCCGCAAATTGACATTTTTGCTCTCGGCATGATCCTTTTCGAAATGACAACCCTGCGCAGAGGAAAACAGGAGTGTTCCGGCAAACAGAGCGACGACTGCACCTGCCGGGTCGTCTTCGATCCGAAAAATTATGTTCACTACCAGACAAAACTGAAAATCAGTCCCCGGATCAAGGCCGTGATTTACAAAGCGGTAAATCCTGATCCGGCGGAACGCTATCAAACGGTCGGGGAGCTTTCAGCCGATGTCAGGCATTTCATCTACGACGAGGAAGTCTCCGCCGCGCCGGACAATCTCATCCAGAAGCTCTTCCGCAAAATTTACCGCAACCGCATGAAAACCGTGCTGATCACCGGTGGAATCTTTCTTCTTCTCAGCGCCGGCTTGTTCTTCTCCTATTATCGGGCAAACCGGGCGGAACAACGGCATTCCGCCGATACGATGCGCCGTCTCACCCTCCAGACCTACACCGATTATCTGGCAACAAATCTGGAGAAACGCTTTCTCACCACTCAGGCACAACTGCTTCTTTTTGCGGATAATCTTCTGGAAGACACGCTCGAAAACAATCCGCGCACCTCAAGGTTCTATGACAGTGCCCTGTATCGGAATCCCCGGACCTCTCCCCCCGGTATGATCCGATCGGCCTACTACCCGAATCCGATCAATCTCTCCCACATGGTCCGGACCCTCCCGGATCAGCAGAAGGAACCGGGGATGAAACTCCGCGATCCGAAGGAATATGTCTATATCTGCAACAAAATCCTTCTCTATGACCTTTTCAGCCACAATACGAACGATACCAGGGATATCCACAACGAACTGCTCTCGAAGGAAAACCGCATCCAGCGACTCTACATCAAATGGGCCGACGGCACCCGATACAGTTATCCCGGAACCTACGATGACCCCGCAACAAGCGCTTACAGAAACCGCTGGGATCAGGAAATCAATTTCGGAGTCAATCGCAAGATCTTCTGGTCGGCTCCCTACCGCGGCGTAACGGGAACCCATCGGATTGCCTGCCGATATCCCCTCTTCACTCCGCAGAACAAGTTTCTCGGACTCGCCGGTATTGAAACCAGACTCGAAAAAATGCTGGAACCCCTGATCCTGGCCAATCAGGCGGACCCCGTCCATGAACTCTACCTCCTGACCGGACACGGAACAGCACTGTACATTGCCCATGGAAAAGTCGAACTGATCGACAAGCAGAACACGCCGGCAAATGCCCTCTCCCTTCCCGAACTTGACCAGCTGCATGCAAAACTGAAAGCCAACAATATGCGGCAAATTGAAAACATCATCCGAAACGAACCATATTATATTTCCGGCATTCACATTCCGGCTCTGGATGCCGTGCTTTTGCAGATGATCAGTGCCGCGGCAATGGAAAATCACAATCATGAACTGAAATTCTGATTCCCGCTGTTACAGAGACATCACCGGAATCAGGCAAAAAAAAACCGGGATGCTGAGTCCCGGTCTAAATCTGAAAAATCAGGTTTAAGGAATAAGAAGACTTATTCCCGTCGGAATAACAGAACTTATTCCTGTGTGATGGCCTCTGCGGGGCAGGTCCCGACGCAAGCACCGCAATCAACGCAGGTATCCGCATTGACCTGGGCTTTTCCATCATTCATTGAGATGGCTTCCACGGGGCAGGCGCCCAC
>CASEYW010000089.1 GCA_949292215.1 uncultured bacterium
AACGGCGGAATTTCTGAGCTTCTGAGCCGCGTCAGAAAAGTCATGTCGGCAAGAATCAACGGACGCTTGGCAACGCCTCTCAATGTCGGGCTGGGTATCTGGAATTTATTGATATAGAAATTTATGCAACGATGCTTATTCAGATTCAGAATATTCTGTCCGATGAACAGAATGGAGAGAATTACTACGGTAACTTTCGCAATTCTGCGGATCACTCCGAGAATCAGTGCATCAATGTGGTTTCCTGATTTGTCCACGATTTTTTCCAGCGCATAATTGAGCAGATCGACAAACCGGTAGATCAGCCATGCCACCATTGCGCATAGGGCTGCTTCCAGAAGCCGTTCCGTCATCAGAAAGGTCCGCAGCGGCAGCGCCGCAAGGTATGGGAGGATACTCAGGTAAAGTCCGGCAATTACGATGCCTGCTGAAATGGGGGAAGCAATGATTCTGCCTGACAACGCTGCCGCCCCCTCTTCTTTTCTCTTCCATTTTTTCCGGAGCAGATGCCCGATGACTCCTGCCAGCAGAAAGGTCAGGAGGATCGTTCCGCCGGTATAAATGAGTTGAGTTGCCGGATCGTCTTTGAGAATGGTTTTGATTTTCTGTGCCGAGTCATAGGTGAGAAGTTCCTCTTCAATCTGACGGCGAGTCTCGTTCCGGGAAACGGTTTGTTCCTGTTTTTGCGGGGGTTGTTTCAGAGTCGCGGCGATGGGAGTCTGTGCTCCGGCAAACAGCGCCGCTCCCAGAAGCATCAGAATGAGAATGCGTTTCATTGTTTTCCTCTTTTCCAGCTCGAATCGCGAGCTTGAGGTAACATAGCGATTCAAGATGGTTTTGTCAAGATTTTATAATGCTTTCCCCTTGAATAATTCCGCTTGCGACTTTACTTTACCATGTTGAAATTACAACAAGAGGAGTTTTTTATGGCGGAACAATTTGTCACGAAAACCAATTCGCACAATGCGGACGGCTGGCTGATTACAACGGAGCACATCGAACTCTTTGTCACGGAAGAAGGTGCGCAGATCGCTCCTGTTACCTTTTCCTTCGGAGGAAAGAGAATCATGCCTTATCATCTGACCCCGTGGCAGGATGAGGATAAAACAGGCCTTTCCGGGGCTCTGAAACATTTGCGGGGAGAGATTTTCTGCATGCCGTTCGGCGGCAACGCGGAAGTTGTCGACGGGGAGAAGCATCCAGCCCACGGAGAGGTCTCCGGAGAAAAATGGGAGCTGCTTTCCGCCACCGTTCAAGGCGACGTTTCCATCATTGAATTCGGTATTTCCGTCAAGGTCCGGAAGGCCGATGTTGTTAAAACCGTGAGGATCAACAGGAAACATCCAGTCCTTTATTTCACCCATACCATATCAAAAAGCTGCGGGGAGATGCCGCTCGGACATCACCCGATTATCAAAATGCCGGAAAATGGAGGGAAAATGTATCTCTCCGTGGGAAAATTCGACTTCGGAATGACCTGTCCCGGTGTTTTTTCCGATCCGCGCAGGGAAGCCTACCAGATTCTTGACCGCGGTAAAGAATTTACTTCCATCTCGGCGGTTCCCGCTCTGCCTCGGGACATTGATGCGATTGATTATTCCGAATTCCCGTCGCCTTACGGGTTTACGGATCTGTTCTCCGTATTCAAGAAGCCATCGGACAAACCCGCGTGGGTCGCTGCTGTCTATCCGGATCAGGGATATCTCTGGTTTGCCCTGAAGGATGCTGCTGTGCTTCCTTCCACGACGCTCTGGATCTCCAATTCCGGCAGGTTTTTTGCTCCGTGGAGCGGCAGGACATACTGCATCGGTGTGGAGGATACCTGCTCCTTCTTCGCGGAAGGCCTCAAGTCCTCCATCGATCATAACTTTCTGAACGACAAAGGTTTTTCAACAACGATCCGTTTCGATGCGGAGCACCCGACAAAAGTCCATCATATTCAAGGAGTTGCGCCGGTGCCGCCGGAATTCGGAAAAGTTGCGGATGTTGAATTCGGAGATGCTTCCGTCACGTTTATCGATCAGAATGGCAGACGCGTTTCCGTTCCGGTCGATTATGAGTTTGTCATGAGCAGACAAGGCGGTGTCGAATGAACAGATTTCAGTTTCAGGATTGCTTCCTGCGGTATGAGGGGGACCGCCTGACCGTCGGGAATGAACGGATTGTCCGGGAAATGGATCTTTCCTCCGGGTTGCCCAGGACCGTCTCTCTGAAAGATGCTGCCGGACGTGAGTTCGCATCCCCGGAAAAGGAACAGCCGGATTTCTCATTTATCGGTTTGAACGGACCGGATTTTGAAGGAATTGTCTATGACGTGACAGAGGTGAAAGCCGAAGCCGTGGAACAGGATCGATTCGATTCTCCGCATCTTCTGGTTTCCGTTACGATGCGCGAACCTGTACAGGATCTTCTCTTCCGGCGCTTTTATGCTGTGTATCCGGGGCAGCCTGCGATTGCGGTCTGGAACTCGCTCCGGAGCGCTGTGATGCCGAATGTCTTCTGGAGCCAGCGTTCTTACGAGTTTAACTGGAATCTCGGCAGAATGCCGGAGTCCCGGATGGAAAGCTGTGTGGACGGGATCCGTCTTGCAGACTGGCTGAAACCTCGGAAAACCGTGGAATTCCGTGCGCGTACCGATGTGCATGAAGACCTTGTTTTTGAACATGAGATCACTTCCCCGAAACAGCGAGGCAATCTTTTCTATGCGTCCGGCGACGACGGCGCCGGACTCTTTTATCTTCAGGAAGCGCCTCCTTCCCAGGAGCGCCGGGATTGGGAATCCCATGATTTCCGTCTGGATGGTGCAACGGTATTTTCCTGCTGCTGGGGCGTGCATCCCTCGGAGATTGTGCCCGGCTGCGAATTTGTTTCCTGTCGCAATGTCGTGGCGCTTTACTCTTCGGAGAAGGAGTCTCGCCCGGTTTTGAAAAAATATCTGCGGACCCGTTTCCGCTTGAGCGAAAAGCATTGTTCGGTAACGGTGAATCCGTGGGGTTGCGGCAGATTTCCTTCTTTGGTTTCTGAAGAGTTCCTGATGGCGGAACTGAAAGCCGCCGGGGAGTCCGGCGCGACTCACTATCAGATCGATGACTCCTGGCAGGAAGGAGGAAGTCTGAGCGAAATGATCAACCGGAACCGTCATATGGAGCCGTCGTTCTGGGCGGTATCGCGTGAGCGTCTCGGGGGATCGTTCCAGAAACTGGTTGAGTGTGCGAGAAAGTCTGGAGTCGAACCTTCTCTCTGGGTGGCCCCGAGTTCCAACGCGGAGTACCGGGATTGGCGCTCTTTCTGCGATATGCTTCTGAAATATCACCGTGAATATGGATTCAATATTTTCAAAATTGACGGTGTTCTGATTCGGACCTCCGAGGCGGAGCGAAATCTGGAGACTCTTCTGCGCACTGCGCGTGAGGAGTCGAACGGCGAAATCTTCTTTAATCTGGATACCACTGCCGGACAGCGTCCCGGTTATTTTCGAATGCTGGAATATGGAAACATTTTCCTGGAGAACCGTTATGTCTGTCATCTTTGGGGGTGCGGATATCATCCGGAAAAAACGCTCCGCGCTTTGTGGAAGCTTGCGAAGTATATGCGTCCGCAGATGCTGCAGATTGAAATCCCGTATATTGGCGACATCAACCGGGAATTCTACCGGACAAAAAAAGAGGGCTCTCCCGATGCGTATCCGTGGACCTACTGGATGGCTGTGGCGATGTTCGCGAATCCGCTTCTCTGGTTCGCTCCATCTCTGACGAGTGAAGCGGATCGTGCGGAGATCCGTCGGATGATGGAGATTCACCGGGAGATACAGAAAAAACTTTTTGCCGGTGATATTGATCCGATCGGCGAGGAGCCTTCCGGGGAATCCATGAGCGGCTTTTATTCCACTACCGGTTTTCTGATTATGTATCGGGAAAAAGCGTGCCGGTATTGTTCCATGGAACTGGAGATTCCGGCGGGAGAGTGGAAATTGATCGCAGGGGACGGCAGGTGCGTAAATCTCGGGGATGGATTGGTGGAGGTGTCGATTCCGCGACAAGCTGAATTTGCGATGTTTCGGAAAAATTCGTAAGAATTTTCTATCTTCCGGCACTTTCGGTGATGATTTCTTGCATTTTTTTTGAGAGAGGATTTGCTTTTTTCAAATGTTGCAGTACATTATGTCTTACCAAATTAACAGGGCGTGATGGTCGAGCGGCTAAGGCAACGGTCTGCAAAACCGGTTCCGGTGGGTTCAACTCCCACTCACGCCTCCATTTTTGAACTCAAGCGTCTCATTTGAGACGCTTTTTTTATATCCCAAAAGTATGTAATATAGTATGTAATATAGTATGTAATCTCTCCTTTGAAATCTTGTTTTTATTTTACATGACAATCCGGGAATCGTAATGATGAGCGGTGTTATTTTGAGTATATTCCCTAGATAATATTTTTTTTGATCCAATTGTGCTATTTTTTTCTTGAATTTTGCTTCTTTTGTGCTAAATTAACCATAGAGGTGGATTTTATGGATTCCCAAGTCCTTAGAGATTCCAGACATGAGGCATTTGCGCAGGAGATTGCATCTGGGAAAGATGCAAAGAGTGCGTATATGAAAATTTATCCTTCTTGTAAACCGGCTTCTGCGAAGTCGAATTCCTCCCGTCTTCTGAAAAAGGTTCAAGAACGGGTTTTGTTTTTGAAACAACAAAATGCCGAACGCTCTCTTTTTTCGAGAATTGATATTCTTCAGAATCTGCAAGAAATTGTACATTCAGCGAAATACGATGCAGATAAAATTCGTGCTCTAGAACTCATGGCAAAGATGCAGGGGTTCATGGAAAACAGAATGGATATTGACATCAAGGGTATCTCCCCAATTTTTCTGTCTCCGGATGGAACGGGGAGTGACGGAGAAGACAATGGTTGAACAGCCAATTCGTTTTCGTCGAGAAGGAGAAATCACTATTGTTAAATGGAGTTTTGGCTGGAAGCGGTGTTTTTTGCGAGGAGGAATCGCCTTTCCTGAATACGACAAGGCGCGCGAAAGTTTTTCCGGTGCGATTACCGTCTGTGCCATGGTGGACGGAAATGCCGTCATACTTTTCAATGAGACGTTCGAAAAGTACGATTTCCGTCTGGCGGAACTGTTCAATGCAGTTTACGAGAAGTACGGCGTCCTGAAGTATTATTATCGGGAAGACGGGTGTGGAAGGGAAGATGCTCAGCGTTTTTCCATAACGGCAGGAAGACGAAGAAAAGAGAACCGGGATGCGGTATATCCGATTTTGATACCTCTGTCTTTTCCGAATGATTACCATGCAATGGAGTCATTCATGCTTCGCTCTGCGAATGGAACGGTGACAGCGGACGAGAATTCAAAACTGATAAGTCGTCTTGGAGACTGGACTGTTGATGACGGAACAGCGAAAGCGCCCCCGGAAATCAAAAGCGTACTTTATGTTCTTGCCGGAATGGATCGAGATATTGGCCGATATAAAGCAGAACTGGAGGGGATCAGCTATGCTTGACTGTTCCAGTTGTCCACATGCAGCCGAACGGAATGCTGTCCGTGATTATGAGAGTTCTCCCTGCCGTAACTGCAAGGGGACTTTCGGGAAGGTTCGAAAACAAATCATAAGCGAACCAACGTATGATCTCGATCGAAATTATGCCTGCGGTAACTTTCTGCGGCGATTAAGCTGTGTACGAATAGACATTGTGATTTTCATGGTGGAACATCCGGGCCTTTCACAAAAAGAGATTGCGCACCGGATGAAGATCCCCCGTTCAACCATACAATTTCAGACGAGCCGGATTAGAAGAATGCTTCCTGAGCTGTTCCATTGAGTAGCCGGATTCCGATTTCAAGAAAGGAATGCAGTCCAGCCGGAGCTCCTGTCCTTTGAATTATTCCGCAACGCCGCTTGACTTTCTACCAAAAGATTAATCCGTCTCCCACTTGACAAAAATCAAGTGGGATTTTTTTGTGTTTTTTTTTCGGATTCCCGCTTGAAAACTCTAAAATTAAGAGTATATTATAATTGTTGACCGCGAAAGGTCAACGGGTTCTTAAACAACCAAAGTCGGAAAGGAGGTGATGCAAGTGAAGCTCGTAAAAAGCGTGCTCTGGTGGATGTGGTTTCTGACCGATCCGAAAGGATGCCTGACCGAAACCACGACAAAAAAAGAGCGCGAGGAGATGGGAGTTGAGTTTGACCGCTAACCCCAAGACCTCACGCTGAAATAAAAACCCGCCCCCTTGGGAAAGGGGGCGACTTTCTAAATCACAATATAATGCGGAAAGGAGGAAAATCAAACGGAAACGAAGAAAAATGAATTGAAGCCGGGGGATATATGTCCGACGTGTGGCCAAAAAATACGACAGTATACCACGTCTGAAAAAAGAAAAAAAGCAAGCCTTGCGGCTTTGGCTGCAAGAAAATCAAAAGGAGGCCGCCCTAAAGGAAGCAAAAACAAACCGAAGCCGGAAATATAAAAAGTGCCGGGTTGATGTAGGGCATCTTCCCGGCGTACCGATTCAAGAAATACCCAAGAATACGGCAAACACAATATACTGCCGCATTCAGAAAAGTCAAAGGATTTTTCAAATGTCGAATGTTTCCATTTTCAAATTTGAGGAAAGTTTCACCGTTCGTACCGTCGTCAAGGATAACGAACCATGGTTCGTCGCAAAAGATGTTTGCGACGCCCTCGGAATACAGCAGCCGGTTCGCGCTGTTGAAAACCTTGATTCAGATGAGGTGAGTAAAACTCACGTCACCGATTCTCTTAATCGGCAACAAGAAACGTACATCATCAACGAATCTGGCCTGTATGCGCTGGTGATCCGGTCGAACAAGCCGAATGCGCGGAAGTTTCGCAAGTGGATCACATCGGAAGTTCTTCCGTCAATCCGGAAAACCGGAAAATACGCCGCGCCTGTCCAGCCGGAGCTTCCGCTGCCGGACAGCCGGGATGACATGGAAAAACTTGAATTATTCTACACTGTCGCTTGACTTTCTACCAAAAGGATGATATAGTAACAGTGTTACGAGTGGAATCGCAGCCGTCAAAACATCGCCGTTCCCTGACGGGGGAATGATGAGACGTTAAACGATGATTTTTTTATGTCTTGATTTTTTAAATCAAAACATAACCGCGCTGAATTTTGGCTTTCAGAGGAAACTGTACGGGTCGTGCCGTTAGGATGGTGTTCCACCACCGAACCTGAAAGCCTTTTCATTTGCTGGATTCGGCGCAGGAGGTAATAGCAAATGAGTAACACCAACATGACCGTCTTCAAGTTTGAAGAGTCCACCCCGATCCGT
>CASEYW010000090.1 GCA_949292215.1 uncultured bacterium
AATGACAATCAAATGTTCCTCGTTCGCCAGTTCATGAGCGATCCGCTGCGTAAACGGCTCGCCGGAAGGAGAAGTGAGCAACACTTTTGTCTTACTGTTTTTCAAAGATTCCACAGCCTCAAACAGAGGTTCCGGCTTCATCAGCATTCCGGCTCCGCCTCCGTAGGGCTTATCATCCACTGTTTTATGGTTGTCGTGAGTGAAATCACGCAAATCAACAGTGTTTATCTGCACGATCCCCTTTTCCACAGCCCGTCCGACGATGCTTTCGCCCAGCGGACCGAAAAAAATCGACGGGAAAAGAGTGATGATGTCAAACCGGAGGCTCAGTCGACCACCTCAACCGTGACACGTTCCTGCAGACGTCCGGCCGCCCCGCCGACAAGAGAACGCAAAGCGATGATCGTTTTGCCTTTTCTGCCGATGATCTTGCCGGTATCCTCCTTGCGACACACGATCTTGATCACACGGATGGAGTTCTCTCCCTCTTCCGTGCTGACCCGGACCTCTTCCGGCGCATCTACAAGGGCCTTCACAACATATTCAACAAAGCCCTCGAGATCGCTGAGTGTCGCAACTCGTTCCGGTGCTCCGGATTTCGAGGAGGAGGACGTCGTTTTTTCCTCCTCATCCTTTCCGCCACCGAACAATCCCATTAACGTTTTAAAAAACACGTCAATTCTCCATCCCTTGATCAGGAAGCCGCCTCTTCACCGGACTTCTTGAAATTCTTCTTTCTCGGTTTGGCATCCGG
Source organism: uncultured bacterium (assembly GCA_949292215.1). Taxonomy (GTDB): domain Bacteria; phylum Verrucomicrobiota; class Lentisphaeria; order Victivallales; family UBA1829; genus UBA1829. The sequence goes on from CASEYW010000090.1 coordinate 755, forward strand.
CACGCCGCGTACTTTGGATTTGCCGGCTTTCGCGCGAGCGAGAATGTGTTTGACCGTGTCGGACATCTGCGCACCCTTGGAGATCCAATATTCCGTGCGCTCCACATCGATCTTCTCATCGCTGTGTTTCGGATCGTAGTATCCGAGTTCCTCTACCATGTAGCCGTCGCGCGCAGAACGGATATCACACACCGCGATTCTGAAGCTGATCCAGTTCTTCGCACCAGTTTTTTTCAGTCTGATTCTTACCATAGCGGACTTCCTTCATTCTCCTGCTTTTGTCCATCTTGTTTGAAACGGCGTCCTCATGACGCCGTCCCGCCGACGTTCGCTGCTGTCACATCGTCACAGGCGGCAATAAAAGACTTATAATATACCGGAGATTTCCTGTTTTACAAACGGTTTTGCGGATTTCTCCCCGAAATATTCTCGTTTTTCCTGCCTTTTTTCTGTTTAAAAGTGATAATATACCGCTTTTTTTTTGTTTTTCAATCTCCGGAAACACAGAGAGAAAGAGGGTTCGAGCTTTCCCTCCGGAAGACTCCGTCGAGCATCATTCCCGAAAACGTTTCAGGCGGAGCGCATTCAGAACAACGAAAAGGGAGCTGCATGCCATCGCCGCAGCACAGAGGATCGGGCTGAGACGAGGGCCTCCGAACGCATACAGAACTCCGGCGGCAACCGGAATGCAGACCGTATTATAGAAAAATGCCCAGAACAGGTTTTCCCGGATAACACGCATCACGGCACGACTCAAGGCAAGTGCGGCAGGCACTTTCCGCAGATCGCCACACAAAAGGACCATGTCTGCGGATTCCATCGCAACATCGGTGCCGGAACCAATCGCGATTCCGACATCCGCCTGTGCCAGAGCGGGACCATCATTGATACCGTCTCCCACCATCGCGATCCGGGGTCCTCCTTTCTGCAGATTCCTCACAAGCTCCGCTTTTCCCCCCGGGAGAATTCCTGCATGACAGGCATCAAATCCGAGTTTCTCTGCAACCGATTCCGTCGAACGGGGATTGTCTCCACTCAACAGGACACAGGCTATCCCCATGGCATGCAGACGCAGGATCGCCTCGTCGGCATCCTGCCTGATCCGATCTGAAATGACAATTGCCCCCAGCACGTTGCCATCGGCGGCAATCTGCACGAGAGAGTGCGCGGAAGACTCTTCATCGAACTCCGCCGGTGTTATCCCGTTCTCTCTCATCAGGGCGGCACTGCCGATCAGCAGAGAGCGTCCGTCGAGATTGCAGGAAATACCATGGCCCGGCATGGCACGGAAACCGTCCGGGTTCCCGAGTTTTAACGCACGAGCGTTTGCTTCACGAACGATAGCGGCCGCCAGAGGATGCTCGGAATGCTGTTCCGCTCCGCCAGCCAGGGCAAGCAAATCCTCTTCGGAAATTCCGGCCCCCGGAACAATTCGGATGCCGACGACATCAGGACGTCCTTCCGTAATCGTTCCGGTCTTGTCAAAGACAACTGTCCCGATCCGCGCGGCAGTCTCCAGGGCAGTCGCATTCCGGATCAGAATCCCGAGACGGGCCCCACGCCCGATTCCGGCAATCAGAGCAATCGGCGTGGCAAGCCCGAGCGCACAGGGACAGGCGATCACCAGGACCGAAAGCCCGAATTCAAGAGCGCCGGCAAACGGAAGTCCGCCAACCAGAATCCAGAGCAGAAAGGTCAAAACCGCAAGAGAGATCACGCCCCAGACAAAATAGCCGGAAATCAGATCCGCCAGAGCCGCAATCGGAGGCCGGGAGCCCTGGGCTTCGCGGATCATCGCAATCATCCGAGAGAGAACGGTCTCTTCGCCGATCTGTTCCGCCCGGAACAGGAAGGAGCCATCGCGGTTGACGGAACCGCCCGTTACACGGGAACCTGCCGTTTTGTCAACCGGAATCGGTTCTCCTGTCAGCATGGACTCGTCCAGCGACGCGCGGCCTTCCGTCACAATGCCGTCGACAGGAATCCGTTCTCCCGGACGTACCCGGATGAGGTCGCCCGCCTTCAGATCGGAAACCGGAACTTCAAATTCACTTCCGTTACGCACTACAAACGCACTCTCCGGAGCCAGTTTCATCAACTCCCGGATCGCACCGGATGCCCGCCGCCGCGACCGTGACTCCAGAAACTTCCCCAGCATGATCAGCGCAACAATCATCCCGGCAGTGTCAAAATACAGATGCCCATATACTCCACGCCCCATCAGGAAAAGGCTGTACACTATGGATGCCCCCGTACAGAGCGCAATCAGGGCATCCATATTCGGAGCCAGCCGCAGAAGAGAACGGACTCCGGAAATGTAGAAACGCCGCCCAGCAAGCAGGACCGGAACCAGAAGAACGATCTGCAGCCAGGCATTCGCCCGGGTCCCGATCGGAAACCAGGGAAGCCCCGCCATGTGACTCATCGCCGCATAGCAGAGAAGGACTCCGAAAACAAGCGCCGTCAGAAAGCGGTGGAAGTAGGCAGATGTTTCTTCTTCCTCAATGACCTCTTTTTTCTGTGTTTCAGTCGTCACAAGCTCCGCATCAAAACCCGACTTCCGGACCGCTTCCACAATTTCCTCCGGGGTAATTTCAGCAGGGTCCATCTCCAGATTCATCGTTCTGGATGCAAGGCTGACGTAAACATCCGCTACCCCCGAAAGTTTTTTCACACTGCGCTCAATATTGGCGGCACATCCGGCACAACGCATACCTGTCACAATAAAACGTTTCTTTTCCATACAACACTCCAGACATGGGAAACGCCGGCTCTGGCCTTTCCCTGTTGCTCTTTTGTCTGAAATATACTACAGAAAATCAGGAAAAGCCAAATCCATTTCACAGATTTTTTAGAAAAGGCTAATTTTCATTTCATTCAAATCCCTCAACCATCAGAACCTTTCAACGAAAAAGAGAGGATTTTTGATTAAAAACCGATTTCTGTATTTGTTCCCTATTCTGTCGTAAAATTCAAGGCATTTCAGTATTTGGTCCTTATTTGGTCCTTAAAAAACTTCTCTTTTTCAAGAAAAGGCATTGCCAAACGAGATCCATTATGCTAAAATGAAAAAAGGAAGAGTGGAGAATTGGAAATGCCGGATCGCTGTCTGACAGACTATCATTACGAAAAAGGACGTTTCATTCCGCGTTATGAACTGCTGAAGCGTCTTCTTCTGGATGAATTCTCGCAGAAACCCGCGGAAGAAGAGTTTCTGCCGACCCAGGAGATGCTTGCACAGCAATACAACGTTTCCCGGAACACGGTCCGTCGCGCGCTTTCGAAACTCCAGCGTGAGGGCTATATCCAGACCTCCACCAAAACGGGCAGCCGGATTCTGAAACGTGCTGTGGAAGCACGTCGCCCGGTGGACAGCAGACGCAATGCCGAAGGCTGTATCGGACTGCTCATCACCAACAACAGCGACGACAATCTCTGCAAAGAGGACATCCGCTGGCAGCTGGTCGATGAAATCGAACGAACCTTTGCCACCCACGGCGTGCGCCTCGTTGTCTACAATCTGCGCGAGAACCAGTGGCAGACCTGGCGGAACATCCCGTTCCTGATCCGTTCCATTCAGGCGAACGGAATCCGCTGGGTGGCAATGCGGCCCAATCGCAATGCGCACTATCCCTGGCAGGAGCTTCTGGCCGCTCTCTGCGGAAACAATCTTGCTCTGACCTTGTACATGCAGGACACGGAAGAGGTGATGCAGTTTGCCGATTTTTTCCGTCCGGAAACGGGATTTACGGTTGTCAACAACCATGCCGCTCTGCTGGACGCCCTGCGCAAACTCTCCGATGGAGCCGACTATCTGGTTTACGTCGCGAACGAAGCCGCAGCCTTCTTTGCCGACAGCAGAGCCCAGACCTGTGCGGAATTCGCACGGATACGCAATCTGCCCTTCGAATATCTCAAAACCGCCTTTTTCGAAAGAGAGGATGACAGCAGAGATCTGAGCGGATACGCGGATGAAAACTCCGTCCGGGAACTTCTCAAGCGCACGGAACACTGCCAGAAAATCTTCTGCGTCTGTGCCAATGACGATACGGGCTTCTCCATGAGGCATCGTCTTCAGCAGCTGCATGCAGATCTCCGGCGATTCCGCTTTCTGGGATGCGACAACAACGGCATTTCGGAAGCAGCAGGATTCTCTTCCATAGACTTTGATTCCAGCGCCCGTGCAAACGCCTTGTACGAACTTTATCAGGATTTCATGGAAGGAGTCAAGGGACGCTGTTCCATGACATTCTCCCGCCTGATCATTCGATGATATGCAAACAGAAATAATCTGAAAGGATTCCAATGAAACAGCCGAATGCAACAGCAAGCAACTCTCCGGGCCGGAAATTCATACCGGCGGCCGCAAATTTCACACTGATAGAGCTCCTCGTGGTTATTGCCATCATTGCGATCCTGGCCGGAATGCTTCTTCCGGCATTGAACGCCGCCCGGGGAAAAGCAAGGCAGATTTCCTGTACCGCGAACATGAAACAGTTTGGAACGGCCTTCAACATGTATGCGGATACATTCGACGGTCAGATCCCCCACTCCGCCCATCCCTACAACACGGCGCCTTTCTGGATGACCATGCTGACTTCGATCAAGGCTCTCCCCACTCCCGATGAGGGACTTCTAACGGAACTCGACTCCCAGACAAAGCTGGGAATCTGGAGATGTCCCGAAAACATGGAACAGAAATACGCCCTCTCCCATGCGGCCCCCTCACGGAAACATACCAGTTACGGGGCAAACGGACAGGCAGGCGTAGATGCAGACGGAAATCTGAACTGGGATTTGTATCCCTGCTACCTCGGAGCAAAAACGAGCAAAATCAAAATGCCATCGAATCTCTTCGCCATGATGGACGGCGGAAATTACCGCATTGACTATTCCGCCGCACAGGGCAAATTCGGCGAAAGCGGAACCACTCAGTATCCGGACAGCGTCAACAATGTGGACTATCGCCACAATATGAGCGTGAATCTTCTCTATGCGGACGGACATACGGGAAACATCAAGCACGTTCTCACAAAATTTGACCCGTACCGCAATACGAACTGGCGCGCCATCCCGCAATAATCATCTCGGAAAAAAACGATTCAGAAAGGATCTTGTATGAAAAAAATCAGTGTATTCTGTGCCGCATTTTTCGCTGCGGTGCTTCTCTCGGCAGTCTCTCTCCCGGAATTGAACTGGGTTCCGGGCAGCGACTGGATCAACGTCAAACAGCATGGAGTCAAGGGCGACGGGAAAACCGACGACACAAAAGCTCTTCAAAAACTCTTTCTGGAACTGAAAGACGGCGATATTCTTTATTTTCCTCCCGGCACCTATCTTATCCAGGAAGAGCTCCGTATTCAGAAGCAGCAGAAATCGAGTGAGAAACGTCTGCTCGGGAACGGCTTCTACGGTCACGGACGTTCCACCGTTCTCCGTTACACCGGCAAAGAAAACGGCACCATGATCCGGATCTACGGCATGCTCCATTATCGCATGAAGGGATTTGTCCTGGACGGCGGCGGCAAAGCCTCAACCGGCATTCTCCACACGAATTTCATCAACGGGAAGAATCTCTTTGAAACGCATCTGTACCATCAGTACATGGAACTGAAAAATTTCCGGGAATACGGAATTCTCTTCGGCAAAGAAGCCTGCGGAGCGGAAACAGCCTTTGTCAACATGATTTTCGACAACTGCACCACCGGAGCCGGATTCATCCGCTTCAACGACTACAACTTCTCGTTCGACGGATGCCATTTCCGGAACAACAAACGGTATGCCGTTGAATGTGTCAACGGCAATTTCTATGTCCGCAATTCGAAATTTGAAAACAACGGAACGGATGTCTTTGCGAATCCGGAACATGCCTCCAGCATCCGGCGGTCCATCTCCGTTGGTTCCGGACGCTTTCTGGAGTTCCGCAACTCAGTCGCTCCGATGACCGTCGAAAACTGTCTGATCGCCAACTGGAAAGCGGATTCGGCAATTCTTTCCACCGGAGCTCCGCTCACCCTGTTTGACAATACACTGAAACATCGGAATTCTTCCGTCAGCTTTCTTCAGGCGGATGCGTCGCAGCCGATTCTGGAAGCGAACAACACGCTTCTCGGTTTCAAGCGCTTTGCAAAGGGAACTCTGCGCGCCTCGAAAAAAGTGTCGCTGCCGGGAAACTCTCCGATCGAACTTTCGGAACAGATGGAATTCATTCCGAAAACCGTCTCCATGCCGGGAAAACTCTTTGACGCGGTAAAGGAATTCGGCGCGAAAGGCGACGGCAGAACCGATGACACAAATGCCATTCAAAAGACAATCCATGCGGCAAAATCCTACGGGAAAAACGCAATTGCCTATCTGCCGGCAGGAACTTATCGAACCACAAAACCATTGGAAGTCAGCGGGAAAGACTTCTGTTTCGGCGGCTCAACCATGAAGGCGGAGATTCTTTTTGCCGGAGCACCCGACGAGAACGCCGTCAATGTCCGTCCGGAGGGCAAGCTTCTGCTGACCACCATGTGCATCAAACGCGACGGTCTTGTATTCAAGCCTGCTCCGCAGCGGGAGGATGCGGCCTCCCACGGAAAAGTCTGCGATTTTCAGGGACGCGGAGCAGATCTCAGGCAGTATCCGTCAAAAAACGGTTCTTTTGTCACCTATGATTCCATTTATGTCACGGGAAAGTATGTTTTCATTCCGTTCCATCTCGGGTTCCGTTTTGAGGACCTGACAGCAAAAGATACGGTTGTCCTGAACAACACGGAAGGAAACATCCATGTGTTCAACAGCGGAAGTGCGACCATTCTCCAGCGGGTCGGCTACGAAGGGACCGTCTGGGCGAAGGGAAAGTCGAGAGGCGGATTCTTTGGAATCATCACACGTCTTGCGACGCTCTCCCGGTACAGCGTCTACCTTGAGGACAGCCATCCCTTCACCACCAGCGATTTCTACATTGAACAGGCAATGCCGGAAACGCTCACCTTTCTCGGAAAGCCCGGAGATCCGGAAGGGCACGTCACCATGGGATGCGTCAAAATCGACAAACCGATCCGGATCGACGGATTCCACGGCGGAATCGACTTTTTTGCCACACAGTTCTATTCTCCGAAATCTGAGGTTGGTGTTTCCATTTCCGGCAAATCCAGCAGACTGGCCTTTTCCGGGACCTTCTTCTATCTGAAAGGTCTGAACGTAAATCCTCCCGACCACCCGGTTTTCTTTCTGGCCTCGAAAGGGTCCTCCGAATACAACCAGGCACGCCTGAATCTGGCAAAAACTCTGGACAATCCATCGCTGACCATCCGTTCCATGCTTGCCCTGCGGAAACTCGGAGCCATTGACCGGAAGCTGAATTATCCGTTTCTCAAGGGGAAATAATCCGTCATGAAATTGGACAAACGTGCAATTGCTGCCCGGCGGGAAGAGTTCTTCTCCGCCACGCGGCGGAAAATACCATCCGTAATCCATCCGGATGGTTCGGGTAAAATTCCGCAGTTCAATCCCCCGTGGCGCGAACCGGTCTGGATTCTTCCCGCTCTTCTCCGGGGAGAGCGGGCGGATGTGGAACTTGCCAACCGGATGGTTGAACGTTACAACGACACCGGAAACGGAGGCCGTTACAATGTTTTTCAATCCAATCTGTTCGCAGGACTCCTCGCCGAATATGATCCGCTTCTGACGGATCAAGCAAGAGAGGTCATGCTTCACCATGCGAAACAGGTCTTCCGGACCTACGAAGGGTCTGCCCAGTCGGACCTCAAATTCCACGGCTGCAACGACAATATGCCGATGATGTCCACCAAAGCTCTGATCCTCGGAGGAGAAAAGCTGAACAACCAGACCGCCTATGCGCAGGGAGTCTGGAATCTGAATGAATTCCGACGGCTTCTTTCGCGTGCCGCATGGGCCAGCGAGTTCAATTCTTCAACCTACTCCGCAATCACGCTTTCCAATCTGGCAAAAATTGCTTCGCTTGCGAAAGACCCCCTGGTGCGAAAAACCGCGGAGGAGTGCGAATGCCGTCTCTGGGCGGAACTGCTGCTGCACTATCATCCCGGCACCAGACTCGCGGGCGGGCCCCAGTGCCGCGCCTATGCGATCGACTGTGCCGGACATACACATTCCGTCCAGGCGCTGTTCTGGCTGATCTTCGGACCGGAACTCAGCGGCCGCGACCTGATCGGCAGCTACTTCCATCCCGACGGAATCGAAGTGATCCATTTCGCGGGAAACCATATGCAGTCCGTCGCCGAATTCTGCGACATGTTCGATACGGAATTCCATCTTCCGGAAGAGCTCGCGGAACTGATCGAAAAACGCACATATCCCGCACTGACCCGCGGACGCTCCGAATCCATGATGCGCTACTCCGGATGCTCCGGAGAATACCACACGGTATCCTACATGGAAGAGGAATTCTCCCTCGGAACCGTCGATACTCCGCTCTGCGGCGGAGAACAGACCCTTCAGCTCTTTGCCACATACAAACGGAAACCAGTGGTGAAAACATTCCGTGATTCCGCCACCGTCTTCTACCGATATCGAACGGATCGTCTCCCCATCGGAGTTCAGGAACGTTCCGCGGACGGCGGATTTCAAAATGAAAAATATACCGAATCCAACGGCTGGGCATACGCCATTCAGAAAACCAATGCGGCAATGCTCCTCACGATCCCGAATCTGGTGAAAACCATCCCGCTCCGGACGGACATTCTGAAACTGGACATTGTCTTTCCCGCTCATTACGGGACAATCCGCCGAAGCGTGATCGGGGATTTCCCGATTTGCAGCGGTGCTTCCGGAACATCTTCTGAAGTCTGCCCGGTCTCCATCGAAACGGGTGAAGTTTATCTTCATATCGTTCCGCTGATTCCGACTTCCCTCCAGAGAAAACACGCGCTCCGTTTTCTCTCTCCGAAGGGATACCAGGTACTGGAACTGATTAACTATGAGGGTGAAACACGTCTCTTTGAAGCAAATGAACTGGAATTTATTCAGAATGGTTTTGTTTTCACAATCGACAGCCGCCGCAAGTGGAAATCACTGGAAGAGTTTCATCGGAAAAATTCAGATTTCCAGCTGGTCGATTATACCATTCATCGCCATCGTTTTATCCGCTTCAAACGAAGCGATGTGCAGTTTGAAGTCTGTTACACGCCTGCGGATTTCGGCGTACAGACCCATGCTGTCGACGGACGCAATACACCGGAACCGGTCTTCGAGACCAATCAGCTCAACGTTGCGAAACTGCCCTTTCTCACAGGCGAGGTTCCGCCGGATCTCCCTCTCTTCCCGTGGGGAGACAGTTTGGAAATGCACAACTATCCCGGCAACCCCTGGATTATCGGCTCCCGCGGACTTCCCGGAGAAAAGCCCTACTCCAGAATCCGGGAAAGCCTGACAGACGCTTCCGAGAAATGCTGAGTTCGTTCTCCGGGATTTTTCGAGGAAACGGGTCCTCCGGTTTACCGGAAAATGAATACGCCAAAAAAAGGAGCTCCGTTTGAAAACGAAGCTCCTTTTGAATCGTATATTTTTGGAAATGCCGTTTAACGGTCAACCCGGGCTCCTGCGCCGCCGACCAGTTTTTCCACCTCTTTGAGAGTTGCCATGCTGGTGTCGCCGGGAGTGGTCATGGCGAGTGCGCCGTGCGCGGCACCGTAGTTGACTGCCAAAGAGGGATCGTCTTTTTCCATCAGGCCATAGATCAGGCCGGAAGCGAAGCTGTCGCCGCCGCCGACGCGGTCCAGAATTTCAAGGCCGTCACGCTGGACTGCCTGATAGAAATTGCCGTTCTGCCAGAGAATTGCGCTCCAGTCGTTGACAGTTGCCGTCTTGACCGTGCGGAGAGTCGTTGCAACCGCTTTGAAGTTCGGATATGCGGCGACAACCTGAGCGATCATTTTCTTGAAACCCTCCACGGGGAGAGTTGTGAGCTTCTCGTCCGCTCCGGCGACTTCGAATCCGAGACATGCGGTAAAGTCCTCCTCATTGCCGATCATCACATCGACATACTTTGCAATCTCCTTGTTGACTTCCTGCGCGCGCGCCTTGCCGCCGATCCCTTTCCAGAGAGAGGGACGATAGTTCAAATCGTAGCTTGTCATGGTCCCGTATTTCTTTGCAGCCTTGAGCGCTTCGATCACGACATCGGGAGTCGTATCGGAGAGAGCAGCAAAAATCCCTCCTGTGTGAAGCCAGCGAGACCCGAGCTTGCCGAAAATATAATCCCAATCGATATCTCCCGCCTTGAGCTGGGAAACCGCCGTGTTTCCGCGATCGGAACAGCCGACGGCTCCGCGGACGCCGAATCCGCGTTCCGTGAAGTTCAAGCCGTTGCGGACCGTTCTTCCGATCCCGTCATAAGGCACCCATTTGATCAGGGTGGTGTCAACTCCGCCCTGAAGAATGAAATCTTCCACAAGACGTCCGACCGTATTGTCCGCGAAAGCCGTCACCACTGCGGCGCGCTTGCCGAAACAGCGGCGCATTCCGCGTGCAACATTGTATTCGCCGCCGCCTTCCCATACGCGGAAGGAACGTGTTGTGTGAATTCTTCCTTCGCCGGGATCAAGACGAAGCATCACTTCGCCGAGAGAGATGATGTCATATCTGCAAGAATCAGGTGATTTTGTCTGCAACATACCGGGCACTCCTTACTGCTTGATGTATTTTTTCGCGACTTCAACCGCCTGACGGATTGTTTCATCGTCGCACTTGTTAAGCCAGGTTCCGCCAACAGCCGCAACTTCCGGAATCTGGAGATATGTCTCCACATTTGCCGGTTTCACTCCGCCGGTCGGCATGAATTTCACGCCGAGGTGTTTGTACGGAGCAATGATCGACTTCAGCATCGGGACTCCGCCGCAGGCTTCCGCCGGAAAGAATTTCAGCATCCGGCAGCCGAACTCCATAGCCTGCTCAACCTCACTGGGCGTGCAGACCGCGGGAAAGAAATTCAGATTGCAGGAAACCGCTTCTCCAACCACCTTCGGATTGAATCCCGGAGCAACCGCAAATTTCGCTCCGGCATCAAACGCACGGTGCAGATCCTTCACATTCAGAACCGTTCCCGCACCAATGAACATTTCCGGAAAGCGTTTCGACGCCTCGCGGATCACCGACTCCGCTGCTTCCGTGCGGAACGTGATCTCCGCAGCAGGAAGTCCGTTCGCACAGAGCTGTTCGCAGACTTTCAGTCCTTCATCCAGAGAATTCAGGACAAGAACGGGAACAATTTTCACTTTTTCAAGTTGTTCAGCCAACATGATGAATTCCTTTCCTTGTTTGTAAAAAATGCGACATGATAACGATACAGGAAATTCAGAAATTTTCAAATCGTTTTTCATGCAGGATTCCAACAATTTTCTGGACAAACTGCTTTCCCCTTCCACATTCTGTTCTTTTTCCTGATCCGGAAAAAACTTGCAATTTTTTTTACAACTGCTATTTTAAATATAAATAAATTAAATTCAATAATATTTAATATAAGGAGCAATCATCGTGGAATTTTCCGAGAAGGTCATCCTGGGCGGCACCTGTCTTGCGGCAGGTCTGGTGCTGAATGGAAACGGAAACGCAACAGTACTGGAACGGGGAGCCGTCATCGGCGGAGAGTACTTTGACACCTATCGTCCTATTTTGCCGATGGATCAGCCTGTAAAGTCTGATGCAATCCGGCCTCTTCAGGAAGAACTGCGGAAGCGCGGCGCGTTCAATGACGCATACGCACTGGCGCCTCTGCTCTACCGGGCACTTGTTCCGCATACCCGACAGTTCAAGCTCTGGCTGGAAATCCTGGAAGTGAAACAGATCGGAAGCGAATGGGAACTCCTCTTCTGCGATGCCGGCGGAACCGATACCATCCGCTGCAGAACACTGATCGATACCACCCCGAACTGCCGTTTCTTTCCCGAATTTGCGAAACGTCATCTCAAGGGCCAGTTTCTCTCAGCGGAAATTTATACGGAAACCCCCGAAGCGTTCTTCCAATGGAAGGGCAGCGGACTGAACTTCCATCGCGGAAGAGTTGACGACGAACTCTTTTTCACCTGCGAATTTCCCGCCGGAACCTCCTATCCGGAAATGCGGCGGATTCTGCTTCAGCGCTGGACGGACCGTCCAGCGGAACTGCGGGAGAGCCGAATCCGCTCCATTGCAAAATCCGCCGGCTACCGAATGGATCTTTCCACCGCCAGACTCGGCGAAAATCTTTACTGGGTTGATCCGACTTATGATCCGAATCCGCTTGCCGCGCTTGATCATACCGGGCTTCTGCTGGAAAATGCGGAAGAGTGCCTCATTGATCTTGATTCAGCAAACCGCAAGGGAAATGCGGCGGAAACCGCGGCGGAAGCAGCCGACCTTCCACTCTATTCGGAACGGAAGGGGAAACGCAGTGTCCGCACCAGACAGCCGGTCGTGTTCGACTCCCGCACGGATCTTCTGGTTGCCGGCCTTGGATCAGGCGGATCTCTTGCGGCGGTTACGGCTGCGGAGCATGGAATTGCGGTTACGGCGCTGGAAAAACTGCCGCTTTCAGGCGGTACAGGCACAGCGGGCGGAGTGACAGCCTACTACTATGATTACCCGGGCGGGGCATTCGAGTCGATTGATGCCGAAAGCAATGCGATCCGCGCAGACCACTTCGAACCGAATCACCGATACAATGCCGATGCCAAGGGAATCGTAATCGAGTCACGGATTCTGAAGAACGGAGGGCGTTTGTTCTATGAATCCTCGGTAGTTGGAGTCTGGCTGGATCCGACAGGGAAGACGGTCTTAGGAGTCCGTGCAGCGACCCCCGGTGGAATCCGAGACATCGGCTGCAGAATTCTCATTGATGCCACCAGCAACGGTGATCTCTCCGCGATGATCGGCGCAGAATTCCGGGAGGGTCGTGAATTCGACGGACGCTGCCAGCCGTTTTCCAGCGTCCGCGTCACGGCACGAGGCAACGGAACCGGATTTTCCAATTTCGACGCAGGCTACATTCTCATGTCCGATCCGGAAAGCGTCACAACAGGAATTTTCTCCTCCAATGCCCAGCATACGCTCTCACCGCAGGAACGACAGGAACCGATCCTCTGGCTTACCCAGATTCCCGGGGCACGCGAAGGCAGATTGCCTGTCTGCGAACACACCATCACATTCCATGACGTCATCACGCACCGTGCATCCGGGCTCCGGACTCTTGCCTGGGCCTATTCTAACTTCGATGACCACTCCCAGGACTGGGCATTCGCCGACGAGGAAACCTGCGACTGGATGGTTGTGGCAAGTCTCTGGGGAAAACGCATTTCGGTCCCCCTTCCTCTGGAAATTCTGCTGGTGAAAGGCTTCACGAACTTCATCACAGCCGGACGGGCCGTCTCGGTCGATCACACGATGGCTTCGCATTTGCGTATGCAGCGTTCCATTCAGAAACTCGGAGAGATTGCGGCGCTGGCGGCGGCACAGAGCATTCGAACGGGCCGTCCGCTCAGGGCACTGGATCCGGATCTTCTGGAAGCGGAAGTCCGTAAAAGCGGCGCACTCAACGAACAGCTCCTGATTCCCGAAACCGATCCTGTCGGTATTGATGTCATTCGCGAACTGCTTTCCGGAGAAACTCCGGGAGAAGCCATCTGGGTTGCCGCACACGATCCGGACCAGTATGCCTCCCTTCTCCGCGAGCTGGTGGAACACGGAGATGAACACACAAAACGAAACGCCGCCATCGCCCTCGGACTCGCCGGAGACGACTCCGTACGTCCGATCCTGCGGGAGATTGTGGAATCCAGAGATGAGTTCCGTCCGAAAATGACGAAAAACCCGCGCCAGAACCAGCCGAGAAACCTTGCGGCAATCCATCTGCTGGGACATTTCCGGAATCCCTCCGATGCGGATTTTCTCCTTGCGATTCTCTCTTCATTCCCGGAAGATGTACAGATTTTCTCGCATACGCTGCGCAGTCTTCTCGCGCTCGGAGATGCACTTCCTGAACTGCGGACGGAACTCAGAACCCGCCTGAACACCATTTTTGCCGACCGCCGCTTTGCCTATCGGCTTCTGATGAAGAACTCCTCCTCCACAGGAGAAGAGATTTATCACGACCTTTCCAATGATCTGCGCACCATGGCGGAGCAGCACTTCAAACGCTGGAAGGCATAAGGGTGACCGCCATGATCCAGGTTATTGAACGATTCCATAAAATTCTCCGGAGTTTTTCCGAAGCTCCGGAACATCCGCGATCACTGGGCGAACTGGCGGAACGGGCGGAGATTTCTCCGCCCGCATGTGCCAACATTGTCCGGACCATGACGGAACTCGGCTATCTGCGGAGTCTGGGCAAACGGCGAGGCTATCTTCCCGGACCGGCTGCGTATTTTCTGTTTGCAGCGAACCCCTACCGGTATCTGATGGACGCTGCCCGGCCGGAGATGGAAATGCTGGCGGAACAGAATGCAAACTTCGTGATTCTTGTCTGCGAAGATGGCGGATACCGGCGGGAACTTTTCTGCATCAGCGACACCACCATTATCCAGATCCGGGACAGAAATCCGAATTCGCTTGTTCTGAATCTTTTCCGCTGTTCCACGGGCATCATTCTCCTCTCCCGCATGGAGGACGCCCGTGTCAAACGCCTCTGGGATCTCCGGAACGGAACCGACAACTTTCTCTCGGAACCGGACTTCCGGCAATTCCTGCGGAAACTGCACCACTTCCGGGAACAGGGCTGGGGCGCGTTTCCCGATCCCCGTCTGCCGCGGATAACCTGTGCAGCTCCGATATACCAGAACGGTCATGTCATCGCCGCTCTCGGAACCATTTCAGACCTGTCCGGCATCTCCGATCCGGAGCTGCCGGTCCGGAACTGCCGGGAAACCGCCGATCGAATCTCAGCTCTGATCTCCCGGACTCAGGATTAAGCTGTTCCCGAAAAAGAGCGACCCTGTCCGTCTGAGCCGAGCCCGGCATTTTTTATCGCGGATCAGTGCTCTGTTGTCACGGCGACGAGCACCATCGGGACACGGGCTGTGACCGTCACATGATCCACAGGAACTTCCGGACGGGGATTTGAAACAGACCAGACCCACAACACGACTTCGGAACGTTCCGGGGTCCATGCCGAACAGAACAACTTTCCGAAAACCTCCTCTCCCGTCCAGGGGTAATGTGCGCAATTTTCTGGATGGTATCAAAAGGGGGCTTCTTTCTTGAACTTTATAGACAATTAGCAATAAAAAAAGACTTCATGGGGCATTCCCTCTGAAATCCCCATAAAGTCGCATATATATTACATCTACTCATTTCCTCACTGTCACCGTTCGGGCAAGCACATCCGCTGTAACGGGAGCAGCCAGATAGAGAAGTGTACCGCTGTAAACCGCCGGAAGCGTCAGCGGATTGCCATACAGATCAACCGCTTTCCCATTCTTCAGAGAGCACTCAATTCTTGTCTTCCTGGCACTGGAGCGACCAGAAATAACCGCTATTGAGTGCTTTCCATTGGTAAAGAGATACGCCCAGAGGTCTTTACAGAGTTCTTTTGTCCGCACAAATTTCATGCCCTCCAGACGACGCGCCATCGCGGAATGCGCAACGAGCATCGGATGCGGCGAGCCATCCGCACAGAAGAGCACCAGAAAATTCGGCGCACTCGAAAAGTCCATGTAGCAG
>CASEYW010000091.1 GCA_949292215.1 uncultured bacterium
AACTCTTTTTTGAGGCAGAATGAAGTTCCAGTTTCTCCCGGAGAATTTTTCGAGAAGTGAAAATGCTCCTCCTTTTGAGACTCGAAAAATTCGCCATTTTGAGGTGGAGAGAATTTTTCTGGAAAATAAAAAAATGGTCGACCATTTTAAGAGTATGACAATCAGCGAGTTGTAAAAATGTAAAACTCGCTGATTTTTTTTGTTTTGTTGCCGTTTTATTGCCGGTAAAAACATCCGGTTTTGCTGGCTGTTATGTCTACGTTTAGTTCAACCTTTCAGCCGCTTCCGCAGCCCGCCTACGACGAGTCTCCCATCCGCGCCGTGTTGCTTCCAGACGACACCGATGCTGCGCTTCACGTTTCTCTTCCGTCATCGTTTCACGCTTCAACAAACGTATCGCACGAGACTTCGCACAAATTCGCTTTCGGTCTTCCGGAGTCAGCTTCGCCTTGGCCGCCAC
Organism: uncultured bacterium; assembly: GCA_949292215.1. Taxonomy (GTDB): domain Bacteria; phylum Verrucomicrobiota; class Lentisphaeria; order Victivallales; family UBA1829; genus UBA1829. The sequence goes on from CASEYW010000091.1 coordinate 461, forward strand.
CGAAGCCTTGAGCGCAATCTCTCGCGCCAGTTCCGGATTCGATCGTCGTGCTTTATGACTCTTAATCAGGTTCTGTCGGCTCGTCTCTCTGTATTTTTCACTGATGTTGACATGATCAACAACACGTCTTTTCCGGATTTTTAATACTGGTATTTTTCGCTGTTCATCCCATCGCCATGGCGGTACAACTTTCCCGCCCCGAATTATATATCCTGCAGACCCCGCAGCAATCAGGCGCTCGACAAATACCGTACAAGCCTCCCGTTCGTCATGCGGCAAATTGCAATTCAAAATTCCGATCCCCTTCAACGTTTGTTTGAGATACATCCGTTTCGATTTGCCGCTGCTGAATGGGTTGTGAACCGTCATTCCTTCCACAATATCCCAAAACGTGTTTCCGAAAAAACTTTCCCCATATTCGGTACAACTTCCTTTGTGTAGAAGTTGACATCAAACATCTGGACCGCCAATGTGTGTTTAATTTCCATGATTATCCTCCGTATCAAGGTTTGAATTGTAAAATTCCATGCTGTAACCCGATTTCGTTAATTCACCGTTGCAGATCAAGGCAGAAATATTTCAGGCAAAATATCCGCAGGCATCCCGATAGAATGATTCAAAATCCGCGTAATCCATCTCATCGTCGATTCCGTCGCCGTCCGCGACATATTCTGTGATCCATCCTTCGAAGATTCCATTCTCCTCGTCGTTGATCATCCGAATAACCGAGTCCATCCGCATAATCTACGCGGACTCTTTTGCGGCATCCGTCAGCTTGATGAATGCTGTAATCATCGAGGTGTTATCGCGCGTTCCGTTGGCATGGTGGTGGTCAATGTCGCTATGGCGTTTCCGAGATCGTTTATGGACACTCCGGCGTTGGAAGAAACTCCGGCTATGGCTCCGATTGAATTTACCAAAGCGCTTCCAGTTGTCTTTCCCTGTTTGACCACCTGGAAAAACATGTCTGTGACTTCTGTAACCTCGGAAGCCTTTAACCCATAAGCGTTTATAACCGAAGTGACAGCATCCATTGTAGGAATCTGCCCGGAAACAATAGCCTGAGAAAGTTTGCCGACTTCCCCGGTAAAATTCACAAGCTCTTTTTCCGAACCACGCACACCTGCGGAGTAGGCGAAATAGAACGCTCCGGCATTGTCGGCGGCATACCCGAGACGGGAATCCAGACTCACAAGCTGATTTCGAATTTTGTCCAGGTTCAGTTCTCCGGCAATTGATTTGATGTTGTAAAGTTCCCGGTTAAATGCGATTGATTGCGCCGTTGCTCTTTTCATATACGAAATGACACTGGCGGCTCCAAATGCGATTCCCAGAGATTTTGTCACCTCTTTTGCAAGCGAATCTGAATTTTCAAGATTTTTATTGAATTTCAAAAGGTCGGCATTGGCATTTCTCGACTGTATTTCAATGGCAAGGGTTGTAATATCAGTAGGCATAAAATTAATCTCCTGTTTTTCTAAAACAGAATTTGTCAACTTGAAAAAAAAATTTTACTCTTGTATATTAAATGAATTAAGCAAAGGGGGTTAAAATGAAGATGAATAAGATTCTCTTTTTCTGTTTGTTTTTACTGACATTTCCCAGACTTTTTGCATCTCCTGATTCACTGCAAACGGTTTCTGGAAGGGAATATTTTGAAATTCAGAATATGGAACCAAAATTAAAGGGACTTCAGATTGTGCACAAGCACGGAATATCAACTATTCCCTACTCTGATCTGCCATCAAATTTAAGAGAACAGTATAAAAAAGAAGAAAAAGAAAATGGAGAAAAATTAAGGAAAATAGAAGAAGAAAACAAAATTCGAATTAAAAATAGAAGGATAAGACAACGTCAGGATTTTGAATTAAAAAAAATCAGGAGAGAATTCAAATATCTTGATGTAGTCAACAAAAACACTTCCGGTATTGTTGTTGAATACACATATGCAGCAAGGGGAGTCGGGATAGCCCCAGGAAGAGTTATTGACGGAGGGTTGCGAAGCGATTATTATTTTATTGATGGAGTAAAAAACAAACTAATAGGAGAAACTTTAAAAAATTCTGTTCTATATGCCATTGGAGAAGAAAAGTTTATGCTTTCAAAAAACAGATGTATTGTACTTAAAAAATTTACATTCGATAGAAAAAAAGCTCTTGATTATATCAAGAATTCAAAAAAGATTAAAAACGATGGCGGTTATGAGCGGTAATACAAAATATTTGAATTTTTGCATTTTACGTTTTATATCTCAAGAAAGAATATTGTCATTCAGAAACTCGATTTCAGGGGAGGAAAAAGAGATGCTTGGGTCCCCCATATTCAGCAATCCGACGTAGCAATTCAATGTTTTAGGGCTCGTTTCAGATAAGCCAGATAGTCTTTATCCGGCAGATACTTGATTGCCTTATCTTTGATGCACTTCTGACCCTCGATGCAGTCATCCACACGACGCCTTTTTTCGCGTAATACTCCTGAATCACAAAGGGCATATCATCCCTGCCGGTTGATTCCAGCAGCAGACAGTTCATGCGCTCGGGAGAGCCTTCAAATTGTCCCCATACTGCGGCGGGTGTAGTTGAAAAACGATGCTTTCTCTGCCACTTGTCCGGCAGAGCCCGTGCTTCAGCTAAGCAATTTAGAATATATCCTTAAATAATGACCCATTTTTTTCTAAAAGTGATAATGCCAGCGTCCTGTTGAAGCAATGATTCATATACCTAATTTGTTTTTTTCGTATCTGGCAAGCAATTTCCGGTAACAATTAAAGCAGGAGTGGACGACTTCCACAATCCGGCGACATGCTTTGAAGCCGTTCTGAACAGCTTCTCTTTTCTTCTCCTCGCGGACGTATATGAGGCTCATAGCGATAGTCCCGTATCATTTCTACGACGCGTTGCCTATTCGAAATGTCTGGGGATCGTCATGCGGAAGAACTCTCCGCCTGAGGAGAATAAGGCCGTGACGCTCCGCGATCTTCGGACCCGCCCAGTGATCTGTTCGCGGATCGGCATCCGCCAGAGCCCGTGAAAAATCCCTGTCTGAAGTGGTTCGGAAAAGTTTTGAAAAACTCAACATTGTAAGCATTTACAACCTCATTTACAACACCGCGCTGATGGTGAAAGCGGAAATCGGGTTAAGCACTCGCACCCGACGGAGTAATCGATACCGTCGGAAAACGTGAACTCAACGTCCGTCTGCAGGAACAGCGACTGGAATCCGGATTGAATATTGTCTGAAAAAAGTATCTGGTATCTTCAAGACGGCGGAATTCTTCCGGAACACTTCTCCGAGCCGGAAGGTGATGTATCCGAACCGGATTTGATTTCTGGAATCGTTGAGCTATTTTAAAGTTGCTCTAACACCAAAAAAACAACAGGGAGATGGGATGATGAAATCGCATCGCGGGTTTCAGGTTCTTCGAGACAGAAAACCCCGGTATACAGTCAAGGAAGTTGCCGAGATAATGGGACTTTCCACTTATACGATCCGGTATTATGACAATATCGGCTTGATCCCGGAGGTTGACCGGAGCGAGGGGAATATCCGTCTTTTTTCCGACTATAATGTCAGCTGGCTGAAACTGGTCCACTGTCTGCGTGCCACGGGGTTGTCCGTGGAAGGCGTCCGGCATTACATCGAAATGTGTCGGCAGGGAGATTCCACCATTCCCGAACGGGCGGAGCTGATCTTCCGGCAGGAGAAGGTTTTGCGCGAACAGATCCGGAATCTTCAGGCGCAGATGGATGTCCTGAAATACAAAAAGCAATATTATCAGAAACTTCTCGCTACCGGACAGAAAGACCGCTGCAACCCGCAGAATCCGCCGGAAGCGCTTGACGAGCCGGAAATCATTCCGCAGAAATAATTCCGAACCGTTCCAAGTTTTGATGTTCCATTCCATCTGCGCAGGAGTTTAAGCCGTTTATCGCCCGGCAGCTTTTTCCGGGAGCGACTTCCGGAAAAAGTCCGTGAGCCGTTCAACAGCCTGGTTCACATATTCCATCCGGTCATAAAGCGCAATATGGGTGGAACCAGGAACAGTGAACACGGCCTTGTTCCCTTTGGGAAGCGCATCCATCAGACGTTTCGTCTGCCATTCGGAATCCGCTTTTTCCCCGACGATAAGAAGAACCGGCTGCGTGACAAGATAAGCATTTTCGATCGCGGAAAAAGCCATTTTCGTTGCCTGACTGCGCCGTAAGAAGCGGTTGTTCGCCCGGGGATGGTATGCCCGAGGTGTGCGGTAGTAGTCGTATCCTTCCCGGAAAGACGGAGCGGTTTCCGCCGTGGGAACCGGACACATATAGACCTCCATCAATTTTTCTCCGCGAGCTTCCCGGGTGCGCTGCCGGGAGACATCCTCCAGAATGGCGATCTGTTCCGCGACGGAACGGTTACGCAGCCAGCCTTCCCGGTTTGCCGCGCCGATATCGGCAGCACTGACTCCCGCAACCGCGCGGATACGGCGTTCCGTGGGAGCCGTGGCAATCACATAACCGCCTCCGGCGCAGAGTCCGAGTGCGCCGATGCGATCCTCATTCACAAACGGCAGAGTGACAAGATAGTCAACGGCATAACGGATGTCCTCCACCCGTTCATACGGGGCTTCCGAGAGGAACGGTTTTCCACCGCTTTCCCCGGCATAGGCGGCATCGAAGGCCAGCGTGACAAACCCCTGTTGCGCCAGAAGATGCGCATATAGTCCGGCGGACTGTTCCTTGACGCTTCCCGCCGGATGGACACACAGAATGGCAGGATAGCGTTTGGAGGCATCAAACTGTTGCGGCAGAAAGAGATTCCCGACCAGCGTAATGTCGTTGCTGCGCGGGAAAGTCACCCGGCGGACAACAACACCGGAATTTTCCGCGACCGGGGTTACAGTTGCCTTTTCCTTCTGCGGACTTCCCGGCAAATCCGCCGCGGAAACCATGAGCATGGAAGTTGCCGACACAACGAACAGAGTGCAAAGAGTTCTCTTCATTTTCGTTCTCCTGTTTTAGTGATTCACGTTCCAACACCTCGCCGGTTCGCCGGAGAAAGTGTTCCGATTTTTCTCTTACAAACAAGATAAATGTTATAGTAACTGTAAGTCAATGCTCTCATCAGAAGTTTTTTCATTTTTTTTCAAGCAGTGTAGAGTGAATTTAAAATCGACCGCTACTATCCGAAATTTTGCGCATATTTTGATCGGAGAATGCGACCAATCGTGTTCCCCGGGGTAGAAAGTCTGCATGAATTTGAAAGGATCTCGCGAGGAATTTTTCGAGATGAATGGGGTGTTCGATTTTAAGGGATTTGAAGAATTCGTCGTTTTGAGGTGAAGAAAAGGGTTGCAGAAAACTTTTCCATCTTCAAATAGCCGATGAACTGCAATACATTCAAACTCGGCGGAACACTCACCAACATGAGAATATGATCTGGACATAACTCGTTTTTCCTCTATTGCCACATGTTTCCGTTCACAGAGGATTCGCAAGGTTTTTCCCTATATCGATTGTCGGTTTCCCATAGATCTCCTGCCTATGAAATTTCGGTGCAAATACTATTGATATTTGCAATTCCATCAGGTGTGACAGATGACTTTTCTGTCAAAATAACATCCTTATTCCATGCGGAGTTTCGTTGGTGAAACAAACTCTAAGACAAATTTTGCCACTCAAATCTGAAGATCTTTTCAACTCCAACTTTCCACGCGTTTTCCTGTCTTTCACAACAAGAGGAAAACGGGCTTGCTCTCTTCAATCCGTCAAAACATAAAATATATTTCAAGAAGTCATAAGTGAAAAGTTCAGTGAAAAATACATCATTCACGGATATTCTCTTTCCATTTTCATTTCTGAGTATAAAATAAAGTTTTTTTCCGTTTTTTTGGAAAAAAAGTATTGACTTTTTTTAGAAATATCGTATAATAAAAGTGAAAAGTTCAGTGATACATAAAACAACAGAAACAAGGGACCTTGCATGCCTCCGACGGAAAAAACAGATTTCATGAAAATACGGCAATATGTCATAAACACAATCGCCGTAAAAGGAGCGCAGCCGGTCCGCTTTCCGTCCAGCCGGAAGCTGGGAGAGATGTTCAAGATCTCCCAGCCGACCGCCCTGCGCGCCATTCAGGATTTGATCGCGGATGGATATCTCGAACCATGCCGCGGCGGAGGGACCATCTCCCGTCAGGTGGAATTCTCACAGGACTATTCCGGCACCAGAATCTTCGGATATATTTTCAATGACGGGAAAATCTCATTCTACGGTTTTTACGCCATGCAACTCCTCGCGGAAACAGCCCGGGAACTGACCCGGAGACACATCGGCTATCAGGTTCAGGATATTCATGTGGAAACCCCGTCGCTCCTGCGGAAAGAGGTGCGCAACGCCAACCTTTCGGGATTGATGCTCCTGTCGGCCGATCCGCCGATCATGGCGCAGGCGCTGAAACTGAAAAAGGAGGGATTCCCCATGGTCTCGTTCACCCGCGATGCGGAAGGAATCAGTTCCGTTTACGATCCGCTGGATGAGCTGTACCGCGATATTCTCCTGAAACTTTTCTCGGAAGGACGGACCCGTATTCTGGTCTGTTCGCATCCGCTTGCCT
>CASEYW010000092.1 GCA_949292215.1 uncultured bacterium
CTCCATTCTCTGCAGAGAATTATGTATCAAAGGTAAAATGTTGCAAATCCCTTTGACACAAGGGGTTTTACGCAAGAAATAAAAAAGCCCGAATCAAAGGGCTGACTCGGACAGAGAATTTATAATGGGGTGGTAAACGGGACTTGAACCCGCGACCTCCTGGGCCACAACCAGGCGCTCTAACCAACTGAGCTACAACCACCATAAAATACCGGAATCCGGCAGTTCAATACTATATCACATGCAGACAAAGATTCAAGCGGATTCTTCTTTTTTTGTCGCCTTTTTTCCTCTGAAGAGCAGAAAAACAAATCAATCCCTTCGAAAAACGTTCATGTGCAGGCGACAAAACCACAGTTCCAGATTGATCAATGTTGTCTGGGAAAGTTATTTTCTTTCTCCTGCTGCGCTTTTGCCTCCTCCCATAACGCATCCATTTCCGAAAGAGAACTTTCCTCAAGAGTCTTACCCTGTTCCGCAAGACGTTGTTCTATATAACGAAAACGCGATGCAAACTTCCGGTTTGCCGCAGCCAGCAGTTCTTCCGCACTCGAACGCTTACGGAAGCGGGAAAGGTTTGTCGTTGCAAAAAGAAGATCACCGATTTCCTCATCAATGTGTGTCTGATTTCCGGTATCCAGAGCCGCTTTTACCTCATCCAGCTCTTCCTGGATTTTGTCGACAATCTGACGCTCATTGCTCCAGTCAAATCCATATTTTGCGACTTTTTTCTGAAGTTTTTCCGCTTGAAGCAGTGCCGGACAATGATAGGCAATTCCGTCCAGGATGGATTTCCGATCTGCTTTCTCCAGTTTTTTTACGCGGTCCCAAAGGCCGAGAACCTCCGTTGAATTCCGCACAGACTCATCTCCAAACACATGCGGATGCCGGCGGATCATCTTTTCGCTGATTCCTTCCACTACCTCTTGGAACGTAAAACTTCCACGTTCTTCCGCCATCACGGAATGAAGAACCACATTCATCAGGATGTCGCCGAGTTCCTCGCACATTTCCTGTTCGTTTTCGGCGTCGATGGCGTCCATCAGTTCGGCACACTCCTCCATCAGACATTTTTTCAGGGATTTATGCGTCTGCTCTCTATCCCAGGGACACCCCTCCGGCGAACGCAGTTTTTTCATAATCCCGACCAGTTTTTCCATCTTCTCTTCGTTTTCAGAACGCATTTTCAGCCTCGTTTATTGAAAGGATTCCTTTTTGCTTTCCAGTTCTTCCCAGCGGGTATAGGCGTTTTCGAGGGAGTGTTTCCGTTCCTCCAGTTCCCGCTGAAGTTCGGCGGTTTGTTTTCCATGCCGGGCGAAAAAATCGGGATCGGAAAACATCGCTTCGATTTCGGCGATCCGTTCTTCGGTTTCTGCAATCGTTTGTTCCAGAGATTCCAGTTCCCGTTCCTCTTTGAAACTCAATTTCCTGGGAGTGTTGCGTCTGACCGGAGGGGGAGGAGCCGTTTTGACTTCTTCCCGGCGCTTGTTTTCCTGTTCTGCCGTCATACGTTCTTTTTTCTTTGTCTGATAGTAGTCAAAATCGCCTACGGTAGTAAACAGGGAGCCGTTGTTTCCCTCGAATGCAATGATGTGGGTGCAGATCCGGTTCAGAAAGTATCGGTCGTGACTGACCACAATCAGGCAGCCGTTGTAATCTGCGAGCGCTTCTTCCAGAATTCGCAGAGAAACCAGATCCAGATCGTTGGTGGGTTCATCCAGGATCAGGAAATTCCCTCCTCCGCGCAGAATTTTAGCCAGCATCAGGCGTGCTTTTTCTCCACCGGAAAGGTGTTTGATCTGTGTATTGATCCGTTCGTCTTCAAACAGAAAACGTTTCAGGTATCCCCAGATGGAAATGCGTTCCTCTCCGAGATTGATGAACGTATGTCCCTCACCGATTTCCTCGCAGACCGTATGTTCCGGATTCAGAGCAATCCGCGACTGGTCCACATAATTGAATTCAACTGTCGGCGCGACGAATACCTCTCCGGCATCCGGTTGCAGCTGCTGCGTAATCAGCTTCAGAAGAGTCGTTTTTCCGCAGCCGTTTACTCCGACAACTCCGATTTTCTGATTCGCCGTGAATTCAAATGAAAAATCCCGGATCAGACATCGTTCTCCCCGGGAAAAGGAGATCTCTTTCAGATCAACAACTTTGTTTCCCAGATGCGAAGCCCGCGGAATAACCAGTTCCATCCGTCCGGTTCTGACGGGCGCGTTCTGCGAAGCAATTTCGTCGTAACGCTTCAAGCGCCCGAGATTCCGGCGCAACCGCGCTTTCGGGGAACGGCGCACCCATTCGATCTCTCTGCGCAAAAAACTTCTGCGACGGTTTTCCGCCTGGTCTTCCGCATATTCCCGCTCTTCCTTTGCAATCAGAAAATCGGCATAAGACCCCTCGCAGGAGAAAAATTTTCCGTTGTCCAGTTCAATGATCCGCGAGGCGATCCGATCCAGAAAATAGCGGTCGTGTGTAACAAAAAGACATGCCCCGCGATAGTTCGCAAGAAACTCTTCGATTCCCGCGATGGTGTCAACATCAAGATGGTTGGTCGGTTCGTCCAGCAGCAGGAGGTCTGGTTCGGCGATGATCGTTCGCGCGAGGATCACACGCCGGAGCTCCCCGCCGGAGAGTCCGGAACAACTTCGTTCCGGATTTGAAATGGAGAGTTTATCCAGAATGGTATCCAGTTTGTTGTCCAGATTCCAGGCATTATGGCAGGAGAGCAGGTGTTCCAGTTTCTCATGTTCCGGTGACTCCGCAGGAAGAGATTCGTAGCGCTGATGGAGATTTTCAAACCAGGAAAGCCCTTCCCGGACGACTTCTTTTACCGAACGGTCCGGTTCCGGTTCAAAATTCTGCGGCATGTGGGCGATCCGGATGTTCCGGGCAACACTGATTTCGCCGGATGAGGGTGTCTCCTCGCCGGCGACAATTTTCAAAAGAGTGGATTTCCCGCAGCCGTTGCGTCCGACGAGTGCCACGCGTTCTCCGTCACTGATGGACATCGCCGCCTTGTCGAATAAGATCTGACGTCCAATCTGAAGACTCATATTTTCCACTGCCCAGAGTACTCTTTCCGCCATCGGTGGTCCGTCCTTTCTTCTTTTCCTGAACCTTGTAATATACCCGTTTCCACCGATTTTTTCCAACAGAAAAAATGAAAACAACGGATGAGAAGCTCCGTCAGGATCATTTCTTGTTTATTTGTCGGATTGAATGGAACAAACAGGGAAAAAGTGTTGTCTTCCACTGAAAATCGGTTTTGTCAGAATTCTGTCATCCGGAGAGAGGGACACTTGAAAAAACGGTGTGCGGTGCTATATAACGAGAATCCGCTTCCGCCGGTTTCCGGATGACAGCGGGGAACCGTTTCTTTTTTTCGTCCGCTTCTCCTGCGATGGAAAAAGGAGATTGATCCGATAATTGTTTTTACTTTGCATTCAACATAGCCAAAGGAGAAAAACAGGCATGATAGAAGCCACCAATGTCAAAAAATATTTCGGCGATAAGCCCGCGGTCGCCGGAATCAGTTTTTCGGTCGGGAAAGGCGAGGTGCTCGGCTTTCTCGGACCGAACGGCGCGGGAAAATCCACCACCATGCGGATGATTACCGGGTATCTGCCGCTTTCCGAAGGGTCCGTCAAAATTGACGGATGCGACATTGAGGAAAAACCGGTGGATGCCAAACGGCTGTTCGGATATCTGCCGGAAAATGCGCCATCCTATCAGGATATGACGGTGGCGGGATTCCTGAAGTTTTCAGCGGCAGTCCGCGGTCTCCGGGGAGAAGCAGGAGAGACGGCAATTGCGAGAGCGGTCAAACTCTGCCATCTGGAAAAGGTCATGAATCAGACCATCGACACCCTCTCGAAGGGATATCATCACCGAGTCTGTTTTGCGCAGGCGATCCTTCACGATCCCCCCGTCCTGATCCTGGACGAACCGACCGACGGACTCGATCCGAACCAGAAGCATGAGATGCGCGAACTGATCCGGGAAATGGGTAAAAGTAAAGCGATTATCGTTTCCACTCACATTTTGGAAGAGGTCGAGGCGATCTGCACAAGAGTCATCATCATCGACCGTGGCGAGATTGTTTTCAATGGGACTCCCCGGGAGCTGCGTGCCAGAGCCCCGCATGGAGGCAGACTGCTGGTAACGCTTCTGGGAGTCGATGGAGACGGTGCCCGTGCCGCACTCGAAAAACTTTCCTCTGTCCGGCGTGTGGAAATCCTCGGCAGGGAGTCGGACCGCATTACGCTTGCGGTACATCCCTCGAACGGCAGGGAGGAAAACTTTGCCCTGGAGATCAAAAAGGCTCTGGATGAACACAGCTGGCAGTTCTGCGAACTCCATACAGATCCCGGCAGACTTGACGAGGTGTTCCGGAGTCTGACCACCTCCGACAGCACCGGCAGAAAGGAGGGTGCCGCATGAATCCCGTTCTGACGATCATCCGCCGCGAACTGGGCAGTACATTCACATCACCGGTTGCGTATGTCTTTCTGGTGATGTTTCTGGTGCTGACCGGGTTTTTTACGTTCATGATCGGAGGATTCTTCCTGCGGAACGAAGCCGATCTGAACAGTTTCTTTTTCTGGTTCCCGTGGCTGTTTCTTCTTCTGGTTCCCGCGGTCGGCATGCGGCAGTGGGCAGAAGAGCGGCGGCAGGGAACGCTGGAACTGCTCTTCACGATGCCGGTGTCGGTACCGGAAGCGGTCCTTGGCAAGTTCCTTGCTGGCTGGATTTTTCTCGGCATTGCGCTGATTCTGACTTGTCCGATTGTATTTACCGTCTGTTATCTTGGAGATCCCGACCCGGGACCGATTGTAACAGGGTATACGGGCAGTTTCCTGTTGGCGGGTGCGTATCTCGCGGTCAGCGGTATGACATCGGCGTTTACGCGGAACCAGATTGTGAGCTTCATCACTTCGACGGTCCTCTGTCTGCTCCTGGTTCTGGTCGGATTTCCTCCTGTGACCGGACTGCTCCTGAAATGGGGTGCGCCTTCCGGAATGCTTGACTTTGCTGCCGGACTCAGCGTTTTTTACCATTTTGATGGAATGCAGCGGGGAGTGTTCGATCTGCGGGACATCGTTTATTTTCTGTCATTAATGGTGCTGGCGCTGGTGATTACCGGAGTTGCCCTGAAAAATCGCCGCGGCTGACCGCGTACAAGGAGAACCATTCCTATGAATTCAAACTGGAAAATGAAAAAAAGGGTCGCCTGGATCAGTTCGATTGCTGGGGTACTGATCGTCGCGGCTATTCTGATGATATTGAACGCAATCCTGAAGCCGGTCAATCTGCGCTGGGACTGCACGGAAGAAAAACGCTACACCCTTTCGCAGGGCAGCGAGAATATCCTGAAACACCTGAACAAAGTAGTCACTCTCCGCTTCTACTACTCGCGCGATGCGGCAGACATGCCTGTTTACCTGAAGAACTATGCCACGCGTGTGGAAGATCTCCTCGGCGAGTTCAAAAGAGCCGGAGGCGACAAGATTGAACTGCGCAATCTGAATCCGCAACCGGATTCCGATGAGGAGGATTCCGCCGTTCTTGACGGCATTTCGGGTCGTCCTGCCGATATGTTCGGTTCCGGGGATCCCATCTATTTCGGTGTGGCGGTTGCCTGTGGCGGAAAAACGGCGGTCCTGCCGTTCCTCTCCCCGGAAAATGAGGCACAGCTTGAATATGATCTTGCCAGAGCGATTACGGAAGTCACTGCGGAGAAAAAGGTCCGGCTTGGTATTCTGAGTTCGCTTCCGGTCATGGGCGGATTCAGCGGACCGCAAGTGATGATGAACTCCACACGGACCCCGGCATGGTGGATTGTCACAGAACTCAGACGCAACTACGATGTTGTGGAAATTCCTGCTGCAAGCGGAGAGATTGCATCGGACATCGACGTCATTCTGGCAGTTCATCCGCAGAATCTCAGCGACGACATGCTGTTCTCTCTGGATCAGTTCCTTCTTCGCGGCGGCAAACTGCTTGCCTTTCTGGATCCCTTTGCTGTTTCCGGGATGCGTCAGCAGCCCTACCCGCAGCCCGGCGGCTTTTCCTTCGGCAAACTGCTGAAAACATGGGGGCTGGAGTTCAGTGACGGCAAAATTGTGGCGGACCGCAAACTCGCAACCCGTCTGCGCGGCGCCTACGGTAATGTCGAGTCGATGCCGACCGTGCTTACCCTCGGAAAAGCGGATATGGATACCGCTGTTCCCGCGCTGGCTTCGTTGAATTCGCTGCTGCTGTTCTGTCCAGGCGAGTTTTCCGGAACTCCCGTGGAGGGATTGAAACAGACGATTCTCCTGCATTCATCCGACGACGCCGGACTGATCGCCAGCTTTGAAGCCCAGGGCTCCGGCGAGCAGATCCTGAAACATCTGAAACCGGAGCATCGTGAATTTGCGCTGGCCCTCCAGCTTTCCGGCACGTTCCCGACCGCTTTCCCGGATGGGAAACCTTCCGCGGCAGCTCCCGCTGAAGATGGAAAAGAGAAGAAAACCGATGCCTCCGCCGCTGAAAAACCGAATACCTCTCTGAAGAAATCTTCCAAACCGGGAGTCGTTGTGCTTGTCGGCGATGCGGATATGCTCTTTGACTCCTTCTGTGTCAGACAGGGGAATTTCCTCGGACAGACGATAGCCCAGCCAATCAACGACAATCTCAATTTTGCGCTGAACATGGTCGATCAGCTCAGCGGGGATGAAAATCTGTTTGAGATTCGTGCACGCGGCACCTCATCGCGTCCGTTTACCGTGGTGCGGGACCTCCAGGCGAAGGCGGAGAAGGAGTTCCAGGGCAAAATTGTCCAGCTAGAGGAGGAGTTGCGTAATGTTCAGACTCAGATCAATGATTTGCAGCGTCAGCGCAAACCCGGCGAGAAAGAGCTTCTTTCCTCTGAGCAGCGCAGAATATTGACCGATTTCCGCAAAAAAGAGGTGGAGGCACGGAAGGAACTCAAACAGGTCCGCCGTCAGCTCCGTCAGGAGATCGACTCCCTGGAAAACACCCTGATTTTCGTAAATATTGCGCTGATGCCGATTCTGGTTGTCATTGCCGGGATCACGGTGGCGGCGGTGAAACGCAGAAGGAGCTCTCATCAATGAAACAAAAACATCTTGTTCTACTTGTCTGCATTGTGATCGTGCTTGGAATTGTCTACGCAATCCAGCAGAACAGTCGGAAAACCGGCAGTGATTCCATGGGAAAACGGGAACTGGTTCCCACCGATTTCAGCAGTGACAGCGTTGCTGCCGTGAAACTGGAACGCGGGAACAAAACCGTTACGCTGAAGCAGACGGATTCCGGATGGGTTGTGACAGAACGTTTCAACTATCCCGCTGATGTTTCCAAACTCCGTGATCTTTTTATCAAACTTTGTGATGCCCGCATTGCGCAGGTGGTCTCCCTGACCCCGATTCAGGAAGAAGAGCTTTCCCTGACGCCCGGAAAATCCGTGACGCTGACGCTGACAGACAAAAATGCCGGAATGCTCCAGCGGTTTGTTTTCGGTTCGGAGCATAACGGCCGCAAAACACCCTCCCAGCCGTTTGCCATGACGGGGGGAAGCGCAGGACGGTATCTCCTCCTTGCCGATGGCCGTTGCGTCGTTGTGCCGGAAGGATTTCATGAAGTCGATTCCCCCCTGACGGACTGGCTGAACCGCGACTTCTTTCAGGTCTCCGATCTGAAGCGTGCCATCCTGAAACGGAACGGGAAAACCGAATGGGAGTTGACCTTCAAAGACGGGAAACCGGCTCTTGCCGGAACCATCCCCGCAGACAAGGAGCTTGATGAATCGAAGATCTCTTCCCTCCGGAACGCCTTCTCCTGGATTCGTTTCCAGGATGTGGCCGATCCGAAAGCCGCTCCGGGAACCACTGGAATGGACAAGGCCCCGGAACTCCTGCTGACCGACAGCGATGATCTGCTCTACACGATCCGTCCGGGCGCAGGAACGGATGGAAAACATTACCTGCGAGTTACCGTCGCCTGGAAAGGCGACGCCAGGCGGAAATCTCCGTCCGGCGAGAAACCGGAAGATAAAAAACGCCTGGATGCCGAATTCGAGAAAACCGTCCGGGAACGGAAGGAGAAGGCTGCAAAGCTGAACAAAACTCTCTCTCCATGGACATATGCAGTTGAGAAAAATGTTTTTGACAGCGCATCCGCAACACGCGGTTCTTTCCTGAAGGACAAGCCGAAACCGGAACCGAAGCAGGACGGCAAAAGTTCGTCCGTGAAACCGGTTAAATGAATTGACTGCCGGGGTCTCCGCATGCGGATGCGGCGGAGGCACCGGAGTTTCTCAAAAAGCGGAATTCAGCAAGTGGGCGGCAGCTGGACTGTCCAGTTCAGTTCTTCTTCCGAAGGGGGTTCGAACTGTCGGAACCATGTTTCGAGGTTTTCTCTTGAAATACGGAAGACGGTTTCTTTTCCGACCATTTCATTCCGCTTTTCCAGCCGTTCCCATAGAGTATTGAGGGGACACTCCTGATAGTGGATTTTAAAGTCTGCGCCGATTTCCCGGGCTTTTTCACGGAATTCGTCTCGTTCGACCTTTGCCCAGCATCCGAAATCAAGAATGACATCCACCCCCAGAAGCAGAACATTCCGTGCGGTTTCCCACATGATTTTTTTAATTGCGGAATGACGGATGTTGTGTTCGTGATCATCTCCGTCGTTTTTGAAATCATTTCCAAAGAGACGCAGATGCCATTCGTCCGTTGTGAGGCGAAGGGCGGGAAGAGTCCGTTCCAGCCGCCTGGCTTCTGTGGTTTTTCCGCTGCCTGGCAGACCGACCATCAGATGAAGAGTTGCCATTGTTGAAGTGCTCCGTTTTGTCATGAAAAAGCCGGGAGGCGGCACCCGATCCTCCCGGCTTCAATGTTCCATACTGGATTGTTATTCCTTTTCGCCGAAATATTTCTGGCTCATCAGAAGATCGTCGATCATTGCGATCTGAGTGTGCATCAGATCGGGGGAGTAGACGGCGCGCTTCTGGGCGATCCCGCCTTTTTCCATTGCCGCGGCGAGGAATTTGTTTGCGGCATAGAGATCGTCGAGGGTCTCGCGGACGTTGAAGCGTCCGGGGGAGGTCGGCAGCGGGGGCCAGCGGGAATCGGAAACGTAAGCGCTGGCAAGGGCTTTCATGGCGTTGTCGAGCTCAACGGCATCTCCGCCCTTTGCCCGGACCGCTTCGATTCCGTCAAAGATGTTGCGGCAGACAGGGTCAAGAATCCGGGAGTAGGAAGTGTTCGCCCATGCCTTCGCGGTTCCTCCATGCCATGCGACGCCGTTTTCAATGCAGTCGATGCGGTCGTTTTCGATGATCGTCTTTGCCGAATCTATGACTTCAGAGGGGGTGGAAAGTTCGTAGCCGAGTGCTTTTGCGTTGTCGAGAAGCTCTTTGAAGCGTCCGACGCTGGCAGGTTCCGGTTCGAAGAAGCGTGCCTGATTGAACTGCTTCACATAGAAATATGCGGAGGTGCCGATGTATTCGGCGTCTTCCGCATACGGCATGATGAAGGACCCGCTCTGTTCGATGCGCGGCTGCCAGTTGCGGAGCATCGCGGTGATTTCGGAGAGCTGAACAGGATCTTTGCGCATGCCTTCCGTGGCGCCCATGAGATACCAGAGCATCGGATTTGCCATGCAGTCGGAGCGGAAGATCATTTTGAGTCCGTTCGGAGCAACAGAAGGATTCGTCAGATAGCGCAGGAACTGGGGTTTGTCCTTGATGTACTCTTCAATTTTGAAGAGGTGATTTTTGTTGCTGTGTCCCTGGACGTCATATTTGAGTCCGGTTGCTTCGCGGATCTCGGGGAAGGAGAGGAGGAAGCTGTCGGCATCCATGACAAGGGATTCGAATCCGGCTTCCTTGTAGAGATCGGGCAGTGCGGAAGACCAGCCGCACTCCGGATTCCAGCCGGTGCGCGGACGGACTCCGATATGGCGTTCCCAGGTTTTGAGTCCCTCCTTGAGGGTATCCAGCGCCACTTCGCGCGGAATGTTTGCCAGCATGACGTGGATGTGCGGAGAGCCGACCGGCTCAACTTTGCCTTCTCCGACCAGTTTTTTCAGAAGGGCGAGGACTTCCGGGGCTTCCTCCGCAAGGACGTCGAGCGTGCGTCCGGATGCTTCAAACGCGATCTTGTAATCACCCTTGTCGATAAGTTCGAAAAGAGGACGGTAAGAGTTCTCCGCGACCCAGGCGCGGCGTTTCGGGTCCAGCTGCGAATACTGGATGTTCGCATGCGGCATGAAAATGATTTTCTGTTTGTTCGGCATGGGATTGTCTCCTGTCGTTGGTTAAATTGGAAAATCTTATTTTGCTTTTGCGGAGATTGTATATTTTTTCGAATTCGGAGAGGTTTTGCGGTGTCCGGCGGACTGCTCCGCGGTCAGTTTCCGGTCACAGTTCATGACGTTGTACATGGCGAACTGACCGGATGCCGGGCAGACACGGTCACCAAGACCGATGTAGATCGTCACCGGGCACTTGATCCGCTTAGCCTGATTGACAATGTCGAAATAGTCGAGAGCCGGAGTGTGTCCCGGTCTCCATCCTTCCAGCCGTCCTTCCTTTACTCCGCCGAGATTCGCACACCACGGAATTGACGCTCTTACCGCATTTACTGCGGGTTCCTGCGCTGCAATGTTGATCGCCTGGAACGCCCCCATGCTGCCGCCTGTCACCTCGAGATCCTTCCCGTTCCATTCCGGACGGCTCTTGAGGTACTGGATTGCCCGCAGATCCCGGAGAATCATCAGATTGAAATCACACTCTTCCGGTGTTTTATTGTTGCGGAACCCGAATCCTTTGTATGCCCCTTTGGACTGCTCCGTATAGAACTTCTGTTCCTTTCCCTGGGGCAGGCCATGACGGCTGATCGAAAGCGACAGCATTCCGCGTTCCGCCAGCTGATCCTGCTTCGGTACGGACCCGAATCCATAGCCATACACATTGACTACCGCCTTCAGGGAACCCGGCCTGGCATTCTTCGGCATGGAAAGATATCCCGTTGCAGGATATTTCCCGACAGATTTGATTTCGAACATCCAGCAATTGACATTTTTGCGGGAAGTCGAAACGGGAGTCAGTTTAACCTCCATCGGAACGGCTTTCAAGCGTGCTTTCTGTTTTGCCCAGAACGCATCGAAATCCTTCGGTTCGGGAATGGTCTGGCGAATCTTCTCCACATCAGCACCGGCGGAGATGCAGAGCGGAAGTGCTCCTTTCAACGCGTTTCCCTCTGCATCCATCGCTTTCGCCTCAAGATAGACGAATCCCGGTTTGGAAAGCGAGGTCCGGACAGTCAACGGTTTTTCCGGATCGGAAACGGCGTTTCCTTTCTGCCGTTTGCCGTCTTCGCCGAAAAGATTCCACTGAATTGGAACTCCCTTCATCGGTTTTCCATCCTCGACCAGTGAGACCCGGAAGACAATCTCCTCTCCACAGCGGTAGGAGAGCGGCGACTTTTCCGAATCCCCGGCAAAATAGACGGTTCCGGCGAACAGCGCAAACGCGGAGCAGACTATAAGGGAGGCGATTGTCTTTTTCCACATTTCAACGTACCTCGTGATCGTTCAGGAACTTCAGACTGCGCCTCAAGCCGTCTTCGATGTCACCGGGCAGCTCATATTCAATCAGAGCAGGACCGGAATAGTTCCGGAGCGCCTCCATAAGACTTTTCCAGTCCAGGCGGCCCTCTCCGCACGCGGCGGGCAGAACTCCGCCCGGCACCGAACGGAAATCCTTCAGATGGACATACGGAATCGATTCTTTGAAGAGATCATAGAATACAACCGGATCGGTTGCTCCAACCGCAGCCAGGTTCGCGGGGTCGTAGTTGATCGACACACCGGTTTTGAGAATTTCGCACCAGGTGTCGATACGGGTTGTGACACTGGCAAAATGAACCAGCGCATCGCCGTTCGAGGTAACTCCTCCGTGCGTCTCGACAGCGAGGACCACTCCGGATGGTCTGGCATACTCCGCGGCGGCGGCAAGACATTCCAGCATCCGGTCGAAACGTGCACCGATGACGATACTGTCCGACTGGAATCCAGCAAAAATCCGCAGGGCTTTCACTCCGAGTTTGCCGCAGATATCAATCACCGTTTTGACTTTGGAAAGCTGAAGATCCGCATCGTCTCCGGTAAAGTCATTCCCGGTACAGGCGCAGTCCAGAGCGATTCCGTAACGGGAAAAGAGCTCCCGGACTTCGGCAATCTGCCCGGGAGTCGCTTCCGTTTGCAGATAATCCTTGTCATACCCCGCAATGCTGAGTTCCAGAAGGCGCAAACCCATAGCGGAAGTGAGTTTAAGCTGCTCTTCCAGCGGGGTCTCGCGGAGACCCCATGCGGCGTTACCGAACTGCATCATTGAAAATCCCTCCAGTCGAAGAGAATCTTAAAGACGTCAGTCCCTTTTTTGTGCTGGTATTCAAAGGCCTCTTTCGCCTTGCCCGCAGGCCAGATTTCAATTGGCAGATGGGAGGTGTCGAACTTGCCTTCGCTCATGTATTTCAGAATCTCCGCCTTGCCGCGGTGCTTGATGGCACAGCTCATTGTGATTTTGCAGTTTTTGCCGAACCAGCGGTGATAATGGTCGAAGATGATGCGTTCGGGATAATCGCCGTTGAGATGGATATGACCGGGTTCATCATCGTCGCCCCAGCCGCCATCCTTCAGATAACGGTGCAGGATGCCCGGAACTTCCGGATTGCCGGAACATTCGATGATCTTATCGGCTTTTTTGCCATTGGTGATATCCAGAAGCATGCGGATGCCTTCATCGCCCGTGGGAAGAACATGATCCACATAGTGAGCGGCAATCGAACGACGGAATTCATTGGGTTCAATGCAGATCAGGGTCGCCGTCGGGCATTTGATGCGCAGAATCTGCATTGCGCTGGTTCCGACCATTCCCGCACCGAAAATGACGATGGTATCGTGCTCATGGAAGGTAAAGTTTTCAATGCCTTTCAGGGGAACACAGGCAAGATAGGCAAGTACGGCATCGGCATCGGAAACGTTGTCCGGAACTTTTTCGAAAGGATCGCCCGCTCCGCCGGCGTTGGCAGAATCCTTGTGGACAAGCAGGGTGCCTCCGCCCCATGCGGAACAGCAGTCCATGTATTTGCGGCACTCGTTGATCATGACGCGGTCGCCTTTTTTCAGTCCGGGAGCGTAGGCTCCCTCTTCCAGGATCACGCCCATGTTCTCATAGCCGGGAACAAGGGGGTACCAGCACTGTTCCGGATGCTGGAGACCATGATAGGTCTTCATGTCGGTACCGGTGCTGATGGCACTCATTCTGGTCTTTGCGACGACGGTGTCTTCGCGTTTCGGCGTCAGCGTCACTTCCCGGAAAGCCGCTTCCATGGGTCGCTCGATTACCACACTCATTGTCTTAGTCATGATCAACTCCTTCTGCAAAGGTTGGATTTACTATGGTTTTAGTATATATCCCGACTGTCGAAGTTGCAAGAGGCAAACAAGAAAAAAAACATTTTTTTCCTTATTTTTCCTTCTGTCTCCGGCGACAGAAGGGGATATGGAAACTACAGTCCGGAGAAGACTGAAGGGATGGTGGAGGAAACAGCACGCCGGTCGGAGGGATTCAGAATTTTGCGGATCAGAAGTTCCGCGGCTTTTTCTCCGCAAAGCTGGCGATTGCTCCGGATCGTCGGATAGGAGAACGGAAGATCGGTTCTCACGCCGTCGCATCCGCAGATCATCACTTTGCCTGGGACAGGGATTCCCGCTTCCTCCAATGCCTGCACCACGCCCGGAATCATGTGGTCGCCGGAAACCAGAACGGCATCCGGAACCGAACGGGACAGAATACTTTTCATTGCCGAATAGCCGTTTTCCGCCAGCAGACGGACATTTTCAATCAAGTCAGGATCAATCTGATGATACCGCTGTACCGCGTCCAGGTAGTGCTGGAACCGGCTCGCAAGACGGGAATTCGTATAACTGCATGTGATTCCGATGAAACCGATCCGTTCCGCACCGTGTCCGATCAGATAGTCAACCGCTTCGTGAATGGCCCTGCTGTCATCAATGGAAACGGAAAGAACACTCGGTTCATCCACCGGGTCTGCAACGGAAACGAACGGCACACCGGTTTCCGTCTGCAGCAGTTTGATCAGACGATTTTCGCTGACCCCGAGCAACAGTTTTCCTGCGGAGTCGCAAAAGGTAAACCGGTTCAGATTCAGAATCCCTTCGGAATCGGTTTCCAGCATGCTTAAAACCGGACGATAACCGTTTTCCGACAGCGTTTTCACCACTCCGGACCAGATCTCTCCCCAGAAAGGATGCGAGGATACCGTGGCATATCCCTCGAACAGTACCTCCACCATCCGCGCGCCGTCGATATTCACAGGAGTCCGGATGAATGTCCCGCATCCTTTTTTCCGGAAGAGAATGCCATCTGTCACAAGCTGGTTGAGCGCCTTGTTGATCGTTTTGAAGTTGACGCCGAATTCTTCCGCAAGGTCCTGGGAAAGCGGCAGTTTTTCCTCATACACGCCTTCCCGGATTCTCCGGAGAAGCTCCTCAACGATTTTTCCCTGTTTATATTCCGGCATAAAACAGCAATTCCATTTGTTTTTTTTTGAAGTTAAGTTATAGTTATACCATAATAAGAAATCTTCAATAGTCAAGGTATGGTTTATGTTTTTTCCGGAAATCGTCTCCATGCACTTCCAATTGACCGGACGCTGCAATCTGAAATGTATTTTCTGCGGACAGCAGAACGGAATGTTTTCCGGCAGAGACCGGGAAGAGCTTTCCTATGAAAAATGGATTTCTCTGGCGGAGGAGATGCGGAATCACGGTTCATGCCCGGAGATTATTCTCTGGGGAGGAGAACCGCTTCTCTATCCCCGTTTCGATGAGCTGGCGGAACATCTGCGGCGAATGGGATTCAAACTCGGAATCGTTACCAACGGTACACTGGCGGATCGCCATGCCGATATTCTGAACGAAGCCTTTCAAACCATTTACATCTCTCTGGACGGAAACGCCGAATATCACAACCGGATCCGTGGGAAAGGAGTGTTCGAAAAAGTCAGCGACAATCTGGAACTGCTGAAAAAACGGAAGGGGCATCTGGTTTTTCTCTGCACCCTCGCGGATGAAAACGCCCCCGCCGCACCGGAAATTGCCGCTTTCCTTGCAGAACGCAATCCCGACAAGATCATTTTTCAACGTCTCATGTATTTTTCCTCACAGGAGATTGCGGAATATCGAAAATGGCTGAACACAACCTTTCAGACGGATGATCCCACCATCGAAGTCTGGAGGCGCGACGACGATGCGGAATACCGGACCGTTCTGGAACATGCCCTTTCGAAACTCCGGAAAAATCTTGCAGGGGGATGTTATCCCTGCAAGATCGAAATCAGCACCCATCTTGCTGAAGGCGAACCCTGTCTTGCTCCTTTCCGGCGGATTCATATCAAGTACAATGGTGATCTGCTGTTCTGTACGGACTTTTACGGATTTACCGCTGGAAATGTCATGCGGAACTCCATCGGAGAACTCTTTTTCGGACGGCGCGCGGAGCTGTTCCGGCGGGAAATCGAAGCCGGCAGAAATCCTCTCTGCCGGCACTGTTCGTGGCGAAACAACCGCTCTTTCCATCTCGACTGATTCTGTTCGTTTCTGCGGGAACGCAAAGACCGCGCGGAACGTTTGGAAAAGAAGAGAGTGCGAAAGGAGAAAAACCGGTTTTCGCAAAGCGGCTTCTCTCCTTCATTGTGCAGAATCCATCCTCTGACTGTGCGGGAGTTCCGGCCGGGAGGTTAAGCCGCCGCAGCTGCGGCGTCATCCGGATACTCTTTCCCGAGCAGTTCAAGAAGGACGTCATTCACGGTCAGCATACCGACTGTTTTTCCCTGCGAGTCACGGACCATCAGCAGTTTGGAATCGAATTTCAGTACATTTTCGATCAGTTCCAGCTGCGGAATGTGAATACTGATGAACGTCACCGGTTTGATGGAACGGTGCCAGTCCTGATTGTTGAACAGAAGATCCTTGACATTCAGCGATCCGATGATGCAGCTGCCGTCCCCTTTGCGGCAGACCGGATAACGGGTATGCAGGTTCTTCTGGATCAGGTCCAGAATCTGTTCCCGGGAATAGGATTCCGGAATAATACAGACCTCGGAGAAGGGCTGCATCAGTTCTTCAATGGTTCTTTTGCCGAGAGTCGGCGCATTGCGGATGATCTGTTCCTGGGTCTGGGAGATCTGTTTTGTCTGCCGTGCCATGGTTGCGAGTGCACGAATCTCCGTCAGTGCTGCCACTTCCTCGTTCTGTCCGTGCCGGATGGCAAACGGGCGGTTGATGAAGTGGACCAGCCAGATCAGCGGTTTCATCATTGAGATCAGGAGATTCAGCGCGGGAGCCGTCGTCCGGACGACCGGACCGTTGAAACGGACACCGAGCGTTTTCGGCAGAATCTCCGTGTACTGGACCATGACCAGGGTAAAGATCAGGGAAAACAGCCAGATATGGCTGCTCCCGAACAACTTGTCAAACTGTGCGCCTGCGATGGAGGCTCCGAATGTATGCGCCGCCGTATTGAGAATCAGGATCACGGCGATCGGTTTTTCAATATCCTGTTTGAATTTGTTGCAGAGACGCCCGATCAACGGGGATTTCTCTGTAATCATGGCAATCTTGCTGGGGGTAATGCTCAAAAGAGCAGCTTCCATGACGGAACATAAAAACGACACGCCAAGTGCAACGGCGATGCTGATAATAAAAGTAGTCATATAAGAGAAAAAAATCTTTCTTTGTTGTTTCCGGTTGCTGAGAATAGAATGAAAAAGAGAAAGAGAACACGTCAGCAGCGCAGAATCACACGGTCTTCCGGAAGATCCGATGGAACAGATTCCGAATATTGAATGAATTTAAATTTAACCGGGAAACGGATCAGCTCAAAGAGAGTTCCATCCGTTTTTTCGGAAATGTCAATGGAATGCACCGAAACAGCCGTGACCTGGGACTGAAATTCGTCCTCCACGACCATGTGAACTCCCGCCTCGCTTTCAAACAGGAGGGGATTTTCAAAAAAGAGTGCTGCTCCACTGTCCGGAGAGAACGTCGCGCTCAAAATCCCCAGACCGAGCAGAAGGGTGAAACATAATCGATATAAGTCGTCAGTATCCATAAGTGTTGAGGTACTATACAGGGAGTTTCTTCAAATGCAAATGAAAAAATTCATATTTTTGCGGATTCCTTTCGTGAAATCAGAGGAAACTGTGATTGAAAAAGATTCAGGCGATGCTAGATTAAGCACAGTGATTTTTTTGTACATGCAGATCAGCCAGTGATTGGAACACGGGCCGGCGCTCCGAAGCAACACCGGAGATGGATGTAAAATGAAAGACTATGAAATAGATATGTGCCACGGTCCGCTGTTCGGCAAGATCATTCTCTTTGCCTTGCCGCTGATGCTGACCTACATTCTCCAGCTGCTGTTCAATGCCGCGGATCTGATTATCATCGGACATTATGCGCATTACAATGCGATGGCGGCGGTTGGGGCGACAATGAATCTGAACTCGCTGGTGATCAATATCTTCATCGGGCTTTCCATCGGGACCAATGTTGTGACAGCCCGGTATGTCGGGGCCAAAGAGCCGGAAAAGATCCGCCGGGCGGTCCACACCTCCATGACGGTTGCCCTGTACGGGGGGATCGCTCTGATGCTGATCGGGCTTGCCGTCGCGAAACCGCTTCTGGTCCTGATGCGGACTCCCGCAGAGATCCTGCCGCTTTCCTGCACCTACATCTGGATCTGTTTCTGTGCAATTCCTTTCATCATGATTTACAATTTCGGCTGTGCTGTTCTGCGTTCCATTGGAGACACGCGCCGTCCGCTGTTTTTTCTGATTATTGCGGGGATCGTCAATGTGGTTCTGAACCTCTTTTTTGTCATTGTCTGCGGGATGGATGTCGGGGGAATTGCGCTGGCAACGGCGATTTCTCACGGAATCGCTGCCGGGCTGATTCTGCGGACTCTTCTGACTTCCAGAAGCGTCTGCGCCCTGCGCCTGAAAGAACTTGGAATCGATCGGGAAATTTTCCGCGACATCCTGAAAATCGGAGTTCCAGCGGGTCTCCAGAGTTCCTGCTTCGCGATTTCCAACATGACGATTCAGTCCTCCATCAACTCGTTCGGAGCCCTGGCAATGGCAGGAACAACAGCGGTGCTCGGACTGGAAGGTATTGTTTATGTCGGATCGTTTGCGTTTCATCAGACTGCAATCTCCTTTGTTGCCCAGAACCTCGGGGGACGAAAATTCAAGCGGATTCTGAAAAGTCTTTACAGCTGTTTCCTCTGCGCGATCCTAGTTACTTCGCTCATGGGATGGGTTCTGTTCCTGTTTGGACGGGAGATTCTGGCCGTTTTCAATCCAAATCCCGAAGTGATCGACTGGGGAATCCTGCGGATGAAAATTCTTTTTACCACCTATGGTTTATGCGGTATCATGGATGTCGCCAGCGGCGGACTGCGCGGACTCGGCTATTCTTTCACATCAACTGTGGTTTCCCTGCTTGGCTCCTGTGTGTTCCGCGTCTGGTGGGTGTTCATGATCTTCCCGCACTACCGGACCATGGAGAATCTGATGCTTTCGTATCCGATTTCGTGGTTTCTGGTTGCCGCGGTCAGTTGCGCTCTGCTGTTTTTCATCTACCGGAAGCTTTTGAACAGCCATTGCCACATTGCCACACCGTGGCTTGGACTGCATCCGTGTGTGCCGCGCGGATTCCGGTATCTGGGGGGCTCAAAGTAAGTACGGGGCGGAACGGAGTCCGCGCAGGGGCAGTTCCTTCAGTTTATGCTGGTTCAGATCGCATTCCGGATGCTTCATGATTGTGCGTACATCCGCGGGGGAGAGTCCGCGGAGTTTTATCAGTTCCGCAAGTTCTTTTTCAATTGCGGGAATCCGTTCTGTTTTACCCAGCCGGCCGTAGCATGTCATCATTCCGATGCGTGGAAGGATCAGATACGGATAGTTCCGGCTTTCGCGTTCATATTCTGCTGCGGCTTCTTCATCGCGTCCGAGAAACGCCAGTGCCATCGCCTTCATCATGTGAATTCGGGAAAAGTTCCTGTGCGAAGTCTGCTCCAGCCGTTCTGCCAGTTTGAGTGCCAGAGGATAATTCCGGTCGAACAGGAGGGCTCGTTCCGTACAGCGGTAGAGATGTTCGGGAAAGTCACGGGAGAGTTCGGCTCCGGCGAGGGCATGACTCTGCGCTCTGACCGTATCTTTCCTGCGGGATGCCTCCAGAGACTGTTCAAAGTGCCAGGTGGCGCGGAAGTTGTTGAGTCCGCTCAGAACAACCCCGGCGACAGCAATCCCTCCGGCGATCCGGGGAATGCAGTGGAATTTCAGACGCGGTTCTCCGACAAGCATTTGCGGCGCCCAGAAAAATCCTGCAAAAGCAAAGCCCAGCATATCCTGCGGCCAGGAAAAGAGAATCAGGTCCAGCATCGAATGAACCAGAATTACAACCAGACAGAAAAACACGATTTTCAGTTCCGTGGAGGCTCGTTGATATCCGCGGAGAAAACGAAAGACCCCTTTGAATGTCAGGATACACCATGCCAGCAAAGCCGGTATTCCCAGCAGAGCTGCGATGTTGAGAAATTCGTTGTGCGGATGAATTGTGCGGGGTGAGGCGTGTCTGTGGAGAAAATAATCTGCCGTCTTGTATGGAATGTACCGTTCCTCGAATGATTCCGCTCCCACGCCCAGCGGATGATCGCCAATCATCCGAATGGTCGATTCCCAGATTGCCGGACGGATCTCGTCTGCTACAAACGAATCGATATTTGTCCTGTACAGAGTGGTCAGCACAACGATACCGGCCGCGAACAGTATCCCACAGAAAATCAGCAGAATTCTTCTCCTTTGCGGATTCAGAGAAAGACACACGTAAAGAAACAGCGCCGTGATAAGTCCGAGCACAGCCGCTCTTGAGCCGCTTTTCAGAAACAGCACCAGCGTGACCGCGGCAACCGGAAGCGAACAGAGAATTGCAGTCGTTTTTCCTTTCCGGTACAGCGCGCGGAAGATCAGGCAGATCACGAACGGAGCCGTAATGAGCAGAAACGTGGCATTCCAGTTCCAGTTGCCCGGAATTCCCACTCCGGTGATATTCCGCATCCTCTGAGTGAAACAGGCGGTGCAGGTCAGAAGCCAGAGCAGTGTCATGAACCAGGGTAGAATCCGCAGAAAAATTGTTTTATTCAGACATGCAAACAGAGGAACGGTCAGAAAAACAAGATTGAGTCCGAGACTCTCAAGGGAGCAGCCGCCGTTGTGAAAAAAATGTCCCAGCGCCGATATGAGCAGAACCAGAATACAGGCTTTGTCCAGTGCAGAAACACTTTTGAGCACGCGGAAAAGTCTTTCCCACTGAAGAAGGAGAAATGCACCTGCCAGAAGTGCCAGGTCCCAGCGGGGGAAAATTGTAATGGCATTGGAAAAATATCCTCCCAGCATCGCCGGCCGGTGAAGAAATACAACAGCCGTCAGAAAAAGAAAAGGCAGCCATTTCATGATGGGGAATCCTCCTTTGTGTTTACAGAACTTTCGTCAACGTGATTTGCGGCAGCCGGTTGTAAATTCTGAAAAACAGTGTTCTTGCGTCATCGGAGCAGGGATCCAGAAGAATGGAAGCCTTCAGGAGTTTTCCCGCTCGCGGCAGATTGCCTGCCCGGTATGCTTTTTCCGCCATGGAGTACAGACGCATCGCATCCATTCTTTCGTCAAAACTGACGACGCGGAAAACACTGTATTTCACGCTCAGTCCAGCAAGATCGTCAGGTGGTTTCAGCCGGTAGAAATCCGTCAAACTGTTTGGTTCATAATACATCCGGTAGGCAGGCGATTTTCTCGTCAGATTTGCCGCATTGGCAATGTAACGGGTTGAATAGGGGTGGAGCGGTCCGACAGAACCATGGTCGTAGATAAAATAGGAGGCTCCGTATCTCGCGCAGAATTCACTCAGAGCCCGTTCATCCTTGTGATACAGCAGATTCAGGTATTCCTCCACGGGACGGCGGATCGGTTCCATGCCGAACTGCGGCTGAAGCACTAGATTGGTTCCGCAATATGCCATCAGCATCGGACCAATCGTGAAATTGGCAACAACGGTTCTGCCCTCCATGTGATTTCTGCGGAACCATTCAATCAGCTGCGCTGTATGCCGGAGATAGACATCCTTGCTGTAGGATCGCCGGCGACCCGCGGCAGAGGCATACAGCTCCAGCACAAGCACCAGAACAAGCAGAACGCAGACCAGAATGCGCAGGCTTTTTGCAATCCGGTTTCTCCGGGAGTACCGGCGCAGCCCCTTGAGCACTCCCTGGACCGCCATCGGCAGCGCAAGCGAGAGGAAAATAATAACAAATTCATGATACCGGACAATAAAAACAAATCCGATCAGAAAACCCAGCGTGAACAGATATGGCAGCAGAGATCGCGGAAGATCCGCCAGCAAAGCTCTCCGGATCGGTGTAAACAGCCCTCCGAGAACAAGAAGAAGCAAAAGAAACGAGATTGTCACCGGCGCATAATTCCAGACATATTTGAACGCACCGGGACCCGATTTCGCCGTCAGAAAAGGAAGCGAGCCCATTGAGGGAAAGAAACCGATGGAGATGTTCCAGGTTGCCGAGTGCATGGATGGTGTCCACATCATTCGCGCGTCATAATTCAATTTTGACGGATCGGATGGTTTGACATTGTCAAACTTCCATTTTGCCTTCATCGCCTCTGTGAAATGGCTGTAATTTGCGCGGTAGACAGGATTGTCCACAACAGAGGCATGAAATCCATACAGGCACCCCAGAACCACAAAAAACAGAATCACTCTTGAACGGAATGACGGAATGACGGACCGTCTGACGGTATTCCACCAGAGCAGAATCAGCAGCAGAGGAAACAGAACACAGAAGAGCGGCGACATCAGCAGTCCGTATGTTACATTGAACGGAACAGCGAGCGCATTGACGGCAATTGCCAGATATATGACAAGCCACGCTTTTCGTCGTTTTTCAGTCGAAATTCCGGTCAGCAGGTAGCGCAGAATTTCATAAGCCGCCCATGCCCCGAACAGAAGCTGACAGAGATCCCACGATGCAAACGCCAGAAGCGTGGCGGCAAACAGAACCGCCAGTTTCCATCTCGAAGGTTTCACATAAAACGAGTGGACCAGATACATGCAGAGGAGGATCAGTGGAATGCAGAAATCCCCGCGCACGATATCCTGTCCGGTAGCCCGTGCAATCGACGCCGCTGAAACGGCGTGAAGCATTCCTCCGGCAAATGCCAGTTTCAAGGGGGTCCGCAGCACTGCCAGCCAGAGGAAAATAAGCCCCGGGATCAAAGTTGTCCAGAATCGGACATTGAGAGCGCACCAGGCGGCAAAATCGGGATTGTCCTGATACCGCAGCTGCGACGGGGTCGGTTTTTCCGGCGGAAAGAGGAGACATTTGATCCGGTAGCTCCATCCAAGCACCCACTCAAGGGCCATGTTCATCTGGGCATAGGGCGCAATTTCCGGGAGATAGGCGAGGCGTTTGTCTTTTGCCGGTACCCCTTTCCCTTCAGCGATGTCACAGGAATAGGCGTACATCATGGCGCTTTCGATCGTGTAGGGAACAAAATTCGGACGCTGGAACGGGAGTGCGTCACGGAAATCCCCATACCAGAGCGGTCGTGCATCGCCGATCATTTTTGCCGTTTGCATGGCTTCCATGTTGTAATGACAGGTTTTGATGAAAAAAGAGGTTAGAACACAAACGGCAAAAAGAATGGCCATTGTGACAGGCCGTTTCCGGAGGCGCATCAGAAATTCCTCCTGAGATGGGAAGACTGAATTCCGAGTTCCTCCCGGTATTTGGCAACGGTTCTCCGTGCAATATCAAGTCCGCGTTCTTTCAGCAGAGAGACGAGTTTGCTGTCGGAGAGGGGAGAGGCGGGATTTTCGTTTTCAATCAGATCGCGGATGATCTCCTTGACTCCCCGGGAGGAGATTTCCTCCCCGCCTTTGGACTGGAACCCGCCGGTGAAGAAAAATTTGAATTCAAACAGACCCATGGGGGTCCGGATGTATTTGTTCGCGATTGCACGGCTGATTGTGGTTTCGTGAAGCCCGAGTTTATCGGCAACCTGCTGCATGGTCATGGGTTTGAGGTATTCGACGCCCTTTTCCAGAAAATCATGCTGCGTGGCGACGATGATATCGGCGATTCTCCGGATGGTTTTCTGGCGCTGGTCAAGGCATTTCATCAGCCCTTTTCCACTGGTGAGTTTGTTTTTGATGTAGGTCTTCACGTCGTCGGGCGTGTTCGGGTCTTCGAGAAGTTTCAGATAGAACTTTGAAATTCGGAGATGAGGGATGCTGCTGTCATCGGAAACGACCTTGAATTCGGTGCCGTCGCGTTCCACCGAAACCTCCGGAACGATGTAGACGGGATTGGATGCGGCAATTTCATTTCCGGGGTAGGGATTCAGGCTTCTGATCTTCCGGATATCCTCATTGAGCTTTTCCAGGGGAATGTTCAGCGATTTTGCCAGTTGCGGAAGTTTATTCCGGGCGATTTCATCCAGATGGTTTCCAACCAGATTGACCAGTTCCGGAGAGTCCTCGCCTTTTCGTTCGAGCTGAAGGAGCAGACATTCTCTGAGATCCCGCGCACCGATGCCAGGGGGATCGAACCCCTGAACCAGCCGGATTGCCTGTTCGGCGGCTTCGAGAGAGCAGCCGGCACCGGTGGCAATGTCGGCGGGATGGGTCTTGAGATATCCGGATTCGTCGATTCCGCCGATGACGAATTCGGCGATGCGAGCGGTTTCGGGATCGGTGTCTGCATAGCGGAGCTGCTGAAGGAGAAGTTCCTGCATGGAGGTTTCATCGGCAATGGAATTGAGCAGATAGGC
This sequence comes from uncultured bacterium, assembly GCA_949292215.1. Lineage (GTDB taxonomy): Bacteria > Verrucomicrobiota > Lentisphaeria > Victivallales > UBA1829 > UBA1829. The sequence continues at coordinate 24,000 of CASEYW010000092.1, forward strand.
GTGGCGTTCGTCTTCGTCTTCCTGGTCGAATCCGGAGGGAATGGAGATTTCGCCGGGATCGGCAGAACCTTCGGCTGCAAGTTCGACGATTTTTGCAAGTTCGTCCTCGATGTCATCCCGTTCGCTTCCAAGTTCGGGTTTTTCCTCTTTGCTGCCGGGAAGCGGAAGATCGTCTGAATCGGGGATGTGATCGACGATTTCAAGCACGGGGTTGTCCGCAAGTTCCTGATTGATCTTCTGCTGCAGTTCAAGGACGGGTGCATACAGAATGTCCAGAGATTGCAGCTGCTGAGGCGTAAGCGTCTGTTCCTGACGCATTTCGCCGCTTTGAATCATTCCCTGTGCTGCATCCGCCATATGAGATCTCCGTCTTTCCGCTTCACTGTTCTGGAAATATAGCGCAAATGGTCGAGAATAAAACCCGCCGGAAGAATTTTTTCCCGGATTTTGCATGTTTTCCTCCGGAGAAAAAGCGGTCTCGGGTTGAATGCAGTTTCCATCAGAACGGAAAATCAGCAAACTTCCGCGGAATGTTTTATTGAAAAAAAAATGATATGCGTCTCTTTTTTCTTGCTTTTATCCCGTTTCTGTGCTAAAATACTGGAAATGTAGAAATGGAGAATTGTTTTTTATGGAAATCAGAAATGGAGAAATCTATCTCGGCGGGGTGTCCGTCGAGGATATTGCCAGCCGCTTCGGGACTCCCACTTACGTTTACGATGAAGCAAAAATCCGTGCGAATTACCGCAGAGCTTATACGACGTTCAAGAAATACTATCCCGATTTTGAAATGTTCTATGCGGTCAAATGCTGCAACAATCCTGCGATCGTGAATATTCTCCGTCAGGAGGGCGCGGGAGCGGATTGTGCCAGTGTCAATGAAATTCTTCTGGCGAAGAAAGTCGGGCTTTCCGGAACAAAAGTCATGTTCAGCGGCAATTTTCTTTCCGACGACGATATCCGTCAGGGCTTGGAAAGCGGAGTGATCTTCAATCTTGATGATATTTCCATTCTTCCGCGGCTCCTGAAGTTCGGGCGTCCGGAAATGCTCTCTTTCCGTGTGAATCCCGGCTACGGCAAAAGCAACGTCGGCGATTTCGTGACGAATGCAGGTCCCGGAGCGAAGTTCGGCATCCATCCGGATAAAGTGATCGACGCCTACCGCATGGCGAAGGAGGCGGGAATCAAACGCTTCGGCGCGCATATGATGACCGGGTCCTGTATTACCGATGCAGATTATTTCCCGTTTGTCACCGGACTTCTGATGGATATTATCGGCAGGGTTTCGAAAGAGCTCGGAATTGATTTTGAATTTGTTGATCTCGGCGGCGGCCTCGGCATTCCGTACAAACCGAATGAGCCTGCTCTGGATCTTGACCGTGCCGCCCGCCTGACTGCGGAAATGTTCAGTCGGAAAGCTGCCGAATACGGTATGAAGGCGCCTCAGTTGAAACTGGAGCCCGCCCGTTATTTTGTCGGCAATGCCGGATGGCTTGTCGGAAGGGTGCATTCCATCAAGGAGTCGTATAAAAAGATTGTCGGAACGGACATTGGCATGAACACGCTGGCACGCCCTGCAATGTATGGTTCCTATCACCATATTTATGTCAACAGAAAAGAAAATTGTCCGCGTGAAACTCTGGGACTTTGCGGGCAGCTCTGCGAAAATACAGACTTCTGGGTCAAGGAACGCGAATTGCCGGCAAACATTGCGGAGGGTGATCTGATTGTTGTTGAAAATGCGGGCGCCTACGGATTCGGCATGAGTTATCAGTACAATGGACGTCTCAGGCCCGCCGAGGTGCTGATTAATGACGGGGATGCCGAACTGATTCGAGACCGTGAAGTCTTTGAAGATATGGTCAGACACACCCACGTGCCGGAACGCCTTAACCAATAACCACATACCATAACCGGAGAAAACAGCGATGCTTCGTCAAAAACTGGCAAGATTTTTATCAAGCGATATTGGAATCGACCTTGGAACGGCAAACTGTCTTGTCTATCTCAAGGACAGGGGCATCGTTCTTTCGGAGCCTTCCGTAGTGGCGATCAGCAAGGAGACCCACGAGGTCCTTGCCGTAGGCGACGATGCAAAGAAAATGCTCGGCAGAACTCCGGAAAATATCTCAGCGCTCCGTCCCATGAAATATGGCGTCATTGCCGATTTTGAAACGACGGAGGCGATGCTGCGGCATTTTATCCAGAAAGCGAAAACAAAGCTTCCCCCGCGCAGCCGCCTGGTTCGTCCGCGTGTGCTGATTGCGGTGCCTTCCGGTATCACCGAGGTGGAGACCCGTGCCGTCAAAGACAGCGCCGAACGTGCAGGGGCCGGTGATATTTTCCTGATCGAAGAACCGATGGCGTCTGCAATCGGAGTTGGACTTCCGGTATCTGAACCGACCGGCAGCATGATCGTCGACATCGGCGGCGGAACAACTGAAGTGGCGGTAATCTCCCTTGCCGGAATCGTGGAAGCAAAAAGTGTACGGGTCGGTGGCGATGTGATGGATGAAGCCATCGCCCAGCATCTGAAACGTGTTTACAATCTGATCATCGGTGCAAGAACGGCTGAGGAGATCAAAATCAAGATCGGCAGTGCTTATCCCAGTGACGATGACCGTGAGATTTTTCTGGAAGTCAAGGGTATCGACCTTGTCTCCCGGATGCCGAAAGCGATCAATGTTTCGTCGCATGAAACACGGTCAGCACTTCAGGAACCGGTCACGAGCATTGTGGAAGCGGTCAGAAGCACGCTGGAACGTTGTCCGCCGGAACTGGCTTCGGACCTCATTGACCGTGGTATTATGCTTGCCGGCGGAGGTTCCCTGCTTCGCGGACTGGACCGTTTGATTTCTGAAGAAACCGGACTGCCTGTATTTGTCGCGGAAGATCCGCTGAGAGCGGTCGCGAACGGCACCGGCATTGTCCTTCAGGAGATGGATAACATGGCAAGGGCTATGCCCCTCTCCAAAAAATAAAAAGGGATGGTGTTTTCTGTTCAGAACCGTTGGAGGAGCCGTTCCTGCGGGAGGTTTGTCGAAACGGATGAGACTTCCGGTAGAAAATGCTACTGCTGTGGCGCAAGGACTCCTTAACAAAGAGTTTACTGTAACGTCGGAGGGTGATATATGAAACATCTGTTCGTACTGCTGATCCTTTTCGGTACTGTCGCTCTTTTTGCACAGTCAACGACCTATTATGGTAAAAACGGACACGTGACCGGGCGTGCAGTCACCAGGGGAAATACAACAACCTATTATAATTCCAGCGGGAAAAATACAGGAAGAGCCGTAACCAACGGCGGCAGGACAACCTATTATGATGCAAGCGGACGGGTAACCGGACGTGCATCCTCCTCCGGAAATACGACCACTTACTACGGACCGACTGGAAAAGTCGTTGGCCGCGAAATCCGGAACGGAAGCAGGAAAACCTATTATGGAAGAACGGGGAATGTGACGGGGCGGTCTGTTTCCAATTCCGGCGGAACGACCTCTTATTACGGCTCGACCGGAAGCGTAACGGGGCGGTCCGTTACCACAGGAAAACCTTCCCGTTGAGATAATCCGGTTGTTTCCGGAGTTTTATGTTCCTGCTTCTTCCGGATGCTTTCAGCAAAGCCGCAGAGAATGATTCAATCCTCTGGAACAGGAAGAAAACGTTCTGCAACACGATTTACGCCTCCGCGGATGCCCTCCACCTTTTTCATCCGGTCTTCTTTTTTATCAAAAACTGCTTTTTCCGGATATGGATAAATCGGGATTTCAAAGATCAGGCGATCCTCTTCGTAGCGTCTACCCGTCAGCGGGCCTGGTGGGATTCCTTTTTCTCTCCATTGAACCAGAAGATTCAAAAGATTCGGCAGATTGTTTACTCCCGGGCCGGGACCGTGACTCATACCCGGGATCATATAAAAGCGGCAGAAGCTGCGGGTCAAATCCAGCGATCCTAACGTGTGAATCACTCGTTCATAATAATCCAATGTTGCATGATAGGGAACACAGGAATCTGCTGTGCCGGAAACGATAATCAGTTTTCCTCCATGTTTTTCAAAAGGCCGCAAGTCCGGGTTTTCCGCATTCAAATAGGGACCGAGTTCAGCTGTATAGGTATCCAGGTCTTCTGCAAAATTGATGGTTTCCAGTTTGCGTTCTTTTCCGAAAACCCATTGAAACAGATAAAGATTCCCGCAGGCGATACCAAATGTGCTGCCGAACGGCAGGCCGTTGAAAACACGTTCTCCGGTAACTGCGTGAACTGGACCGTTGAAGAGCTTGCGGAGAGCTTCCGCATGTTGTTGGGTCAGCGTTGGATCTTTTTTCAGTGCCAGGGTAATTACCGCTTCAATGTCCTTTTGAGTACAGCGGGGATCGGATATCAGTCTGCCAGCCGTTTGCGGGCCCTCTCTTTCCGCCATGTATTCGTTTCCTGCCGCGATTACGTTTGCTTCCTGCTCTGCTGAAAAAGGACATTCGCGGAGAATCTGGTAATTCCAGAGAAAGTAGGCATGCAGGGGTGTGCGGCAATGTGCCGGAATTTGAGCGAGAATTCCATCGTAATCTTCCGGATAACGCTGTGATTCCTGCATGGCCTGCTGTCCGCCGGTCGAGCCTCCGCTGAAATAAGAAAAATCCGGATTTCTGCCATAATAGGCGTGAATGATCCGCTTTGCTTCCAAGGTCATCAGATGGGTTGCTCGATAGCCGAAATCCTTCCACACGTCTTTCTTTCCGATTCCGGAATCGGAGTTCGGGCTTGTTCCCAGATCGGTTGAAGCCACGGCATATCCCTCTCGGATTGGTCCGATGAAAATGCCGGAATTGATGTTTCCCGCAGCACCGCCATTCCCGAGTCCCAGAAATCGGCCATTCCATTTTTCCTTCATCGGAAGCCAGATTTCAACCTGGATATGGGAATCTTTTGCAGGACTCAAAATAAGTTTTACAACTGTTCGCGGAGGAAGATCGGTATATGTTTGACCGTCCCGGTTTATGAAAACTGGATTGGAATCCGTTTCCGCCTGCTGAAGGTTTCCATTTTCAAATTTCAAGGTCTGGATTGCTGCGAGACCATCCTTTCCATCTGCAAGCAGAATGGTCGCTGTTGACAACGCTGCTGCGGCAGTTATCGACTTGTTTTTCATAAAGAGTTGCCTTAAATCGTTTTAAGTTCCTGATTATAGTTCCCGATTGATTCGCATAAAATCTTTGTCCAGCCGTTTTGCTTCCGCGCCCAGCTGGAATCCTGCCGTATACACAACGGCAGAATAAGAGTCCTTTTCAAATGAACTTTTCTGTTTATTCAGACAGTATCATCAATTATTGCAAGATCAAGTGGAACAATGGATAAATCGCCAGTATTTTTCTTTTTGCCTGAAGTTCCAACGGAGATCGAAAACGCTGGACGGAAGAGGAAAAAGAAATCGACACTTGTATTTTCCTGCTTCCGGAGATAAAAAGAGAACCGCTTTCATAAGCGTGAACGGGCATGCGAGCGGGACCTTTGTTGCCTCCAGGTTGAATTTCCTTCGGATTGGAAGATTGTTCCAGTTGAAGTTCTCTTCCCGGAGAAGCAGGGTTCCGGTGCGGGCGTGCTTCCCTTCGAATCGCCGGTTCCAGTCCTGGCCGCTCAGACAGACTGCGTGTTTTAAGCAGCTTTTCTGCCGGATCGCGTTCTCTCCCGCTTTAATTTTCAAATTCTGAACTTTTCTTTTGATTATCCTTCGATTCCGTGTTATATTTCCCCATGTCAGAAAACTGAAACAGCAGGAGCAAACATGCAGATCAAAAAATTTTTGACCGTTTTGCCGCTTCTCGCGTTCATGATGCTGTTTTCATCATGCGGAGACTATATCGGCAAGGAAAAGGAACATCCGTTTTTTGTGAAGGCGGGTGCGTGCAAGGCGTCCGGGAATTATAAGGAGGCAGCAGAATATTATGCGGAATTCCTCAATGTCTGTCCCCGGTCTCCCATTACTCATTATGAACTTGCTTCTCTTTACGGAGACAATCTCGACGATCCATTTAAAGCGATTTACCATTATCAGCGTTATCTGGAACTGGCCAGAAATTCGCCTGATGCGGAGAATGTTTCCAAATTCATTGAAATCTCCAAGCGCAAGGCGTTTGACTCTCTCTCCAAACAGTTCGAATCTGCTGAAACCGCAAAGGCATACGCAGAGGTCGCAAAAGTCAAAAAACTGCTTGATCAGTATGTTGCGTATGGTGCGAAACTGCGCGAACAGAACACGCTTCTCCGGAAGCAGAACAGCGAGATGCGCACCCGGATCGAAAAGTTCAGCCGCGACAGTTCCGAATTCCGCAAAACAGTCCAGAACCTGAAGAAACAGATGGAGCAACCCGATCCGGTGGAACCCGGGCAGACCTCAGGGGCCGCTCCTCTTCTTCCTCCCGGAGGGCAGAAATCCGATCCGGCGGAAAACGCCGATTCCTGGGAAAATGCGAAGGTCGCCGCTTCCAGTTCCTCCTCCACTGCTGCGGGAGATGGTAAAACAAAACCTGTTTCACAAGCGGAAAATGCAAAAACGGCAATCGCCACCGGCGGAGTTGCGACAGTCGCGGGAGCCGTTACAGTTCCATCCGCACAGAAGACCCATAAGGTTGTCAAAGGCGATACCCTTTATAATCTTGCGAAAAAATACTACGGTTCCTCCCGCTATTACCGCCTGATCTGGGATGCCAACAAGGCACAGCTTGGAGAAAAAGGTCTGCTGCGTATCGGGCAGGAGCTAGTGCTTCCTCCGCTTCCGGGAGGGAAACAGCAATGAGATTTCTGCTTCTGTTTGCTTTGACGGCAGCCATGCTTGTGGTTTCCGGCTGTTTCGGCGTGAATCTGCCGAAGCAGGAGGTTCGGCAGACCGTTGCCTATGATCTTCTTCCGCTTCCGGCAGAAGAGGGGAAATTTGAATATGAGCTTGAAATTGTGCCGTTCCATTCCGATGCTCCGGCAAAGTACAAGATGCTCCATCGGAATGGGACCCGTCTGAGTGTTGATGAATACAGCAAGTGGAGCCAGACTCCGGGAGCAATGATGACCCGTCTGTTCCGTTCTGCCTTCAATCCGTCGAAAATGACGGGCCACAGCTATCGTCTTTTCGCTACAATTCTTCGTTTTGAAGCAAATGACGAGACTTTGACGGCGGATTTGACGGTTAAATATGTCCTGACTTCTCAACGCTCGGCTGCTCCGCTTTTTATTCGGACGCTGGCAAGTTCGGAAAAAATGAAGGAAAATTCTCCCGAAGCATTTGCCGGAGCAATGTCTCAGGCGGCTTTGCTTCAGATCCGGGAGATCAAGAAACTGATTCGGGAGGCGACAGAACGAAAATGAGTCAGGGATACTCCATTTTGATCGATGAAAACACCATTCGCTCCAAAGTTGCGGAACTGGCGGAGCAGATCAATCGCGACTACAGGGACCGGGAGGTGATTCTCGTTGCAATTGCGAACGGGGCGGTCGTGTTTGCGTCTGATCTGCTCAGGCATCTCGATCTGACGGTCTGGTTTGATACCGTCAAAGCATCCTCTTATCGCGGAACGGTCAGCGGCGACCTCGCCTTGAAAAATACATTTAATCTGGATCTTGCCGGGCGGCATGTCATTCTGCTGGACGATATACTGGATACCTCGAAAACGCTCATGAAAATCCGGGAACACATCCTTTCGTTCTCTCCGGCATCTCTCCGGACCTGTGTCCTGCTGGATAAGCCAACCGGACGGAGCAACGGTTTTCAGGCTGATTACTGCGGATTCATCATCCCCGACCGTTTTGTGTTCGGTTACGGTCTGGACGACGACCGGGGACTTGGCAGGCACCTGCCTTTCATTGCCGCAAAAGATTGAAACAGTCCGGAGTTTTCCTTTCTCATTCCCCATCCGCCTGGATGAAGCGGACGGGGAAGAATGGCTTCCGGGGTTACTGTCCGGAAGTGGCGTTCAGTTTTGCCTTTGCGTTGTCGCGGAGATGCTGGACGTCGGGCTGGTTGACGTTGACTTCCAACGACCGCAGATAGACTCGGAGAGCGTTCCGGTAATCGCCCAATGCCTCGTAACAACCGCCGAGACTGCGGAAAACAGAAAGATCCTTCTCGCTCATCTCCAGCGCCCGTTCATACCATTCGGCCGCTTTTTTGAACTCTTTTTTCTTCTGCGCTTCGAATCCCTGTTTCAGAAATGCGGAGAACTGTTTCTGTTCCGCGGGGGTCAGATCTCGTTGTGTCTGATCGATCCCGAGTGTCAGGGCGACGATCAGCGGGCACGAGACCCCGGTTGGTTTGAACGAGATGGATTTGACGGGCTTTTCAGGAGAGGGATTGAGCCATCCGGTTCTCCAGAGCGAGGCTTTGCCGAAGGTCATTTGCGGGACCGTGCATGCGACAGTGGTAAAGGTGTCGATTTCAAAGGCGAACGATTCTTCCGGATTGACGACCGCCCAGTCTCGCATATTGGTGCGTCCGGTCATCGGGATCTCATATCTGGAGCCGTCCGCATAATTCACGAAAATACTGTAGCTTTTCAGGGATGACGTATAGGCGGAAGTATGAAGAAGATACAGCGAATTGATCTTGCGCCCGACCGCGATTTCCGGATTCCGGTATCCGCCGCGTGCATAACGAGACTCCAGCATCATGCAGAAGTTCGGCTGTTCGATACGGAACGGAACTCCGGCAAGTGTATGTATTCCGGCCGGCAGACGGCGGATGAATTCGCGGGCATCCTTTTTTGCTCCCTGATCCGACCAGCCGCCTTTGCCGTCGAATTCAGTTGCATCGTCTGCTGTGCGGTTGAGCAGGGAGGAGAGATTGACGCGGACAAATGCAATGTTTTTCGGAATGTCCGGGCGCTCCCGGTGTTCGATCGCAACCCCGAGATTCGTCAGAAGAACTGAGAGAATCCGCTGGGAGTGGAGAAGAACATGGGTATTGTCTGTCATCCAGTTCAGCGTACAGAAAAGGCGGTTGCCTTTTTTTGCAAGCAGGACCGGATAGAGCATGGGTTCTGCACCTGTGATCTGCCGTGTGCCGAGTTCTCCCATGATGAACTGTTTGCGATAGAACAACTGTATTTTGTCGCCGGGATCGCCTGCCCGCCAGAAAAGATCGGTATTGGTGAGTCCGGCTGTTTCAGGAAAATCGCCGCAGCGGATGGCGCGTCCGCGCCAGGCGTCGGAGTAAATCGGTTCGAATCCGATCCCGAATTCCTCTCCGGGATTCTGAATCAGCATTCCGCCCCGGAACGCATTCAGTTCGGCAAGTTGCGCCGGCGTGTACTTTGCGGAACCATCTACGATCAGAACATCAAATTTTCCAAGCATTCCGAATGCGGCGTTTTCCGCTTTGACACCATACTTTTTCAGATAGCGTGCGAGACGGGATTCCGGCTGAGCGACAATTCCCGCTTTCCGGAATCCCGGTGCGCGATATGCCGCCATGTTCTTCAGCAGTTTCACCGCGGCTGGATTGACTTCCGGATTCAGAGTGAGCCGATTGTAAAGAAAACATCCTTTGCCGTGGGGAACTTCCATCAGGGCGGAATAGAGGAGTCCTTTCGGGCCGCCGCATTCCACGATCGTGCGGATATTGCCGAGTGCCGGTTTGCTGAAGTAACCGGAAGCGGTTTTGTGGTCCGGATACCAGAAAGAGAGATCGCGTTCTGTCAAGCCTTTCAGAACGGGATGGTCCGGACGGAACGAGAAATTCACGGAATTGATCCGCGAGGTCAGAACGGGAGAACCGGGGAGCCAGGCAGGATAGTCCTTTCGTGCATCAAGGATGATTGTTTCGCCGGATGCCGCCCGTCTGAGCAGTTCCTCCTTTCGCGTATTGAGATCCGCGGACGCCGGAATCAGATTGTCCGGCATGGAAAACGGTTTGTATGAAGCAACGGTGAGGTCAAGTTTATCCGACGGGCCGTTTTTGAATCCGGCTTCCAGAACATACCGTCCCGGTTCGGGGATGGTGAGCTGGATCGTTTCACGAGCGGAGAAGAAAGAGTGGGTGCCGTAGTTTTTCCCGCCTTCCCGGAGGGTTCGCCCGTTTTGCGAGAGTTTCCAGTAGAATTGCAGAGGGGCGGGGGCAGCTTTGTCGTGGAAAAGATCGACATCCCAGGAGACGTCTCTCCCTGCGTAAAAGGTATGATATCTCTGAATGAAAAAGACATCTACGGGCGGAATGGTAAAGCGGATGTCGTTGGAATGGAGATGTCGCCATGGAGTCTGAATGGAAACTCCTGCGTCGCGCTGCCCGCGGGCGGAGAGTTTGTTATAGACTATGTGTGCAAAAGCATCCTTTGACGCGGAGAGGTAGTTGTCGTCGCGGAAGAGTGTGGTGTAGCCGTGCGGCGCCATGTAGAAGGTGTCCCAGCCGTATTCGTTGATGACAATCGGCTTGTATCCCCAGGTGATCGGGGATTTCATGGACTGGTTTGCCACCTGCCGGGCCTGTCCCCGGGGGACTTTGTCGCCGGGTTTCAGGGATTCGTTCAAGGGACGCCAGAAGACGTTGTCGGGGTAGAAAAAGCGTTCGTCGCGGAACGAGTGGTTGTCGGGTGGATAATGAGTTGAAATTGTTTGTGTCATGCCGCGCATGTCGAGATCGCAGTTGGCTTCGATGAAGCGGGTTTTGTCGAGGCTCTGCACATGTCGGATGCTCTCTGCGATACGGGCAAAGTTCCGGTCGATGGAGAATGCGTAGAACTCGTTCGAAACAAACCATGTGAAAATTGATGGTGAATTGTAATACCTGGTGACGATTTCCCGTTCCGCCATCCGTTTGTTTTTCCAATATTCGTCGTTGTTGAGGATTGCTTCCGTTGCATGGTCGGGCATGACGAGCCCGCGAGCGCAAAGAATGCCGAGTTCGTCACAGAAATCCTCGGAAATGCTGCCCGGTCCCTGCATCCAGCGGATACAGTTTACACCGCTTTTCTTCGCCAGGACACGGTAATCCAGATATCCCTGATTCTTCATGTAGCGTTCAAATGACCAGAGGTTTGCCATGGAGATGGCAGGTGTGCGGAATGGTTTTCCGTTCCAGAGAAGATTCATGCCGTCCGTCGAGAATTCCCGGAAGCCGAAGCGGGAGTTCTTCACATCCAGAAGTTTGCCGGAAGAGTCGTAAAGCGCGGTCTCGAGCTGAAGCAGTTCAGGAGAATCGGCTTCCCAGAGGATGGGATTTTCCCACTCTTTCTGATCCGCAAAGGAGAAAAGACGTTTTCCCCGGTGCAGGACTGTGTTCTTCATGCTGGTCCCGGGAGGGAGTTCCGCACGGACCGTGATCGTCTTCTTCCGGACCGAGGTGTCAATGAAAACGTTTCCGACCCGTTTCGCGGGGAGAGCCTCCAGCCAGATCTCTCCGACTCCAAGCGACCAGTGGGACGCTGGAAAACGGACATTGCTCATGACCGGATGTTTCTTCGTCAGTTCTTCCTGAAAAATCCGGTAAAAAGTGCCTCGTACAGCGAGCAGAAGCGTGTTTTTGGCTCCGGGATTGAATTTGTCCGTGATGTCGATCTCAAGGGGGGCTTCGGCGGAAGAGGTGGGAGCTCCGTGATATGCGATTTTGGTTCCATTCAGATAAATCTCCGCATCGTAGTAGATCAGATCGAAGTGAAGAAGATAGCGTTCACCGCGCAAGCGTTCCGGGACGGTGAATTCATGCTTGAACCAGCCGAGCGAGCCGTTGTAGGTGGCGGGAAGGTTCCGTTTGCGCCATTTTGCGTTCGGCGGGGGAAGTGGCTGGATGGTGCGGGTTTTGAGGGTTCCGTCGTCCTTGACATCGGTGACGAGCCAGTTTTGAGTCATCCACATTTTTTTCCGGATTCCGTCTGTCAGATCGGCATAGGTGGTAAACCATTTTTCGTCCTGGCTGCCGCGTTCGTTGGTCACGGTTACGACGGCGCGGTACTGGTCGGTTCTGCCCGCCTTGTACGGATAGCGTTTTTTCCAGACGGCGCCGCCGGGAACGGTCTGTGTGTCGTCCAGCAGCAGATTCCGGAAGTAATCAAAGAGTTTCACATTGACCGTCAGATTGCGCGCGCCAGTCATATCATGCACCACAAGATTCAGAGCCTCCGGAGTAAATTCACTTCCGGTATAGGTGTAGAACCGCTCTTTTTCGTTCCGATAGGAAGCGATTTTCAGAGGCGCGAACGTCAGGCGTTCTTTTTCCAGACGCATCGTTCCGGTTTTCAAATTGGAAACAGCAAGCGAGAGAATATCGCCGTTTTTGAGATGGAGTTTTTGCGACTGCATCTCTGCATATTCCATTCCGTTCCGTCGTCTGATCGGCCCGGCGGAGTCGGATTCAATCCGGTATCCGTTCAGGAAGAGACGGCTCTGAAAAGATTCGGTTCCGGTTTCTCTGCTGCTTTCCGATTCCAGAACGATTACATACTCTCCCGGTTCAATGCCTTCGATTTTCCAGTAAAGATCGGGGTTGCGCAGGGTATCTGCAAACTCCGTCCGGATTCCCGCGTTGGCACCGTCTTTTTTCAGATCGGCTGTCCGGTAAACCGTTCCGGCGGAGAGGATAAAATGTGTTGTGAGAAGGGAAAGGAAGATCAGTCGCTTCATGAACTCCACCTCTTATTTTTGAATGATGACGTCAAAATCCTGATAGGCTTCGAATACGCGTTCGCCGTTCTTTTTTCCCCAGCAGGTGATCAGAACCGTGAACCGGCAGGTTCCGGGTCCGAATGCCGCCAGCGGAGGAAGCGGAGCGTTGATAAATTTTTTCTGCTCCCGGCTCCATTCGTTCAGCATCCCGATGGTTCCGGCTTTGCGTTCCCCAAGATCCACCCGGTAGAGAAACGGAGTCGGGGATGCCGGATTCGCCCAGTATTTCGTCAGCGACTGCAACCAGGCATTCTGCTTCATTTTCCCGAGCTCGTTTCTGCGTCCCATATTCGCACTGGCAAAATCTCTTTCCCGGCAGGCAAGGCGCGTGGTGATGATTTTCATCGGCTTTTCGGAAACAACCTTCCATGTCGCCTTGACTAAAAATTCCCGTTTCCCGTCAGTAAGGACAGGAAAATCCTCGTTCCAGGTTTTCCCACCATCCGTGCTGAAGGTCAGCGCCACGTTCATTTGCGCAAAGAGTGCGGTCACTGTGAAAAGACAGGTAAAGATGATTGCTGTTTTCATTTGTTTCTCCTTTTCTGTCCGGGGGATTCTGCATTTTCCCCCCTGCTGGTTTGTATGAAAAATCTCTGTATCTCTTTCGATCTGTGCGGATATGCTTGCTGTGTTTCCAGTTTATTCCGATCCCTCCCCCTGTATTTTCAAGATGCAGACATCGTGTGCCTGAAGTTCCACGTTTCCTCCGGTACAGCAGCCCAGCAGGACCTCCTGAACACGTTCCGGGGCCTGAAAGGATACCGGTTCTCCGGAACAATTCGTGTAGATGGCGAACTCGCCGCGCACGATATGTCCGACTGCAAACGGAAGATGCGGGAAGGTTTTGCCGAATCTCCGTTCACAGAGGAAGCGGAAGACTCGTTCATGCGCCTCCAGATCGGCATCTGCTCCGAAATAGCAGGCGTATCCGTTTCCAAAGGCATTTTCGGTAAGAAGCGGTGTACCCTCGAAGCAGCCGTCGGAATAGTCCATCAGAGTATGCGCCGTGCGGAGTTCCAGATGTTCCATCCGGGAGCGGATCGGTGAGGGTTTCCCAAGAATTTCCAGATAGAACAGCGTATCGGACTTCTGTGGAATGTCGAGACTCGCCACCCAGTAGGAATGCTCGCCGAACGCCGGCGCGATATCATGAATTTCCACTCCAAAGAGGTCCAGCATTCCGTCGGGTCCGGCGGAGGTGCGGTATTTTCCGAACTCGTCTCTGACATTCAGCCGGTGTTCGGCAAACAGCAGTCCACCGTTCCGGACATAGTGCTTGAGACGTTCCTGCATTGGAGGTGAAACATATTCCACCGTCGGCAGAGCGATCAGTTGGTAGGAAGAGAGATCATCCGAGATGCTTTCCATGGGGATAACGTCCACCTGAAAACCGAGACTGGACAATGCCGAGTTCACAGTGGCAACTGCAATGCCGAGCATCTGGCTGTCTCCGTTTACGCGGTGCAGGAATGCGGTTTCCATGTCGACCAGAATGGCAGCGTTGCCCCGCTTCAGCGGAATGGAATCCCAGTCAATCCCGACTGTGTCGTATTCCTGCCGGATCGTCTTCAGATTTTCATAGATGGTGCGCGGTTCGCCCGTCCAGGGAATGATGGAGGGAGAGTTCAGTTCCTCTTCTCCCATCACCGACTGTCTCCAGCGGAAAAAGTTGATTGTTTCCGCACCGCGTCCGACCATTTCCCAGAACCATGGTTTCGCATCGATTGTTCCACGTTTCAGGGGATAGCGCTGAACAGCGGTTTCTCCCACGGCGAAAGGTGCTGGATATCCCTTCAGATTCCGATAGAGATCCCAGAAGGAACGCATGAAGGCAATGATCGGATCGGTGACATAGGAGTCGCAGGAATAGTAGTCGAGTTCCCGTGCGCCGCGGGCGATGTCGATGTCTGCACTGAAGCTGGTCCAGGTGTTGGTGGTGATTCTCCATTCGGGATTGGCCTTTTTCAGAATATCCCGGTGTTCCAGAATGAACCCGAGGAGCCGGTCGCTCATGCAGCGGTAAAGATCCAGATTCCAGCCGATCCGGTGAACCGGAAGTGTAATCTCCTCCCAATCTGTGAACAGCGATGACCACGATCTCGCATTCCAGGCCCGGTTCAGCACGTTGATCGTTCCGTATTTCTTCTTCAGCCATCGCCGGAATTCCTGTTCGCATTTCGGACAGCAGCACATGCCGAGTTCCGAAGTGGAAGAGAGTTCATTGTCGAGCTGCCAGGCAATAATCTCTTTCCGGTCCCGGAACGCCTCCGCCATTTTTTCCACGATTCTGCGCGAAAACGCAAAGAAGCGTTCGGAGGACTGGCAGTACTGACGGCGGGAACCGACGGAAGGTGATACGCCGTTCTTGTCTTTCCGGACCGTTTCCGGATAGCGTTTCATCATCCACGGCGGAAGCGCGGAAGTCGGTGTGCAGAGAATCACATGGATTCCGTATTTTCCGCAGAGATCCAGAATTTCGTGATACTCCTCAAAATGGAATTCTCCTTCCTGCGGTTCGAATCCTGTCCAGTTGAACTCCCCCATGCGGACACAGTTGATTCCCGCATCACGCATCAGGGACAAATCCCGTTCCCAGCGTTCCTTCGGCCAGACTTCTGGATAATAGGCCACTGACAAGTACTTCATATCAAACTCTTTCTGTTTCAGGAGGTTCTTCCGGAACCTTCTTGTTTTATATTCGATCCTCCCCTGTTTGCAAGAGAGGGTGCAAACGCAAAAGAATTACCGGGGACACCATGATGAATCAAACTTCTGCGGTCCCGGGTGCGGATTCGCCGGATAGGCGCGTACATATCCGGTACAGTGCAGATGATTGCCCAGGAATCCCGGGTGTCTTCCGTAAGCCAGGTAACTGAGACGACCGCTTTCCGAAAGTGCGGCGGGATTGTTGGTATACTCCGGTTTTTTCCATTCAGCAGGGAAGCAGGAACTGCTCCTGGAAACGCCTTCCAGCAGAATAACACTCTGTCCCTTGATGCGGGTGATCTTCCGGGGACGGCGATCCATGCGCGGTTCAATATCACTCGGAAGACTTGCTTCATGGTCCCATGCAAATCCGCCATCATTGACACTGGAGGAAACCACGGTGGCGGCATAGGTTCGCCGCATGGGATATCCGCCGGGATCAGATCGGTAATCCGGACAAAGGAAAATATCACTTTTATACGTCCCGATCGGAATGTGGACCTCTTCCGCCAATGTATTCTGATTGCTTCCGGTCGGCAGGTTCCGTCCCGGTTTCCCGATATAGTTGCGGATGGAAACCGGCCAGAAAATCGTATTCCCGTTGTAAAGCGCCGGAAGATAGTCATCGTAATCAATGGAATACTGAAGGAATCCGGAACCGATGTTTTTCATATTCGATACACAGGCCGCCTGAAACGCTTTCTTTCGCGCGCTCTGCAGAGCGGGAAGAAGAAGTCCTGCAAGAATTGCAATGACTGCAACAACAATTAATAACTCTATTAATGTAAAGTACTCCTCTTTCTGTTTCCGCATTTCAGCCTCCCTGTTGAATATTGTATGCCTGAATTTTCCGATCCATGAATTTTCGGATTGCGGCACCGTCCGCACCGAGAAATTCGTACTGTTCATAAAGGGTCGAGAGCACTGCGTACAGTTCTGTGGAAAGTTCGCCGCAGCTCAGGAGCAATTCATTGTACGCGGGAAAAAAGGAGAGGAAATCCTCTCTTGTTGCCCATTCATGATCGGAAGGGGCCATATCCTTCCGCAAAGAGATCATTCCGGAGATTGCCATCAGTTTTTTCTGGACCGGTTTGGAGAGCAGTTCGCGGAGGAAGAGCCAGATCCGTTTTTTTTCAGGTTCCGTAACTGTATGGTTTACATAGGATTCCAGATATTGAATTCCATAGCGGAGCATCCGTTTTTTCCCACACATGACGGGGACGATTCGGAACGTCTCTTTTGTCATATACGGCATTTTTTGATGCTGGACGGATATCCAGGAACCGATACCGGGATCCAGTACGCAGTCGCCGCGGCGGAAGGAATACTGATCATTGAGGGAGAGAAGACAGTCCTTCATCATGTGGAAGAGCCGCTTCCCCGTTTCGGTGTCAAAGCAGGGCAGACGGAAGAGATCGCAAATATCCTTCCGCTGGTTTGCCATCAGAATCTCCATGAATGCGATGGCCGGAAAGGAACCGATATCGTTGGTTCGGAAGTTCTTCACTGCCGGATAAATGGACGCTGCACGGCATGCCCGTACGAGCTCTTCCCACCAGTCAAAACTGGAAAATCCGGTGATTTTCCGCGAAAACCCGATCTTTTTCAGGAGCAGAGGATTCACCATTCCCTGAAAACCGATCATGAAAAACGGCAGTCTTGTGTGATTGCAGCTCTGGTCCGGAAGTGCGAATTCATCCATGAATTCCTCATATCCCTCGAACGCGGAAAAATCCATCTGCGATCCATGCGCATGTACCCATGGATTGAATTCTCGAATATAGACCTTGTGTTCCAGGCCAGTGAAATCAAGCGTTTTTTTCCCGGCTGAATCGATCAGGCGGATCTTCAGATTCAGATTATGACGGTTTGAAATATCGTCTGCGATCCTTTGAAATGCTTCGAATTCAAAACTGGTTCCGGTCAGGTAGAAATCCACGTCCAGAGTATCTCCCCCGTTGAGAAACGAGCCGATTCCGTTGACAACTTTGAGTTTGCCTTCGACTTCCATGTTCTTGTATGCCCGTTGAACTGTTGCATACGTCACGCCGAATTTCCGGGAGATTGCACCGTAGGAGGGCAGTTTGTCTCCCGGGCGCAGCCTTCCTTCCGCGATCAGAAGATCAAAATATGCACTGATTTTTTCGGTTACTGTCATTTTATCCGTCCTGTCCGTTTATCCAATCTTTTCCATGGAGCACTGTTTGCCGGTTTTCCCTGGAGAGGGGGATGCGCTTTCCAGTCGATATGAATACGGAAGGAGTCCGTTCCAGACACGACCGGTCTTGTTGACAAGAAAACGATTTCCATTTTCATAAACGACTTCCGCGATTCCCTCAGCGGGGGATTCCCAGGAATGAATCTGTTCAAACTGCAGCGGCGCCAGTTCCCGGTATCGTTCATAATTCTTCCGGATCCTTGCGACACACTGCTCCATCTGAGCGCGGGTATCGAACCGCAGATCCTCCAGTCCCATCCAGTCGTTTCCATCGGCCATAAAGCGGGAATAGAAATATGCAAGGGGGCGGCTTCCGGTTTCCCATGCTTCAAGCTCCCTCGCGGGATCCTTCTTGATCATCGCATTGACTGTGCTGCAGAACGCATTGTAGAGAAGAATCCCATGATAAACCACAAACCAGAAGGGGAACTCTTCATCAGCGATTTCCGGAAGAGGATTCCGGTATGCGCTCATCACATAGAGGACGTAATCGAAGTCGCCGATGCAGAAATCCAGTCCGCCTTCGGAGCCGCTTCCTCCGAGAGTTTCCCTGGCGAGAGAGAGCGTTTTTCCGCGCCATTCACCCGCGCGTTTCCGGGTCAGCGGATGACGCGGATCAAAGCAGGCCTCCGGAACGCGGCTGGTCATGACATCATAATATTGAATTCCGCGGAATCCGAGTTTCCGCAATTCCGGCATGTCGTGGAGAGCGAATTGCTCGTGCGCCATCTGCGGACAGAGGTAATATGCGGCACCACCGCCCCAGGTGCCGAAAATGCGTTTGGAACCATCCTTTTGCATCAGCATGAATTCGTCCCGCCGGCGTTTGGCGATCGTATAGGAATCCACCAGATTGGCATGCCCGGTAATAAGATATCCGTAATCGCGTGTCTTGCGGATCAATCGGCAAAGCGCTTCTTCTCCGCCGAGAAGAGGTTCCACCGGAAAAAGATCGGGAAAGCGCCCGTCGTGACCGGATTTGTTCCAGCCGACCAGACAGAACTCCGCATGCTCTATTTTCTGGCGATGGAACTCGTCGATGAGTTCCTCCACCTGCTGAAACGTCAACGCAACATGGATCGGGGGTTCATTCTCCTCCGTCTGATGCGGCACCGGAGAAGGTACCGGTTTCCATGCAAGACGGATTCTCACCTCAGGACCCATTGCCGCTTCTGCCAGAACAGGATATTTTTTCGCACGCTCCTTCAACGATCTGCATGCGCCCCGTTCAAGCTGATAACGGCGATACCGTCTGGCAATCGCACTCGGGGAAAGATCACCGGTCACCTTCAGGAAAAGGAGTTCCGGATTCTCATCCGTCTCCTCTCCGTCAAATCGGAAACGGGGATGCAGATAATACAATCCGTTTCGGATTCCTGCGACGATTTCAACATGGAGCGCCATTCCGGTCACAACAGCAAGCAGCGCCTCCTCCCCGTTAGAGCAGGCATAAAAAGGAATGCACATTCCCGAGAAGACCGCTTCCGTTTCAGGCCGGGGCGTGAAACGGGTAAGAAGATATTATGAGAGACACAAACGTTAGAGAAGTAAAATCTCTCGAAAGGAGTTTCTCAAAAATGACGAAGTTTATTGCCGTGAGAAAGACGGGGCTCTGCCCCGAACCCCGGGATTTTTTCAGGCATGGAAACATCCCGAA
>CASEYW010000093.1 GCA_949292215.1 uncultured bacterium
CGGGGCTTTTTCATGTCAAAAATACCCCCGGACAACGAAAATTTCCAAACAATCAGACTTTTACATCATTCCCTTGTTTTCCCCCTCAAAAATCCTTTCCCCCCAATAAATCAGACTGCGAAAGTCTGTTTTGCTACTATACATTCCGCTGAGATGAGAGTTTTTCCCGAAGGAATGGGCTCTTCCGGTGCCATTTTCTTTCCCGCATTTCGCTGTATTTCTGCAAAAAAATCAAAACAGGTTGCAAACGGAAACAATGAATAGTATATTGCTGGAAAAATCGGAATAAAATACAAATATCGTCCTATTTATGGAGTCTCTATGCGTAAAATATATTATGTTTTTCTGATATTTCTGCTGCTTCTGCCGGAAGACTCGCAGGGAGCCGTGATCCGGAAAAAAAGACCCTATGCCTGGGAACCTGCCGGCAATGTCAAGGTTCTGCATGAAACGCCGATCGGGAAAGTCTATCAATTCGCGGAAAGCGGATTCTTCAACAAGGAGGAACGACACGGAGCCTCCATGAAAATACAATGGAAAAATCCGAGCTTGAACAGACGAAAAAGTGATGATGGTTTCCATACATTGAATCTGGTTCTCTACGACAACAACAGGGAACAGGAGGAGAGGAAAGAACGCTATCTTGTCGTTGAGTTTTCCATCCGTGCGTTTCCTGTACAGAAGCAGAAGAAAAAACTGGAAAGAATTCAGCACAACGGACTGGCGTCTCTGCTTCTGTTAGCCTCAGGGAATTATGAGAGCATCACCTCACTGGGTGCCGTCCGTTTTGTTTTTCCGAACATAAAAGGCATTACATACGATCCAAAATCAACGAACCTGCGCCTTGATCCTGAACAGCTCTATAAAAAAGAAAAAAAATATGTCACCAATTCCTTGCATAATTTTTCCACCAACAGCAGATGTTTCCCGATGTATTCCCTCACGCCATGCAGAATTATCATGGAACGGAAGACCCCGCATCTTGTTGCAGTCAATTATTCAGGGCTGAAAAAAATCGTCATTCCGGATTCCGAATGGGATTTTTCACGGCGTCCCATCGCGGCTCTGGCGCTGGCAACGGTATCATCCGAAGCCGTTCTGGAAATCACAACTCCGACGGTTCGTTTCATGGAAGAAGCCGAACTGAAGGCTCTGCCCCCCCTGACCATGCAGCCCTATCCATACGAACTCTATCGGAATGACCGGAAAAGCATCCGCCGCTGGGGTTCCAATCCTGACTTCGAATACGCACAGGCAATGAATTTGCTCTATGGAAACGATCAGGACTGGAAAAAAGGAATCAAAGAGATGCGTCTGCTCGCCAACAAGGACCATGCTCTCGCTCTCTTTCAGGCGGGCTGTGCTTACTATCGGGGAATCGGATGCGAAATCGACCTCAACAAGGCGGAATCCTATTTCAAGGATGCGATGAACTTGCTGGTCCCGGGCGCTCTCACCATGCGGAAAGCAGCCGTCTACCGGAAATACCTTATGACAGGAAAAAATGAATGGAACAGTTCCGGCAACGCAGTCCGGCTACTGAAAACAGAAAAGATCGAAGAAATGGAGGATCCCTATCTTCCGCCGGCCATCCTCTACGGCATCCGGATCACAGGAAATCCGAAAGTCGAATTTTATGCTCTGCTCAAAAAGCTCCCGAACAAATACTTCGGGCAGGATTTCCTTCAGGCTCTCGATTCACTTTGCAGGCAGGACTTTACTCCGGCAATCTATCTGCGGGCCTCTTACAAGGGAAACTCCCCGGCTGAAACGCAGAAACTGTACGAAAAAGGTGCCGCTCTCGGAGATCCGTTCTGTTCTCTGGAAACGATCCGGATGAAAATGCGTTCGCCGGGATTTCAGGCTTCCATGCTCTCAATCAACGAACTCTGGAATGCCCGTTCGATTCCTTTCATTCACGCGCTCCTCTATGGCATCCGAAAACCGCAAAGCAAATATTACAAAGCGATTCAGAATGGAGAAACCGCTCTTCTGAAATCAATGAATCCATCCACTCCAGAAGAGCACTTTCTATATGGAATCTCCTTCCTTCAGGACTTCCTGTATGAACAGGAATCATTTGGACAATTCCGCTTTTTCTCCCCAAAACGCTCCCTTTACTTCGCAAAAGCCCTGGAGACCCCCATTCCAACAGCACTCAAAAATCAACTCCGGAATGCGTTGAAATCTTTGGAAATTGCCGCAGAAAATGGAATTCCCGAAGCTCAATTTTTCGTTGCCGATCCATGGACAATGAAAAATGTTTTTGCGTTCAACCAGTTCAAGAGCAGAACCTATCTGGAAGCATCGGCAAAACAGAATCTTTTTTCTACAATAAAAACTGCCCGGCTTTTCCTCGAACAGCGAAATCCGGATAAAGCCCTCGAATTTATGAATCTGATTCCGGATCAAAACTCCATGATCGCTCTGGAACTCCGTGCGCAATATCTGCATTTGAAAAAACCGAATTCTCCGGAATCGATTGCTGCGTGGAACAATGCCGGAGCTGCCGGCTCCCTTTCCGCAATGCAGTTCCTCGGAAATTATGAATATAAAAATAAGAATTTTTCAAAAGCGGCAGCCTATCGGCAGGTTTTCCTGAAAACAGATACACGCCTGAGAAATATGGACCTCAATGAAATCGCCTGGGGAGACTATTTCACACGCTATGACTTGACTTCTCCTGCAACAGAAAATATCAGCAGGAGATACTCCGGTCTCAGCAACCAGGAAGCAAAGAGACTCTTTGAACTCATCCCCTGACAGTCTTGATTTATCCTTCGGTCCAGCGGAATCAGCTGGAGCGAAGAAGCAGGTCAGGAAATACTTTTCAATAGCAGAATCGCACAGTCATTCGCCCCGATCCGGAGACGG
Organism: uncultured bacterium; assembly: GCA_949292215.1. Lineage (GTDB taxonomy): Bacteria > Verrucomicrobiota > Lentisphaeria > Victivallales > UBA1829 > UBA1829. The sequence continues at coordinate 2,875 of CASEYW010000093.1, forward strand.
TCATTTACAAACGTTCCCCGCCAGACCCGTTCGAGCTGATCACGGAACGACAATCGGCAGTCCACCGGACTCGGATCATAATTAATCAGGACAGCAAGCGTGTGTTCAACATCCAGAGGATGTTCCGTAATGCCGACACCCGGTTCCGGACAGAATACTTTGCGGCGGACTCCCGCGATCTCCGCACCTTTACGGTACAGCAGATAACAGGGATTCAGATTCTCCCCGTAAAAACAGCCGGAAGATTCGGTCGCAGCAAACAATTCCAGCGGAAGATTCAATAGAATCATACGACCATTTCCATAGGCGGCGGATGTCATCACAGGCATTCCATCGGAATCCACCGCCAAGACCTCGGCACTCTCCGGAATCAGTTGAGAGCGATATTCCAGAGAAGCGCTCATTTCCTGTCCGGGAGAATCCTTCAGATGGAAACGGATCCGGTTCGGTTCCTTCCAGCGGGCATCCACCTGAACGCCGAAGACCTCACGGAACGGCGAAAGCATCCCGGTTCCGTGAAGAGATGCCATCAGTGTTGCGCCGTTCTTCACCTTTTCCAGAAGAGACAACCAGGCATGACGGCTCTGCCACGTCAGCTCCGATACGGAAGGCAGAAGATAGAAGTTCGATTCCGGGAGTTCTTCCTCCGCACCGGAGAAACGGAGCTCAAATCCAGCCTGTTTTGCCAGCAGATATGCACCAAACGCTTCCGGGAAACTCGCCCGAGTCCGGGAAACAAGGCATACCGCATCCATTTTCCGCTCCGGAAGCGGATAGGGAAATTCCTTCAGGAAGGCGGCAAACTCCTGCATGACCCGGGCCGTCGCCTTCGATTCGCGAGTTTCATGGAACAATCCAAGTTCGCGTTCAACCGCCGTCCAGTCATACGGTGCAAAAGGCAGGTTTTTCTGGTCAAATGCGCACCACCAGAGGAATCCATGCAGATGATTCGCCCAGCAGGAAAACAGCGAACAGCGCAGACTCGCTGCGGCACGTTCATCCGAACAAATCATCGGCCCAAGAGAACCGGCCTCCTCCGGGAAACAGGGTTTTCCGGAAATGCCCTCATACAGAAGGGATTCTCCCGATGAGTGCAGCTCATTACGAATCGTATTGAACGGTTCCCGATTGCATTCCGGGGTAAAAAGCGGATAGGGATGGGTTGTCAGGATGTCCAGCAGTTCGCCCTGATCGTAAAGATTCCAGTTGTCCCGGTTGTTCGTGCTGATGCTGTGCATGCCGGAAACAACCGGATGGGACAAATCCTCCAGACGGATGGCGGATGAGATCGCATTCAGCCATCCCCACGCCTCATTCGGATCAGAGACTCCCGCCATGCAGTTGCATTCGTTTCCGAGGTCCCAGGCACCGATTGCCGGATGCCCGCGGAACTCCCGCACAAAACGCCGGACAAAACGGATTTCCCATTTGAGCGCTTCCGGATCGGTCAGGACATTCCGCTCCTCGAAGGCGGGAGGAACAAACAACCGTCCGCTCATCCAGCCGGTCAGAAGTCCGACAATCAGTTTCAATCCGTAAGAGTCGGCAGTGTCGCAAAGATACCGGAAGCGGTCCAGCATGACGGGCTCCACTCCCCCCTGGCGTTCCTCCCCGGCGGAAAAAAGCCGTTCGATCCCGAATCCCTGCCGGGACCCGCCCCCGCCATACAAGCGCTTGAGCGGCTGAAAATCTGGCCAAAGAGGAAAAACCCGCAGGACCGTCATGCCGTATCCGCTCAGAGTTTCGAGATCTTTCCGAACCGTTTCCGCATCCCAGTTGCGCCACATGTACATCCCCGCATGCGACGCCCAGTAGTTGCATCCGGTAAAAAAATCATTAGACTGAAAAAGATTCATCGTCGTGCTACCTTTCCTGTTTTGAAAATCTTTCTTTTCCATAGTATATTGCTTCCACTCGCGCGACGCAAGGAGTTCCTATGAAACAAAATGAACCGGAATTGAATTCACTTCCATTCAAAAAAAGACGGATCGGAAGAAAAAAAGCAACCGTCCGGGAAATTGCCCGGATTGTCGGATGCGCCCATTGCACCGTTTCCCGCGCGCTTGCCGATGAAAGCTGCGTTGCTAATGAAACGCGTGCTCAAATTTTGAAAACAGCGCGCGAACTCGGATACACCAGACAGCACGGAAATGTACTGGCTGTCCTGATTCCATCTTTTCATGAAGAAGTCTGCTATTATGACACTCGGATGCTCTGCTCGCTTTCCCGGGCGCTCGACAGGGAAGGTTTTTCCTTTGAACTGATTCCGGAAAACCATCTCCGTCCGCTCAATGAAAAACACATTGACGGGGCATTTTCACTCTGCTATTCGGGAGGAATCGCCAGGAAGTGGTCCGAACTGAATTCAATTCCGCTGGTCTGCATCAATGATTTCGCTTATCATACGGACCGGATTTATTCGGTCTGTTCCGACGATCAACAAGCCATGCGGGAAATCATCCACTATCTCCGGGAACGCGGACACCGGAAAATCGGCTACTGCGACACACTCCCTGCCAAAAACCTGAATCATCTCCGTCGACGGAAATTTTTTCTGGAATTTGCGGAAGAGTTCTCGCTTGCAGCCTTCCCTGTCCGGACAAAAGACGAAATCGCCGGACTCCTCGACAAAGGCATCACCGCCCTGATCTGTCCGTTTGAAATGACCGATCTGAAACTTTACCAGTTTCTAAAACAGAGCGGCAGGCGAATCCCGCAGGAGTTGGAGCTCATCTGCTGGGATGTTCCGGGAATCACGGAACATCTGAATCTGAACGGGCTTTCCGTGGAACAGGACTTTGACAGACTCGCAGAAGAAAGTGTCGCCCTTTTCAAACATGTGATGGCGGGCAGGCACAATCTCCGAGACATCTCCGTTCCCTACCGGATCGCAAGACGCAATCCGGCGGAAATCCGGATGAAATGAATCATTTCTTTTTCTTTCCGGATTTCTGTTTCCCCGCATCCTGATAATAAAGTTTCCGGATCTGAGCGACATCAATGGACGCGTCTGGAAGTTTCGGAGCCATGCGCTCCATCGTTTCCACCAGAATTTCGGAAACCGCAAGATTGCGGAAGCTCTTGTGATCCGAGGGAATCACGAACCAGGGTGCGTGTTTGGAAGTACAGCGGTTGATCGCCTGATTGAACGCCTCCATGTAATCGTCCCAGAATTCCCGTTCTGTATAATCGCTTTCGGAGATTTTCCAGTGTTTTTCTTTATCGTCAAGACGTTCTCCGAAACGTTTCAGCTGTTCTTCCTTGCTGATATGCAGAAAAAATTTCACGATTGTCGTTCGATTGGAATGAAGAATTTCTTCAAAATCGTTGATGAATCCATAGCGCTTTTCGAGCTGTTTGCCGGAAACGAAACCGTGCACCTTTTCCACGAGCACGCTTTCATAATGCGAACGGTTGAAAATCACGATTTCACCGTTTTTCGGAGCGGCGGCATGAATTCTCCAGAGGAAATCGTGCGAAGCCTCCTGCGGAGTCGGCACTTTGAACGAATGGGAACGGCAGCCCTGCGGATTCATCGCATACAGGACATGATTGATCGTGCCGTCTTTTCCTCCGGCATCCATTGCCTGAAGAACGATCAGGAGAGACTGCCGGTTTTCGGCATAAATCCGATATTGGAGTTCCAGCATCCGTTTTGCGTTTTCCGCAAGACGCGCCTCCACTTTTTCCCGGTCGTCCCATCCAAATGTCCCGGATGTATCAATTTTCCGGACATCGATCTTTTTTCCCGGCTTCACACGCAGTCTGTCATAAAAATCCATCTCACCCTCCTTTGAAACGGTTCCTTGATAGGATAGTGCCGAAAACGGAAAAAAACAAATGCAAAGAAGTTTTTTTCAGGAATGAACGAACGTTTTTCTCTTCAAAAAGGTTGTTTTTTCAAACAGATATTCCAGAAGACGGGTTGATTTTCAGGAAAATTCGTGCTATTAGTAGGCCAGATAGAAACTTGGGAACGTGAAAATCTGAATACGGCAAAAACTGTCTGATTTCAGAGCGCTTTTTTATTGTCTTTCTTCCGATGGGACAGACGGAAGCCTTGAAACAGGAAAAAGTGGAAGTGTATTCCGGTTTTGCAATGGTCTCGCAACTTAAGGAGAGGAAGGAGCAACCGTGGTGTTATTGCGTGTCTTGGTTTTACTTTGTCTATGTCTGGTCTGTTTTGCGGAAGCGCCGAAAAAGACGCTGGTCAAAGTGGATTCGTTTTTCCAGCCGAACAACATGGAAAACATCTACACAAAACAGCTGGTCAGGTTCATGCAGAAGAATCCGGAGATTCTGCTGGAACAATGGGGCGGTATTTCACTCCCCGGGGGAAAATCCTCCCTGATGATGGCAATCGCCGGAAAAACAGCGCCGGATGTGGGATTGAGCTGGTTTCACATCATCCGGAATGAAATTTCTCAGGATTTTCTTTATCCGCTCAATGAATGGATCGGAGAGGATACAAACGGCAACGGGGAAATTGATGACTCCGAAGCAAAATGGCCCGGCTGGAAAAAGATACCGCCCCTTCTCCGCAAAGTTGCCACAGTGGACGGAAAAGTCTATGGCCTGCCTCTCCCGGTCAAAGACATGGTGGCAATCATCTATCGTGTAGACCTCGTATCCGCCGCCGGACTCGACCCGAACAAACCGCCAAAGACCTGGGATGAACTCCTTTTCTGGTGTTATAAACTGACCGATACGAACCGCATCATTCCCGGCGCCATCACCCAGCAGGGACAGAAGGGAATCTGCCTTCCCGCATCCGGTTATCTCTTTCTTCCCTGGATTCAATCCGCCGGAGGGGATCCCATCATTCAGATCCGCAAGAGTCCGAAAACAGGACAGGAGTACACCTTTCCTCTGTATGAGACGAAATTCATCACTCCGGAAGGAGAAAATCTCTCAAAACAGCCATCACAATGGCGTGCCAACTTCGACTCGCCGGAAGCGCTTGAGGCCATCAGTTTTCTCTATCAGCTCCGCTGGGGGAAATGGCTGAATATCAATGGCGAACCGATCACCCTCAAGGATGCGATCAAGAAAGGCATTGAATATTCAGAAGAGGATATCATCACCGGCGTTGCCAGAACCGACTCCGGCGGGCAGCGCGGCGAAGGCATGTGGGAACTTCTCGGCCGCGGCGAAGTTGCCATGGTCATCAGCATGGTGACCGACCTCTCCTCTGCCGGAACCAATGCGAATATCGATCCCTCGCTTCTGAGCTGGTTCCCCTATCCGGCGGCACCGGGCCCGAAAGGACAGCGTGTTATTCAGACACAGAATCATTACGCGGTCATGTATATTGGAACAGCAGACCGTTCCAAGGCGGAACGCGACGCCGTCTGGAAAACCATGACGGCCATCTGCGATGAGAAAGTCATCGATACGAAAATTGAATCGCAGGTTCTCTCCGGCATGAGTAAATTCGTCTCTCCGGACAACCTCAAACGTCTCGGTTATGAGGAATACATCCGCGACATTCCACTAGCCATCCGCCAGAATTTCATCGATATCGAAAAAGGAAACATCAAAACCTACACCGAACCCTGGACCGGCTTCTGGTTCCTCATCGACATGGCAATGAACGGTAAATGTCTCGGCATCATGCTCGGAAGCAAGGGAGAGGAGTTCAACTATAAAAATGCCATTCTCGAAGTGAACCGCCAGGCGAATTCCGGACTGATGTTCGCACTGCCGGAATCCGAACTGGCGAAATGGCGTCCGCTGGCATTCATTATTCTGGCAGCTCTTCTGATTGCCGTAGCCTATCTCGGTTACCGGATTGTCAAATCCTTCATGGGGAAGAGGAAAGCAGGAGCTCGATCGGTCTACAACGGTTATCTGCCGTTCCTGCTGATTCTGCCGGCAATCCTGATTATCATCCTCTGGCGCTACTATCCGCTGGGCCGCGGACTGGTCATGGCGTTTCAGGATTACAAAGTCACGGGCAACTCCATTTTCGTCGGACTGGACAACTTCATCAACCTGGCGCTTGACAAGAGCTTCTGGATGAGCATGTGGAGAACGGTCTACTTTGTAATTCTGAATATGCTGTTCGCCTTCACGGCGCCGATCATTCTGGCAATCATGCTGACGGAGATCCGGCATTTCAAAATTCTTTTCCGGACTCTCTTCTTCCTGCCGCAGATGACCAGCGGACTGGTCATTGCCCTCATGTGGAAGCTGATGTACAATCCGACTCCGGCGGGATTCTTCAATCAGCTGATCTCCTATCTGAACTATCTTCCGTTTGTGGATATCAAACCGCAGGCGTGGCTTCAGGACCCGTCGCTTGCGATGATCTGCTGTATCATTCCGACCGTCTGGGCAGGTATGGGAATGTCGAGCCTGATCTATCTGGCGGCGCTCCACTCTCTGCCGAAAGAACTCTATGAGGCAGCCGAGGTTGACGGAGCCGGATTCCGCAGCAAGTTGTGGAACATCACGATTCCAACCCTCCTGCCGCTGATCATCATCAATTTTGTCGGGACCTTCATCGGCACATTCCAGGGAATGGGAAACATCTTCCTCATGACCTTCGGCGGACCGGGCGAAGCGACCACGGTGATTGGACTCAAAATCTGGATCGAAGCGTATGCAAATCTGCGCTTCAGCATGGCAACAGCCATGGCATGTATCCTGGGGTCCCTGCTGATCGGACTGACTTACATTCAGATCCAGTTCCTCAGCAAAGTCGAATATAAACGCGCCGCGGATTGAGAAAGAAGAGGTATTCAGATATGAGTTTGATTTCAGAAGTCGGAAGAAATTCCTTCAAAAATAGATTTATCATGGTCTCGATTTATGTCGGGCTGATTCTCATGGGTATTACGATGGTGGTGCCCTTTATGATCACGTTGACGGGAAGCACGTCGAACGCATTCGACTACGAGCGATTCAGTCCGCTACCGAAGTATCTGTGGTCCACACCGGACCGTTTCGTCAAATGCCTGGTCCCGTATTTCAACGGAACCCGCGGATGGCAGAGACAGATGTCCGCCTATGCTCCGGAAAAACCCTCCTACTGGAGTTCCTGGTCGCTGATCGGCCGGGATGACGAAGGAGTCGAACGTTTCGCCGCTGCCTACATTGACAAGGGGAACCGGAAAATTGCAGCCGATTACGCGGAATTTATGGATACTTATCCGCTTTCCGACTGTTTCGCCGCCGCAACACAGATCGATACCATCACTTTCCTGATGGAAAAATTTTCTTCGGAATACCTCGCACGCCATCCCGGAGAGAACCTTTCGGGAAAACAGCTGCGTCTCAAAGCCCTGGAACTTCTGGGAAATGAATGGGGACTGCCTTTCAGCAGTTTTTACAGCATCAATTTCAATACGGAAGTCAGTTATCCGATGGATTTTCAGAGTTGGTTTCCCCCGAATTCCAACCCGAAATACCGGACCTACAACGACTTCAAAGCCGCTGTTTCCGCTCATATCTTCACGCCGGGAATCAAAGGAAAATGGTTCCACTATCTGAAAGAAAAGGATTTCAAAGGAGAGAAACTTTTCCCGGTTATGCCGTCCGCTCCGGAGGAGGTGCGGAAACTCTGGCTGGAATTCAAAAAGGAACATGCTCCGGCATCCCCCACGATTCCCTACGCTCTGCGCGCCGCATGGTACGCGTATTTGAATTCGGAGGAGGTTTCCCTTCTCAATAACGGTGAAAAGTTCAGCGTCGAACTCTATAACAAACTTGCAGGCACAAAATACAAGCGACTGGAGGATACCCCCTTCCCTGTTCCGGCTTCCTTTGGACAGGGAATTCAGAAATTCTGGCACAAATATCAGCAGGAGCGCTTTCCACTCCGTCTGATTGCAATCCAGCCTTCATCGGAGCTGAACAGGCAGTTTCAGGAGTTTGTCAAAAGCACTTTGCGGCAGATCAAAATCGCCAACGGTCTTCTCGGGACCAATTACAAAGACTGGAGTGAAATCATCCTGACGGAAAAACCGGTACAGGGAATCACTGCTGCGGAAAACAATCGTCGCGATCTCTGGAAAAACTTTGTCAAAACCCTTCCCGCCGAATCCAAGATCTTTTCTTCTTCGGAGATTGAATACCAGAAATTCCTTCTGAAAAAATACGGTTCCCTCGAAAAAATCAACCGGGAATACGGCTGGAATTTGAACCACATAGAAGAGGCTTTCCCGCAATTCATGCCGGCATACGCGGTCACTTTCGCTCAAAATGAAACGAACATGACCTTCGGGCCGGTTCTCGACAACTACAAAATCATCTTCGATTTCATGATTTTCAACGGAAACGCCATTCTGGTCACCTTTCTGCTGATTGCAATGACCATCGCCTTCACACTGACGGTCAACCCGCTGGCTGCGTATGCACTGAGCCGCTTCAATCTGCGCGGACACAATCAGATTTTGATCTTCATGCTGGCGACCATGGCATTTCCCGCAATGGTCAGTGCCATTCCCGCCTATCTGCTGATGCGCGATCTCGGTTTGCTGAACACCTTCTGGGCGCTTGTTCTCCCCGGAGCGGCAAACGGAATGGCGATCTTCATTCTGAAGGGATTCTTCGACTCCCTGCCGATGGAACTCTTTGAAGCAGCCACCATTGATGGGGCCTCCGAAATGCAGATTTTCCGCATCATCGCCATGCCAATGGTGAAACCGATTCTCGCCATCAACTGCCTGAATGCGTTCATTGCGGCGTATAACGGATGGGAATGGGCGCTGATCATCTGTCAGGACAAATCCATGTGGACGATTGCCGTCTGGATGTATCAGGCAGCCCAGTGGTGGGGAGCTTCGCCGTGGATCGTCAGTGCGGGATTCATCGTAGTTTCGATCCCGACTATGATCATTTTCATCTCCTGCCAGAAGATCATTCTCCGTGGAATCATCATTCCGAGCATGAAGTAACAGAAAACGATATCCAGGAGGCGCGTCTCCAGCAGATGCAGCGCGCCTCTTTTTCCCCATCCCTTCCAAAAACGGCGGTTCAAAGACAACGATGGGACAAGCCGAACAAAAACAGATTTGACTTGTCTAAAAAATGCGTTACATTACCGTCTCTATCGTCGAGACAATGAAACAACAGGAGGTTGCAGAATATGTTTTTTGGTATTGATCCCCTTTATCTTCTCTTTGCGCTGCCGGGGCTTCTGATCGCAGGATGGGCTTCGATGATGACCCATTCCACATTCCAGAAGTATTCGGAAGTTCCGGCAAGTTCCGGGACAACCGGGGCGGAAGCGGCATCCATGCTGCTGCGGAGCGCAGGCATCCGCGATGTGAAAATCGAGGAAATCGACGGCTTTCTCTCCGATCATTATGATCCCACGGCAAAAACGCTGCGTCTCTCCTCCAATGTTTATGAAGGACACAGTCTTTCCTCCATCGGAGTTGCGTGCCATGAGGCGGGACATGCCATTCAGCACGCGGCTGCGTACACACCGATGTATCTGCGCAGCGCCATGGTCCCGGTGACACAGTTCTCCTCGACCATCTCTTATTTCATCATCATTGCCGGTTTTCTGCTTCAATCGCAGAAGCTCGTCCTGGTTGGAGCGATTCTGTTCAGTGCGGCAGTTCTGTTTGCGCTGGTCACTCTGCCGGTCGAATGGGATGCCTCCGCAAGAGCGAAAAAACTGATGGTAAAATGCGGAATTGTTACGCAGTCGGAACAGAAACAGGCGGGAGAGGTCCTGAATGCGGCTTTTCTGACATATGTCGCGGCGGCGGTCAGTGCCCTGCTGACTCTGCTGTACTATCTTCTCAGATCGGGGATCTTCGGCAGTCGCTCCGACGACTGATTCCCCTTTGCCCGCCATGCAAAGAAATTTCCCTTCCGGTTCTGCTGAGAAAAATCACAGAACCGGATTTTTTATATGTTCCTTCAACAAGCGTCCTCAGAAGGCAAACCGGACACAGTTCAGGATTCCGACACAGAAGACTTTCAACGCGAGAACCAGTGCAAACACGGTAACAATCAGAAAAAAAGCCCGCCGATTTTCTCTGGATAACGCCATCGAGATCCGGTCGAACAAAAACACGCACAGCAGAAGAAAACCGAAATAACAGAACACATACGTTCGTTCACCGGAAGTGTAGACAACCGGAGTCATTCCTGTTGCCATCCGCGTTGCCAGCGCAATCAGAACCCCGCCGGCAAGAATACATCCCGGCAGAAGAGCCCGCCGACTCAGAACCAGAGACACCAGAAGCGACACCAGGGAAAGACTCTCCATTCCGGCGAGCATCAGGAACGATCCCGAATGCAGCGGATCTGCAATCTGCGCAATCAGTCGTTCATCCAGCAGATCGGCCGGCATGTTCATGGAAAGCAGAACAACCATCAGAGGAAAAGACGCAATCAACCGCGTAACGGGATTTTTCCATTCCAGCCAGACAGCAACGGCAGTCAGAATCAGGAGCAACATCCAGAGCATATTGCAGTGGTTCAAATAGAACAGAGAGGAATACACTCCCAGCATCCCCTTCTGAATCAGAGTCAGATCCCGAATTCCGCTGACTCCGCGGGAAATCTCCACTGCCGATCGAACCGCATTCCCAGGACAAAGAAAAATGTAACAGAGCGATCCCAGCCCGACCAGCAGATTCGCCGGAATCCATATTGACGGCTTCACCCGACAAACCAGACAATAAACAAGTACGGCACCGGAAAGCAGAACGATACTCAGGCATACCAATTCCGAATTGCAAAGAAACAAAGCACATACCAGTCCGGTCATGCCGAGTGAAATTGAGGTTTGTTTTCCATCAAACACATCTCTGATGCAGAACAGGAAAGGAAACAACAGAAACAGCGGCAATGCGTAGTTCACCATTGTTGCCTGCCATCCGCTGGTCACCAGCACATTCAGCGGAAACAGCAAGCAGAGAATCCCAACCGGCAGCAGCTCCTGTTTTTCACTTCCTTTCCGCATCAGGCGCGACAAGAAAAACACGATCCCCGAAAACACAACCATAACTCCACAGAAAAAATAGAGGGGAGACGCATGACAGGAAACAGATAAAAACGCATCAAACAGAACCCGTGCCCCCCAGGTATCCCAGCGCATCCGGATCACCTCCGGCAATGCGGAAAAACCGTATGCGCCCAGACACTGGAACTTCCAATCGTCTCCGGGATTCTGGAAATACATCAGCAGATTCGTCAAAAAGAAATACATCAGCAGAAATGCGGATGTCCAGAATACCATGCGCCGCCGGCGGAAAAGGCGTTCCAGCCAGTGACAGCGGCATTCAAAATAAACGTGTCCGGCACATCCTCCGACAAATAGAAGCAGCAGAACAGCAACCGGAATGGAAAAAAACAGGGAGCCGCCGGAACAGGAAAGGTTCAGTGTTCCTTCAAAAGAACGGCGGAACACCCCAAGGCGGATCAGTTCAATGGAACGAATGGAGACCGCAGCACTCTCCGGGACAGTCCTGAGAACCAGACGCTCAGGAAACAGACGCTTGATCACAATTCTCTGTTCCTGCGGTAGATTCAGCGGAGTATAAAAATCAAAAGAGGATTGTCTGGAACGCCCATCTGCCTGAATCCATTCCACCTCCAGACGTTTCAATGTGTTGGAATCGGTTTTCAGCACCAGTTCCGTCGGCAGAAAAAAGGCGCAATACAGTACAAGTACTGCACACGCCCACAAAAGAAGGGGAATAATAATGAACTTGTTTCCCATTTCGTAGTTTCTCCATTCACCTTTCCTGCAATATGGCGGGGAACAGCTCATTTTTCAAGAGGCAAGTCACAAAAAAGATGCAAAAAAAAGTTGGAACTCTCACGGAGCAAAGAACTTCTCAAAAAATTCCGCCGCAAGGGGCGCACAGGTCTTGCCGCCTGCCTCGCCTCGTTCCACAAGGATGGAGATCGCATACGTTTTTCCGTTTTTCGTACCGAATCCAATGAACCAGGTATTTTTGTAACGGTTCTCGCCGGAACCGACTTCCGCCGTTCCCGTCTTTCCGTAAAGATCGATGGCATTGTTCCGGGCGCGTTTGGAACCGCCGATATCGGAATTGACCGATAAGTACATTCCTCGTTTCATCATATCCAGAGTCCTGGGCGATGCCGCCAGCCGTCCCTTTGCGGAGGGTGGTTCCGAATAGATTACCATTCCGCCTGGGTTCAAAATAGATTTCAGAATATTCGGTTTCCAGAGAGTTCCGCCGTTGGCGATTGCAGCGGTGTAAACAGCAGCCTGAAGAGGAGAAACAAGCACATCGCCCTGCCCGATGGAAATCAGGGCGGTGTCAAACGCGGTCCAGAGTCGTTTGTGCCGGCGGTCCGGCAGCCGTCCCGCAGTTTCGGAAAGAACGAAACCGGTTTTGGAACCGATCCCCGCACTTTTGAAAGAGGCGGCAAGGCGGTCGAGCCCAAGCCTCAAGCCGGATTCGATAAAATAATCGTTGCAGGAGACAGCAAGAGCATCATAAAGGGTCACTTCTCCATGCCCGTCGGCTTTGATCCAGCAGCGGATGCGGTTGGAACCGATCGGGGTATAGCCGTCGCAGTAGATCGTGCTTTCCGGAGAGATTCCGTTTTCCAGTACGCTCATTGCCACCAGAGGCTTGATGATCGATCCTGGAGAAAACGCTCCCTGATACGCCTTGTTGAACAGAGGTTTTCCCGGTGCATCACGCAGGGCTTTGTATTCTGCATTTGTGATTCTCGGCACAAACAGCGACGGTTCATAGGAGGGGGAGGATGCCATGGCAAGCACGTCGCCGTTGGAGGCATCCAGCAGCACCAGAGCGCCGGAAACTCCTGCGATCACTCTCTCGGCGACCATCTGAGCCTTGCAATTCAAAGTTAGAACAATATCTTTTCCATTCTCCGCAGGTACCTCCGCCATGGTTTCCCGGACAAATCCGCGCGTGTCAACGATCACCAGTCTGCTGCCGGGAAATCCGCGCAGAAGAGGACGTTTCTCCTTCGGAATTTCCGGTTTTTCCGAATCCGCTTCCAGAACAATCTGGTTTCTGGTTGGAAGAATCCAGGAATCATATGCTTTTTCCAGTCCGGCCCGCCCGATCAGATCAGGGATGTAGTATTTGTATCCGGAGCGGTCCTGAGCGGAACTGGGGTCTTCAAATCCCACATAGCCGATAAGTTGTCCTGCGGTTTTCCCTTTCGGATACGTCCGGATCGGATTCGTTACAATATCCATTCCGGGAATCATCGGGGATATCTCATACGCCTTCGCCAGTTCAAACGGAGTCAGTTCCTTGAATACGGTAATTGGCAGTCCCGGAAAAAGGTTCATATGAGTAATGATGGCTTTTTCCGTCAAAGCGGGTCCCCTGCCGATGGATGCAGCCAGACGGTTTGCCTCCGACAGCACATAGTCAACGGTCCGGCTGCGTTTTCCGGGACGCCTCATTTCGGAAATATGAAATACCACCTCATAGGATGCCGCGTTGCCCGCCAGCATGACACCATCGGACGTGAAAATCCGTCCCCGAACAGCAGGAATCCGGATTTTGCGCACGTACTGTTCCGATACCTTCTCCAGAATCTCATCCCCGCTCTGCACCTGAATCGTCCACAGCTGGATGAAGATCACGGCATACAGGAAAAAAACGATGAATGCCATAATGACAATTCTGATTTTCGAAATAAGCGTCGAATCCATGCGAAAAAATCCTGAACGTTAGCACGATACCCTATATGAAAATCAGAAAAAATCAACTGGAACCGGGGAAAAATCCATCTCCGATTCCAGCTCCGGAGAAAAAGCTCCGGAACGAAAGGCGCGAAAACTCACATGAGTCCCCACGCTTTCAGATCCCGGCCGAGTTCAGCAGCATTGAAAACCTGTCCCGGACGCCATTGACCGTTGTACTCCATCGTGGGAACGACCCAGTCGTCTCCGCCATTGACTTCCACAATCTTCCGGACGACCTCCTCCGGCTGCTCTTCGATGTCAAGCGCCTCAAACGGAATGTCATGGGATTTCAGATAGTCCATCGCCTTGTGGCAGTGCGGGCAGAGATTCCAGTAATAGACTTTCAGCATTTCCATACCCCCTTTCAGTTTGTGGAGAAGAACACAATACCGTCTCTTTTGTAAAAAGTCAAGCCGAAATGGAAAACATTTCCACTCCGGACACGGCCGCAAGGGGAAAAGGTTCTCAAAGAGAAATTCCATTCTGCTCGAGGTCCGCGAACCAGAGGGAAGCGGAGGCATCGGAAGGCATCCGCCAGTCGCCACGCGGCGAAAGACTGATCGTTCCGACTTTCGGACCGTCCGGCATGCAGCTCCGCTTGAACTGCTGGCTGAAAAACCGGCGAAGAAATGTCTTCAGGAACTGCTTCAGCTTATCCGGCGAATACTCTCCATGAAACGCAGATTCGGCGAGAAAGAGGAGTTTTTCCGGAGAGGCTCCGTATTTGAGAAAATGGTAAAGGAAAAAGTCATGAATCTCATACGGCCCGATGATATCCTCGGTTTTCTGGCGTATCGTGCCATCCTTCTCTGCCGGCAGAAGCTCGGGGCTGACGGGAGTATCGATGATATCCTGAAGAATTCTGCGGATCTCCCCGGAAGAATTGTCACCGACCCATTCGATCACATAACGGATCAGGGTCTTGGGGACGGAACAGTTGACGCTGTACATGGAAATATGATCGCCATTGTAAGTGCACCAACCCATTGCCGATTCGGAGAGATCACCCGTCCCCACAGCAATTCCATTCTCCCGGTTTGCCAGATCCAGGAGAATCTGAGTACGTTCCCGCGCCTGCGAATTCTCGTAAACGACATTGTGATTTTCCGGATCGTGACCAATGGAGCGGAAGTGCTCAAGACACGCCTCCCGGATGCTGATTTCCAGCAGAGAGGTTCCCAGTTCGCGGCAGAGGCCGACAGCATTGTTGTAGGTACGGTCCGTCGTACCGAATCCCGGCATAGTCACGGCAATTACATCGTCCGCAGGACGGTTCAGCAGTTTCAGAGTGTTCACACAAACCAGCAGAGCCAGCGTGGAATCCAGTCCGCCGGAAATCCCGATGACCAGTTTTTTCGCAGAAGTATGTTCGATCCGCTTCGCAAGTCCTGCCGACTGTATTGAGAAAATCTCCCTGCAGCGGAAATCCCGCAGAGCACGGTCGGAAGGAACGAACGGACGCGGCGCAATCCTGCGTTTCAACTGTTTGACATCCGGCACAGCATTCGCTTTGACAAAGCGGAAATCGCGAACAGGAGCCACCTCCACTCCGGCAGCGTAAGGACTGTCTGAAAGACGCGCCGCGCAGATTCTGCGCAAATCCACATCCGCAGTATGAATCTCGCCAACACGACTGAAGCGCTCGGAATCAAGAAGGACGCTTCCATTCTCGGCAACGATGGCATGGCCGCCGCAGACGGTGTCCGTTGTGGATTCATGCACACCGGCAGAAACATACGCATAAGCGGCAACGCACCGGGCACTCTGAGTCCTGACCAGCTCTTTCCGATACTCCGCCTTGCCGACAAGTTCATTGCTTGCGGAAGGATTCAGCAGAAGAGTCGCGCCGTTCAGAGCCAGATTGGAACTCGGCGGAATGGTAGTCCACATGTCCTCGCAGATTTCGATCCCGACCCGGAATTCGGAAGAAACGTCGAAAATCAGATCCGTCCCGAATGGAACGTTCCCAAACCCGGCAAAGTCAACCGACGCGCCGCGAATCCCGAATCCCGAGGAAAAATATCGTTTTTCATAAAATTCCCGGTAATTCGGCAAATTCGATTTCGGAACGATTCCCAGCAGTCCACCATTCTGAAATACCAGTGCAGCGTTGAACAGACGTCCCTGCCATCGCACCGGCATCCCTACCACATACAACGTTCCATCCGCGCAGTGTTCTGCAATCTTCCGGACAGCCGCTTCCGCAGCGTCCAGGAGAGCGGAATTATGAAACAGATCCCCGCAGGAATACGCGGTAACGGCAAGTTCCGGAAAAAGCACCGCCGCGGCATCCCGGATCTCCGGAGAACGCATCTGCGCAACGATCTTGTCCACATTGTACGAAACATCCGCAACCTTCAGCTGCGGCACGCAGGCCGCGATCCGATAGAAACCATGCATCTTGTCCAAATCCTCTCTGAATGACAATTTTTTTCGGAAAATAATATTACCCGAAACCCACCAAAAATCAAGAGTCAGTTTCACAAACTTCACGCTTTCGGAAGCGGAACGCTTCCCTTGCGGCAGTCCGAAAGTTCTCTCTTTCAAGGGATTCCCGCTTGACTTTTCCGTTGATCCGCTGTATAGTCCATCTTTTAAACAGTTAAAAAATTCCAAGGATTGCAATATGGCGAAAAAGACCTCTCCAAAATGGCTGATTTATATGGAATATATTCCATTTTATCTTCTGTATAAATTCATGCACATGATTTCCTTGAAGACGGCATACCGCCTTTCCGCATTTCTGATCTCCATTCTGTACTGGATTGACATCCGGCACAGAAAACGGACAATATCCCACCTGCTTCATGCGGGAGTCGCCAAAGACCGGAAAGAGGCCGGGAGAATGGCGAAAAAAACCTTTCAGGAATTCAGTAAACTCCTGGTTGAAATCGTTAAAATGGATCAATGTTATGATCTTGCAAAAATCAAGGTTATCGGTCCGCAGAAGGCGGTCGACGCCGCCCTTTCCAGGGAACATCCGAACCGGAACGTCATCATTGCAACGGCGCATTACGGCAACTGGGAAGTGGCCGGAACCGCCTTCTCCGAATATTCCGGCATCAACATGCTCTCCATCATGCGTCCCTTCGACAATCCTCTGGTAGGGGAGCTGATCCTTGCCCACCGCAGAAGCAAAGTGCATGAACTGGTGGATAAGCGGGGAAGTGTCCGCCCCGTCCTGAAAGCGCTCCAGCAGGGACGGAACATCTCCATTCTGATTGACCAGCACGCATCCCATCTAGAGGGCGTGGAAAATGTCTTTTTCGGTCATCCCTGCCGGACGCATATGACTCCGGCGCTTCTGCATTTGAAAACAGGAGTCCCGATTCTTCCCGAAATCACCCGTCGAGCCGGAGACAATTTTGAATTCGAAATCGTTGTAGGTGATCTGATCGAATACAAACCGACAGGCGACAAGAGCAAGGATATCCATGCGATCACACAGCTCTGTACCACCGCGCTCGAAAAACTCATTGCAGAGCAGCCGGAACAATGGATGTGGGCCGCACGCAGATGGCTCGACATTGACCGGAATACGAAAAAACCCTGATCGCCGTTTTCCCCGAAGAAGTCGCCCCTCATTTCCGGCAGAATACCGATTTACCGTCCCCGGCGTGGAAAAACGGAGAATCGGACCGTTTCCATCTTGATTATTTCCGGAAATGCCGTATATTCCCGTTTTTGATACATCGGAAGCGTCCATCCGAAACATGCAACATCAATCGCACGGCGCACGTCCGGTCCTCTCCACGGCGGACGGAAGCGATTCCCGGGAAACATTATGAAAACATTCGATCTGAAAGCGTTCAAACGGAACGGTGGGCACGTCCATTTCATCGGCTGCGCAGGAGCAGGCACACAGCCGCTTGCTTCCATTTTTCTGGACCTCGGATTTCCGTGCTCCGGTTCCGATCTTCTGGAAACAAAACAAACGGAAGAGCTCCGCTCGCGTGGAATGGAAGTCCACCGCGGACACCGGGCAAAAAATCTGCCTCCGGCGGGAATCCCGCTCCTGGTTGTTCATACCTCAGCGGCAGGAGAAGAAAATCCGGAACTGCTGGAAGCTCGCCGGCGAGGAATCCCTGTCATGCGGCGCGGGGAAGCGCTCGCCCATCTGGGCACACTGTTCCCGCATACGATCGCAGTGGCAGGCTCCCACGGAAAGACCTCCGTCACCTCGCTGATTGCACATACCTTGAAAATGCTGGGACGTGCTCCCGGCTATCTGATCGGCGGGAACGTAACCACCTGGGAAAGCTCCGGAACGGCAGGCGGAGGAAAGGTTTTCGTCACGGAAGTCGACGAAAGCGACTCCACCAATGCACTGTTCCACGCGGAAATCGCGGTTGTCACCAATGTTGAGGACGACCACAGCTGGAGTGTCGGCGGAGTCGGTCCCCTGTTTGCCAGTTTTGTTTCCTTCGCAGAGAAAGCCGACTGCCTGATCTATGTCCCGGGGACCCGCACCGACGATCTGTTCCGGAGTGTTTCAAAGAAAACCCTCCTTGTCCCGGAATCAAACCGGGCAGACCTCTCTTTTCCGGCGCACTGGGGAGGATTCCAGAGACAGAATGCCCGAACAGCATTCACGGCGGTCCGGGAATTTTGCGGGGAATGTGTGACAGAGGATGAGATCGCCGCAGCCATTCGTTCATTTCCCGGAGTCGAACGACGCATGTCGGTGCGTTTTGATAACGGGAACTTCCGGATTGTGGAAGACTATGCGCATCATCCGACGGAATTGCGGGCTTCGCTGGAAGCTCTGAAGGAGACAAATCCCGGAAGGCGTCTGGTTGTCATCTTCCAGCCGCACCGCTTTGCCCGTCTCAAGCAATACTTCACGGAATTTGCAGAACTTCTGTCGGAACAGAACACTCCGATCGTGATTCCACCCGTCTTTGCCGCGTGGACTGACAAATCGGAACTGGATTCGCACGCCCTGGCGGAACGAATCGGAGAGAATGCTTACGCGTGGGACGGCAGCTGGAATGAAATCGCCGGGAAAACAGCCAGTCTGCTTCAGCAGGGAGATCTCATTGCCGTCATCGGAGCCGGTGACGTAAAAGAGATCATACCTCCGCTTTCCGTCCTTCTGAAACAGAGGAACAGCGAATCCATTTCCCGGGAAGCGGCGCAGTAACACCGCTTATTTCTTTGTTTCGTTCTTCTTTCCGCCGAAGGGGAGTATGTTTTTGAGATCCTTAACGGCATCTTTGGTACCTTCAAGGAGTTTTCCGCCGGCAGCTGCCGTGGAATCCAGAAGATGTTGTCCGGCATCGGTAACGCTCTTCAGAGAGGGCAGTGCTTCGCCGACGGACTTCAGAACACCAAGTGTCAGTTTGTTAAGAATCACGGCACTTACTTCGAGAGGAGTCACGCCCTCCTCATCCTGACCAAGCCCGTCCAGAACGATAGGAACGACAGGAATCGGCGCGGAACTCGTAGCGACTCCCGGAATGGATGCCACAATATTGACATAAATATTGGTCAGGCTCAACTTATCGATTTGAAGACGCTGCTCCTCCGTTTTCACGGCTTCCTTTTCCGCATCAGAGCGGGAATCTTCGAACTCATCCTTTTCAGGAGCATCCTTGTCTCCCGCAAGTTTCTCCGTAAATGAGGAGACATTTTTATTCAACTGGGACAGATTGTTGGAAAGCAGATTGGAAGATGGCTCAAAATAGACATCAACTCCATCGAGAATAAACTCCCGGATAATCAGTTTCGGCTTCGTAATGGAAGAAGGTTCAATATGGATCTTCAATTTTTTCAGCGTAAATGCTCGATCATTCTTATACCCTTCCGGATTGCCGATAAAGACATCACTGATGGCAACCGTTCCGGTAAACAGATTGATGAAGACACTCGAAACCTTGACATCCGCCCCCAGAGCCTTCGGGCCGATTGTCTGAACGGCGGCTTTCACAATTGACCCCAGCGTCAGCACCACAATCAGCAGAGCAACGACAATCACCCCAACGACAGAACCGGCAATGATCCAGATCTTCCTCTTTTTTTTCGCATCCATATTGAAACATCCTTCGGCTTGCATTTTTTCTTGCATCAAAACCATTTCACTGCGCGCTAATATATTGCGAAATAATGGGAAAAACAACTGGAAAAATAAAAAAAAGAGGTTAAATTATATGATTTAAAATCGTTCATAAAATTTTTACCCAAGAATGGCCTTATGCAGAACATCAGAAACATTGCAATCATCGCCCACGTCGACCACGGTAAAACAACTCTGGTCGATGAAATCATCAAACAGTCCAAACTGTTCCGCGAAAATCAGGAAATGCACGAATGCTTCCTGGACAACAACGACATCGAACGCGAACGGGGCATCACCATCCTTGCCAAGAATATCAGTGTCAATTACAAAGGCGTGAAGATCAACATCATCGACACCCCGGGACACAGCGATTTCGGCGGACAGGTTGAACGCGTTCTCAATATGGCAGACGGAGTCATCCTTCTCGTGGACTCCGCCGAAGGGCCCCTGCCCCAGACCAGATTCGTTCTCGACAAAGCACTCAAACTCAATTTGAAACCAATCGTCGTCATCAACAAGATCGACCGGCCGGATGCACGTCCGAACGAGGTGCATAACGATATCTTCGATCTTTTCATTGATCTCGACGCAACCGAAGAACAACTCGACTTCCCCCTGCTGTATGCCAGCGGAAGAAGCGGATGGGCCACCACGGATCTCGAACACGGAAAACGCGATTCAATCCTCCCGCTCATGGATGCCATCATTGAGCAGATTCCTCCTCCGCCCTACAACGAGGGACCTCTTCAGCTTCAGATCACCACGCTCGACTACAACGATTATGTCGGACGAATCGGAATCGGGCGCGTTCACCGGGGAACTCTGGAAGCAAACAAGCCGATCGCCGTCGTCAAGCGCGACGGTCGCGTCGTCCCGGCATCCATCAAACAGATCTTCACATTTGAAGGCATTGGACGCAAACAGGTTGACAAGGTCGAATGCGGTGATCTCTGCGCCGTCGTCGGCATTGAAGGCATCGACATCAGCGATACTGTGACGGATGCGAACGAGCCGGAAGGTATGCCGCCGATCGCCATTGATGAGCCCACCATTTCCATGATGTTCCGTGTCAATGACTCCCCGCTTTTCGGAAAAGAGGGAAAGTTCATCAGCAGCCGTCATATCCGCGAGCGCCTTCTCAAGGAGGCGGAACGCGACGTGGCGCTCCGCGTGGAGGAACTCGGAGACTGCTTCAAAGTCAGCGGACGCGGTGTTCTGCACATCGCCATCCTCATCGAAAACATGCGTCGCGAGGGATATGAACTTACCATCACCCAGCCACATGTAATCTACAAGGAGATCGACGGACAGAAGTGCGAACCGATCGAGGAACTCACCGTAGACGTTCCTGACGGCGTCGCGGGAAAAGTCATTGAACTGGTCGGTGTCCGCCGCGGCGAAATGACCAAAATGGAACAGCATCTCAGCCGACAGCTTCTCGAATTCACGATTCCGACACGTGGACTGATCGGACTCCGCAGCAAGGTCATGACGGCGACCGCCGGAGAAGCGATCATGTCGCACCGCTTCCTGAAATACGCCCCGCTCCGCGGCGATATTCCGCAGAGACAGAACGGCGTTCTCATCAGCATGGGCGCAGGCAAGGCGATCCCCTACGCAATCGACGGACTCCAGCAGCGGGGAACCTTCTTCATTGATCCCGGTGTCGATACCTACGAGGGAATGATCCTCGGAGAACACTGCAAGGAAGGCGATCTTGATGTCAACGTCCAGAGAGAAAAGCACCTCTCCAACATGCGGGCAGCCGGTTCGGACCGCAATCTCAAGATTGCCCCCGCACAGAAAATGAGCCTTGAAGAGTCGCTCGAATACATCGCGGACGATGAATATGTGGAGGTTACTCCGAAAACCATCCGTCTCCGTAAAAAGCTGCTCACAGAACTGGAACGCAGACGCAGCCGCAATGCGAAACTGAAAGCGGAATAAAATTCTCCGCGTCTTCCGGCTCCCCGAAGGAATCCTTCCGGGAGCCGTTCTGTTTTTACGGAAACACTTCCGCAAGAACTCCTGCGAGCTCTATTTTCTTGCGTTTTTTTCCCGATTCCGGGTTGATTTTTCCATAAAATGTGGGTATATTGACAGATATGCTAAAATCCATCATAAAAAATATTCAAGGAGTTTGATATGGGACAGCAGTACAACAAAATGCAGAAGCGCGCTCGCCGCAAACGCTACAACGAAAGAATCAAAGCCAGAATCAAAGCTGCAATCAAGGCGGCGAAGAAAAAATAAGTCTTCAAGGCGGGAGAACATCCCGCCTTTTTTGTATCACTCCAAACCGGATATTTCCGGACAGCTTCGAGGAACCGAACCATGGCAAATATTCATCCCACTGCAATCGTCGATCCCTCCGCCAAACTGGCGGAAGATGTGGAGATCGGCCCTTATTGTCTCGTCGAACATGATGTTGTAATCGGAGCGGGCACACGCCTGATCGGACACTGCAACATCGGTGCCTATACCACGCTGGGAACCGGCAATACGGTTTATCCCTTCGCATCGCTGGGAACCGATCCGGAAGACTATGCGTTTACCGGAACCGTTTCCTACACAAAAATCGGGAATGACAACAGATTCCGCGAAGGAGTGACAGTGAACCGGGGCACAAAAGAGGGCACTGTCACAAAAATCGGAAGCGGATGCTTCATGATGGCAAATACGCATGTTTCCCACAACTGTCAGATCGGTGACAAGGTCGTGTTTGTTCCATACAGCGGCGTAGCGGGATACTGCGAGGTCGGCAACAACTGTCTGATCTCCGGACTTTCGGGAATGCACCAGTTCTGCCGCATGGGACGCATGGCTGTCCTGAGCGGAGGTTCGCAGATTTCCATGGACCTGCCCCCCTTCATGATCGGTGACGGACGCAACGGCGGGGTGCGCGGCTTCAACATTGTCGGAATGCGCCGCAACGGATTCACGCCGGAAACGATCCGCGCAATCAAAGATGTGTATGACATCTTCTTCCGTCAGGGATTGAACACGACAAATGCCATCGCAAAGGTGCTTGCAGAGGTACCGCAGCTGCCCGAAGTCACCGAATTTCTTGACTTTGTCCGTTCCAGCAAGCGGGGAATTCTCCCAGGCGACCACCACGGCCGGCGTGCCTGATGACCATTCCTCAATCATAGACAACACAACCCCCGGGGAATACCATCATGAATATTCAGGCTTTGATGAATGAACTCTTTTCGTGGTGCAGCGATGGAGAACCGCATGATTATTCCAAATCCTGCGATACACTCAAAACCGGAAATCCTGAAACGGAGGTCCGCAAAGTTGCAGTCTCCATGTTCGCCACACCGGATCTGATCCGCGAAGTCCGCGACTGGGGCGCTGAGCTGCTGATCGTTCATGAACCGACCTTCTATGACCACTACGACCACAAACTCGAACATGATCCCGTCACAGAGGCAAAAGCGGCTCTTATCAAGGAAACCGGTATTGCCATCTGGCGCTACCACGATCATCCCCATGTGAAATTCAAGGATATGATCGGCGAAGGGACCATCCACTTTCTCGGGCTGGAAGGGGAATGGATCAAGGGACCGCATAATGCGGTAAACCGGTTCCATTTGAAGGAACCGATGACGCCGCGCGAGCTCGGCAGACGTTTCGAAGACAAACTCCATGCACGCCATATCCGGATCTGCGGTGCAGCAGATGAGCCGTGTCGGAACCTGTCGCTCTGTTTCGGGACACCCGGAGGAGTATTCAACGAACTCCGCAATCCGGACATTGATCTGGTCCTGACCGGGGAAGCCTGTGAATGGCAGCTGGGAGAGTATGCGCGGGATGCAGGACAGCTCGGATTCCGGAAAGCTCTGATGATTCTCGGTCACATCTCTTCCGAACGGGAAGGAATGCGGCTGCTTGCAGAATGGATGCAGCAGCGCATCCAGCAGATTGAAACGCGTTATTTCGAATGCGGCGAAGTCTACTGCGCACCCTGATTTGAATTTCTGTTTCAGAAGCACCGGAGCGCCGGAACAGAAATCCGGCGCTCTTTTTTATGCCTCTTTTTCTTCTGTTTTCTGTTTTCCGAACTGGGTGTCGTGAAGTTTTTTGTAGCGACCGCCAAGAGCCATCAGCTCTGCATGGGTTCCGGATTCCACAATGTGTCCCTTTTCCAGAACAATGATTCGGTCGGCATTCTGAATCGTGCTCAAGCGATGGGCGATGGCAAACACAGTACGATTCGTCATAACGTTGTTGAGGGCATCCTGCACCAGTTTTTCCGTGACCGTGTCAAGTGCGCTGGTTGCCTCGTCAAGAATCAGGATGGGCGGATTCTTGAGAATCGCGCGGGCGATGCTGATCCGTTGTTTTTCGCCGCCGCTTAAACGGAAGCCCTTCTCACCGGCAAAGGTATCGTACCCATCCGGATGGCGGCCATCGACGATGAAGTTGTGAGCATTAGCCTGCTTTGCGGCTTCAATGATCTGCTCCCGCGATGCGGAGGGAAGGCCATAGGCGATATTATCGGCGATTGTGTCGTTGAAAAGAATGGCATCCTGCGTAACGATACCGATCAGATTGCGAAGGTCCTCGATTTTGATCTCCCGGACATCCTTGCCGTCGATCGTGATGCTGCCGCCGTCGCAGTCATAGAATCTGGCGATCAGATTGGCAATGGTGGTCTTGCCGGAACCGGTCTCCCCGACAACAGCAACAATGTGTCCTTTCGGAATATCAAACGAAATGCCATCGAGAATTCTGCGTTTGTCATATGCAAAAGTCACATTATTGAAGGAGATCCTGTCTTGAAACTCCTTCAGTTCCAGCGGATGAGCGCTTTCCTTGATGCCGGTGTCATAATCGATCACCTGGAAATAACGGTCGGCAGCGGCCATGCTGCGCTGAATGTAGGTTGAGACTTTTGCCAGATCCTTGATCGGGCGGTATGCCAGAAAGCAGGGAGCAAGAAGCTGCGCCAGTTCAGAAAGAGAAATTTCGCGGCTGTAACTGTAAATCAGAAATACAAGGGTGGATGCAACCGCCACGACTTCCATCAACGGAGTCATAAGGAGCTGAGCGCGAATTGCACGAACAACCGTTTTGAAATAGTGACGGTTCGAGTCTTCAAACCGTCTGGTCTCGCGCTCCTCTGCATGGTACGCCTTCACGACCAGAATTCCGGTGAAAACCTCGTGCATCCGAATCACGACCTCAGCAATCTGTGCAAAGGATTTCTTATAGACCTTGCGAATTTTTCTGCCGAGAATCGCCACAGGAACAATGCAGAGCGGCATGCCGACAAAAAGGATCAACGGCAACTCCCAGCTTCCATGCTGAAGACTGGCATAAACAATCGCCGCGGCACAGGCAAGAATCTCAATCGGACAGCGTGTGGCATCGGCAATGACATTGGCAACGCTTGATTCAATTGCCGCGGTATCGTTCGTACAGCGGCTGATGAGCTGACCGACATCGGTTTTCCCGTAGAAGCGAAGCGATTGATCCATCAGCTTGCGGAAGATTTCATCGCGCAGATCCGTCACGACCCGGATTCCGACCCAGCGCATGCAGTAGTGATTGACATAAGTTGCAATATTTTTCACGATCCAGAGCAGAATGAAACCGATACAGAAAACCGAGAAAAACTGCCATGTCATTTTTCCTGTTTCCGTTTCCGCCGGGAACGACAGCAACTCCTCATTCTGCTGTTTCAGCACAACGTTTCCTTTGGCATACACAACGGAAATGCGTTCAATCCCCAGCGTTTTCAAGGTACGGTTGGCTTTGTCGATCTCCTTCTGAATTTTGGAGACCTCCTCCTTTTCCGGCTTGGCCAGAATCCGCTTGACTGTTTCGATTTTCCGCTCGTTCGATTCCGCAGCATTGATGGAATCCAGAAGAGACTGCGCGGCAAGATCCAATTCCAGGTCAGACGATTTTCCGGAAAATTCAATTCCAGTCATCAGACTTGGAATCAGCATCAGACTGCCAAACAGCGATCCTCCGACAATGAGTCCCGCCAGAATTCCCACAATCAAACGGAATTTATACGGTTTTGCATAAGACAGCAGACGCCAGTAGGTCTGAACTTTCGCTTCCTGATTCTTATCCATCATGATTTCAGAGCTTTTTCAATTGTAGCAACAACATATTCACGCATTGCCGTTGTTGATTCCGGATAGATCGGCAGGGCGAGAATCTCCGCCGCAACAGTCTCGCTGACCGGCAGATCCCCTTTCCGGTATCCCAGCGGAGCAAAGCACTCCTGCAAATGAAGCGGAACGGGATAGTAGATGTCACAACCGATGTTTGCGCTCTGCAATGCGGCTTTGACCGCATCGCGCCGGCCATCCCGGACCAGAATGGAGAACTGATTGTAAATATGCCGCGTCGCATAGTCTGCACGCACGGGCAGACGCACCCGGTCTCCGATGGAACTGGCGGCAAACAGTTTTTCATATTCCCCTGCATTGTGCTGACGCGCCGCAGTCCAGTCATCAAGGTGTTTGAGCTTGATCGAAAGAATCGCAGCCTGAAGCGCATCCAGACGGAAATTGCCGCCGACATATTTATGGTAATATTTCGGGTTCATTCCATGATTGCGGAAAATTTTGAGTTTTTCCACACGCTCCGGCGTATTGGCAGTCACCATTCCGCCGTCGCCGAAGCAGCCGAGGTTCTTGCTCGGGAAAAAGGAAAAGCACCCGTAGTGACCAAATGAACCGACCCGTTCTCCTTTGTATTCGGAACCGATCGCCTGAGCGGCATCTTCGATTACAATCAGATTATGGCGTCCTGCGATCTCCAGAATCGGCTCCATCTCCGCCGCCTGTCCGAACAGATGCACGGGAATGAGAGCTTTTGTACGCGGTGTGATTTTTTCCTCAATTTTCGATGCGTCCAGATTGAAAGTCTCCGGATCGATATCCACGAACACCGGTTTTGCACCGACACGCGCAATTGCGCCAGCCGTGGCGAAAAAAGTGAACGGTGTCGTAATCACCTCATCCCCTGCGCCGATTCCCTCAACCATCAGGGAAACAAGCAGGGCATCGGAACCGGAAGTCACGCCACAGGCACCTGCCGCATGGCAGTATGCAGCGATTTCCTCTTCCAATCTGGCAACTTTGGGCCCGAGAATAAACATCTGGGAATCGCTGAGTTCTTCGATTTCCTTCATAATCTCCTGTTTCAGAGAAGCAAACTGTCCTTTCAGATCAAGAAGCGGAACTTGCATGGCGGTCTTTCCTTTCCTGTATGATATATGATACTATGATTGCCGTTGTTGTCATAATTGGATAATATAACCCCAAAAACAGGTTTTGTCATTCTGTCAAACCGGAAATCTTCAACTTTTTTTGCGGCGAGCCGGATACGGGGGCTCAATGCGATCGGCGATATACGATTACAAGTCCGCCCAGAGTGGAATCCCGGTACAGGGCAAGGCAGCTCCGGTCAGGAAGCAGAGAAGGCCCGGACATGCCAGTCTTCTCGAAATCATGCTCCTGATAGACGAATACGGTATCCGGCGGCATTCCGGCATCGGACTTCTCCCGCAGCCGTACCGGCGCATAGAATGGAACACGTCCGGAGTACACCATTGGAAACGGCTCTTTCACATACCCCATTTCCGGCATTGTCAGCATTTGCGCCAGGGGCCAGGAGACCACAATCGGCGAATCTCTGTACTCCTCCAGGAATGTGCAGAGACGCCGATTCGCCGCCACATCGCGCAGATATTCACGGCTCCGTTCCAGATACTCCCCTGAACGGCGGATTCCGAATGGAAGCGCTTTGTAAAACACAGGACCGAACAATCCAGCAAGGATCAGCAGCCATGCGACAGTTCCGCGGAAACGCCGCACGTTCCACGCCACCAGCAGAAATGCCGGAAACGATGCCGCCGCCATATAACGCGGCAACGCAATTTTCGCCACAAGATATGCTCCGAGATATCCGAAAACCGTCAGCAGGAGAAAGATCTGGATCATCCGTTCCTCCGATCGAACATCATGATACCGGAACACATTCACACAAAACAGAATTCCTCCAAGCAGAATCACAGAATACAGCACCGGAAAATAGAGCTCATAATGAAAATAAAACTTTCTCAGCAGGAACAACGGCAGACTCCCGCCTCCATCGCGAACAGGCGTTCCGGAGGAATGAATTCCTCCTGCCGAAACATCCACATTATGCTGAAGCATCCAGTAGAGAAAAAGGAAACAGACAAATCCGGCAAGCAAAGGAGAAAGCAGAGTCTTCCATTCATTCCGATTCTGAAGAATCCGGAGTGTCAGGTAAAGCAGAAATGCCAGACATAACACCGCAGCGGAAGTCTTGACGAATCCGGCAAAAAAAAGAATCCCAAGCGCAGCAAACCACTGCTTCCGATACACAAACCAGATCGTCAGCATAACGCAGAAAATCAGCGCGCATTCCAGCCCGAGCGCAGCGATCCGACCGGAAATCACAGGCTCGGAAAACGCCGCCAGAGTCCACAGAAGCGAAACGAACGGCGAAACAGAATTCCGTTTCAGCACTTGAAACAGAATCGCTCCGGCGCCGGCGATGCAGGCAATGTTGAAGAGATGTCCGATCAGATGAACCGTTTGCGGCGGCAGCAGCAGATAAAGGACCCCGTACAGCACCGGCAGAAGAGCAAAGCGGTACACATCCGATCCTTCAAAGGAATGCTGCCCCGGTGCCCACAGCTCTGCAAACGAAAAGTGGTGCTTCGCCAGAAAAACCGCCTGATTGTGAAGCCCGATGATTTCATCCCAATGCGGCGGATTCCATAAATATGGGAGATTCAACAGCAGGAGCAGAAAAAAGAACAGAAAAAACGCGCCGGGGAATCCCGCGCCGGCGAGAAAATCCCCGGCACGATTCCGCAGACGCGTCAAACGAGAGACTGCCATCAGGCAGGCTCGGAGCTCGCACCGTCACCGACGGAACAGATGATCGTTTCAATCGTCTTTCCGGTTTTGAGCTTATAGGCTGCAGCAAGACGGCGGCAGTACTCTTCCGCATCGTTCTCCCGCACCAGGTGAATGCTGATTCCGCCGAATCCGCCTCCGCTGAGACGCGCCCCCACACATCCGGGAATCGTATGCGCGAGCTCGACCAGGATATCCAGTTCCGGACAACTGTTTTCGAAGCAGTCGCGGGAACTCTCATGGCTGGCAAACAGAAGCGCGCCGAACTCCTCCACCTTTCCGGCGGAGAGCAATTCCACGCCCTTCATTACGCGCTCATTTTCTCCCACGACATGTTTGGCGCGCAGATAATCGGTGTGATCCAGAATGGGTTTGCACTCTTCCAGCATTGCAGATGTGACGTCGCGCAGCGCCTTGACCTCCGGATACTTTGTCCGAATCGCCTTTGCCGCACGCTCGCAACTCTCCCGGCGCAGATTGTAATCGGATTCCACCAGGTTATGCTTGACCATCGTATTTGCCACGACAATCTTCCAACCTGCAGGCATCGCAACAGTCTTAAGTACCTCGACCGAACGGAAATCACAGAGGATAAACGAATTCTTCTTTCCATAAAGCGAACTGAACTGATCCAGAAGCCCGGACTTGAGTCCAAGATAGACATTCTCAACAGACTGCCCGATTCTTGCCCAGTCCGGCAGCGGCAGCTCAATACCGCAAAGCTGGCGCAGCGCCATGCAGAACGCCATCTCCAGCGCAGCAGAACTGCTCATCCCAGCAGAAAGCGGAACGGTGCTCTTGAAAAGAACCTCAAACGCGGGATATTCAATACCGCGGCGCCGGAGTTCCACCAGTACGCCTTTGATGTAGTTCGTCCAGTCTTTCGGACGGGGTTTGTCCATATCGTCAAGATCAATCGTGAAAACTCCCTGAAGCGGAGGATTCATCAATTTGCAGATTCTGCCGGGAATTGCGGAAATCGCCATTTCAGTTGCCTGTCCCGTCGCGCAGCTGAGAACATACCCTTCGTTGTAATCTGTGTGATTGCCGAGAATCTCAAGTCTGCCCGGAGCATGGGAGTATGCCGCCGGCGCGTGTTTGAACTCAGCCGCAAAAGAATTGACAATATCCTCTTTCATCTTATTGGTTCCAATCTCTCTGTTGTTTTCTTTGCATTTGTTTCTTTAGAATATATTTGATTTAGGCGAGAATTCAACCGGAAAGATTTTTTTTTTACTTTTTTTTCCTTTTTCACACAATAAACCCGAACCGTATCCGTTATACGGACAACGCGTGATTGGGCGCGCCTGGGAACGTGCATGGAGAACATGTTCTCATTCAAACTCTCTCTTCTCTATTCTCCCGGCAGGCGGTGAGGCGCCGCCTGCCACCCTTTTTTCCATCAGGCATTTCTGTCAACGAATTTCCATCCGGATCAAAAAAAATCCGTTTCTCTTTTTACGGAGAAACGGAACAGAAGCAAACTATGCGGAAAACTACGGAGTTGTATCCACAGGATAACGGAGCGGAGTGTAAAGAAAGCTGTCTTTGATCAGCGGTTTCATATCGTTGCCGATCATGTGAGACTGCTCTTCAAACGTTTTCAGTGAAGGGAGCGGATAAACAGCAATCGGCATATCGCCGCCAATGTTGAACAGATCGCTGTTGCCATATCCGTGCACCTTGATAAAATATTGTCCAGTGACCTTGAAACTGGAAAAGTTCAGTGCATAAATCTGTTCCTTCGGCACCTCTTTATGAACCGGAGCCAGGACGCCCTGCGGGTTCTTCATCAGAATCGGCTTGCCGGAAAAAACGACTTTTCCCTGTGGAGTACACAAAGAAAATTTCGCAGGCACCTTTTTCTCTTTTCCCGGAACAAATGTCAGGTATGCAATTTTCACCGGCATGTTTTTCCAGTAGCCGTATTTTCCCACGTAGATACTGGGAAAAAAGGTCTGATTCTGTTTCTGATTGATTCCGGCAGTTTTACCGCCGGGTACGCTTGCCGCCGGATTCTGCGCACCGACACTCCCGAACATCAATCCCATTCCCAATGCCAGTCCGATCAACAGAATTTTCATAACTCCATCCCTCATTTCTTTCTTTTCTGATTCCTGTCTCAAGCGACAGAAACACTCGTTGTTTTTTGTAATATGCCATGAAAATGAATTTTATCAAGTCTTTTGCCGGAAGAATCAGGAACAGCAAAGAAGACTCCCGTAGAAACTGGCGAATCTTTTTCAGGCATTTTTTCAGATCGGGAAACGGGGATGCCTTCCGGGATTCCATCCAACGGGACAGCCGTCATCCAGGAAACAAATCTGCGCGCAGAGACTAGTCGCTCAAGTACTTCAGGTATACCGGCAGGCTCAGAATCAAAAGGAGCGGGATCAGGAAAAACGACAGGATCGTAACAAGAAGACTTGTCTTCTCCTTCTGAATCCGCAGTTCCGGTTTTTGCTCCTCACGATGATTTCCAGCGCGTGCTTCTTCCATTGTCGTTTTCACAGGGACCACCTCCTCCTTTGCATCTGATTCCAATATAAATCATAAAAAAAGGAAAATCCATTGTTCTGCAAAACTTTTTTTTTCTTTTTTTTGGAGAATCCGTGACAGAAACGGCTCAAAAGACACCCAGTTGGAAGAGGAACTTCAAAGGAGTTTTTCGCAATCGCCACTGCGAAATTCGGTCAATACCTCGGCAAGAACCCGTTCACAGCGCCCACAACGAGAACAGTTCACAGCACAACCGCGGGCAATGTTGAGCCAGTCTGCGGGAAAGCGGCTGTTGTCGATCACCGTCGGAGAAAACGCGGGAGAAAACGACGGCTCCATCAGATCCAGCAGATTGCCGCGGAAAGTTCCCGATACATACGCCCCGATTACCATCCGCGGATGCGAATGCTGCCGAGTTGCCAGCTTCACTATCGGAAAATACGGTTCATAAGTGCTCAAGTCCTCAGGGCGGATCCAGCTGGAACGCAGGAATTCAACAAAATTCTTTCTGTCGCGATACAAACGCCAGCACAGATGCGGCAGATAACGCTCGTTCCGCACCTCATCCACTTCCGAATCATGGGCAACCAGATTGTCGTGAAACGACTGCGCCGGACAATTCCGCAGACAACCGCTGTTCGCCAGCATCACAAGTTTTTTTCCGTGGGTGGCACACCACTCATGAAACACCTTCACGGTCGCCAGATCCCGCTGAAGATCCCGGCGGATATGAAAGGAATCGAACACGTCGGACAGGTATTCCATCGCCAGCGTTGAATCGATCCGCATGTTCACCGACGCCCTTATCTCAATGTCCGGATACTCCTTCCGCACGACATGCGCTACAAACGGACTTGTCGTCGTAATGATCTCGGGCAGAAGCCCCCTGGTTTCCAGATAGGCGAGAATCGAAACGATTTCATTCCGGAAACGGGAACTGATTGCAAACGCTCCATAACAGTTTGCATTGAACAGCAAATCCAGTTTGACCCCCATTTCCCGGATCTCCGTCAGTTCGCGTTCCAGTTCCGCCTGCACGGACCAGTCCACCGCGCCGCTGACACAACCAAGCGCAGCACGTCCGCTCGCTGTTCCGGGCCACGGGAAATACAATTCGGCAATCGCCTCCCGATAGTCATGTACGATTCTGCTGAACGGTTCTCCGGTATCGGTCTGCTGATATCCCACTGCGAATTTCATTCTCCGCCCTCCCCTGCGGCTGAGGAATCGACTGCCATTCTCAGATGTTCACGGAACTCTTTTGCCGCTTTGCGGATTGTCGCCGGGCTCCCCTCGTCCGGCTGATTCATACGGACCCCCAGAGCAAAATTCTCCGGAATGAAAAACGCAGCAGCCAGACGGGTCCCCGGCACATAATCCATATGGCATCCCTCCCGGTAAGCCGCCTCCTTCACGGCAGCATAGCGGGATTCGCTCTCCCAATATTTCGCACCATATTCCTCAAAGGGGAAATTCAGTTCAAGATCAGCACCGTTCAGCCCGTTCGCCTGAAGACAGAGAGCCGTAGCAGAAAGGTACGGCGTGAACAGCAGGGACGACGGATGCTGCAATTCCCCGGGACGATCCGGCGACATCCGGAGACGGCACACCACCGCACTGGGCGTTATTTCGGAAAAGGTCAGAACGGCATCCGGAAATCTGCGCGACAACTTCCGAAGTTCCTTCCCCGCCGCCGACAACATGCGGGAACGATTCCGCATCGATGCCAGTTCCTGTACGGCAGGTCCCGGAATGAATCGGTTTGAGGAATCCTTTTCCAGAAACCCGCGTGCACGCAGAGTTCGGATCAGATTGTGAACCGTTGTTTTTTTCATGTCGAACGCCTCCGCGATTTCGTTCAGGCGCATGCCGTTTTCCGACCCCGCGATCAGCCGCAGAATATCAATCGCCTTCAGGAGCGACTGAACCATATCCGATTGTGCCATATCCGCATTCCCGCATTCGTTTTCCGATACATTTCATCCTGAAATATATTCCATGCGAACCAAGTTGCAAGCGAAAAAAGGAGGAAAACAACCCGTGACGGCATTTTCCTCCTGATTTAAAACGGGAGCTCAGTCCGCGTCGCTGACCTTGTCCGTTTTCTTGAAGATGGTACCTTCCGAGTATTCCGGTTCGGTACTCCAGTCGACCGTCCACGCGGGACGACGGCGGAATTTCTGCTTGAACGTGTTCTGAAGGACACCACGCGCCTCCAGACTCATCATGCAGGCTCTTGTGCAGCCGCGGGCGCCGCAGACAGCTTGTCCGGTATTGTACAGATTGCGCGGTTTATGGAAGAACGGAGACCACTCGCCCGGAACTGTTGTTTTCATATCCGATTCATACGGGTCCTTCTGTTCCACGCCGGTCTCCAGAGCGCCGCGGAAGGCAACATCGCATTTGCGCATATCCAGATCGGACCATTCGACCTCGTGACCAGCAAGCGTCACTTTGACCGTGCGATCCGTTGAGAAACAGTGTCCGGGGCATGCCTTTACACACGCC
The DNA here is from genome assembly GCA_949292215.1 of uncultured bacterium. GTDB lineage: Bacteria > Verrucomicrobiota > Lentisphaeria > Victivallales > UBA1829 > UBA1829. The sequence continues at coordinate 36,530 of CASEYW010000093.1, forward strand.
ATGCAGCGGTTGCAGAGTTTCGGTCCGGAGTAGATCGGATCAGGTTCCAGTTCCAAGTCCGTCAGAATAATCCCGACCCGGTTCCGCGGCCCGAATTGCGGAGAGAGAAACATCTTGCTGAATCCGATCTCACCGAGTCCGCACAGATATGCTGCAATGCGAAGCTGAATCATGATATCGGGGGTTGCCTGACCGGGGCGGACAGGGCGACTGTATCTCTGTTTGCAGTTTCCCACGTTGTCGATCGCGCGCCAGTCGCTCTGATGTCCCATCGGAATTGCTTCATAGCCTTCGTCTTCGATCGTCTTGGCGAGATTGATGACCGTCATCGGCATGTAAAGATAGGTAATTCCGCCATATCCCATTGCGGAGTAGTTGCTGAAATAGGTACCCTCCTCAACGCCGCGCAGACTTCCGCGCTCGACCCGGAACACCATCCCGATGATCGATTTGCATTCCGGCATGATCTGTTTCGGGTCCATCTGAAGCGGCGCGGTCGACCACCTTTCAATGTTCCCGATTCCCACAGCATCGGCCCCGAATTCCAGCGCCTTCCGCTTGACATACTCCGCCGCCTTGACCGGATCACTCAGATCAACCCGATTGAACTCTCTTGTCATTACAGCCATCTTGTCTTGTCCTTTTTTTATTTCCTCATCTCAAACATCCATCAATGATGAATATTTATTCCTTATAGATGTAATTTAATGACTTTTTTTCAAAATACAACTCCAGAAAGAAGAAGTTTCAAAAAAAAACGGAAAACCAACCATGTGACAACGTATACGGAACTGAAAAAAATCTTTTCTTTTTTACAAGAAGGGGATTGTTTTTTTTATTTTTTCGTGTATAATGTTTACAGGATAAAAAAGCATGTAAAAATAAAAAAGAGTCTTTCCATGCCGAAAATTGCGTATAAACTGGTTTATGATGAGCTGATGCGTCTCATCCGGGGAAAATACATCTTGGAAAATGAGATGCTTCCGCCGGAGAATACATTGGCACTCCGCTACAATGTCAGCAGGCCGACCATCCGGAAAGTTCTGCAAATGCTCTCGGAGAATGATCTGATCGTCAGCAAGGCGGGAATCGGCTGGCAAGTCTGTTCTTCCGAGAGCAGGCAGAAAAAAAGCCGGAAGGACAAACCACTGACCATCGGAGTGGATACAGCACCGAATGCCTGGGGATATTTCTATTATGATCTTATCATGAACGGCATCCGGAAGTCGGCGGAAGAAAAAGGATATCGCCTTGTTGTCACCAAGCACTACAATCCGGAACAATTCAGCGGGGAAGAGATTGACGGGCTGATTCTTTCAAAAACAACGGATGAAATCTACCGCCAGTGCGCAGTTCTCCCGGAAAAAGGAATCCCTGTCGTTTTCATCAACCGGAAACCGGAGAACCGGCGCTTCTCCTATTTTACTGTGGATTATGTCCAGGAAGCAAGGAAAGCGGTAGAGCATCTGCTGCTCCTCGGACACAGGAATATCGCCATCATCAGACAAACAACGGAAAACAGCGTAAAATCCGATATGGATGCGGCGAATCTGCGCTGTTGCGGATGGTCCCAGGCATTCACAGCCAACGGGATTCCCCCACCGGAAGATCTCATTCTTTCTTTCAATTCCATTGCGGATTTGACAGAAACATTAAAGCGAGCCCGTCCTTCAGCGGTATTTATTCCACTGGGTGCTTCGATCATCCCCTTTCTTCTTGCGGCGGAACGGGCTGGACTGCGCATCCCGGACGATATTTCCGTCATCTGTTTCGACGATATGAGCAACAATCAGCTTGTGGACATTCCAATCAGCCACATCCGCATGCCGCTGGAAATCATGGGACAGCGCGCCGTGCAGTATATCGCGAACCATGCGGAAAATCCGAAACTACCTCCGCTTCATCTGACCATGGAAGCCGACCTCGTCATCAATTCCAGCTGTAAAAACATCAACAGGGAAAAAATCATATCCACTCTGTAATGATAACAGGAACGCCTCTCCGTTCCGCAACCAGGGAGATAACGAATCATGAAAACAAAACGGGACCTTGAAAAACCGAATGACACCCCAAGAACCAAAGCGAATCCCGATGTGGCTAGAAATTTCACATTGATAGAGCTTCTGATCGTGATTGCAATTATTGCAATTCTTGCTGCAATGCTTCTGCCGGCACTGAATCAGGCAAGGGAAAAAGCCAGGAGTGTCTCCTGCATCAACAAACTGAAACAGATTGGAGTCGCCTTTACCTTCTATCTCAACGACTACGGAGAAAGTCCCCTGTACTCCATGCCTGCGCTGGACAATCCGGCGAACAAATGGAAATGGCATCAGGCCAACCATCCATTTGCGGTTTCGTATCTGAAGATCAAATACAATTCCAACAATCTTCTGTATCGTTTGAACTCGCTGGTGGATTGTCCGTCACAGGAGCCCGGCAAGGGATTTCAGGGTTCCAACACAGATTACGGTTACAATCAAAATCTCGGAGAACCCGGTTCCGGAACCGACACACGATTCATCCGAAGCGTAAAGGAAATCAAGCATCCCAGCGGGTTCATTCTGTTTGCAGATACCCGGAGCACGGCGAATCAGGCAGACGGACTCGACCGCTGGGCCAACAATCCATATTCCTTTGATTTCTTTACAACTTCCACCTCCTCGAATCCGCTGGCAAAACGTCATCTGAACAGAAGCAATGCCGTTGCGCTTGGAGGCAATACCATCTCTCTGAAGGGTCCCGCAAAAGGATACTTCTGGTACGAAAATGCGCAGTATACAACAAGACGACTCCCCTGATTTCCGACCATTTTTCCGAGGATTTTTCATGAAAAAAAACAGTTTTCTTCTTTTTGCACTTCTTCTCCCATCACTTCTTTCCGGTGCGGAATCTGTGATTTTCGCACAAGGAAATGTTCATGGCAAACTTTCCATTGCAACGCTTGCCGAACTGGAAAAACAGAAAGTCATCAAACCGGACCTTGCAGGCTGGGGAATGAAAATCATACCGGAAAAAACAGACTGGAGCGACTGCCGTGCTCTTGCCTTTGATCTTTACTCCATCCGCTCCGGGCAGGACACCGTTGCCATCACAATCAATTCGCCACAAACGGAAAAACGCGGTCATTATTCGCTGTTCAAACTTCCGATCAACTGGAAAGGATGGAAAACGGTTGTCATTCCATTCCGCCAGTTCCGTCCATCGGGGGCTCCGGATTGGAAACGGATTGTCTCTCTCAACCTCACGCCGAAAGGCTACGGACTGACACCGCAGAAAGGTGGAGCAATCTATCTCAAAGACATCCGTCTTCTACCCCGGAAAAAAGAAAATCCGGCGGAACGTCTTGCGGTCCATCCGATCCCTCTCAATCCGGCGGAAAGCATTCTCTCCCCCTTCTGGGATGCGGGTCTGAGCGATTTCAATCAATGGGAGATCCAGTGTGCCGATGGCTCCGCGATACAGAAATGGGATGTGCACCTCCACTGGAAGGGCCGACTCCGCCTGATCCGGAAAATGGATCTGGATGTTTCCCGCTTTGACACCATCATCCCGGCCCTCAGTCTCCTGCCCGGTGTCAAAGTCAAAGTCGAAGCGAATTCCGACAAGGGACACCTTTCCGCTGACTATACCGTACCGGACGATCAGGGAAAAACAACAGAATTCCCGCTTGCATTGAAGGGAGCCAGACGCCTGACAGAATTCTCCGTTACACTGGAAACACCGAAGAAAACCTTTGGATTCTTCAAATACCTTCTGATCTCGGACTCGAAACGCCTGAAGGATGTGCACCGGCAATATGCCGAACTCGGGAAAATCGATTTTTCCAAGTATATTTATCCGGAAGAGGAAATGGTTCCGACCTATCAGCCGGGTCTGAATCTGTACTGTGCTCCGGAAAAACTGGAATCCATCCGGCAGGCAATTCTGGGGAATCCGGCAGTCAGGAAGAAAATGGAAGCACAAATTCGAGGGATTCTGTCGCTGGAAAAACCGGAAAACAGCGTTCGGGCATACGCCACGCGCGACCGCCGGTTTGCCCGCGACCGCGACTTCATCCGTGATGATCTCTTCAATCTTGCTGCTCCGGCATGGCTGGGGACCCTTCTCCGCGATTCCGAGTTGACGCGTCTTGCCGCGCGCCGGGCGATCGCTCTCGTTCTGACCTCGGACTGGGGCGCCGGAATGATGTCAACTCTTCCCGGAACCATCTTCGAACACCGTTGTTTTACCGAATGCAGCGCCATGGAAAATCTTGCCTTCGTCCTGGACTTCTGCCATGAACTTTTCACTCCATATGGAAGGGATCTCATCCTGCGAACACTTGCGGAACGCGGCGCCGGAACCGCAAATTTCAATGCGTGGCGCTGGAACTACATCTACAACTGCAACCAGCTGGCGTCTTTTTCCCTGGGGAGGATCGCCGCATACGCCGCCATGGAAAAATCCGGCTGGACGCATGTCCGTCCGTATACCGATCTTGCCATTGCGGAACTCAACCAGTCCATGAACAATATTCTGGAAGCCGACGGAGGATATCTGGAAGGTCCTGCCTACTATCAATATACCTTCTGGGGTGCGCTTCCGGCCTATTATCTCTATGCGAGACTCCGCGGCAGGGAATACCGGGACGTTCTTCCACCGGGACTGAAAAACGCACCCGATTATGTGGAACTGTTCCTCTCCACTGACGATACTCAGGGCTTTCTTCCCGTCAACGACGGCAACAGCGGAATCTATCCGCAGAACAGTCTCATTTTTGCGGAGATTTTCCCGGACAGTCCGTTCGCCAGACTCTGCAACAAATACAATGCCCTCTCCGGCGCCATTCATGCGGACGACCGCTGGAGCTGGCTTGCCGGAAGTCCCGGGACTCGGAAACCGGAGCCTCCTCTGCGGAATTTCCTGAAACTGGATTCCATCTCTTCCGCCTCCTCCGTGCGGAACCTCAACGGAAAACCGCTGAAAATCGCCTTTCTCTGCGATATGCGGAAAGGTGGACACAAACATCCCGACGCCGGAAGTTTTCTCATCGAATATGCAGGGGAAACCTATGCGATGGATTCCGGGATTGTCTCCTATTCCTCCCCCTTCTCCCGGGAACTCCAGCAGGAGGAACGGCATAACGTCATGGTCCCGGTCAATGCTGACGGTTCCTACGGCAAACAGATCATCTCCAACGCCCGAATAAAACTGGACGCATCCGGAGATGCAAAACGCTTCTCCGCCTCGGCAGACCTCTCCCCCTGCTGGAAAGGACAGTTCCGAACCCGAACCCGCCAGCTCCGCTCCGATTCTCCGGAAAAATTGACCATCCTTGATGAATATGAACTCACGAACGGCAAAGGGGCCGCCTTCTTCTGGCTCTCCCCCTTCCCGATCCATCTTGACGGACGTCGCGTTGAAATCAAGGGAAATCGCGGGAAAATCGCATTTTCAATTCCCCAGGGCTGGACTCCGAAAGTAGAACGTCTGGAGCACATCAAAAAACCGCAATATCGCCTGACCCTCTCCTCCAACGAGAAAAAAGGGAAACTGGAACTCCAGATTTCCATCGGAGAATTGCAATGAACATCCGCTCTCAGGAAAAGATATGGACGGTTGGCACCCTGAGCTACACCGCAAGTGGAATCGTAACGCTCTTCTGTCTGCTTCTGCTCGGAGATTTCTCCAACTCGATCAAAGAACGCTCCATTTTCCAGATCGTGCAGCTGATGTTCAAAACCTATGGGGCATCCGACTTTTTCAACGGGTTGCTGATGGTCTCGCTTCCCAGTGCGTTCGGACTGATTCTGGGGCCGATCATCAGTTACCGTTCAGATCGCTGCCGGAGCCGTCTGGGACGGAGACTTCCGTATCTACTGCTTACGACCCCCATCGCGGCGATGGCGATCGTCGGTTTTGCATTCAGTCCGATGCTGGGGAAACTCCTTGCCGCTCTTCTCGGGACTCCGGAAAACCCGACCATTCTGTTCATGCTCGGAATCTTCTGGGCGATCTTTGAATTTGCAACGGTGATCTCAATCGCTCTCTTCGGAGCCCTGGTCAATGATGTGGTTCCGGAAAAACTCCTCGGGCGCTTCTTCGGGCTTTTCCGTGCGATTGCTCTTCTCGCGGGAATCCTTTTCAACTACTGGTTTCTCGGCTATGCGCAGAGTCACTATTTCTGGCTGTTTCTCGCAATTGCGGCAATCTATGCAGGCGGATTCATGCTGATGTGCCTCAAGGTCAAAGAAGGAGAGTATCCGCCACCGGAAGCTCACAATAAGAAAGGCTTTTTCAATGCAGCGCACATCTATTTTTCAGAGTGCTATTCCAATCCTTATTACCTGCTGGTCTTTGTATTCCTGACTTTTACCGGACTCACGTTCGCCCCGGTCAACTCCTTTTCGATGTTTTACGCCCAAAGTCTGAATGTGCCGATGGATCACTACGGAAAATATCTGGCAGTCACCTATATGATCTCCCTGGCGGCATCCTATTTTCTCGGAATTCTTGCAGACAGATTTCATCCTCTGCGGACAGGGCTTCTGGCGCTCGCAGCCTATGGGATTGCGGCTTTGGTCTCATGGTGCTGCATTTCCGGAGAGACCTCGTTTGCTGTTGCGTTTATCGGTCACGGCGTGCTTTCCGGAACCTACTTCACCCTGACCGCATCGCTGCAGCAGAGACTTCTTCCCCGTGACCGCTTCGGACAATTTCATTCCGCTGCGGGAATCATGGGAGCACTGGTTTACATTGTCACGATCCCGCTGGTAGGCAAATTTCTGGACTACACCGGGCACCAGTACTGTTATGTTTTTTTCTGGGGCGGGATTTTCGCATTGATCTCCCTGGGAACCGGACTGTATCTGTATCGTGAATTCAACAAGCGCGGCGGAGTCGATCACTATCAGGCTCCATAACCGGGGAAACAGACCGAGCGCTCATTTTCCGCGATTTGTACGGAGAGTCTCCCGAATTCCCTGACGGAATACGGAAGAGTAGTCCGTCAGGTCGGAAAGCGGTTCCACATAGCGGTTGATATGGCAGGCATCCTGATAGGCGTCGAACTCCACCCCTTCGCTGAACATGAAAACGCCGTGACGCCAGGCGCGGAAATCCAGATTGCCATTCAGCAGAATCATCCGTGCTTTCGGCGCGACAAGACGAACCAGACTGATCAGGGAGGTGGTGCAGTTTTCTGTCAGCGTATTGTAGAACTCCGGCTTCTCCTTCAGGCGGTTGATCTTTGCAACGGTCCCGAGAAACATCGTGCGGACAGCTTCGGGCTCGACATTCAGCGGATACACATACAACTCCTCTTTCCGATAGTTGGTGCGGAGTCCGAACAGGTCTCTCTCGTCGGCAAGAATCCAGAGAACCTCATACTGTTTGAAGATGCCCTGAAAAGTTCCCTGCTCCACGTTCTGCGCAAGACGAGTCTCCACGGAAAGCGCGAGGCGTCCGTCTTCGCCGAAATCAAACGAAAACATTGTGTGTCCGATCACGGAGATGCCGTCCCAGTGCGACAGGGCAAAATCCAGTCCGCGCAGCCGGCTGAGGCGATAGGTCCGTGTTTCATAAATCACATCAAACTGATCTGTCGTACGGTAACGAAAGTTGCGGACATGATATACGGTCACTTTGTCTCCGTCGATCACGGCATACGGATTCCTGCTGAAGGATGGCTGCCAGTCGCGGTCGTTGCTCGGGCGTCGGAGACTCCACGGAAGAAAAATCAAAACCAGAATCAGCAGAATGGTCGGCAGGAACGGCACAAAACGCTTCCGGAAGAGGATGGAAAGCAGAACCGTCAGAAAGAGCACCAGAGCAAGAACGGCGCTCAGGCTCTCCGGCAGATTCCGCGTTCCATAAATCAGAATCCCGGAACACCAGACCCCGAAGCAGAAATAAACAAGATAGAAAAGAATGCAAAGCAACTTCTGAAGCCGGGGATGACATTCCGGGAAACTCCGGAGCCGGGAAAGAATCCGTGACAGAAACGGAACAGCAAACGGTCTCATAAGGAGTTGTCCGCCAAACCATATTTCTGGAGAATTTTCTTATATTCCGGCGTTTTCCGGAATTTCACGAATTCCTGATCGAACTGTTTGACGAATGCCCACGACTCCCGTTTTCCCGGCGTAAAAGCGATGTAATATTCGGCTTCGTTGTCCAGTTTTTTCACCAGCCGGATCTGCTTTGCGGAGTTGCGAATCCGTTTCATGGACCAGTCCATAACCGCGGTATAGCTTACGGCAGCCTGAAGTTTCTTCTGCATCAGATCACGCACCATTTTATCGGTGGCGTTCCAGCCGTTGTAAATGACGGCAATCCCATCGGATGAATGATCCTTGAGAAAACGATCGAATTCATCGGAATGGGAGTAATTGGTCATAAATCCGGTTTTTGTCTTCGCGAGCGATGCGGCAGATTCGAATTTCAACGTGGAATCGGTCCGCAGATAGATCGCGCTTACCGTCTTGAACAACGGACTCCGGGGATAGACCAGATTCGGCTTGTCGGCTTTGCACACCCCGAGTACCGCATTGTAGCGGTTGCGCTGAAGTTCGCGCATTGCCCATTGCCATCCCTGATTGCGGAAATTCAAACGATACTTGTCCGCGGGAAAAAGTTTGCGGAGAATCTCAATCGCAATTCCCGGATGCGTTTTGGATTTGAGATCGCAGACAAACGGGGGAAAATACTCGACCCGGATATCGATCGCCTGCGGAGCCGCAAACAGAACGGGGGCGGACAGCAGAGCAAACAGAAGAAACAGCACTTTTCGTTTCAGATTCATTTTTTATACACTCCCGGAAGGATCATGAACAGACGGGTTCCGGCATCATCGGGAAGCCGGAAGGTATCTGTACATCGAAAACGCATGGATAATTTTTGAAGTTCCGGCTTCTCCCGGTCACGCTGATCAGGGGTCCGGTAGACATACAGACAGGCATTTTTGCGCAGGAGTCCGGAGACTTCCCGAATCAGCTTGACCGAATCGGCAACCGCACGTGCCGTAACCAGATCAAAATGGCGGTTGTAATCCTCCTCCCTGGCAAGTTCATTTGCCCGGGCATGAAGGGCTTCAAGATTATCCAGTTCCATCGCCTCCGCAGCGCGAAGAACAAAGTCGATTTTCTTGCGGGTGGAATCGACCGCCGTCACCTGCAGATCCGGAAACGCCGCAGCCAGAGGCAGAGACGGGAAACCGGCACCGCAGCCGACATCGCAGAGATTCAGACGACCTTTCAGATACGGCGCAATCGAAATGGAATCCGCAATATGTTTGCTCCAGTATTCGCTCTCCGGAATTCTGGTCAAATTCAGAGTTCGGTTGGTTTCGTAGAGAATCTTCTTAAAGATGGAACAGGCATGCAGGAAGCGGTCAAAGCGGTCCGCAGGGACATGACGCTTCAAAAATTCGAGACAAGCATCCGAGAGTGAGGCATCCATCTTACACCGTCTTTCCGTCCGCGGCGAGACGCAGGACAAAAGTCATCAGGGAGCAGACAGCGAAAAAGATCATAAATGCCGGAAACACATAACGGTACCTGCTGACGGAAAGACGGATGATCTCCCGCGTCAAATGCGGCTTTCCGGAAATGAAAATCCCGATCGTTCCGAAGACAAAACAGGCAACGGCGAAAATCATGGACCCCGCCGTTGGATTTGCAAACGATTCCTTCAGATAAAAATGCGCCGTCAAAATCATGAATCCGCCGATTGCCCGAGAGAGCAGATGATCCAGAGCTATGTATGCAAGAATCGTCAGAAGAATTGCCAGCGGCAGCAGATAGCGGTGAAGCGATTCCGGCAGAATCGGCATGGCATTCGGAATGCACCAGAGCAGGTCGACAAACCCGAGAACGGTTCCGGCGATCCGGGCGCGGGGAAATTGTTCCGCTTCCGCGAGATTGCGTTTGTCGATTCGCAGCAGGAGCCATGCGCCAGCCAGCATCGCGGCGGCGCAGAGAGGAAGCAGGATCAGATACATGATCCCCGGATTGAAAAATTGAAACATCATTCCTTGTCCTTGATTGGTGTAATGGATTTGATTTCATCTGCCCGGTAGGTCACCTGTACTCCGGGCTCAGGTTCAAACATGACTTTGCCATTTGCCTGGCGCGCGATAAAACGTCCGGTGGTAATCCTGCCATCCTTCATTTCAAGAGTGGAGTTCGCAATCCACATGGTCAGATTGTCGAGACGTTCCGTCTTTCCTTTTTCAATGCGGACCGTGATGACTTTCCGGTTGGGACGCGCCCGTTTGTGAACCAGTTCCAGAGTGTGCTTTCCGGGAATCAGCCCGCGAATGGAAAATACGCTGGAAATCTCCGGATTGTTCGGATCGCGCACGGTTGCCCCCTTGAGCTTGCCATCCAGGTAAACGGTGACTCCGGGAGGATAGGTCACGAAGTCAAGCTGTCCGGTGCTGCTGCTCAGCACCAGATTCCGCTCGACGGTCTGCCCGCCCGCCAGATCTATCTCAATGGAAACAGGATCAAATCCGGCTTTCCGGAATTCCACTTTGTAGTGTCCGCGCGGAAGCGAAGAAACATTCAGCGGAGTCGAACCGTAATCCTTTCCATTGATGCTGACCGCTGCTCCGGAAGGAGCTGTTGTCAGTTTCAGGTTTCCCGGAAGCGGCTCCATCTTTGCCTGGACGATCGCCTCCCGGTCCCGGTTGACCAGCACGGTCTGTTCATACACGGAAAACCCGGACTTCACTACAGTTACCTTGTATTTCCCCTGCTCCAGGCGCGCATTGTACGGCGTATCGCCGACCGGTGCATCATTCAGCTTGACCTGGGCTTTATCCGGAACCGACGTCACCTTCAAGGAGCCCACATTCGAGACAAGCACGGTATTGATCGACTGCGGACGCGCCGAGGAAACATTCCATTGAATGGACTGCGGCGAATATCCCGGCAGCTTCAGAAGCGCCGTATAATTGCCGGGAGCGACATCTTTGAACACAAAAGGAGTCTCTCCAAGGAATTTGTCGTTCAGATACACCGCCGCTCCGGAAGGCTTCGAGGTGAACAGAACGGATGCCTTTTCCGGTTCCAGCGTAACATTGATTTTCTTTTCCTCTCCCGGTTTCAGCGTCACGGTCATCCAGACGGGATAGTAGTTCGGCTTTGCAATTTTGACTACATGAGTCCCGTGTGAAATCCGGCAGCCATAGGGAGTGTTACCGACTTCCCGCTTCAGCAGAGTGACAACAGCGCCATCGGGATTCGAATACAGCTTCAGAATCGCCCGGTCGTCACGCACCTCCTTCCCGCAGCCGGAGAACAGAAGAGCGCCGATCACCAGAGAGAGAACGGCGGATACAACAGTGAAAAATCTCATAGTCTCATTTCCTCATCTGTCTGTCAAATGTAAGTTTATATTTTTTCAGGTTTTGATAGGCTTTGCTGTCCTGCTGTACCATATCCATGCCTTTCTGACACTCGGCGGAAGCATTCGCCCACTGTTTCAACTTGTAATAGCGCTGAATGTTGAATTCGATATCTTTCAATTTCCGATTGTAGATCACTCCAGCCTCCGCGCTGCGTTTTCTGGCGATATCCCATTCTCTCGGCCGGGGCACAAACTGCTCGAAAAACTCCATTGCAAGATTATAACGGGAAATTGCCTCCCGCAGATTCTCAGGTTTTGCCTCGTAGTTGTTGAACAGGTCCTCGGCTTTGCGGAAGGTGTCAAACGCATATCTGCGCATCTCTTCCACGTTCATTGCAACGGAGGAGATGCCGTTGCTGTCCGCGAACCGGTCGATTGCCCGCTCAATTGCTTCGAAAGAACTCTGTGCGTAAGCATTGCGAACCATGATTGTATTCTGTTTGTTGTCGATCAGAACGGTAAGTTTCCGGCGTTCATCGGTCTTATCCGTTGTCAGAGCGGCAACAGGTTCCTGTTTCAATTTCAGGAATTCAGTTTCCCGGACGGACTCCTCCAGATCTTTAAGGAATTTCTCGTTCACGTTTTCAAATTTTTTCTCGAATCGGCGGCCGAACTTCAAATCGTCAAGCACGAATTTCGCGCTTCCATTTTCCAGAGTGAAAGCGAAACGGAAGACGTTATCCGGCTCAATCTTCTGGCGCTCGTACTCGATCACGAACTGCGGATTTGCTTTTTTAATCACAGAATTGGAAGCGGAAGGTTCTTTCGACAGAAAATTTATCTTGACAAAGAAGCAGATCACAATCGCGGCCAGAGAAACAACCACGACCGGAAAGAAGAAACGAAGATGTTTCGGCTTGTTTTCCGTATTGGAAGAAGGGGAGTCCGGAATATTTTTTTTCTGTACGGACTCATTTTTCCCGAAAAGATTTCCACTTTTGACTTTTGCAAAAACGGTTTTGGGATCCCGCGGAAGTTCCTGGGGATTCTTTTTTGCCGCAGGTTCCGGAGACGGACGATTCCCTGCAGAGGCAATAATAGTCTTCATCTCCTGTGGTTGCTTGGAGGCTTTCGAGTCCGTTTTTTCTGGGGAATCCGCCTTAAGCGGATCGACAGATGGCTTTGTTCCGGCTGAAGCATCCGCAGGCTCCCCGAACTGGAGAGCCTGATCTCCGAGAAGGAGTTTGTCTCCTGGTTTCAAAATGGTTTCCTGTTCAATTTTGATTCCGTTGACTTTTGTTCCATTCGTGCTGCCGAGATCGGCAATGGACCATTTCATTCCGTCGAACGAAATTTTCGCATGATAGCGGGAAACTCCCGCAACGAGCAGCTGGATGTCATTGTCTGACTCGCGTCCGATGCAGACTCCAGGCGGCTGCAGAACGATCGACTCGCCTTCCCGCAGACCGTTTATAAAATAGAGTTTCATGGTTTTGTATCTCCAAATATGCTTGCAGCGGCTTCAGGTTCGGCATGAATCACTTTTCTGAAACCGGCATTAATGTCTTCCACACATTCCGCATCCAGATCGATGTAATCTCCGGGAACGGTTTTTGTTTTGGCGATCGTGCCCGGGGGCAGTTCGATCACGGTCAGGCTGCCACGGCAGCCGCACCACGGGATCCAGGGAGCGAGCGATTCCACCGTTTTCAGAATTTTGTTTTCCCTGCCGACAAACAGGACGTCGATCCTCTGCGACATGAAAACGGTATGGATAGCAGAGCAGCGTTCAAAAATCAGCGCATCGAACGGTGAGAATTTTCTGCCGATCATTCCACGCATCCGGGAACCGAGGGAACAGGCACGGAGAGGAGCCGCCGCAATCACAGTTTTTCTGGATATGTTGTTCACTGTCATACGTTCATCCTACCTCATCATTTTCATTGCCTGGAGGATGATCGGCCCCATCAGCAGCAAAAACACCGAGGGGAAAATAAAGACCACAACCGGTACAAGAATCTTGACGGGAGCCTCATTTGCCAGCTTCTCCGCCAAGGAAAACCGTTTGGACCTGAGCTGATCGCTTTGAATCCGCAAAAGCTGCCCGATGCTGATTCCGAGCTCATCCGCCTGAACAATGGAATTCACGACCGATGTCAATTCCGACTGCTGCACCCGGTTTGCCATCTCCTTCAGCGCAGTCTGACGCTTCTTGCCAAGTTGGATTTCCTGAAGAGCCCGGGTCATTTCCTCCCCCAGCGGATCCATTTTCCGACGGGCAAGAATATCGCGCAGGGAGGAAAGAAAGTCCTTTCCGGCCTCCACGGAAAGAGTCAGCAGATCCAGAAGATCCGGCAATGCCCGCAAAATCTGATAGTGGCGCCTGGCGACCACCTTCTTCAGCCACGCCATCGGATAAATATACAGCAATGCAAGCAGGACAAGCCCATAAATCACTTTCCCGGAAATGCCCAGCAGCGCAGCAAACAGGAAGCCCAGACTCAGCAGACAGATCCGGGCGGCGATGAACTGTTCCGTCGTAATCGTCTGATCATATCCTGCCATCTGGAGCAGATTGAAAACATTTTTCTTCATGACGTCGAATCCTTCTCGTTCCAGAAGCGGGACAATGTTCGGAGACAGCGGAAGAAAGAGTTTGACCAGGAGCGGAAGTTTTTTCCGAAAATCATCTTGGAGTTCTGTCGAACTGTCAATTTCAATGGAGCGAAGAGCATTGAGAATCAGGAACACGATGCACCCGCAGCAGATACCGGCGGAAAGCGCTGCAAAAAATGTAATCAGGTCATTCATGCACAGTTCTCCTTACACATCAATCGTTGTAATCTTGCGGATGATGAGAAATCCCGTCACGACCAGTCCGATCACAACAAGCATAATCACCAGACCGAGCGGCGAATTGAAAAACGCATCGACCATATCCGGAGAAATCTTTGACATCGCAGCCAGCAGCAGAAACGGCATCGCACCGATGATATAGGCCTGAAGCCGCCCCTGTGCGGTCAGTGCATTGAGTTTGTTCGTAATGCGAACGCGTTCCCGGATGACTCCCGCCAGACGTTCCAGCACATTTGTCAGTTCGCCTCCGGTCTGCCGCGCGGTTATTACGGCAATTGTGACTAGCTCAAAATCCTTTGATCCGACCCGCATGGCCATTTTTTCAAAAGCTTCATCGAAATTGACTCCGAGACGCAGCTCCTGCGTCAGAACCGAAAATTCAAATGAAATCGGCCTGTGGTTCTCATTCGCCACCACGTCCAGCGCCTGTGAAAGACTGAATCCGGCTTTCAGAGAACCGCTGATCGAAAGAAGTGCATCTTCAAGCTGTTCATTGAATTTGTTCAGGCGCTGCTTCTTCAAATGGCGCAGCCAAAGCCGTGGAATGAAAAAAAAGAACACGGCGGCAAGAGTTCCGATAAAAACGATTTTCGTCCACGACGGATCCGACGATGAAATGCAGAGTACTGCGATTCCGAGAAAAGCCCCCAATCCGGCAAGGGCCAGACTCAAGTCGAAAATCTTTCCCGGCGGCATCTGCAGGAGCACGTCGTCATATTCGACGGCAGTCTCCTGAATATACCGGGACTTGTACCGTTTTGACGCATCCGTGACAAAATCGATGATGACAAACGTGGCAAATGTCACGGCCAGTCCTGAAGAAAGACAGGCCAGAAGCGTATAATTGGTGAAGAGAGCCAGTATTTCCATTACACATCCCCTCCATTTTTTACGATTCGGCCTTCGGAGAAAATGTTCAGATCCAGCGGAAGTTTTGCCCGGCGGATGTCCTCCATAAATGATGGCAGGTTGCCGGTCGGCACGTGGCGCCCGATCATTTTACCGTCAGCGCTCCAGCCGTCCTGGTGATAAAGGAAAAGCTCCTGCATGGTGATCATATCTCCTTCCATGCGTGTGATCTCACTGATACATGTCACTTTACGGGAACCGTCCTTTTCCCGGTTGATCTGCACGATGATGGAAATCGCCGAAGCGATCTGTTCGCGGATTGCACGCAGAGGGAGGTCGAATCCAGCCATCAGCACCAGGGTTTCCAGACGGGAAAGCGCATCGCGAGGTGTATTTGCATGAATTGTAGTCAGGGAACCGTCGTGACCGGTGTTCATTGCCTGAAGCATGTCCAGGGCCTCGCCGCCTCGGCACTCGCCGATCACAATCCGGTCGGGACGCATACGAAGGGAGTTGCGCACCAAATCGCGGATGCTGACCTCGCCCTTCCCTTCAATATTCGGCGGACGGGATTCCAGACGGACCACATGATCCTGACGAAGCTGAAGCTCCGCCGCATCTTCAATCGTAATGATCCGTTCAGTGTTCGGAAGAAAGGAGCTGAGAATATTCAGCAGAGTCGTTTTTCCGGACCCGGTTCCCCCGGAGATGATGATGTTTTTACGCATCTTCACGCAGATGTCAAGAAAGTGGGCCATCGGGTAGGAGATCGAACCGAATTCCACCAGATTGGAAATCTGCAGAGGAGTCTTGGAAAATTTACGAATCGTGATCGAAGGGCCGACCAGCGAAAGCGGCGGAATAATTGCATTTACGCGGGAACCATCTTTCAGACGAGCATCAACCATCGGGGAACTCTCGTCGATCCGCCGTCCGAGAGGAGAGACAATACGTTCAATTGCAGCAATAACCTGCTGATTGTCGGCAAACGCCATATCCGTCTTATGAAGCACGCCTTTTGTTTCCACATAGACGCTGTCGGGACCATTGACCATGATTTCCGTAATTTCCGGTCTGGCGATCAAATCCTCCAGCGGCCCCAGGCCGATTGCTTCGTGAACGAGCTCGCGCTCGATTTTTTCCTGAGTCACTCCGTTCGGCAACGGAATGGAGAGTTCGGACATGATCTCGTGAATCGTCTCTTTCGCCTTGTTCTCCAGCACCTCCTGCGCCGTTCCGGACATCAGCATCCGCTTCACATTCAACCGTTTCAAGAGTTCCACATGAGCTTGCCGCTTGATCTCCTGCACCAGTGATCTTGCTTCCGCGGGAATTCCGGAAACGCGCAGAATCGGAATTTCCGCGGAAACTGGATCGGAGAATTCCTGTTTCCCTGCAGAAGAGCTCTGTTTTACCTGCGGAGCCGGGCTCTCAGAAATCGAAGACGCGGCCTTCGCCCCTCCCGAGGATGACGCGGAAACTGTCGGCAATTCGGAAGCCCCCCCTTCTGCCGCCATCATATCTCCCGGGGTCTCTTTACGGAATACTGTTTTCAGGAAATCCAGTCTGGAAGAGGGCGTTTCCTCCGTCGATTTTCCGGCATCGGACCCCAGAGTGAAAATTTCAGCGGTCCCGATCCGGATCGTGGCACCCGGCGGAACCAGAACTTTTTCATTATGAAATTCTTCCCCGTTGACCACGATCCCGCCTCCAAGATCCAGCACCTTCAAATCATCAGAGACAATCAGCTGGCAGTGACGCAATGTCACCCCGGGAGCAGAAAGCTGAATATGACATGCAGGACTTGCACCGACACGATAGACACCGCCGGAAACCAGACGCATTTTCTTTTCATCCCTGTCGGGCATCCTGATCAGAATCTCATACATGGGTCAGTACCTCGAACGGGAACTCGAATTTTCTCTTTCCTTCATATATCTGGAAACATTCTCCTGAAGATACTTCCAGTTCACGCTCTGAAGATCGCGGGCAATGGCGGCATCCTCATAGTTGCGGAGACTCATTTGAATGCGTCCTTTTTGAGTGGCGAAAATAATCATTTCCACCTCTTTCGGGGAAAGTTCAAGCGTCACAGTCCCATAACTCCGCGCGCCCTGCCCGCTTCCGCTCTGCAAACCATAATCTGTTCCGGTTGCGATCACGCGGACACGCTGAAGAATCGTGAGAGTGATCGTATCCATGGAGGCATCACCGCGCATATCGGGAAACTTGAACGTCCCGATCAGATCAACGTAATTGTTCGGCCGGACCAGTCCCGATACGGAAGCGGTCTGATCCACTGCAATCGAAACGGCGCGGTAACCGGGCTGGATCAAACGGGTCACGCCATCTCTTCCCACGGAAACAGAATTCTGCAAGTCGTTCCACTGCAAAATCTTTCCTTTTTCAATCGGCAATTGCGCCCTGCGGTTGATAATCATGCTCTTGGACGAATAGGGAATGTCGCGGCTGGAAGAAATCTGGGATGCGTACATTTTGATTTTCCGTCCCTGAACGGCATCTTCCGTGATCGGTTCGTTCTCTGCAATATCTTTTGTCACGACAAGGACGGCAACTTCCGTTGTTGCAGCCTGAATTTTCCGTTTTTCCTGATTGATCTGCTGAAATGTAAGCATGAATGCCATCACGCCAAAAAAGACCGCCGCCAAAAGTAAAAGTTTCTGCTTCATCTGAAATCCTTATTGTCATGGGTTCCTGCAAGTCCTGTGGGAATATACACTGCTGATTTTCAAATGTCTATCCTGGATACAAAAAAATAATGTTTTTTTCGAATTTGAATCCGGTCTTTTTCCGAATGGAATAAAAAAGCCGGCAGTAAGCCGGCTACCGATTCAAATTCGCAATGTTTACTGTTTTTTCAAGGAGAGATTCGTCTTTCCCGCTCCCAGACTGGTGGAAGGAGCTTTGGTCGGCTTCTTGAAACGGGGATCGTTGGATTTTGCCACGCTGTTGGTATTTCCGGTAAACTTGACTCCAGTCATTTCCCGGATTTCGTCATCAGCAAGGGAATTGATGTATTTTTCATAATCGGGCTTGTAGAATTTGGCACGTCCTTCCAGGCTCATGACCTCGCGCTTCTGAAGAAACTTGAACGCACCGTCCTGAATCCAGACCCCTTTTTCACTAATGCCGGCGACTTTTCCTTTCACAACAGCTTTGGAAAGAAGCGGGAAAGCAACATTGTCTCCGACTTTTGCCTGACGGAACGGATTCTCTTTTTTCAAACGGCTGATGATCTGTCCGCGGTTCGGCTTCGGAGGAGCTTTCTTCTGAGGCGGCGGTGCCGGTTTTTTCTGTTGCGCGGGCAACGGTGCGGCAACAAACATCGCAGCGGAAAGAAACGCGGCAAACAGGAACATTCTTTTCATTTTTCCTTCCTCCCTATCTTTCATCGTTCAAGTTGCTGTTCCAAATCAAAAGATTCACCCGGCAGTTTCGGTTTCTTCCTTTCCACACCGGACCAGTTACAATATTCCATGTTCGGAAAAAGTCAACCCCTCCTGACGGGATTTTTCATATTCAGTCTCATTTCCAGCATTCCTTCTCCCTCTTTTCCGGACAGGAAAAACAAAGAGAAAGTTCCTTACGATTCCTGATCTCATCGGGCGAACACTGCATTTTTCCCCATTCATGACAATATACAGCAAAAGATAGCAATAAGAAAGAAGATTTTCCGGGAAAACACAATTAGATTTTCCGCAGTCAGGCAGAAACAATCCAAACGACAGAGTGAGAATTCCGATGAAAGTGAATATGAAACAATTCTTCCGGGAGATTCCCGCATCTCCGCTCCGCCGCGCCATTCCGATCATGACGTCGCCGGGCATTGAGTTGACCGCGCTCAAACCGCCAGATGTTTTTCAGAACGGAGAACTTCAATTCCGCTGCATCAAAGCTCTTTCGGAAGCGGTGCAGGCCGATGCTCCGGTCACCTTTATGGATCTCTCCGTGGAAGCGGAGGCGTTCGGAGCCCCTGTCTGTTATTCCGAAACGGAAAATCCGACCGTATCCGGGAGCATCGCATCCACCGCGGAGGAGATAGCTGCTCTCGCGGTTCCGCACCCGGGCGACAAACGAACCGCCGAACTTCTGCGCTGCGCGGAACTCTGTGCCGGTCATTTCACCGACCGTCCCGTCTTTGGCGGAATGATCGGTCCCTTCTCTCTCGCCGGCAGACTCGCCGACATGACCGAAATCATGATTCTTGCAGCAATGGAACCCGAAACAGCCCATGCCCTGCTGAGAAAAACAACAGCTTTCCTGACGGAATACGCAAAAGCCATGAAAGCGACAGGTGTCAACGGCCTCCTCATCGCAGAACCGGCGGCGGGACTGCTCTCTCCGGAAATGTGCAGGGAGTTTGCTGCAGATTATCTCAAAGGAATCATCGGAGCGGTTCAGGACGAAAATTTCATGATCATTCTCCACAATTGCGGCAACGCTGCAGACCGCCAGATTGACGCCATGCTTTCGACCGGAGCGGCGGCTCTGCATCTCGGAAACGCGGTTGATCTGCCGGCACTTTTTCCGCAAATCCCGCAGGAGATTCTGCTGATGGGCAATCTTGATCCCGTCGGAATTCTGAAACTGGGAACGCCGGAATCCGTTTACGAAGAGACCATGCGCCTGCTCAACGCAACCGAACCGTGGCGGAATTATGTTCTTTCCACCGGCTGCGACGTTCCCCCGGGCGTGCGCATGGAAAACATCCGTGCCTTCTTCCGGGCAAAGGACGACTACAACAAAGCCCGCGTCTGAACAGGCATTCTCAGACAATCACGGATTCCACTCCGAAGGAATCCGCAATCTTTGCTATTGTCTTTGCATGATGTCCGATCCCCAGAGCAAAATGATGGGTCGGACCTTGCATGCACCACCGGGAGAGGAACGTGCGGACATCCGGCTGGAAACGTCCATGCGTATTTGTATTGCCGGTCGGAGGAATCGGTCCCGCAACGGACTCGCCTTCTGCAAGGATGAACTTGAATTTTCCATCAGCTTTCACACCGATGGAAAGCATTGTGATCGGACCGGTCCGGATGTTGAATTCGACTCCGGCTCCACTGCCCGGTTTGCCGTGATACTTCTTCAAACTCCGCAGAACGGGTTTGCGGTCGGCGATGTTCAGATGGTGCGGCCCGTCATGTCCGACAAGAACGGTATCGCGGACAAAGTCGATCGGATGGAACTCGGCAAAACTTCCGCCGATCTCCAGCCGGTCCATAATCAGCATGGCGACGCAGGTTTTGATGTCGAATTCGCCGCACATCGGGAATCCCGCTCCGGTGAGAAGGGAGTTGCCGACGATGAAATTCGTCACGAGTGTCCGCATCTCCGAACCGGGTGCCGCCTCATAATAATAGGCGAATCCGTCGAGTTTTTTTGCTTCGATGAATCGTTCCAGGGCAACGGCAGCCCGGGAAGCGGTCAGCAGATCGGCATCGGTCAGTTTTGTTGTCACGGGATCGGAAACGGGATCCGGAGTATCGAAGAAGTCCAGAATCCGGGCAGACATTGCCTTGACAGCCGGATCTCCGGCGGTCAGCGGAGTGAACTCCCGCAGAATCTCATCCGGTTCGCACTGAACAGCATGACAGCCGAATGCCGCGGTCAGAGCCGTGGGATCGGTCTGCATGTCGAGCATGGCTTCGAGCACATGCCCCATGTGTCCCAGGCGGGCTCGGCAGAGATCGTGGCGGACGTGCGCAATCCGGCACCATTCCGCAATGGATGAGTCCGCAGATTCATCCCCCTCCAGACGGCCGATGACAAGATCCGCCACAGGCTTTCCCATCCGGACGGCGACACCGGTAAATTCCGGAACAGAACAGAGATCATCGTTGCACAACTGCATGAACGTGGTTCCGTGTTCATAATCCATGGCGTCAAGGGGTTGGAGCGCAACAAGAACCACCGGACAATCCATTGCCCGGACAATCGCTCCGAAAGTCGCGCTTGTTGCATACGTGACCATATCCACAAACAGCAGATCAAGATCGGCGGTTTTCAGTTTCGGCAGCACTTCATAGGCTTTTCCGGCGTTGTCGACCATACCGAAATCGAATACGGTTACACTGTTTTTCTTCAGTTTCTCCACAAAGGCGGAGGTTTTCCGGTTCATCTCCCCGAGCAGTCCGGGGAACTGATTCCAGTAGGTATCAAGTCCGACGGAGATCACTCCGACATTTGCGTTCAGTTTTTTTCGTCGTTCAATTTTCATTTTTTCACCATGCAAAGAAAAGATATCCGCTTATATTTTTCAATACGGCACAGACCCCCCAGGGGGTCTCCTCCCATTCAGGTTCCACGAGACAATCTGCGAGCAGATCCCAGATATACTCATTCGAATTCATCACCTCCAGTTTCTGCTCAAATCCGCGAGGAACGAAGAAGCGGACCTCGGCATTCCGGAGACCGCCGTAATGACGGCGGGAAGTATACTCCGGATATGCCTGCATCTGGATTTTTGCGCTGATCACGGAATCTTCCGACTGTTTCACAAAACAACGGCACTCCTTATGCCAGCATTTCCCGGGATGCCAGAGAGCGTCGCCACCGGAAAGCTCCGTCTCCATCTCCGTCAGGATCGGTGCGCCCAGGGGAGTGTTCACCGACATCCGGACAGAGGTATCGGGCGCAAAAACGGAAAACCAGAACGCATTGTCGGACCGGGAAATATTCGTTCTCGGCGGAAGCGACTTCACACTGAACGAGAAGGTATGGAACTTCCAGCCGATTTCCGGCAGAATCCAGCGCATCAGCCGTTCCGCGGGAAACGCTATCTCCGCAGGAAGCGCATCGAATCCGCGTCCCGAAGTAAGCTGCGGATTGCAGGGCAGAATGGAGCGGACAAAACCTGCCGTCCCTCCTCCATTCAACCGCCGGAATGATGCGGCAACCCGTCTTTCCCCATTCTGAACGGCAAATGCACAAACGGCGGTCTCCGCCCCCGGAGCGGGGATCTCCGTCAATCCTCCGCCATCGAACTGCGGAAGCAGAAAGAAGCGATCCGCGATCCCCTCATACCGGTATTCATCTCCGGACGCTCCGGACATTTCCATACGGAATTCGCCGGTCAGCTCCTTTGCCACCTCCAGTCCCAGCAGAGAACGGAGTCCGGAAGAGGCATTCTTCAGAGAGCCGTAAAACAGAATGTTTCCGCCCCGATCAAGATGCGTCTGAAGCGACTCCAACACAGGACCTGCCGCCGCCGACGCCGGCACCACCAGAACGGAACGATCCAGAATCCGCTTTCCCGCCGCAGCAAGCGAGAGGAAATTCCCTGTACTGATTACCGTGTTCAAGGGAAATCCGGACTGAACACACTCTCCGATAAACAGATCTTCGTTAAAAACCAGATCCGGAGTCCGGGTCCCGCAATATTCTTCAAACGGATAGAGCCAGACAAACGGACCGGGCGCATCCGGAGCATTCCGGAACGCATCCGTCAGAAGCGGAATCACCTCCATCGGAACCTGATCCGGCATCCGTCCCCAGGTATCGTCGACAGAAAGAATGGAAATGCTGTTCGGAATTTCCGTTTTTCCCTCCGCTGTAACCCGGCTGATGCTCAGAGGCTGAAAAAGATCCCACGGTTCGCGCCCGTAACGGTCCAGCCACGGAGAGTTCATAAACCACGGATCATGAACATAAAACCGGAACGGGAAACGGTCATCCGGAAGTTCCGCCACATGGGACATCCACGCGACAATTTCCAGTCCGCTTTTAAAGTTCAGCGCAGCCCACGGAGAATTCACGGGCGGTGCGATCCGATAATCCTGATAAAGCTCCTTCAGTGGACAGGCATCGGTGGAGATTTCCGTTCCAGCGGAAAAATTGCTCCCGCGAGTTTCAATCACGACTCCCGGACAGGCATCGGTAAAATCTTTCCAGAAATCCAGCATAGCCTGCGCGGCGGCGGGCGCATTCTCCGGATGGAACTCATGTTTGTCAAAAAGCGCGCCGGTAATTCCCCAGGTTTCGGTTCCGAATCCCATGCCGTTGGAAAGCCAGATGTAGTCATACCCGAAATCCCGCGCAAAAACCTGAAACTGTTTTCCCAGGAAGCTCCCGAGAGAGATCCCTTCCGGGATGCCTTCAGGGAACGCCGCATAGGGCTGGGGATCCGCGTGCAGGCGGGACGTACAGGTGACGAAACTGTTCGGAAAAATCGTATTTGCCTGCGCAATTTCACGGTGCTTCCGGTATTTGAAATCGGAAATGGCAAATTCGGGACCGTTGTCGAATGTGGCGCCGATGCGGATCGGTTTTCCGGTAATCTCGCGTCCGGTCGCACGAATGACCTCAATCAGGCGTTTGAGCCACGCATAGGGCCGCGGGCCCGCCTCCGGGATATATTTCTGCGGAAACGCATGGGTGTTGCGCATCTGCCGTTCGCTCGGATGCTCCGGACGGGGACAATGATTGGCGCAGCCGCACCAGTATGACCATTCGAATTTCCGGGACATGTCACCGGTATATTCGAGAATTTCGCTGCCATCGGCGATCCACAGCATGACGGAAACCATATCCGCGTGGTCCGTCAGCGGCTTCCACTGCGAAAACATCGTCCGGCAGACGGAAATCATCCGTCCCTCAGACTCATCCGTGAACGGTTTTCCACTCAATTCCAGGGTCACGTTCTTCCAATTCATGATAGCAAACTCCTTCCAACTTTCTGCTCGTTTTATTATACACGAAAAAAAAGATTTCTTTTGGACAATGTGGATTCCTTCGGCAAAACGGTCTTGAAAAATCAATATTGTCCATATTTTTCCCGGTACTCTCCCGGATTTTCCGCATAACGTCTCCGGAAAGCGCGGTAGAAATAACTGAGATCGTTGAATCCGCAGGAATAACAAATTTCGGAAACCGATTTCGAGGTGGAGCGCAACTTCTCGGCGGCATCCGCGAGCCGGAACTCATTCAGACGTCCCACGATTGTTCTCCCGGTCCGCGCCCGGTAAAGACGGCAGAGATGATTTTTTGTTATCCCGATGTTCGATGCCGTCTCCCCCAGGCGGAATCCGCTCGCAAAATGAGTCTCCAGCAGATGGTTGACGTATTCCACGATTCCTTCTCCGCGAACCGCTTTCAAGTTCCGTTCCCCCCTTCGCAGCATCAGAATCAGCAACTCAAGCAGTTTCAGCTTCAAAAGCGGACGATAATTCAGGGAACGGTTCTCATATTCTTTCGCCATGCTCCGGATCAGAACTCCGATTTCGTGATCCGCATTCAGCAGATAGAGGGGGATGTTGTCATTCTGGGAAAAGGAAGTGGAAAAAATGGAAAAGAAATGAAAATCGTCCTTCAGGGTGCCGATGTCATGTTCGATGAAAACAGGGTCAAAGAGAATGTTATAGAGTTCCAGCGTCTGAGTTGTCATATTGTAGGTGGTCACGGAACCGGGATGCACCAGGAGAAGGGATGCGGGGCGGAGCGGCCAGCGCCGCTCATTGAGAAGCAGTTCGCCCTCCCCATCAATGACATACGCGATTTTCCAGAATTCGCGCTGGAAACGTTTCGATAGATTGAACTCCTCCGTCCGGTTGACAACATGGCGGATCGAAAACGGAAAATCGTCACTGAAAAAAGAACTCCGTTTGTAAACACGTATTTTTCCTTCCATGACCGCTCCCTTTCCGGTACCATACCACAGGAATAAAAAATATCAATATTGACTAAAAGAGAAATCCGCTTTATCCCTGTCGCAATTCCATTTGCAAAACCATAGAATTCCGGTATATTTCCCGGAAGAAAACAACGGAAAGGAGCCTTGGATCATGATCAAAGGAATCGCGCATCTCTGCATCAAATCACTGGATCTGAAGAAAACGGAACATTTCTACTGCGAAGGACTCGGCCTGAAAAAAGGCTTCGATTTCCTGCGCGACGGACGGATCGTCGGCTTCTACCTGAAAGCGGGAAACGGAAATTTCCTGGAATGTTTCCAGACGGATGCCGGAATTCCCGGGACCTTCCCGATTGACCATCTCTGTCTCGAAGTGGATTCCATCGACCGCTCAGCCGAACGTCTTAAAAATGCCGGCTATGCAGTCGACCCGAAAAAAATGGGCGCGGACCACTCCTGGCAGGCATGGACCGCAGACCCCGATGGAGTTCGCATTGAACTGCATGAATATACTGATGAGAGCTGTCAACTCACCGGAAACGAGTGCATTCTGGAATAACCTGCATTTCCTTTATTTCAGAGGCAGAATATTGGAACTGTAACAGCAGCCGTCAATATCGAAGACATTGAAATAGGCAACGGTGGCACAGCGCGGAACGGTTGCCGTCAGCACGCCGTTTTTCATCTCCAGGCCCTGCGTGTTCCAGCGGCGGTCCTGCCAGTAACCTTCCGCACGGGTAAAATTAAACTCAGCGGAGCGGATGCGGCGGTCCGAAGAAATCCGGACAGACAGCGTACTTCCGTCCCGTTCGATCCGGGAAACTTCCGGCACGGAACGGTTGTTCAGAACAGCGTCCGCAAAATCGAAGATTGTCTCCTCTCTCCACGAGGAAGTATGATCGTGCGGATACGCGACCCGCACCGAAAGACGTTTCATCGGAGACGGCGCCGTATCAAATGATCTCTGAAGTGACGGCGGCGGGAACGCAAAATCGTTGCTTCCGCTGAAGAACAGCATCGGCAGGGCCGCGTTCTCCAGGTAAATACCGGGATCCCAGAGAGAAAACCATTTTTCCCGCAGTTCCGGTGTCGATTGCGGGTGTTCGAACTGAAGTGCAGACGAAATTTCATTCAGAAAACCGCACCCGTAAACCGGGATGGCAAACCGGAAACGGTCGTCAAGCCCCGCGACCATGCAGGTCAGAACCCCCCCCCAGGAGATGCCAGTCACACCAATGCGGGAGGAATCCACACCCGGAAGGGAACGCAGAAAGGAGTGTCCGAGAATCGCCGCTGAAACCGCATGGTACGGCCACTGCTCCTCCGGAGAAACAGCCGCCTCTTCGAAGCGACCCCATCCGCGCGGACCACCGGACTCGTGCGAGGGCCACTGCCAGCAGCAGGAACAGGGCGCCCAGCAAGGCGTGCATCCGCAGGTATCCATGGAAATTGCCGCATATCCGCGCTTGTTCCAGAGTGTGACCCAGTCAGCAAGAGCCGTACCTCCCCCTCCGTGGATCAGAACGACTCCGGGAACCGGATGCTCCGGGGATGCACCTTCCGGAAGCGAATAACAGGCAAAAACGCGCGTCGGCTTTCCCCGGTACGGAACACTTTCATAAAAAATCTGCGTCACACCCGGATAGGAATAGACCGAGGCAGAATAAGACATCGGGGTTTTGTAAAGTTCTCGAACAGATCGGAAAGGGGTTTGCTCCAGATTCATTTCTTTTTCTCCTGAAGTCTCAGAAGTTTTGCCTTGATGGTGATGTCATAAACAGGTTTTTCCGGTTGATTGCGTTTGCTGTAGTCAAGCATATCCTCGCGGAAGTAGCGGAAGGAGTTGCCGGAAGAGTCGTCAACAATCCAGCGATAACTGGCCTGATTGTTGATCTGATCGGTGCGTGCCATTCCGGCATAGACCCGGTCGACATCCGTAATCAGGACACCGTTTGCACCGTTGTCGCGGGCGAAGTTCTTGATTTTCGCCTCGACCTCGGCGGACGTATAGGTGGTTCCGGCACTGGCGGTCAGAGACCCCAGAACGGTGTATTCCTTGACAGGGATCTGTTCCGGGGAGAAATAGACCGTCACTTTTTCTCCGGAGGGAAGAGGCGGATCAGAGATGCCGTCGTAATCGATGTTGATGCAGGCGGTCAGCATGGCTCCGGCAAAGGAAGCGAGAAGAAGGAAAAATGGTTTTTTCATTGAAGTGATCTCCTGGAAAATTCAGTTGTCCGTCACACAAACGCGTTCGACCCGTGTTCCAAAGGAACAGATCACGTCGTAGGAATGGGTTCCCTTGATCTGCGCCCAGTCCTCAACGGTAATCCGGTTTGCGCCCTCGCCGCCGATACAGGTGACGATCTCGCCAGGTTTCACTTCCCCCTCTTCGAAGCTGTCCAGAGAGATGGTCGTGTAATCCATGGAAAGACGCCCGAGAATCGGGCAGAGACGCCCTTTCACAAGCACGTATCCGCGATTGGAAAGATTCAAAGGAAGTCCGTCCGCATATCCTGCGGCAATCGTTCCGACCCGTGTATCCTTGAACAGTTTGCAGGTGCAGCCGTAACCGATGGTGTGTCCGGCAGGCAGCGTGCGTACCGCAACGAGATACGTCTTCAGCGCAAGCACGGGTTCCAGTTTCAATGCACGCTGCCCTTCCGTATCGAAAGACCCGTGCAGATTGATTCCCGCACGGACATGAGTGAACGGCGGCACACAGGCAAAGGGACAGTTGTTAATGGCGTCGCTGTTGGCAATGTGCCGTTTTTCAAGGACTATCCCGTTCTTTGTCAGCGTATCAATGATGGAAAGAAAGCGCGCCGCCTGAGCAAAGCTGTAGCGGTCCGCTCCATGATAGGCGATCGGGAAATGCGTATAGATTCCTTTCAACGCAAGATTCGGAAGTTTTACGACCTCCTTTGCTACACCAAGGACATCTTCTTCAAGGATGCCGAGCCGTCCCATTCCGGTATCGACTTTCAGCTGGACCTCGGTCGTCACCCCCTGGCGGACGGATTCCATGCTGATTTTTTTCGCAGTTTCCACATCCGTGATTCCGAGAATGATATGATTCCGGACTGCGGGAGGAATTTCGTAATCCAGCACCGCCCCCAGGATCTGCACCGGCTTGCCGAACTTCACCAGAGGAAGCGCCTCCTTCAGCTCCGCAACGCAGAATCCGGCGGCGTCCGCGCTGTTCAGCCGTTCCGCAATTTTTTCAACTCCGAGTCCATAGGCATTCGCCTTGAGGACCGCAAGAACCTGGAGCGGCTTCACAGCCTCCTGAATGTGTTTGAAATTGCGTTCAATGGTATCCAGATTGATTTCGACCCACACCCTGCTTTTCGGGGCCACTTCCGGTACTGTCATAATGTCTCCTCTCCCGGGTTGTTTTCTATGATACCGTCAATATACGCTGAAACAAAATAAAATCAAGAGCGTGTGAAAAGGAATCGGCAGCAGTGGAAAAAACTTTTTTTCTTTTTTCAATCCTTCGGAAACACCGCCAAACTTGCATCTTGTTTTTTTCGTGGTATGTTTCATTAAACGAAAAATGAGGAATCCAAAGCCATGAAATACTTTTTTTTATTGTTGCTCCTGTCTGTTCCGCTGGCGCTGATGCAGGCAAAAGACATCACGACAAAATCCGGCAAAACATATAAAAATTACACAGTGGCGGGATGCAGTGCAGAAGGCTTGACGATTCTTCACTCCACCGGCGGAGTCCTGATCCCCCTGGAAGACTGGCCAGAGGACCGGAAAGAGGAAGTCCGAAAATACATCACAAAAATTGAACGGCGAAGAAAATTCATTGCGAACCGTCCCGATCTGAAAACAAAAAGCGGAACCGTCTTCAAAAAATACAAAATTCTCGGATTCAACGCCAGCGGAGCGCGCATCTCGCACTGGGGGGGAATCTCGATCGTCAGTATCTCAGATCTGCCGGATGACATCCGCAAAAAATACGACGCTCAAATCACGGCGCTGACCAAGCCCAAAGGAATCGTACTGGAAAACACTCTGGAAAAGCGCCCGGATAATCCCTTCCCCGCTGATATGGAACGAAGAGACAGCGGCAGACATCTCTGGAAAGGCAACAGCAACAAAGGCAGCGGCACTGAAATCGAAGCAAAAGCCGGAGATACCGTTGTAACAATCGGCGGTACTAAAAAAACAACGAAGAAAAAGAAGTCCGAAAAAAAGAAAACCAAGGACAAAGACAAGGACAAAGATAAGAACAAGGATAAGGAAAAAGATAGCAAGGACGAAGACTGATCCGGTGCCGTTTCATGGATATTACTGATTTTTCCGCCTGCCGTCCCCCGAGGGCAAAAGCTCTTGTTCCGTTTGCCGTATTTCTGATTTTCTATGTCGGAGTCTCCATCTGCGCCGGCAGTTTCTACAAGGTGCCGATGCCGATTGCATTTCTCGTGGCATCGGCAGTTGCGCTGGTGCTGGACCGCAAATCCTCCCTCCGGAGTAAAATCGAACTGTTTGCCCACGGCATGGGAAATGTCGATATCATGACCATGTGTCTGATCTTCATTCTCGCGGGGGCGTTCGCCGCGACGGCAAAAGCCATGGGAGCCGTGGAAGCGGCAAGTGCCATCGCCCTGCAGTTCATTCCTCCAAACCTGATTCTCTGCGGACTCTTTCTGGTTGCATGTTTTATTTCCATTTCCATCGGGACCTCGGTAGGGACCATTGTTGCGCTGACGCCGATTGCAATTGACCTTACGGGCAACATCGGACTTTCCATCGGTCTCTGTCTCGGTGCGGTAGTGGGCGGCGCAATGTTCGGCGACAATCTCTCCATGATCTCCGATACGACCATTGCCGCAACCCGGACCCAAAATGTGGAAATGCGCAGCAAATTTCAATCCAACATCCGCATCGCGATTCCGGCGGCGGCATTTACGGTTCTCCTTTATATCTTTTTAAGCAAAGGGGCCTATGCGCCGGAACTCAAACCGCTGAGCTGGCTTTCGTATGTTTCGGTTCTGCCCTATCTGAGCGTACTCGTGCTGGCGCTGTTCGGATTCAACGTCATGGCTCTGCTGATGTTCGGAACGCTGTTCAGCGGAATCATCGGCATTCTCAATGGAGCATTTGACCTGTGGGGTTTTCTTGATGTGATGGGCAAAGGTTCGCTCAGCATGTCGGAAACACTGATCGTGGCGCTCCTCGCCGGAGGACTGCTGAAAGTCATCCGCTATAACGGAGGAATCGAATACATTCTGCTTCAAATTGAGAAACACATCCGGGGACGCCGTGGCGGGGAGCTCGGAATCTCTCTGCTTGTCATGGCGGTCAATGTCTTTACAGCAAACAATACGGTCGCGATTGTCATAGCGGGGCCGATCGCGAAGGACATTTCCGAGCGGTACGACATCGAACCGAAACGGTCCGCAAGCCTTCTGGACACATCCTCCTGCATCATTCAAGGAATTCTTCCCTACGGAGCACAAGTACTTGCAGCGGTGGGACTTGCGAGCAAGGCCTCGATTCCGGTCTCATCGCCGGACGTACTGAAATTCCTCTGTTACCCCTACGTTCTGGCTGTTTTCATGCTGCTCTCCATTCTCTTCTCGGCAAAAGGAAAGCGAACCATCTGAAAGCAGAACAGAAGATTCAGATGGCCCCCGCCTGTCCGGCGACTTTTGCCGCAAGAGCATTCCCGGCATCCGCGCAAACCCGCAGATCGTCGCCATTCAAGTAGTGGTACAGGAACGCCGCACTGAACGCATCGCCTGCTCCAACCGTGCTGACAACTTTTACCGGAACGGCGGGCGAAGAAACCATTCCTCCTTTGGAACAGACCTGGCAGCCGTCCGGTCCCAGCGTCAGAATCAGGACCTCCAAACCGAAGCGTTCTGTCATGGCGGCAGGGTCCGAAGGAAGATCGAACAAGTTGCTGAGAACCCGGAATTCCTCGTCGTTGATTTTCACGAGATCCGCATGAAGCAGCGAATCCCGAATCAGCTCTTTTGAATAAAAATTCTGACGAAGATTCACATCGTAGAAGAAAGTTGTTTCCAAAGACTCCCACAAGCGGTGCAAAGTCGAACGCGACACCTCGGAACGCTGACTCAGTGTCCCGTAACAGAAGAGGTCGGGAGTTCCGTGGTAATCCGTCTTAATGTGGTCATAAGCACAGTCATTCAGGAATTCGTAACAGGGAATTTTTGCTGCATCGAGAGTTACGGTGACAGTTCCCGTCGGATGATCTGAACGATGCACATACGCCGTGCTCATGCCATATTGATCCAGTGCGGCAAAAACGGCATCGCCGAGCCGGTCGCTGCCGACCGATGAAATAATGGAGGCATCCGCTCCTTGCCGCTTCAACTGAACCGCCAGGTTCAGAGGTGCTCCGCCAAGGTGCGGTTCTCCCTCTATGACATCGAATAAAATTTCCCCGAAGGAAACAACAACCGGAATCTTTGCCATGACAAACTCCTTATTCCCATATCAAAACAAGTTTAGTTTCTTCAACTGCTCCAATTCGAGCAGGAGATTCGGTGTACATTCAGATCGGAGCGCCTCCAGTTCTGTCCTGGAGAAGAAACGGACCTCGTCGATTTCCGACCTCTGAAACCGGAACGGCCCGGCAGACTCAATGGAAAAAACGCGAACATTTTCGGATTCCACGGAATTGCGGATACGCGAATCGAACAGAAATTTCAGGGGAAGTGCCGAAGAAAGCCCCAGTTTCTCGCGCATTTCGCGCCGGGCGGCCGTTTCATAATCCTCGCCGCGGTCAAGATGTCCGCCGACCGCGGTATCCCATTTCCCCGGCTGAATATCCTTGGTCCGGGTCCGGAGCTGAAGCAGAATCCGGTTCCCGTCGGGATGAAACACGACAACGTGCGCGGTCCGATGAATCAGAGAAGGATCCCCGTGACAGCGGCGGCGCGGAGCCGAACCGATCACCCGGTCGCTTTCATCAACGACATCGAAGATCTCTTCCGAATTATTTTCCGGCATTCTTCTTTTTTCCTTTATCCTTTGGCGGAAGTTTTTTCTCTTTTCCGGAGACGCTTTTCTTTGCGTTCCGCGGAGCGGTCTTTTTTCCGGCAGCAGGCAAAGCCTTGCGCACTGGAGATGCCTTCAGCAGTTTCACTTCCGGTTCCACCTCCCGGGGGAAAAAGACGATTTTTCCATTATCGCGCCGTGCAACGATCCTCGCGGCATCGCCGAGAAGCCCCCGCAGGATACTATCCGCCAGCTCATCCTCAATGTAGCGCTCTATGGCGCGGCGAAGGGGACGCGCCCCGAACTCCGGCTGGAATCCTTTTTCAATAATAAAATCGACAACGGGCGATTCGATCTCCAGCACCTTCCCCTGGTCTTTCAGACGGTCGATCACTTTTTTCAGTTCCAGATTCACGATTTTGACAAGGTCTTCCCGTTCCAGTTTGCGGAAGACAATGACATCGTCAATCCGGTTGATGAACTCCGGCTTGAAACGTTTTTTCGCGATCTCCAACAGGCGATCCGCGATTTTCTGAAAAGATTCATTGGGTTTGAGTGCGCCATCGAATCCCATTCCTGCGCCTTTCCCCATCTGCTCTGCCCCGAGATTACTGGTCATGATGACGATGGTATTGCGGAAATCGACCTTTCTGCCGAGGCTGTCTGTAAGCTTTCCTTCTTCCAGAATCTGAAGGAGAAGATGCATTACATCCGGATGCGCCTTTTCGATTTCGTCAAAGAGCACGACGCTGTACGGATGGCGCCGGACTCGCTCGGTCAGCTCGCCGCCCTCCCCGTGCCCGACATATCCCGGAGGAGAACCGACCAGCCGGCTCACATTGAATTTCTCCATGTATTCCGACATATCAACCTGAATCAGCGAATCGGGATCCCCGAAAATGAATTCCGCAAGCGCTTTTGCCAGCAGAGTTTTGCCGACTCCGGTCGGTCCGAGAAAGATGAAAGACCCGATCGGACGGCGCGGGTCCTTGAGATCCGCCCTGGAACGGCGCAGGGCACGCGAAACGGCGGAAACAGCGTCGGGCTGTCCGACGACGGTATTCATCAATTCCTCTTCCATCCGCAGCAACCGTGCGGTCTCCCCTTCCTGCATCTGGCTGACAGGGACACCGGTAAGCTTCGAAATGATCACGGCAATCTCCGGAGTGTCAATGACCGGACGACGTTTTTTGCAGAGTTCGTTCCACTCCTCCATCCGTCGTTCCAGTTCAGCGCGGAGGGCGCGTTCCTGATCACGGCAGTCGGCGGCCTCCTCGTACTTCTGGGCTGAGATTGCATTGTCTTTGCGGGCGCAGACTTCACGGATTTCCTCTTCCAGACCGGAAAGATCAGGAAGTTTCGGCGTATCGACAATCCGCGCGCGCGCACCGGCCTCATCAATCACGTCAATGGCTTTATCCGGCAGGAAGCGTCCGGTAATGTAACGATCCGCCAGCTTGGCGGCAGCAGTGAGAGCCGCATCCGTGTAAACGACATTGTGATGCTTCTCATACGGCTCCTTGAGTCCGTGAAGAATCCGGATGGTGTCTTCCACGGAAGGCGGCTCCACCATGACCGGCTGGAATCGCCGTTCCAGAGCGGCATCCTTTTCAATGCCCTTCCGATACTCGTCAAGCGTGGTAGCACCGACACACTGGAGCTCTCCGCGGGAAAGCGCCGGCTTGATGATGTTTGCAGCATCCATCGCGCCCTCAGCCCCTCCGGCTCCGACAATCGTATGCAATTCGTCAATAAACAGAATCACGGCTTTTGTATTTTTGACTTCATCGATCACAGCTTTGATCCGCTCCTCAAACTGGCCGCGGTACTTGGTTCCGGCAATCATCAGGGGCAGATCTAGGGCGAAAACATGTTTGCTGCGCAAAAGCTCCGGTACGGAACCGGAGGCAATCGCTTCAGCAAGCCCTTCAATGATCGCCGTTTTTCCAACGCCAGCCTCACCGATCAAAACCGGATTGTTTTTCGTCCGGCGGCAGAGAATCTGGATGACCCGTTCTATCTCGTTTTTCCGTCCGATGACAGGATCAAGTTCCCCTTTGCGGGCAATTTCGGTCAGATCGCGTCCAAAGGCGGAAAGAGCGGGAAACATCTGTTCCGAGGAGGTGTTGTTCTGTGCCTGGGAATTCTGTGCCGGCAAACCTCCCGGACCCGGAATATCTTCCGGCTGAGCGTCTTCGGGGATGTAATTCGGATCAAGAGCCTTGACGACCTCCTCTCGGACGCGCTCCACATTTACTTTCAAACTGCGGAGGATCTGCGCAGCCGCACTGTTGCCTTCGCGCAGAAGGGCCAGCAGAAGATGTTCTGTTCCAATATAGTTGTAATTCATTGCCTTGGCTTCATTTGCAGACATGGCAATGATGTTTTTCAAACGAGCGGTCATTGGAGCGGGTCCTTCCTGCTTGGTCTGTCCGCCGGTACCGAACTGCCGCTCCACTTCAAAGCGCAACGTGTTCAAATCCAAACCCATTGCTTTCAGAACGGAAACCGCCACCCCCTCCCCCAGCGAAATCAGACCGAGCAGAAGATGCTCGGTTCCGATATAATCATGGTTCAGGCGTTCGGACTCCTTCTGAGCAAGAGCCAGAACATGTTTGGCTCTCGGCGTAAAGTTTTTCAGCCAGGAGTTCAAATCATCAAAATCTGCCATAGTCATTTCTCCTAAAAGTTCCTGTATGGATCATATACATGGAGATTGTAATCCAGCAAAAGAAAAAATCAAGTCCAATCCGTAAAAATAGTCGTGGAAAGATTTTCCGGAAATGCAGAAACGGAATGAATTCTTTTGCAAAAACAACGGGGAAATGTATTTCCCCTTCATTTTCCTGAAAATAAAGAAGTTACCACCATGAAACATATCAAAAAAGTGAGAAAAAAAGCGTAAAAAATGCAAAAAATGCATAAAAACTCTCTTTTTTCGCAAAAAATGTCATAAAAAGCCAAAAAAAACCTTGACCTTGTTTCATTAACGTGATAAGTTTATAGGAAAGAACAGCATGGAGGATAATCCTATGAGTATGAACGACAAGAACTTAATTGAAACGCTAAGAACCTATGTTGAAGAGAATCATCTTTCCTGGACGCAAATATCCCGTCAGCTTGGCGTAACACAAAATACCCTGACCAATTGGAACAAAGGAGGGAAAATCAGTCCTAGAAACAGACGTGCAATCATAGCTCTGACCTCTGAACCGGAACCCGCCTGTTCCGTTATGGAATGTCAGGCAAGGAATTCGGAAGACCCCATCACGATTGCAATGTTGAAGGTCTGGGGAACCCTTTCAGAACGAGACAAGGCACGCGTTTACATGCACGCCCTCGAATACCGGGACGGCGTCATGCAGTCTCCACTTCAACTCGTTCAAGTTCAACCGGTTGCACAGAAAAACATGGCCGCGGAACCGGCAGCTCCGTATAACACGCAGAACAACAAAACAAAATAAAATCATTTTCCGCTCATTTCGACAGCCTGTCAATTCAGACAGGCTGTTTTTGTATCCGCTCTGTTTCCATCGAACCCATAATGACAGCAAGGGGAAGCAGATGTTTCCATGGAATTCTGTCATTTTCAAAAGAAGGGGACTTTCTCATGAGGCGTTATTTTCTTTCGTTTGCACTGCTGTCCACACTTTGCAGCGTTCTGTTTCTATCTGCCTGCATTCCCTCCCTGTGTCCGATCACGGAAAAAAACGAAACATTCCTTCCGGAAATAGAAGGGAACTGGAACATGGAGGACAACCGGTATCATGTGGAACTGAATGGAGATTTTTATGCAGTATCCGTCCGGACAAAACAAGGAAAAAAAGAATTCTACAAAATGACCCTTGCGACAATTGAAGGGGAAACCTATGCCAGCCTGACCTTTGACAAGGATGCCCCGGAAGTGAAAAAAATTCTTGGGGACAATGCCGAAGCATTTTTCCTGCCGATCTGGAGACTCTACCGTCTCCAAGTCTCCGACAATGAACTGCGCCTTTACTGGATGCACAGTGAAACGGATTTTCAGAAGGGCCTGCGGGAACTGGGCTCCTTCCAGAAAAAAGGCTCAACGGACTTGATTCTGAACACGACCCCGGATCAGTTGCAAGCATGGCTTGCAAAAAACAAATCCGCCTATGCGGAAAACAAAAACAATTTTTTCTTGTTCAAACGCGCCAAATAACAGATCTCCGGCGTGTTACGACATCATAAAAGAGAATCGACCGAAAAGAAAAGGCCTGATCCCGCGAAGAGATCAGGCCGGCAGAATACCAGGTTACGGCGCAATTATTCAAACTGCGCAAGCACAAGGATATCCGCATAATAATTGTTCAGATTTTTGGCGAAGGTGTAATCGGGATTGCCCTGCTTGCTGGACCCGATTCCGATATCGCCGTTTGCGGCGGCAAGGAAATTGTTATAGGCGAACAAGACCTGTTTTTCCTTGTAATTGTGAATCTGCATGGAACCATAACCGCCACTGCCGCTGCGCTGATCGCCGAAATCGAAGGAACCATCGCTGGCTCCGGGAATTTTCGCGGCGTTCTGCTGACTGTAATTGGTTCCCCAGAATTCGATGTTGCCGTCAGCAAAGGTTCCATTCTTCACGGAAGGAACATTGCTCTTGACAAACAGATTCTTCACGATCTGCTGGAACGGCGATTTCAGCGAAGCGACAGGCAGTCCGATTTTCCGGACATCCTGCGTGAACGGATCCATTGAGACAAAGACGAAATCATTCTTGCCTGTTTTCCGGTTGGTCAGAGACATGAAATATCCAACTCTCTGAATCTTCTTTCCGGCGAACGACTTGGAATTGTCAATGGAATAGTTGGCCTCTTTTCCGCCGTTCTTCACGGATGCCGCAGGATTGAAACGGTACACCACCTGGAACGGTTTCGCTTCGGGAACTGTGGCATCCAGATATTCGCGAACCGGCACTTCGCCCGCACGGAACGCTCCCGCAGGAAGATTGTTCTCATTGACCAGATTCACTTTCACATCCGGATTCCAGGCAAAACGGACCATGTAGGGTTTCTGAACGGAAGAAGAACTCAGGACCGCGGTATTGCCTTTCAGCTCGACGGTCGCGGGGAAGAAAGCGCCGTTGGCGCCGGCGATTTCAAAATACTTTGCAGGTTTGCCGTCGGCGGTCTTCAGAGCCTTTGCATTGCGGAATGTCACAATGACTTTGGCACCATCGACTTTGAACGACTGGAAGAACGGGGAATCCGCCACAAGATTCTGCCCGTAAGTGTGTTTCAGAGCGAGAAGCGCAAGACGATACCCGACATCTTTCTTGTTGTGCGGATGAATGTCACGGAAATTACCGATGTCATTGGTCAGCGCCATGCCTACATTTTTCTCGGAATCGGCAAACGCCTGCTGAGCCTCCCAGAATTCCGGAAGCCGGGTCGGATGATTGTAGTTGAAGGGTGCAAGCTGGACAAAATAGAACGGCATCGCCGGTTTTCCAAACGCTTCGCGGAAAGAAGCGACAAGAGCTTTCATTTTGTCTTTGTACACCATTCCGTCGCTCAGATTGGACTCACCCTGATACCAGAGGACCCCCTGGACCGCAAAGTTGCGGATCGGAGCAATCATGGAATTGTACAGTACAGTCGGAGCCTGATGGCGTCCGCTCACTTTCAGAGCCTCCGGATAGAGGGCCTGCTGCGGAATCATCTTTCCTTCCGCAACCGCTTTTTTCGCATCAGCGAGCCATTTTTCCGCAAGGGCAATGGCTTTTGCACTTTCCGCCTTGTATTCTTTAGTACCCGGAACTTTTGCGTTCACCTGATAGGCAATCTTCGCAAGAGAGGGAACCTGATTGAATCCATAGGGGCTCGTCCACGGCTCGACACGGGTTCCACCCCAGTTGACGGAGATCAGGCCGACCGGAACCTTCAGAACCTTCAGCAATTCGCGTCCGAAGAAATAACCGGCAGCGGAAAAACCGACGATGCTTTCGGAATTGCAGACCATCCAGGAGCGACCCGGATTGTCTTTTTGCGGAATCTGATAGAATTTGTAGTTGTTTCCTTTATAGAGACGAATGTCAGGATAGTTTGCATTTTTGCGTTCAGCATCGGCATTGTCGACGCGCCAGTAGGAGCTTGACGTCCAGACAGGCATCTCCATATTGGATTGCCCGGAACAGACCCAGACCTCGCCGACAACTACATTTTTGAATGTCAGCTGATTCTTCCCTTTGATTGTAAGGATTTCCCCTTTGGCATCGGCTTTCATGGGGGCAAGCTGAAGCATCCACTTGCCGCCACTGGCTGTGGTTTTGACGGTCTGGCCTTTGAAGGAGACGGTCACCTCCTCACCGTTATCGGCCCATCCCCAGACGTTGACTTTCGTTTCCCGCTGGAAGATCATGTTGTCACTGAAAATGCTGGGCATTTTCACGTTTGCACTCGCCTGAACCCCGGCAAAAAGAGCCGCGGCGGCAAGCAGGAAGATTGATTGTTTCATAATGCCATGTCCTTTGTTGTTGACAATACAAAAACGGACTCCATCAGAAAACAAACGGAGTCCGCCTGTGGATTCTTTCTTTTATTCCAGTTCAGCGAGAACGAGAATCAGCGCCATGGAGTAGTTTTTCATGGACTGTGTGAACGTATAATCCGGATGACCGGAACGATTTGTGCCGATTCCAATGTCAGCGTTGCTTCCGGAGCGGAAGTTATTGAATGCGAACACAACCTGTTTTTCCTTGTAGTTGTGAATCTGCATGGAGCCGTAGCCGTCGGAATTCGGGGAAGCACCGCCGTCGCCGAAGTCGTATTTGTCGTTGGCAGCACCGGGAACATTCGCGTGGTTCTGCGGACCGTAGTTGCTGCCCCAGAATTCGATGTTGCCGTCGGCGAAGGAGCCTGTCTTGAGGCCGTCAACATTGCTCTTGACGAACAGATTCTTCACGGTCTGCTGGAAGAATGCTTTCGTCCGGGCAGCGGGAAGTCCGAGTTTTCCAATCTCCTGCGTGAACGGATCCATCGTCACAAAGACATACGAGGTCCGTCCATTGTTTGCGGAGAGATACATGAAATAACCGAGCTTTTTGATTTTTTTCCCGGTGAATTTCTTTGCATTGTCCTGAAGATAGGAAGGCGCGTTGTTCATCCACGCTTTTTTCGCATCGATCGCATACAGAACCTGGAAGTTTTTGGCTTCCGGGACATTGGCGTCGAGCTGTCCGCGGACCGGGATCGGAAGAGAGGCGCGGAAGGCTCCGGCAGGCAGATTGTTCTCATTGACCAGGGTTGTCGTCACGTTGTGATTCCAGGCATAGCGCGCCATATAGGGCTGGGCGACCTTGTCGGAAGAGAGAACAGCCTTGTTTCCGTCGAGAACAACGGTGGCGGGGAAATACTTGCCGTCGAGTCCGGCGATTTCGAAGTAGGGCGAGGGCTTGCCGTCGCGGGTTTTCAGGGTCTTTGCGTTGCGGAAAGTGACAACCAGTTTGGAACCGTCCGCCTTCAGCGATTCAAAGAACGGAGAATCCGCAACAAGATCGGTCTTGCCGTAGGTGTGCTTGAGGGCAAGAAGCGCGAGACGGTACCCGACATCCTGCTTGTTGCGCGGATGGATGTCACGGAAATTGCCGATATCATTGATGACCGCCATTCCGGCGAGTTTATCCTGATCCGCATACGCCTGCTGCGCTTCCCAGAACATCGGCAGACGCTCCGGATTTCCATAGTTGAACGGAGCCAGCTGGACAAAATAAAGCGGCATTTCCGGATTGTTGAATTCCTTGCGCCAGGAAGCGGCAAGAGCTTTCATCTTGTCGGTATAAGCGGCGCCGTCTCCGAGGTTGGCTTCGCCCTGATACCAGAGCATTCCGCGGAACGCATATTTCGTCAGAGGTGCGACCATGTTGTTGAACAGAACAGTCGGCTGGCCCTGATTATAATAACGGATTCCATTGGGAAAATCGGGAAGATCCGGCATGCGCTGTTTGGCGTCGATGGCTTTTTTGGCTTCGACGAGCCATTTTTCCACATCCGCAATCGCCTTTTTGGAAAGTTCGATGTTTTTCGGAGTTCCTGCAACATTCGCCTGAAGCTGGTTGTAAACACCTTTCAGCGAGGGCTGTGTGGAAAATCCGTAAGTGCTTGTCCAGGGCTCGATTCGCGTTCCACCCCAGTTGACGGAGATCAGGCCGACCGGAATATTCAGAGCTTTGTAGATATCACGTCCGAAGAAATATCCGACTGCGGAGAAACGGCCAACCGTTTTTGGTCCGCAGACTTCCCATTTTCTGCCGGGAATATCCTTCTGCAGCGCCATCGACCCTTTGTACGTGTTTCCATAAAAAAGACGGATGTTCGGGTAATTGGCATTTTTGATTTCCGTTCCGGCGTTGTTGACACTGGAGGTCCGCCATTCCATGTTGGACTGGCCGGAGCAGATCCACACTTCGCCGATGGCGACGTTGCTGTATTTGAGCTCATTCTTTCCTTTGACGCTCATCTGAAACGGTCCGCCGAACTTCATCGGATCGAGTGTAACCTGCCAGGATCCATCGGCACCGGCGACAGCTTTTTTCGTCTGTCCGTTGAACGTGACCATGACCTCCTCTCCCTGATCCGCCCATCCCCAGACAGGGACCTTGACATCCCTTTGCAGAACCATGTTGTTTCCGAAAATACTCGGCTGAGTTACATTTGCCAGCGCCGTTCCGCCAAGAGCGGCGGCCAGAGACGCCAGGAACAATACCGATTTTTTCATACAGTCTCTTCTCCTTCTTCCTGTTCTGTGTTTCGTTTACGGACGGTCCGCTCCCGTAACGATCACGGGACAGACACGGGAAACCGTCTCATAATTAAGATATATAAAAAATTATAGTATTATGAACGGAATTTGTCAAGAAGGAATCGAAGGAAATCAACCGATTTTTACAAAAAAGAACAGGAAAACAGGAAAGACTCCGCCTATTTTTCTATTGAATTTTCCGGAATGAACAAACGAAAATCACGAACGATCACCCCGGAAACCGCACCAGTCCCATTGAACTGAAAACCGACCATACCGATCGTATGTTTCAGTTTGGAAGTGTTTCGGAATTCACGCAGGGGAACGGAAACGCTCTGAAACGTCTCCGGACTGCTGTCGATCATTTTCGCCTCCAGAAAACGGGAAACGTTCAGGGAATCCGATGCAATCTCCTTTCCATTCTCCCGGGAGCGCAAGGTCATTTTCAGAGACTGGCCGCCTTTCGGATTTCCATACCGGTCCAATCCCCCGTTGATCCGGAAAACCAGATGTGCGCGCTTCCACTCCTCGGGAGTCAGGCGGAAGATCCCGTCTCCGGATTCCGGCGCACAGGTGAAGCCGGCCCACGCTTCCGTCTTTCCGGAGATCCGGACCTCGCATTCGCCGTCCCGGTACGAAGGGACGGCTTTTCCCCAGCCGTAACCGCGCAACGTCTTCCAGGATAAGATCTTCCGCGCACCGAGTTCCTCTGCGGTAATCCCGATCACAATGGGAACAACCTTGGAATTCGGAGAGAGCAGATCCAGAGACATCACCTCATCTTCCGGATGCGGATTCTCCCACTCCATGCAGTAGAATCCGCGGTCGTAGCGGTTGCGGAAGGCGACATACCGGGCGAGTTCCCCGCCCGGCCTCCACCAGTTGCCGATATGTGTTCCGATGACGGCTGGAACATCCAGCGTTCTGCCCGAACGATAGTGAATCCGATAGGTCAGCGCGGTTTGCCCACGGCTTACCCAGGCGGCGGTATGGAAAAAGTAGAGAGCGCGCACCCGACCGCCGATCCGGATTCCACTCACACGTTCCGGCAGAGCAGCCTTCTGGGATTTTGAAGCAAGAACGATACAGGTGCGTCCGTCGTTAGCGTCAAAGCGGATGATGTCGCAGGGAACACCGAGAAAGTTCTGAACACCCCAGGGAACGCCGGTCAGGGAATTTTCACGTCCCTGATCGGTCCATCCGCCCTTGCCATCCTCCGCGATGGAATCCACAAAGCCGCGGTTGCAGAACTGCCGGAGGTCGATCGTCCGGGTCAGAGACAAATCCGGCTGGAAACGGAAGCGGCCCAGATTCTTTTCCGCCACCATTTTTTTATGCTCCAGATCCATCCGGGCAAACTCCTTTTCGATTCCGGACTGCGAGATGGGACGATATGCGCCGAACTGCTCGATAAACGCGCGTTCCGGGCCGACTCCGAGAATCGCATAGCCGTCGGCGGGCAGCACGATGCGGACACGGCCGTCTCTTTTCTCCAGCTTCCGGCTGCGGAGAGCGTCCAGAACGGCGGTCTCCTCTTTTCCGGTCTCGCCGGTTGAAAAATCGACCAGTTTCGGATAGGTGTCCTGATTCAGCAGGAAATACATGGTCCGGCTGCCGCGCCGTGCCGCGTGAATCTCGACGTTGACGGCAAGATCCTGCTCTTTCGCCCTCGCCAGACGCACCTGCGGACGGATGCCTGCTGTGGCAAGAATGGATTGAAGCTGCGCGGCGATCTGATAATCCTGCATCTCCGGAGTCAGCAGCCAGACGGAGCCTTTTCCGATTCGTTTCCTCAACAGGACCGGATTCTTTCCGGAGCGCCCCAGCACCTCCCAGCCCGGAGCGGAGAGGATCACTTTCGTATTCCGCCCCTTCCGTTCACCCGGCAGAAGTTCCGGATTCGGGAGCGACATGACAATCGGGGCGGTGGGAGCGTTCTCGTCTGTTTCCGTACGGATGTTGAGAATTCCCTGCCAGTCGACCGGATGGCCGTATTCGTCTTCCAGCATGAAGTCGCGGGCAAGGATCAGAACGCCGCCGTTCTTCACATAGGCGATCAAATGCTTCGCCGTTTCCGGATAGATGTTGCGCACTCCAGCCGCGACGATTGCCTTGTAACGGTCCTGCCGTCCTTCCGCGAGCTGTTCCTCCAGAATGGCATCAGAGGGGATGTGGGAGAATTCCAGAGCGGAAGCATAGGCGGTCACCTCATCCTTCACGACATTGCCGATTGCCTCGGCGCGCCGCTCGGTCGGATATGAGATCATCAGCGCGACTTCCCGACGGATATTCTTTTTCCTCGGGACGAAGAAATCAGCAAAACGGAAAATCTCTTTTTTTGCCTCCATGATTCCGTAAAGCTCGGCTTTGTTGTAGGGGTTGATCAGATGATAAGGCTCCCGTTCCGCACAACGTTTTCCGCCTTCCGCGTTTTTCGGACGCCAGTCCCACGCGCGTTTGGACCACTCGAACACGTAGGAGGCGTTGCTTCCGCGAAGCAGATCCAGCCAGAGCGCGCGCCGCATCTCCGAAGCCTTCTTCCCGACATACAGTTCCCCGTTGACGATCGGCTTCCCCTCCCCTATCGCCCGGAAAAACCAGCGTTCCAGAATTCCCTCCCCCAGATAGGGAGAGTTTGCGGGCGTGTCGATAGCTTTTGCCGCGGGAGAACTGCCGCCGCGGGGAGCGATTCCGCCTCCGGTCGTCACAGAAATCACATTCAGATGTTTGTTGATCTCGTACGGATTGATGTTGGAACGTGTCATCCGGCGATAGAGTCCGCCGCCGAGAGGCTGCATGGAGATGCGGGCGTCCGGCACTTTTTTCCGGATGACTTTCACGCCGAAACGACAGAGATCCGTAAAGCCTTCCTCCAGAAATTTACCCCAGTCGACTGCAAGTCCGGCATTTTCCGTTTTTCTGTTGAAGTTCGCGGCATCACGGAAGGTTTTATAATTGCCCCCCCAGTTTTTGTTCATGGCGGAAACTGTCTTGTATTTCCGTTTCAGCCATGCCTCGAACAAGCCGCGGTTGTAGGAACCGAAATCATCGTAAGCGGGTTCATTGAAAAGCTCATAATCCAGAACGGGACTTTTTCCCTTGAGTTCATCCACGCCGGCTTCCCAGTAGGTCCGGTAGATCTTCCGGGCATCCGGATGGAAAATATTATAGGGGACCCAGTGATTGATCGTTGACTGGTGATAGGCATTCAGCGCATCTTCACTGCGATATTTTTTCAGGACGGGATCGTTGGAATTAAACATTCCCTTATCCCAGGGAACGGAAGTGAAATCGACTTGAATCGGCAGTCCGAAATCCGCGAAATTGCGTTGAGCCTCCAGATGCCCGGGGGTCTGCTTTGCCCTTCTATGCCCTTCCTTGACAATCCGGTTCACGAACGCATTGGAGGTAAACGGCGCAACGGAGTCCAAGCCGAGACGCTGGGCATTTTCATAATTCAGCATCTGTTCATAGATCCAGTTCAACGCGGCGGGATAGCCAACTGTAGGAGCAAAATCGATATCGCGATATCCTTTGCTCGGCTGGGCACCAATGATATGGCGAATCTTTCCGTTGACCAGAAAATTGCCGTCTTGATCGGTTCCGAAGGAAGCCCCGATCGGATAACGCAGATTCGCAGGGATCTCCTCCAGCGACCGGG
The DNA here is from genome assembly GCA_949292215.1 of uncultured bacterium. Classification (GTDB taxonomy): domain Bacteria; phylum Verrucomicrobiota; class Lentisphaeria; order Victivallales; family UBA1829; genus UBA1829. The sequence goes on from CASEYW010000093.1 coordinate 80,623, forward strand.
GATATTTTGCAACAGCGGACTCTTCAATCTGAGCGGATGCCGCCACAGCGGAAAACAGCAGCAATGAGATCAAACCTTTCATAAAAAAACCTTTCTTCATGCTTGAGGATTACGGCTGATAAGGGGCAAATCCCCAGAAATAGGACAATCCGGAGGCTCCCCAGGTATTCGGTGGAATGCTCTCTTTCCGGCGGGATTCCAGATGCCCGTCCAGGAAAGCGCAGTTGGTTCCCATCTGGGAAAGATGGCGATATCCGAAATTTTCCATTTTGGAAATCAGAGAGGTTCCGGCGGTATCACCGATCAGGAACCGCATCGAAGGACGCTTCACCGTTTTATAAAACCGTGAATGGGAATAACCGCTGTTGGCGCTCGCGTTGACCATAGTCTGCCCCATATAATCGTTGACGCCGTAATGATTGCCGGCCTGAAACGTCTTGGAAGTATCCGTTGAAAGCTGAGCAGGACAGGCAAACACGCCGAAGGTCTTATATTCCGTATCGCTGATTTTCTGCAAATGGGCGAACTGTTTGTCATCGGGTTTGCGGGTCGGGTACAGATATGGATGGATAAAACTCTGCCACCGATAGAAATTCCCCGACTCGTAATAAACAACGCCGCATCCATAGTCCATCTCATACTGCAGTGCGGCACTCACCACCTGTTTCAGGTTGGAAGTACAGCTGATATCCTTTGCTTTTCCCCTTGCTGAATTCAGCGCAGGCAGCAGAAGGGCGGCAAGGATTGCAAGAATTGCAATCACAACCAGCAGTTCTATTAATGTAAAATTTGGTTTCCTCATATTGTTCTCCTTCTGTTTGAGTGGCAAATGCTGGAATCGCGAATCATAAGACGCGGCTGGATGATTTGAACCAGATTTCCGTTTCTGCCTTTGTCCAGACGGTTCAGCAGAATCCGGACCGCGTATCCGATCAGTTCGGGGAACGGCTGGCGGATGGCTGTCACACGGAGACCCAGAACACGTTCCACAAAAGAAAAATCATCGTACATGACAAGGGAGACATCCTCGGGAATCCGCACGCCATGCTTTCGCAAAGTGTTGACAGCGCCGATGGTTGCCCAGTCGCCGTAAATGAAAAGTCCGTCGAAAGGGGTATGTTTTTTCAGAAGGTTCTCGACCTCTGCGGCGGCCTCGTCCTGTTCATAGGCCACGATCTCCCGGTAATTCTGCTTGCAGATTTCCGGAAAGGAGTTTTCCTCCAGAGCCTGGCAGAATCCCGCGAGACGCAGATCCTTCACTTTATCTCCGAGAGAACCGCAAAAAAACCAGATATTCCGGCATCCGGCGTCAATTAAATGCTGCGTTCCCATGAATCCGCCGTTTGCATGATCAATTGTCACATAGGAAACGTCGGAACATTCCTCCTCCGGCGGCTGAAGGGCCACATAATTGACATTGAGTCCGTTCAAAGCTAAAATTTCCTCTTTCGAGAGCTGTGTTCCCAGAATAATGCCATCATAGAGCTCAATATCGATTTTCTGACGGGCAATGCATTCCATCACGGTCTCCGCTTTGTTCAGGAAAATGAAGTCTCCGAAAAAATCATTTTCACGACCATTTTTCAGCAGAGACATCAAAAGCTGATTCATATAGGGATTGGAGTCCCGGTAATCGCAGACAACCTCTTCCCGGAGCAATACCGCAATCGTCCGTCGCCGGGTGATTTTCTCCGAGGTTCCGGAGACATAGGTTCCGCGTCCCCGGACACGGGTAATCAGCCGCAGAGCCTCAAGCTGCTTCAGGCTGCTCCGCACCGTCACACGGGAGCAGTTGTGAATCCGCGCCAGTTCCTCTTCCGGCGCAAGACGGGTCCCGCTTTTCAGTTCCCGGTTCCGGATCGCCTCATAAAGGGTCCGGAACAGCTCCTCGTTCTTATTCAACTTCACATTATATTCCGGGGAAATCAACTTGTCTGCTCCTGTTTTCTTTCAACATTATAAAAGAAAACAGAAAGATTGTCAATCCCCCTTCCAAGAAAAAAACGACAAAAACAAAATCAAACAATACTAATGCAATACAACTAAAACAGACATGGCACTGTTGAGTCTGAAAAAGAAAAATTCTCCGGAAAGCCCCGGATCAGAAGCGGAAAATGGAGCCGATCTTCTTCCCGAGCATCACACCGGCCGCGGCAAGCGTTGCCGCAAGGAACAGCATCGTCCAGACGCCGAACGCACACGCGGTAAACGGTCCCGAACCGAGAATCTGCGAGAGATCGAAAATCGCTCTCGTAATCGGAAAATGTTCCGCTTTCTGCGCCAGAATCAGCGAATCGGAAACCTCCAGCATTGAGAAGCTGAATGCAAACAGAGCCCCGACAATCAGATTTGCCGAAATCAGCGGCAGTACGATTTTCCGGAGAGTCCGGACAGGTCCCGCTCCGAACGTCCGCGCGGCTTCTTCGAATTCCAGCGGAGTCTGTTCAAGTCCCGCACTCACCGAGCGCAGCACATACGGCAGCCGCCGCACCGCGTAGGCAATCGACAGCAGCCAGATCGGATTCCCCTGCGGATTGAACATCTCTGCCGCCCACGAATACTCCACCGACATTCCCAGATACCCGAACGCCACTACAATTCCCGGAACCGCCAGCGGCAGCATCGCTATCGCATCAATCAGCCAGGCAAAGGGCAGTTTCCAGCGCTGGACAATCAGCGCCACCACCAGTCCCACCGCCAGCGTAACCAGCATCGCCACCGATGAATATTTCAGGCTGTTCACAATACTCGGCACAACCAGCTTGTTCGAAAGCGCATTCTCAAAATTCAAGAGACTCCAGTGGTCCGGCAATACCGTTCCATACCACTTCAGCGAAAACGCCGTCAAGGTCAGTGCGATGTGCGGCAGAGCTGCCACCAGCGTAATCAGCAGGAAGAAGAGAGTCGGCAGAAGTGAAGCGATCCCGTGCAGTTTGACCGAGGCGCTTCCAGCCGTTCCTTTCGATACCGTCGACGTCTCCGAACGGAACAACGTTTTCGCCAGCAGGTACATCAGCGCCGAAATCACCAGCATCACCGTCACCAGCGCATAGGGCTCAGGATTCGTCTCCAGCTCCGTCAGTCCGTTCAGGATCTGCACAGATGTCACGCGGTTGTAGCCGAACATCAGCGGTGTTCCGAGCTCCGTGAAACTCCAGATCAGCACAATGCTCCCGCCTGCGAGAATCCCCGGTTTCAGCAGAGGCAGCGTCACCCGGAAGAAACGACGGAACCATCCCGCGCCCATGTTCTTAGCCGCATCCTGGAGAGCCGGATCAATGTTCCCCAGCGAGGAAACCAGATTCAGATACAGAATCGGATACAGGTGCAGAGCCTCAATGAAACAGATCGACCAGAATCTCCCGTTGCCCGTCAGGAAATCCACCCGGGAAAAACCGCACTCCACCAGAATCGTGTTCAGCACCCCGTAATGTCCCAGAATCTGCTGAAACCCGAGCGCCCCCACAAACGGCGGCAGAATCATCGGCACCATCGCCGCCAGATGACTCAGATTCTTTCCGGGGAACTCATATGAATCGTATACGAACGCCATCGGAAGCGCGATCAGAAAGACAAAAAAAGTCGTCACGACCGCAATCTGGAAGGAGTTCAGAAGCCCTTCCAGATAGATGAAGTTGGAAAACACCTCCCGGATCAACGCCGGATTCAGCCCTTCCGCAACAACGGTATAAACAGGAAGAATCAAAAACAAAGCAAGAAAAGCCACAATCAGAGCGGCGACCGGATATCGGAACCATTTCATTTTACAGGGTGTCCTTTCGCAAGTTTTTCCGCCATCCGGTAATTGGCGCGCATGGTGTCACGCCACTCGCGGGTGGTACGGGCGATGTCCACAGCGGTACGCGTTTCGGAACGGCGCAGACTCCGCGCCGCGGCATCGGCATCCGCGTATTCGAACGGAAGACGGTTGAAATATTCCATCGCTTCCGGAACAGCCTCGGGACCGCCCGCATCGACAATCGCCTTCCAGGCGCGCTTCAGTTCATTCTGGCAGTCGAGCATCACCGTGCGGATCACGATGCGCAGAAGCGTGTAGTACTTTCCGGTCCACTCGGGATGGTACGTGAACGAAGAACCGGAACGATATGGATTGTAGTCGGGATCGGAGAGCGAAGCCGCATACTTCGGTTCATACAGATCGCGCCGGATGGAAGGACGGCGCAGTGCGCTTTTTTCGGGTCCGCCCGGAACCCCCGGTTTGAAACACATGATCTTCTGTCCTTCCAGAGAGAGCATGAACGCGATGAATTCAACCGCGGCCTTCCGGTTCGGCGCGCCGCGCAGAAGCTGAATCGGATCGGGAGAGACAGCAGTCCCACCTTCCGGAGCGACATAGTTGAAATGAGGCGCTCCGGCAAACTGAATGCCGTTCCATTCGCGCTCGGTAAGACCGTAGGTGTCGATCGCCATTCCCGCGGCTGCGCTTCCCGCGGCGACATCGCGCGTGACCTTGCCGGCGCTGTCCGTGACAAACGCGGCATTCGCAATGATCCGTTTGATCACGTTCAATCCGTCGCGCCACCCTTTCTCCGGTGACTTCCGCTCCGCCATGTGCTGCTGGATCAGGACCTCAAAACATTTATTCGCAGACCCCGATTTGGTGGGATCGGCAATCACGATGTTGTTGTAGAAACGGGGCTGGGCAAGATCATCCCAGCGCTTCGGCGGCGTCTGATCCTTCATGGCGGCAATGCGGTCCTTGTTGTAACAGAGCCCGAACGTGGAAAGACAGAGTCCGTAATAGCGACCCTTCGGATCGTAGAGCTTCTCGCCGCCGAACGAAGGCGGAATGAGCTTCGGGTCCAGAAGCTCCGGATAAAGCTCCCGGATTCCGGCATCGACGGCGAATCCGCGCTCCGCGTTCCGGGCGAGATCAAAGACGCCGCCTCCCGCCATCAGGTCGATCCCGATGGAGACATCCGAATTCAGGAAAATCTTTCGTGCCTCAACAACATCGGGAGGAGCGTTTTTCGGCAGAACCGGACTGGAAAAACAGGCGGCAATCGCATCGTTCCACGGATATCCCTTCTCTTCGCAGTAACGGCGGAATTCAGTCTGGTAGCGGTCGGCAATGTAGCGCATGATATCGGAGGTGCCTCCGGGAGCACGGTAATCAAATACGATCTCTTTCCCGTGCTTCTTCCGATAGTACTTCCGGAACGCCTGCTCCCATTCATATTTGATCGTCTCGTTGTGCGGCGTGATGATAACAAGGCGCTCGCCCTCCGAATTCGGGTTGAGTCCACCGGCGGAACGCCCCGGACGCAGCAGAATCGGCGGCAGAAGAATCGCCAGCAGAACCAGACAGACAGCCAGAAAACGCAGTTTCATTCTTGAACAGCTCCGAATGTTTCAATTGTTTCAAAGCTCTAAATGTAACTCGTTTTGCCATAAAAACAAGCTGTTCGGATGGAAAAAGGCAAAATCTTGACTCCTTTTCCCCCTCCCGCTCTTCACCTTCCGCCACAAAGGAAAGCGGAAGGGAAGTCCGGAGAAAGATTCCGCAGGCAGAGCTGGAAGATTCCGCAGGAAGAGCCGACTTCTTTGCGGAATCACTGCAGAGGCTTCGTCAGGCAGACCGCCTCTGCCGTCATCAGCGCGGAGTTCCAGATGGCAAGACGCTTCAAGCGTTTTCCGATCCTCCAGGGAGCGGAGTTCGGACAGTTGTTCCGCATCTGCGGATTAAAACGCCGCCATCCGAACTGGAATTCATTTCCTCCATCCAGGAAACGTCCGTCGGCGACAAAACTGAGGATACCGGGTCCGCCATCGACAATGACAACCGCTTTCCGCAGCTCCGGGACAGTTTCGCTGACAGCCCGTGTCTCCTGCCGGGAGTCGTCCATCGTCACAATGATTTGGTGCTTCTCCGAGTATTCGATCCGGATGCCGCGTCCATCGATTCCAGTGGAATCGAAGAGAATCCCGGGGACGGCTGCCGCCAGTTCAAACTCAAACGAAAAGCCATTGCCAGCACAAAGATCGGGAAGATGCTGTGGAGGGGCTTCCTTTCCGCCTTCCGATTCGAACAGAATGGAGGAATCGATCTCCACCTTTTTTTCTTCCAGGGCATCCCACATTTTATTGAGGAAAGAAGCGGGGACCTCATGGGTGCGGGCGATCGTCTTCTCCGTCTCCGAAAAGAAATAGCGCCCCTGATCCTCCAGCAGATCCGGATAACTCATTCCCTTGCGGATATCTTCATGATAGAGAAGGAGTTCCGGTTCGCCCCAGCGGATCATCCGTCCCTCCGGCGAGTCATACTCCACCCCGGGAAGGAGCCAGACGGGATTCCGGTCGCTCCAGGCGTTATGCACATTGATGAAGCGCCGTCCGCCATGATTGTGAAACCAGTAGAGAAACTTTCCGTTGGCACAGCGCCAGGCAAAATTCGCAGCTCGGATATGCTTTACTTCCCGTCCGTCGGAACGCAGCATCCAGCGGAGAACGGGCCAGGTGTGTCCGCCATCGCGGCTGTAGGCTTCGACGGGCGCGCCGTCCGTCGTACGGTAGGTATCATAGAATGAGCCGTCGCTGAGAGGGAGAATCTTGTGCTCCTCGGCAACAAGACCGCCGCCAGGAGGAGTCCTCAAGCCGACGTCGCCATCGGGAAGAGTCTCCCACGACGCTGTTCCGGGATCGTCCACTTTCAGCAGATCGGGACTTTTCAAAAGCACCCCCTCGTCCTGGTGGAAAAATCCGGGATCGCCCATCTTCCCGATTTTATTCAGTGTAACATACACGCTCCCCTCATGCACAAACGGATGCCCCACGTTCCAGAAATAACAGAGTTTGCCGCCATAAACATTTTCGCGGTCACATTGAAAAAGACGGAACGGAAGGTCATACCGGCGGGTGCTCCACGAAAGCCCGTTGTCATCGCTGTACTTGTAGACAAAATGCCCGAGAGAATCCACCCGTTTGAATGTGGTTTTGCCGTCCATGAACAGAGCCTCGCGGACATTGTCCGTATTGTGATCGTAGAAAATGAAGATCCTGCCGGATGGAGCCTTCAGCAGCACCGCATACGAATTTTCATACGGACAGTCCGGCTCGACCTTGACAATATCCTGCCAGGTTTTTCCCAGATCCCGACTCCGGAGCGTAATGACATGCTGTCCCTCCTCGCCTTCGTTTCCGGGTCCGGTCGTAACACAGCAGAGCCATGCACCATCATCCGTTTTGACCAGATACGGCTGATCGCAGTAATGAACGGTCGGAATCCGGTTTCCGGTTTCAACATTCCGCCAATCGTCTCTCATTTCAAACTCCTTTCCTTGAAAAAGTCGGTTGCCGGAACAATAGACGGAAAATCCGGAAAACGCAAGAGAAGGGATGTGGCATTTTGAACACAATCGTGCCATTTTTCCATTGTTCCGGCATTGACAAATCCAGAAAGCAGGATATCTTTCTCTTCCGAACGGAAACTGGAATCGGAAAGGATGGATGCAATGCTGCAGGATGCGGAAATCATGAAACGCAACAACCGTCTCCGTGACGCCGTGCTCCGCAGCCGGGAATTCCAGATCGGAAATTACAAACTCCGGATCGAATACTTTCTCTATTATCCGGAACGAAATCCCTGCGAACTGCCACTCCATACCCATCGTTTCTGGGAACTTTCCTTTCTGACCGGAGGAAAAGTCGATTACCATATCCGCCGGGAGGAGTGTACAGTTTCCCTGGAAGAAGATGACGACCATTATGTTTTCATACCGCCATATCAAAAACACTCCAGGCGGAACAACTGCCGGGATGCAATGATTCTAGGCTTCATGCTCGCCATCGCCGGAGCCGCACCGGAGGATGAACGGCGTCTTCTGGAAGCAGTGCGCAGACGAGGATATTGTCTGCACGGCAGTACAGGACGAGAAGCTTTGGAAGTGCAGGAACTTTTGAGTCATCCGCAGGAGGTGCTTGAGGTTGAGGAACTCAGTTTGAGACTTCGCCTGCTTCTTATTTCGATTTTCCGGGAGAACTTCCCCGAACTGTTTCGATCCGTCCGATCCGGGATGGCAAAACGGAATCCGGTGTGGCTCGCGGAAACGCTGATTTCAGAACATCTCCGGACCCCTTTCCGCGCAGAGGATCTGGCACGTCGGTGCGGATTGAGCCGCCGTCATTTCTACCGCTGTTTCGAAGCCGAATACGGAATGCCGGTCAATGAATTCATCCGGCGGAGGAGACTCGTTCAGGCCGCGCACGATCTGCTCCATACAACCCGTCCGCTGAAGGAAATTGCCGACGACGCTGGTTTCCGGAACCTGAGCTATTTCATCCGTCAGTTCCGCAGGTTCTATTCACTCACTCCCGGTCAATACCGGGCAAGACGGCCGGATTGATCTTCTCCTCCCCCCTGCCCTCCTTCCACCGGCCCAGGACCACATTTTTCCTTTTTTCCCCGGAATCTTCTTGCGAAACGAGAACTCTTCCGGTATATTAACCGGAAATAAACAGCCATGCCCGGCAAGGGCGGAACAAGGACAGAAACAATGCTCAGAACCAGAACGGCCTCCCCGGCGGATCTCGGAAAAATTGCGGAAATCTACAATTATTACATCCGCAACTCCACTGCAACTTTCCGAGAAAACGAATATACCCTGGAGGAGATGGAGGAAAAGTTCGAAACGGTCCGAAGAACGTATCCATTCCTTGTTGCAGAGGACGACGCGGAGGGAGTAGTCGGTTTCGCTTACGCCTCCCGCTTCCGCGAACCATCCGCATACCGTCTGGCAGAAACAACGATCTATCTCTCCCCGCGGCACCTGAACCGCGGCATCGGGAAAGAACTTTATGCCGCCCTGATCCGGGAATCCCGGAGAAAACAACCGGAACTGACCGGTCTGGTTGCCTGCATTACACTGGAAAACAAGGCGAGCATCCGCTTTCATGAAAAAATGAATTTCCTGCCGGCCGGCATTCTCCGCAGAGCAGGATTCAAATTCAACCGGTTCTGCGATGTGGGTTTCTGGCACTACCTGTATCCGGATTTGCAATGACAGTTTTCTTTCCATAAACAAACCAACAGAAAGGCGGTATGACATGATCAGCAAGGAACTTGCAAGAGCCATCAACGATCAGATGGTCTTTGAACTCTACTCCTCCTACATCTACCTCGGACTCTCCGCTGCGCTCGAAAAGCTCAAACTTCCGGGTGCAGCGCATTGGATGAGAATGCAGGTCGATGAGGAACTCATCCACGCGAACATCTTCTACAACTACCTGAACGATCAGGACGCGGAAATCGAACTCGGCAAAATCGACAAGGTTTCCACCAAAGTCAAATCTGCGAAGGAGGCGTTCGAACTTGCACTCAAACATGAGCGAATCGTCACGGGCCGCATCAACCAGCTCTGCGCTCTGGCGATGAAGAACAGCCAGTTTGCCACACTGACATTCCTCAACTTCTTCGTCACGGAACAGGTGCAGGAGGAACGCAGCGTTCAGCAGATCATCGACAAGCTCGAACTGGCGGAAAATTCCAAAGAAGCGCTCCTCTTCATCGACAAGGAACTCGGTTTGAGGGCCGCGCCAACCGTTCCCGCCGCCGCGCAGACAACCGTTTGACCACAACCACCCCCTTTCCCCGTCTTTGCCCTAGTGCGGAAGGACGGGGAGAGTTCAAAGAGATCATCGCAATCCCATGAAAAGACTTCTGCTCCACACCTGCTGTGCCCCCTGTGCCTGCGGCTGCATTGAGCGTCTGCTGGCGGAGAAACGAGAGGTCACTCTCTTCTTTTCCAATTCCAATATTACGACGGAGGCCGAATTTGAAAAACGACTCGATTCGGTGCGGAAATTTGCGGAAGTGTTTTCACTGGATCTGATTGTCGATCCCTACCGCCATGCGGACTGGCTGGAACACGTTTCACATGTGGAACGCTTTGCGGAACAGCCGGAACGGGGACTCCGCTGCACCGCCTGCTTTGCCTGGTCTCTGAATCGGACTGCGGAAAAGGCTCTGGAACTGGATATGAACTACGCCACCACACTGACGGTCAGTCCGCACAAGAAATCCGAAACGATCTTCCGCCTCTGCGAAAACGATCCCCGCTTCGAAGCCTACAACTTCAAAAAGCAGGACGGATTCAAACGATCCCTGGAGCTCAGCCGGGAACTGGAACTCTACCGGCAGAATTTCTGCGGATGCGAGTTTTCCGAACGGAAATGATGTTTCAGAGAGTCCCGCGCCGGTTTTTCCGGAACCCTTCCAGCAGAACCCGTTTCCGAAGATTGTCACGGGAAGGAACCAGCGTGTCATCGGTGGGACCTTCATATTCCAAGCTCCAGGTTTTAGACTCCCGGAAGGCATGATAGGTCCAATCCCATCCGAATTCCTCGAAAACCCGGATACAGTCCTTCAAATATCGTTCTGCGCCAGGGGCTGAGGCCCGTGCAGAAAATTCTCCGACAAAGATCCGGGCCCTGTGCTTCTCCTGAAACGCACGCACGGATCGGAACAAACGTCCGCGCATCGACTTGAAATCCCACTCCGCACCATAAAAAATTCCGGGATACGATGCCATTTTCTTTCCAGCCGCCCGGTCCTTTGACGTATAAGCGGTGTGCGTATAAAGGAACGGATCATACCAGTGGAACTCGTAAATGATGTTCTTCAGTTTCAAAGGGGAAAGATAAATGTAGGTGTACGGAGAACAGAGGTGATTGGATTCCAGATAGATGGGTGTCTCGGGATCGATTTTCCGAATCGCCTCGGCAGCAAGACGCTGCACCTCCCAGTAGCTGAACTTCACAGGGCGCTGTTCATTCGGCTCATTGATCAGATCGTATCCGTAAAGAGCAGGATGATTTCTGAATTTCTTTGCGATCCGCTCCCAGATCCGGACAAATTCCGCGACAAGTTCCGCATCATCGAAAAGACAGGGATTCCAGCGTGTATTTCCAGTTCCAGGAACCGTATGCAGGTCCAGAATGATGTAAATTCCATATTTTTTCCCCAGATCAAGCACTTTCGGAATCACGTTTTCGATCTTCCCGTCAATAAATTCCCGATAACGGACCGGATCCCTGGCAACCGCAATAGAGGTATTCAACTGAAGACGCATCAGATTCACATTCCACTGTTTGAGGAGCTTGAAATTCTCCTCGTTCGCCTGATCGACAATCGGACTCATAACACCGCGTCGAACCGGACGGTTCCGGACCGCATCGGAATATTCACAAAGATGATCCGCATTCTGTTTTCTATATCTGACCACGGCAGAAAAGCTCTTCAGGTCATATTCCATCCGACCGGAAACATTCTCCACTCCGACGCGCAGAACAGCCTCCCCTTTCCCGTTTTCCACCATGGACCCAAAGGAAAATTTCCTTTCCTGAAACGTCCCGTATTTTCCATTGCTCTCCGCATACAATTTTCTGCCATCCGCGGCGGAGTGGACCAGGATGAATTTATGTCCGGAATTCCGAACCGCGGGTCTGGAAAGATTCCATCCCTGCCCGCTCACCGTCCAGACAACATAGGCGTTGAGGAAGTTTTTCAGGTTCACAGGAACAATAAGACCATGAAATCCCTTTGCCTCATTGGAAGGAACATCACAAATCAGAATCCCGTTTTCAATCTTTGCATGCTTCGTCAGCTTTGCCTTTGCGAAATCCACCTTTACGTCTGCCGCGGCGACAAAAACACAGAGAGTAAACAGAAACAAGACCAATTTTCTCATTTGCATTCCTTTTGATTTTTCCGGAAGGCATTCAATAATACCGTTTTCCGTTTTGTTGTTTCTGCCGGTTTCATGACATCCAGAGCCGTACCCTCGTGTTCAACGCTCCAGAGAGTCCCTTCCCGAAACGCATGATAGGTCCAATCCCAGCCATACTCCTCGAAGACCCTGATGCAGTCCTCCAGATACTTCTCCGCCCCGGGAGCACAGGCGAACGCGGAAAATTCACCCACAAAAATTTTCGCCTGATGTCTTGCCTCAAACGCTCGCACATAAGAAAGTTTCTTTTTTATCTGAATCAGATCCGGTCCCCAGAAGGTTCCGTAGAACCATCCGGGATATTCCCGGTATTTCATCTTGCCGCTTTCCAGATCCTGCTGTTTCCGAATGAAAAAGTGGGTATAGTCGAACGGCTCGTAAAAATGGCACTCATAGATGATATTTTTCAGTTTCAGCGGTGACAGATAATAAAAACTCAGAGGGCTGTCCATCATGTTCGATTCCACATAAATGGGAGTTTCCGGATCGATTCTGCGGATGGCCTCCGCAGCTCTTTTCTGGAGCGTCCAGTAATCAATCGCGGCGTTTCGGAACTGCCTGGGTTCATTGATGAGATCGTATCCGTAGAGAGCCGGGTGATTCCTGAATTTTGTGGCAATCCGCGTCCAGATCCGGATAAACTCATCCACGGCGTCCGGATTTCCATAAATTCCATCGGACTCCCCGGTCATGCGGGCACTGCCGGGAACGGTATGGAGATCCAGAATGATTTTAATCCCGTATTTAGCTCCAAGGTCAAGGACTTGGGGAATCACGTTTTCAATTTTTCCGTCTATGAATTTCCGATAAAATTCCGGACGGGTTCTGGCATACTCATCCGAGGTATTCAACTGAAGACGCATCAGATTCACATTCCACTGTCTGAGAACCTTGAAATTCTCTTCGTTCGCCTGATCGACAATCGGACTCATGACACCGCGTCGCATCGGACGATTCCGGACCTCCGCGGAATATTCGCAGATCCAGTCCGCATTCTCCTTGCGGAAAAGAGTTTCAAATTCCAGAGAGGCAAGATCGAATTCCACTCGTCCGCTGCAGTTCACCGGTCCAAGTTCCACTTTGCAGAATTCCGCATGGGGATCCAGAGCAAGCGGGAATACCAGAATACCCTTCCGGAACTCCTTCTCCGAAAAAAAGCCTCCCCCCAGACGGTCATGACTGTCATCATCCGCGCGATACGAAACCCGGATCTGAATGCCAGCATCTTTCTTTGAAAAATCGCCTTTCAAAGAACTCTTGACGCGCACTTTTCCCGTCACCATTTCTCCGGCGTGCCGCTTCAAATTCAGACGGAATGAGGAAAGATTTGCAGCATTCTTTCGGTCCTCCGGCACATGAATCATCAGACGGCCTTTTTCCAGAACGCTGCCCGCCCCCGGTTTCCAGTCCAGGATCTCAACAGGAGAACGGCATTCCCCGAAAAACGGCAGTGTCAGACAGAAAACGAATACAGAGATTTTTTTCATTCTCGTCACCTTGAGATCTCATGAATGACGGCATTGTTAAACAGATTGACATCTGTCAACTGCGCATAGCTCTGAGCGGAAACATGCCCATCCACCGCGGCGACATTGCATCGTTTATTATGCCGGAGCACGACACCGGTCGTCTGCTTTGAAGTTGCATCATTGAGATTGGGATAAGCCACCGTTGTGGTCTGGTAATAGAACTCCCATGAGGTCGTATTCCAAACTCGCTGAGAATCGGAAAGCATTGCAAAGGCGGAAGGACTCCTGGGCACTGTACCCCGCCATGAGCTCCCCTGGGAACGGCCATCGGTACTGGTTCCAACTTTCTTGAAATCAATACATGAGGCAAAAGAGATCCACCAGCCATTGGAAGCACCATATCCGGTTCCGCGGTTGTCATCCGTCCAGTTCAACGAATCGCAGACAAAAGGTTTCGCCGGACAGCGGGTCGATTGATACGTTTTTATGTAGTTCAACCCATATAACCGGCTCTTCCAGGATTTTTTATCGCCGGTAGCATCCGGACAGTTGTATGGTGAAAAACCATTGAAATCATCCGCATACGCATGGAAGGAAAGCCCAAGCTGTTTCAAATTATTCACGCAGGAGATCCCGCGAGCCTTCTCTCTGGCACTGTTCAAGGCAGGCAGAAGAATTGCAGAGAGAATCGCTATAATTGCTATTACAACAAGGAGTTCTATCAATGTGAAATAATTGCTACCCGATCGCTTTTCTCTCCTTTCCCGGGCCACTCCGGAAAAGTCCTTTCTCTTAGATTGCATCTTCATATCTGCGGCACGTCCCTTCTCCATTTTATTCATCATCAGGCAATCCCTTTCTGGAAAAATTTCCATCCCTAGTCATTATATAATAAAAGAAGATGTTTGTCAAGGGGATAAAATGGAAATTTTTCCATTTTTCTGAATTTTTCTTTTTCATCTGAAATGAGAAGAGAAAAGGGAATTTGTGTCTGCCGGAAAAATGTATGTTTTTTTCATTTTTACACATTTTTCAAATTCTTTGAGGGTGTACAGTATCCGAAAAACAAAGCAGAAGGAGAATCAACATGGGACAGACTGGCAGAACAGCATGGGTTACGGGTTCCTCCCGGGGGATCGGACGCGCTATCGCGGAAGCGTTTGCCGCGGCAGGAAACAACGTCGTCATCCACGGACGGAACCGCACCAATCTTTCCCAGACCGGAGAAGGAGACGATCTGGAGGAAGTCGCGGCGGAACTGGCAAAACGGCACGGGACAAATGTCATTGCTCTCTGCGGCAATCTGACCAAGGAAGAAGAGGTCAGGCAAATCGTCGGGCGCATTCTGGAACGCTTCGGCTCCATCGACTTTCTCATCTGCAATGCCGGCGGCGGAAATGTGACGGGAACGGACGATCCGAAAACCGCACGCGGAACCTGTCTCGAATTCGATCTTGCCGACTGGAAAAAGCGGATTGATCTCCAACTTCTCCCGACCGTTCTCTGCTGCCGGGAGGTCGCGCCTCTGATGGCGGAACACGGATTCGGCAGAATCGTCACGATCGGTTCCATCGCCGCCTGCGGCGGAAATAAAACGATGGGAAGCAACGCGCCCTATGCGGCAGCGAAAGCGGCGGTGCAACAGTATACTCGCTGTCTTGCGGGACAGCTCCGCCATGCAAACATTCCCGTCAACTGCGTCGTACCGGGCAACATCAACACCCCTTACACAAAAGCGGCATACGGCGGAGAACGGCTCAAGCCGGACCCCGACAAAAGCCGTCTGGAACAGATCGGAAAACCGGAAGACATCGCCCCGCTGGTGCTTTTCCTCTGCGGTCCCGGCGGGGAATACATCAGCGGACAGCTCATCCGCGTCGATGGCGGCGAACAGCTCTATCCCTGCTGAATGACGGAAAAGGAAAGTCTTAGAATCTCCGCCGCTTTTTCCTGCCTTCCTCCGCCCAAAACCGGCGGGGAAATTTTTCACTTGTCACCTGGAAATACCGATTCATTCTGTCGACGGCAGAGCAAATTTTTCCGCGATCTCCCGGATTCCGATTTCTTCCCCCGGATTTGCAGTCATCCAATCAAGAATCTGTGCTGTCCATAACGACGAGGGGAAGCCCCTGTCTGCCTTTGCCAATAGCAGAAACAGCTTGAAACTCTCTCCCGAAAATTCAACATACGAATGTTCTTCTTTTCGTTTCATCCATCTGCCAATCCGGATCAGAATTCCGCAAAACGCCATTGAGTCCCGAAAATGAAGCTGACAGAAAAGAGTGGTGGCTCAGGGCAACACTGGCGTTTATAATTATGTGGTCAATCCCTGGGCTCCGGAAAAAGGTTTTTCCGGTCGGATTTCCCGATCTGCTGTCCGGGAATGAAGCTCTGCGGGAGTTCTCTCGGAACATCTCTCCCGTCCAAGCAGGAAAACATCTTCTCGAACAACTTCACGCGGAGAAGCTCACTCCTGCGCGTTGATTCCCGCGCGATTCTCTTCCGCAACGAACTCCCTGCCTTGAATCACAGGATCAGCAAACGTCAGACGCACAACCGGGATCTGACCGGCAATGCGGTCCACCGGAATCCCGCGCAGACGCAGACAGCGCGGCTCCTGAAGATGATACACATTGGGTTCTAGTGTTGCCTCCAGTTCCGTTCCCGTGTTCAGAAGGAATGCCTTCTCCGGCAAAACAGTCAAAGGAGCCAGTTCCAGAGCGGAACAGACAGGCGGATTCAGCAGAATCAGATTCAATTCCCGTCCGCCGCCGGTACAGAGAATCGTCTTGTCATTCAGGACGCCGTAACAGGGGGGTGCTGTCACAGCCGGTTCCGTCTTGCGATACCAGTCGCCCAGAGCGTTCAGAAGGTCAAGCGACTCCTGAGGGAAAGTTCCGTCCGGTTTCGGACCGGCATTCAGCAGGTAATTTCCCCCAAGCGCCAGATTCGACGCCATCTGACGTTCGAGATGATAAGTCGAATAATAGTCTTCCTGAATCCGGTATCCCCAGCTGTTGGACCCGACAGAATTGCAGGCTTCCGTCGGATTCGCAAATGGAACGGTCGGGTTCGCTTGGAAACTCCGCTCCGGCGTAGAGAAATCCCCTGAATCCATTCCCCGGTTGTTGATCACCGCCGACGGCTGGAGACGATGGATCATCGCATTGATCGACGGCTCCCTGATCTCCGGCACATTCATATCCCACCAGATACCGTCGATTTTCCCGTAATTCGTGCAGAGCTCGCGAATCTGATTTTTCAGGAACGTCATGTAGCGCTCCAGGTCGTGCTTCGCGGGATCGGTCTGAATCTCATGATGCCGCCCGATGTTCGGATAATTCGGATGGTGCCAGTCCACAACGGAATAATACAGCACCAGCGGGAAATTGCGTTTATGGCACTCGTCCGCAAGCTCTTTCAGAAGGTCTCTGCCATAAGGGGTGTGCATGATATTGAAATCGGTCTCCTTCGTATCCCACATGCAGAAACCGTCATGATGCTTTGTCGTGAAAACAAGATACCGCATTCCGTTTTTCTCGGCGAGGTCCAGCCATTCCGATGGGTGGAACTCCTTCGGATTGAAGGTTTTCTGATACTCCAGATAGCGGCTCCACGGAATCCGGTAACGCTGAAGTGCCTGTTCCTGCTGTCCGCCGACGGAGTAGATTCCCCAATGGACAAAAAATCCGAATCTCTTCTGAAAAAACCAGTCTCTGGCATCATTGAATCTCTGCATGGCAAACTCTCCCCGATACAAAAAAGGAGAACCGTTTCCGACTCCCCTTTCTGAAAGATTCTTATTTGTATTTTTCCAACTCGTCCGAAACTCTTGCGGCAATGATTCCCGCCGCATTGTCGAGCGGAAGCATCTCCGAATCGCGCGAACCGCGCAGACGGAACTCGACACTGCCCGCGGCAATGCTTTTCGGAGAGATCACTGCCCGGAACGGGATTCCAAGAAGATCTGCGTCGCTGAACATGGAACCGGCCTTTTCACCGCGATCGTCGAACAGCACCTCAATCCCAAGTTTCTGAAGGTCCTGATAGAAGGTTTCCGCAACCTCCATGACACGATCCTTGTCAGGCGTGATCGCACAGATTTCCACATGGTACGGCGCAACCGACATCGGCCAAATCGGGCCGTAGTCATCATGGGAATCTTCGACAAGCGCCGCCATCGTGCGTCCAATTCCGATTCCGTAACAGCCCATAATCATCGGATGCGACTTTCCATCCTTGTCCAGATATTCGCATTTCATCGGAGCCGAATACTTTGTTCCGAGCTGGAAGATGTTTCCGACTTCAATGCCGCGCTTCATCTGCAAAGGCTCGCCGGTCACAGGACAGGGATCTCCTTCCCGGACCGTTGCAATATCCGCCACCAGCGCATCCTTGAGATCGCGCCCGTAATTGAAATTGATGTAATGGAAGCCGGCCTCATTCGCTCCGACGACCAGATTCGAAGAACCCTCCACCGAACGGTCCACCACAATCACCGCCTTCGACGGATCAATGCCGACCGGTGACGCATATCCCGGAACCGCTCCCGCTTTCAGAATCTGCTCGTCATTGGCAAAGGAAAGCTCCTTGATCTGGAGAAGATTCTGAAGTTTGGTTTCATTGACTTCAAAATCGCCGCGGATCAGAACGAAAATCAACCGTCCTTCTGAATCCGCATAGAAAACAGCCTTTCCGGTATTTTCCGGTTTGACCTTCAGATAGGCAGCCACCGCCTCAATCGTCTTAGCTCCCGGCGTTGCAACTTTTTCCAGAGGAAGTTCGGGCGACTTTTCAAATTTGATTGAGGAAACGGCAATCTCACGATTCGCCTTGTAGCTTTTTCCATCGGGGGAAACAAAAAGCGTATCCTCGCCGCAGTCGGCAAGCGACATGAACTCGTGCGAAACATTTCCGCCCATCATGCCGGAATTCGCCTTGATGGAGAGCACATGTTTGAGCCCCACTCTGCGGTAGATGTTCACATAGGCCTGATGTGCACGCTCATAGTATTTTTCCAGACACTCCTGCGAAGTGTGGAAGCTGTAGGCATCCTTCATGGTGAACTCACGGACCCGGATCAGTCCGGCGCGAGGGCGAGCTTCATCGCGATACTTTGTCTGGATCTGATACGCCATGATCGGAAGCTGCTTGTAACTGTTGATTTCGGAGCGGACAAGATGAACGATCGCTTCCTCATGGGTCATGCCGAGAAGCATGTCCTTTCCGTTGCGGTCCTTGAAGCGCAGGAGCTCCTGACCGACAGAAGTGAAACGCCCGGATTCCTGCCAGAGTTCAGCGGGAAGAACCACTGGCATCAGCACTTCCTGTCCGTCGATGGCATTCATCTCTTCGCGGACGATGTTCTCAATCTTCCGGATGATCCGGTCCGCCGGCGGCAGCAGGCTGTAAATGCCTGCCGAAACCGGACGGATGTAACCGCCGCGGATCAGAAATTTATGACTTACCGTTTTTGCGTCTTTGGGGTCTTCCTTGATTCTGCGCCCCAGCATTCTGGACATTTTCATGATGCGAAAACCTTATTTCTCTTATCGTTTGAATTACATACCGGTCATTCTCCGCCGAATTTCTGTCCGATGCTCAGCGAAGGCATCGCGGAAAGCGAAATGTAGAAAGCGACATAGAAGGAGGAGTCTTTCTCCTGCTTGCTGTTCAACTGGACGGAACGTCCGAACGCCGCCATCACATCCACGCAATGGAAATTGCGTTTCAGGGCAACGCTCATATCCTGAAGCAGAGCGGCATCCACATCGTAGGTTATGGAAAAACTGCCGGTCAGTTTCGGGTCGATGTAAGTGGGGAAATTCACGCCGATCGTTGCCATCTGCGAAGAGGGATAGACAGCGGAAAGAGTGGCGGAAGTGGCATTGATCTGTGTCAGTGTCGATCCCATGGAATAGGTTCCGCGCTGTTTGTAATAATCGGAATACATGTACGATCCCCAGATCTTCCAGTCTTTTGAAATCCGGTAACTCAGCATCGTATTCCACATATTGATATATTTCAGCTTCGCCATGCCGACCCGTCCCGCTTTACGCCCGAATGCGCGGGTTGCCTCCTGTTCATGCTCGTTGTTTCGGCCGACATCCCAGAGCAGTTCAGACGAAAATGTGAATCCGTCGAACGGCGTCAGAGACAGTTTGGTGCCGATATCCCCGATATGCCCGAAGATGCCCTGTTTCTGCGCATGAAAATCCCAGTAGGTATCCAGCGATGCCCATTCGGCGATTGTCTCGGCTCCGTAAGAACCGCGGCGAGTCTGCAGGGTATTCTGCAAACCGACACGGACAAAATTCTGTTTGTGAATCCGGTCCACATCATCGAAATAGAGGATTTTCTTCTCGTTCAGGGTCGGGTCCGGAATGTAGGTATAGTTCACATAAGGCATGGCGACATGGCGCAAGCCGTCAATCTGAAGGAAGGAGCTGCGGACATTCTGCCAGGTACGGTAGATCTTCGTATTTGCTTCAACGCCGAGTTCCCCGATGAAACGGACATCCGCGTCGCCGGAATCCCGGAAGCTCGTAAACGGCTGCATCTCTTCAAAGAAGGGCTGGTCTATGGAATCCGCACTGAACATTCCCATCAGCTGATCATCTGAGACCTTGTGCTTCGACGTATTCGAATACGCGGTAAAGCGTCCGCCGGCACGCGGAATGATATTGAGGAAATCCAGATTGATCGGATAGTACAGAAAGTGAACCGTATCAAATCTGGCGCTTGCGTAATCTTTGATTTTTCCGTATCTGGAACGGGTATCAAATTTTCGCCATTTCATCTGATAATATCCAGCCGAGGTTTCACTCTGATAATACAAACCGCCGAACAACTCCTGTCTTGGCATATCGAAGCGGGCTTCCGGCAGACGTTCCATCACGGTGTCAAAGGAATTGACCCGGATGGTTGTCAGCAGAGCCGCTGAGGCGCGCTCCATCTGATATTCCAGTGAGGCATAGGTGGGCGGCTGAATGTTTTCGTCGTAACGGGAGGTGTAATAATCATCCAGGAAATTGTAATCGCTGTACTTTTCGAACTGTCCGCGGAAATCCAGGTTCGGTGTGATATGGGTTATATTGGTGATTTTCACATCGTAGCGATCCTTCGGGATTTTCATCCGGGAATGGTGCTTGTACCATTTGCTGTCGTCCTCGTCATCGAAGTCCCACATGTTGTAGGGATCGCGGTCGTGCATTCCGACCGCGAAGAGTTCGGTCCGGGAGAAATCCGTCACAAAATTGACCTTTCCGCCGTAGGCAACGCCGCGATCGGAATAGTAATTGAGGATAGCAGCCGCATTCAACTGCATCTGTTTCGTATCAATTACGGAAAAGCCCTTTGAAGCACGCACGAAGTAGCCCCAGCCGGAAGTATTTCCGAAATCAATGTCCACGCCGAAGCTGTCGGACTCCATCGGTTTGTAGAGAGCGGGAATCCAGAGGACCGGAATGTTCCACAGCCGGAACATTGTATTGTATGCCCAGATACTGTGCTCACCGTGATCCGGGTTGTAATTCTGAATGCCGCTCTCGTATTCCCGCGGGGAAAGAACGGCTTTCGAAGCACTGATGGAGTAGTGGTCGTGATCGTCGATGATGTAATTGCAGGTAGTCAGCCGGGCGTTGTTGACAGTGATTTTTCCATCCGGTGCGCGTTCCGCTTCGGAGGCCGCACAATAGATGGGGCCGTTCTGCACAGCAAAATTTTTGAATTGGAGCAGTCCGGAATTCAGATTGCCGGAAATGCGGTCCGCCTTCATATAACCGGTAATGTTCTCAATGGAGACCTTGATCTTTCTGACGCCGATGGCGGAAGTTACATATTCGATGACTTCAACTTTCAGGGTCGGATCATCCAGCAGATCCTGATACTCCTGATAATCAACGGTTTTGGTCCGTTTCTGACGCTGGGTGAACGTCACGTTTCCCGCGGCTTCGATGTCCTGCGAATTGATGTTGATGATTGCCTTGTCGGCCGTCACCGTTGTATCACGGAACTTGATGACGACATGACCGCGCGCGATGATATTCTCTCCGACATACTCGTAAATATCGGCACTTGCATCTATGCTTTTCCCGGACAGCGTCCCCCCGATGGACTTGATGGATTCCAGCGGCGATGCTCCGAAAGCATCCGTCAGCGGCGCCAGACAAAGAAGAACCGTCGAGCACAACAGCGCCAGACGTCTTACAAGAGACATTTTCATTCCAGTTCGTTCCGCCAGTAAAATAATTCAGTTCATACCAATCAAAACGCAGCGCGTCAACAGATAAGCATCACTCCACGGTGCAACGGAAAAAGCGCTTCCGCACCGACCAGTTCCATACTATATCATAAAAATCCGCATCCGCAAGCAGGAAAAAAATCATTTCTCGGCAATCTTCACTTTCCCGGCGATTCAGAAGTGGTCCGGAGAAAACGGAGAAGCTTCTCCGGACTCCGGAAAGAATGCTCCCCGGAGCGGACGGAGATCGTGGCAGTTCAATAATTCACTCCCATGTCCGCCGTATCGGGATGAATGTAGAAGTTCTTGTTCGGAGCTGTCTGGCGGTCCGGAACCTGCGCCCACTTCAGTTGCCAGCGATTCCGGCCAAGCAGACCACGTTGATGCTGTTGCTGAGCCGGTTGAAATAATCAATGGCATTCCTGGAATCGTCCTTGCTGAAATCCTTCAGGCAGATGATCCCGACGGAAGACCAGGAATTGATATCAAAAAACAGGGCGCGGGTGGCGGACTCCCTGATCTTTGCCATCCGTTTCGAATACAGATATACCTCCCAGAGCTGTCACAGGAAGCTGCTTCTGATTGCTGGAGCAGGAGATGGTCCTTGCCTCCAGGTCAGCGGATCATTTCCGTAAACGGAGCATGATCGGGATGGTCCAGAAAATCGATCCGGTTCTCTCTCAACCCTTCCACTTCAAACACGATCAGTTCATTTTTCCCTTTTTTCAGCAGAGGAGCCGGAGCGTAAAGAGCGAATTGCGGTCCTTCCACGCGATAGCGTCCGAGATTCACTCCGTTGAGGAAGAGCTGTCCGTGCGTTCCGAAGGGGATGCGGATGCAGGTATCCGCGGGTTCCCCGACAAAGAATTCCGCCCGGTGAAAACACGGTCCGGCGGGCGACGGACGGTAAGGGCCGAATCTCAGACGGGAAAGATCCTTCATCGGAAGCGGATACATCTCCCAGGAATAGAGTCTGCGGCTTTGAATCAGGACACCGTCCAGCCCCTTGTTCCAGTGGTCATTCACCCCCATTGCCATATTGATCCTGCCCTGATTTTCCACAAGGATGTCGAGTCGTCCGGGCGGCACCAAAACCGGCTCGTTCCGATTGCAGACAGCGCTTCCATACCGTTTCCCGTCCACATAAACCCATGCTTTGTCGGCAAGGTTCCGGAGCGACAGCGGCGCGGATTTCTCCCGGAAGGACACTTGGCTCCGGTAGAGAATAAAGCCGAAATTCTGACCGCATCGTTCCATTGGTTCGGGTGTTACGGATTCGATCGGTTCGGATAGCTGTAACAGCTGATCGAACAGTTCCGCCGATTCGGTAAATTCCACAGAGGGGAATTTCCGCAGCGCTGAAGGCGCGGGCGTCCCGGTTTCCGCATCCGGACAATAGCGCCGGATCAGCTCCTGAACGGCAAAATACTTCGGGGTCGGATTGCCGGCTTCGTCCAGAAGCGCGTCCGTATCGTAGCTGTTGAGATAAGGCTCAAAGCGATCCCCCATCCGCAGGGCTCCATTCATGAAGCCGAAACTGGTTCCGCCGTGGAACATGTAGAAATTGAAGGAGTTGCCGCGCTGAAGCATCTCCTCGACATCGCGGACGACATCCCGGGTTTCATGCCGGAGATAGGGAGCGTTCCAGCGGTGCGACACTCCGGACCAGAGCTCCATGACAAATTCCGGCGTATCCGGCCGCAGTTTCTGCATCTCGTCCAGAAAAGGCCCCGGATGGCTCGGACAGTTGACCGTCAGAAGCGTTTCCGGAATCGACCCGGAATCCATCACCGTGGCGCTTCCCCAGTCCGAAATGAAAAGCGGAATCGTGATTCCAGACTCGCGAAAGAGGTCGTAAAGGTGTTTCAAATAGCGGGTATCGTTGCCGACGGAACCATATTCGTTTTCGATCTGCATCAGGACCACGGGTCCGCCCTCGTTCCACTGGAGTTTCCGCAAGCGGGGAAGAAGAACCGCGAAATAACGGTCCACAGCCTCCAGATATTCCCGGTTGGAACAACGAATCCGCAGCCCGGGTTTGTTCAGCAGCCACGCGGGGAGCCCGCCGAAATCCCACTCCGAACAGATGTAGGGGCCCGGACGCAGAATGACCATCAGACCAAGCGACGCCGCCATTCCGACATACCGTTCCACATCCAGTCCACCGGAAAAACAGAAGTTCCCTTCCGTCTCCTCGTGAAGATTCCAGGGGAGATAAGTTTCCACCGTGTTCAGTCCGCACTGTTTGAGCTTGACCAGACGATCCATCCAGAGATCCGGATGAATCCGGAAGTAGTGCATGGAACCGGAACGGAAGCATGTCGGATTTCCGTCCACCAGAAACTCTTTTTTTCGAATCTCAATCCGGTGCATATTCAAAAACCTTTCCGCTGATTGATTCTCTTTTTCTGTTTTTATTTTAGCATAAAAGGCGCAGGAAATCAATCGTCAAAATGTCGGATTTCACTGTCATTCTGACAAAAAAAACAAATTCAGAAGAGGAAACCTTTTTACCGGATAACCGATTCCGCTTGACAGAATTTCAAGGATATGCTATCTTTTATGAAACTACCGAATATTTTGCAAAACGACGGATAAAATTGACAGGACGACGGATGCGGCAGTATCAGATTTTTACAAGGCCCGATAACGAAACCGGCAGCCCCCTCCTCCCCCTGCCGGTCTATCTGCGGAGCACCGGATATAAATGTCTGGAAAAAGGGGACCGGGAAAACACGACGGAACTTCACAGCCCGTTTTTTGAAATGATCTGGTGCGCACGGGGAATCGGAGAAGCGGTTCTGTTTCAGGAATCGTTCCAACTGTATCCGGACGATATCTTCTTCTATCATCCGAACGAGCGCCACACTCTCCATTCGCTCTCCGACGAATGGGAGAGCTACTGGGTCGCATTCGATGGTCCCGGCGCGGCCGCCTTTTTCGACGGCTACGCGTATCCGCGAAAACTCCATTCCACGGAACCGTGCCCGGTGGAACTCTTCGAGGAGATTCAGAACAAAATCGGCGCCCCCTCCCCGATTGTCTTCCGCTCGATGCCCGCACTTCTCTGCCGGCTTCTCGCTCTGGCGGGCGGCAGCGGAAAAACCGATGACGAGCCGGTCCGGAGCGCCCTGAATCTGATTCGGGACAATCTGACCAATCCTGAGCTGAACGTCAATTATCTGGCGGATCAACTCCAGATTCATCGTTCAACTCTGGTGGAACTCTTCCAAACCCACCTTGACCGCACCCCCGGACAGACAATCCGGGACCGGCGGAGACTCACGGCGGAAACTCTTCTGCGCGGCACACATCTTCCAGTCAAAGAGATCGCGAAACGCTGCGGAATTCCCGACGAAAGCTCTTTCTGCCGCTTCTTCCAGCGCCTCTGCGGAATGACCCCAACCCAGTTCCGCCACAGGAACAAATCTTGATCTATTTTCCGGATTTGCAGTTCTTTCCAGAATTGCTTTTCCTCCCTGGCACGTTTATAGTATCTCCAAATTGGAAGTTTTCAGGAAAGGATCTGGAATATGAAGGATTTGAAAACGCTTAAACAGCTGGTCTGCAGAGAAATCGACCGCCACAGGGATGAGTTGATCGAATTTGGAACGGACATCTGGAAACATCCGGAACCGGGATATCGTGAATTCCGGACCGCACGCGCCGCAGCGGAAAAACTGGAACAACTCGGACTGACGGTCTCCCGGGGACTCGCCTATACCGGCTTCCGGGCCGATCTTGAAACCGGGCGTCCCGGTCCTGTCGTCGCCCTGATCGGCGAAATGGACGCCCTGCTCCTGCCGTCGCATCCGGAGGCGGACCCCGACACCGGCGCGGTCCATGCCTGCGGTCATAACGCGCATATCACCTCGCTGATCGGAGCAGCAACGGGACTTTCCGCCGCGGGCATTTCTGACTCCTGTTCCGGAAAGATCGCTCTGATCGGCGCCCCAGCCGAGGAATCGCTGAATCCCGTTTACGCGGAAGAACTGCGAACCGCCGGGAAAATCCGCTTCATCAGCGGCAAGGCGGAACTGATCCGGTGCGGAGCCTTCAATGACGTGGATATCGCCATGATGAATCATTCTGGAAGCGAATTCCACGTTTCGGATTTCAACGGGTATCTGCTGAAAGACGTCACCTTTCATGGGAAAAGCATCCATGCGGCTTCACCGGATCATGGGATCAATGCCATGAACGCAGCAAATCTGGCACTTCATGCGCTGGCTCTCGCAAAAGACCGCTGGACATCCGAACCATACGTCAGGGTCCACGGATTGATCACACATGCGGGCGACGCCGTCAATATCGTGCCAGACCGAGTCACCATGACATACATGCTCCGGGCTGATTCCTTCGATGCGCTGACCCGCCTCAGCACCGTTTTCGACAGGGCGGTCAACGGGTCCGCCTATGCACTCGGAGCTGTCTGCGAAATCAAGACCCGGCACGGTTCTTCTCCGCTGAAAAACAGCGACTCCCTCTGCGAAATCTACCGACGCTGCGTAAAGGAACTCGTTCCGGATGCACACACCAGAATCAAGGAAATCTTCATTCCCGGCTGCACGGATATGGGCGATCTAAGCGAAATCATCCCCTCGGTTCACGGCTATTTCCCCTGCTGCGCAGGAACGTGCCACGGCACGGATTTCCGGATTGCCGACCCGGAACAGGCCTATCTTCTCTCATCCAAACTCCTGGCGTGCATGACACTGGAACTCATCGCCGGAGACGCCGGAACAGGAAAGAAAATCGCAGAAGAAAAAAAGAAGAAACTGCCGATCCCGGAGTATTTGAAGAAAATCTCCGAATTTGAATCACATACCCGTTTCCCTGCGGCGGAATAGAATGCGTTCTTTCATTCCCGCAAGCGAAACAAACAGGATTGCAACCGGATGTTTTCCGTGATATATTTCTCTGCATGGGAAAAACACAATTAATCGAGGAATATCATGATCCAGTTCTTCAAGACGACGATATGGACAATGAAACTTGCCGATCACTCACTCATCACCAGAGCAATGATCAAAACGGCCCGCATTACGATTCTGTCCTTCCGCTATTTCATGAAAAACAACTGCATGCTCAGGGCATCCGCTCTGACCTATTACACCCTGCTCTCCATCATTCCGGTAGCAGCCCTGGCCTTTGCCATTGCGAAAGGGTTCGGACTGTATGCACGACTGGAAAAATGGCTGCGGCACTCTCTGGCAGACAAACCGGAAGTTGCCGAAAAAATCATTGAATTCGCCTCTACCATGCTGGATTCCGCCAAAGGAGGAATCATCGCGGGCTTCGGCGCAATCGCCCTGCTGATCATCACAATCCGGCTCATGATGCAGATTGAGAACTCTCTCAACGACATCTGGGGAGTCAAAACAGGCAGAACGCTGATCCGGAAAATCAGCGATTATCTTTCGATCGTGCTGCTGTGTCCCCTGCTGATCATCACCTCAACAGGAATCACCGTCTATGCAACAGTGCGCCTCAGTTCCATGGCAAAGGATTTTCCCGGCATCTCCGAACCGATGATGGTGCTTCTGGCGCTCTCATCCAAAACGCTCCCATTCATCATGACATGGCTGGTCTTCACGTTCATCTACATTTTCATACCGAATACAAAAGTGAAAATCCTGCCGGCACTCACAGGGGGATTGATCGGCGGCCTGTTTTATTACATTGTTCAGGCACTCTATCTGGCAGCCCAGTATACTGTTGCCAAATACAATGCGATCTACGGAAGTTTTGCCGCTCTGCCCCTGTTTCTGATCTGGCTGCAAATGAGCTGGACCTTCATTCTGCTTGGAGCGGAAATCGCTTTCTCCTGCCAGAATGTCAGCTCCTATGAGGGAACCCCGGGCGAAGGAGACGTGGGACTTGCGAGGAAAAACATCTACGCGATCAAAATCGTCCGCCTCTGCGCAGTGATCTTCGAAGCGAAAGCAAGACCTCTGACGGATGCTGAAATCTCCCGCAGACTCGAAATTCCGGTCCGCACAACACGCAGGATTCTGTACGAGCTGACATGCGTCCGTCTGCTTTCAAAAGTGATTCTGGATGATCACATTGAGGCCTATCAGGTCGCACTTCCACCGGAAACTCTGACTCCGGTCTCAGTCATTCGCGCCCTTCAGAATCTGGTCCCGGACGAGGGGCTTGATACCTCCGATCCCGTCTATCAGATTCTCAACCGCATCTGGGAAAACGCGGAAAAATCAGCAGACAACCGCCCTCTCATTGAAATGGAATCTCCAAAAACACGTTCAAAATGAATCCTTTCGGTTCAACTCTCTCGTGTGAAGCAAAAAAAATATTTTTTTCTGAAAAAAAATCAAAAAAATAAAAACCAGCCACCTTACCCTCTTGACTTTTCTGGAAAATTTGCTATAATTAATATTGATTTACACGAGTAAAGCAAATGAGAGCAAGGAGACGGCGAATGCCTCAATTTCTAACGATGAAGCAGATAGCGGACGAGCTTCAGCTGAGCCGACGCGTCGTCTCCGCCGTTCTGAACAACCGCTCCCGCGAACTGCGTGTTTCCAAAGCAACGGAACAACGGGTTCGCGAATATCTGGAAGCCTCCGGCTATGTTCGCTCCCATTCCGCAATGCAGTTGAAAAACAGAGAAGAAAACGGTGTCATCGGAATTCTGTACTGCGGTAAGTTCGTCGATCGGGAGTATCTGACCGCGTCCCTCGGTATGCTGACGCAGGAGATCCGTAAGCAGTGTGGATTTTCGGAGATCACAGGAGTGGAACCGGATCATCTGTATGAAGGAGTCGGAGAATTCATTGCAAAAGGCATCCGCAAACTGATCTGGATCCATGCAAACACGGAACAGGAGGAGCTGACACATGCGAAAAAGCTCTTTCCTCTGTTCAGCAGACTGGAAAAAGTTGTCATCTTCAAATTTGACTTTCTCCACTCCGAACTGGAGAAGACCTATCTGTCGAATGGGATTGAACTGGTTGGTTTCGATAGTCCGAAGTCATATCGGGACGCCGCAGAAATCCTGTTTCGGACCGGGCACCGGTCTGTTGCGCTGAATGAACTTCCGTTCGCTCGGGAAACAGCACTGTCGGGCAACAGCAAACTTCAATCCTTTTTCGAGGCAACCGGACTGAAGGTCTATGGTCTTCACCCGGGAAACGGAGTGCCTTCGACAGAAATCCCCAGACTCATAACGGAAAATCTCTTGATTCTTCACAGGGAACAAAGGGTCAAGGCGGCATTCATCCGCAATGATCTTCTGGCGGCAGAGGTCATGCACAGACTCGGAACTTTTGGAATCCGGGTTCCGGACGACCTGGCCCTCATCGGCTTCAGCGGCTCCCCCTATTCCGCCTGGATGTCCGTTCCGCTGACCACCTTCGAACACCCGATCGAGAAAATGTGCAGATGCACCATGTCTCTGCTGAAATCGGAAACCGCCTCCGGCAATGCCAGGAGTCATATTTTTGAAAACAAACTGGTCCTGCGCCAAAGCCACGGACCAACAAAAGGATTGGAGGAACAGAAAGAAATGAGGCAATATTTCCGCACCAGAGTTTTCACACTCATAGAACTTCTCGTCGTTATTGCAGTAATTGCAATTCTGGCAGCATTGCTGCTTCCGGCATTGAATCAGGCAAGAAGCAAGGCTCAGGCGGCGAAGTGTCTTTCCAACCTGAAACAGCTTGGAGTCGGTGTAACACAATATGCATCGGATTTCAATGAGTGGCTCCCCGCAGGAAAAAATGAAGGAGTATCGGGACAATGGAAATACGAACTTTCCGATTACTGTGGCGTAAAAAAAGAGGAGACGCAAGACAAATGCATGCGCACACAAAGATTCGGCTTCGGCAGTGTATTCGGATGCCCGGGCTTTCGCGGTCTTAACGCTGCTTGCGCCAATGAGCTGAGAGTCTTTCCAGGACGATTCGGCGGACTCGGATGGAATAGTTATGTCAGTTACGGCATATCAAAATCAGGCGACTCGAGGGGTTCCTACAAAATGTTCACAAAACATCTTTCAGAAACAGCGTTAATCGGCGATGCCGTAGACGGAGCCCAGTGGGATTTCGGAACAGCACACGAAGAATATGCATCTCTGCTTCAGATGCGCGATACGGACATCGGCTTTGCAGACAGACGAGTCTCCCGTCGTCACAACAACGGCCTCAATATCTTGTGGGTGGACTGCCACGCAGAATGGAAAGCACAAAGTTTCATGGCCGGAGGAAAGTGGATTCCAGAACAGAATTATCGGAATTACGCATGGTATTACAAGGGACATTGAATCTTTTTGACATTTACAGGAAACAAACCATCAAAACAGAAAACAACAGAACGACAGGACTATATTGCTTAACAAAACGGAGATACTTCCATGACAACCAGACTCATTGCTTGTGCAGCCATACTGACCACGCTGACCCTCGGAGCGACAACCTCACTGATGCCGTTCAAGGATAAAATCACCATTCATGACCACGATGGAACCACGTTTCAGAAAAAGGGCAATCTGCTGATCCTGAAGCGGGAAAAGCAGCCGCTGAATCTGTTCATGCGCGCATTTTTCCGTTTTCATGAGGAACTCAACAGCAATTGGGCCCCGGATGATGCTCTTGTCCTGGAACTCAAAACTGAGAAAGATGTCTCTCTGCACGCTCGCTGGGGAGGCGGTGGCGACCTTCCGGTCATGCCGGTCAAAGGGAAAAAAGAGTTCCAGGAAATCGTCCTGCCCATGCCGCCTTCCCGCGGAAAGAAACTCTTTGCACTGAATCTGATTTTCACGCCAGACCCCGGAGAGGTTGAAATCCGCAGGATCGAGATTGGCAAACCGAAGAAAGTCACGCTGAAAACAGACGAGTATCCGACCAAAATCCAGAAGGAGATCGTTTTCCGGGGAACCACAGCAGATCCGGGCGCAGATGTCACAGTCAGCATCCGCGACGCAAAAGGAAAAGTCAACTCGAAAAAGATCCGCAGCAGAAATGGTAAATTCGAGCTGAGCTGGAAAAATCCGCCCGTTACCATCGGACAATGGAACACGGCATCCACGCAGATCGGCGGGGGAAAAACGCCCGCGGACAACTCCATTCCGTTGTATCTGTTCGGCTATCCTGCAAATGACGATTATGCCTGGATCCGCGTCAAAGGCCGTCATTTTGTAACCTCGCCTCTCAGCAGAGACGGAGAACAGAACTTCATTCCCGTCGGGGTCGGATACTGCCGCGACGTCATCATCCCGGCGCAGGACGAGGAAGTCATGAAATTCTGCAAAGCCAGACACATGAACACGATCCGTCTCTCGTTCTACACACGGTTCTTCAACAACAACGACAAGGCCCCGCTCAATATTGATGAGCATATCCGTGACTTCATTCTTCCCGTGGTTCTGGCGGCGAAACGGCACAACATGTATGTCATTCTCGACGACCACGGCTATTTCACTGCGAAAATTGATGAAGCCAAAGCCCGCCAGAAACAGACGGTCCCTCATTGGAACGAGGCTGGATTCCAGGAATGGATCCGACGCTGGGTCAAGGTCGCCGAATTCTTCAAAAATGAACCGGCGGTTCTCGGATATGAACTTCTGAACGAACCCCATGATATCTCTCCGGAAGCGACCCGGATGTGGTATACCCGCTGTCTCAAGGCGATCCGCGCCATGGATCAGCGCCATATCATTCTTCTCGGCAATGCGGACTGGTCGCACGCACGCGCCATGGAGAAAACCTGGGGACCCGTTGCCTCCACGGTCGATGCGCCCTACAACAACGTGGCTTTCACTTTCCACGACTATCCGGACGACAATCATCCCTGGGAAGTGGAAAAATCCATCACAACTTTCCGCAACAAACACAATGTCCCGGTTCTCTGTACAGAGTTCGGGGCAACACACTGGAGCAAGACGGAAACCGTCTGCCGCATGTTCATCTCGGGAATGCTGAATCTCTTTGCAAAAGAGGATGTCGGCTGGATGATCTGGGCGCTGAAACGTCTGGAGGACAATCCGCGCGGTCCATGGACCGCTCCGAAATTCGATTCCTGCGGCTACAGCGATCTCTGGATTCCCGCTGCCAGAATCACCGCATCGCCTACCCCGTCCCCCAAAATGAGGTAATAGAGCAGAAAAATTCTTTGCCATCTTTTCAACTGGAAGCGAAAGATTCCAGACGAAAAGATGGCAGCGAAACTATTCTTCCGGCAAGGACCATATTAATCTGTATGGAAATCAAGTCAACCGTAACACATAAAACGGAATCGAACAGGAAATTTTATGAAAGCACTACTTATTCTCTGCACAGCTGCACTGACCGCCCTGACCCTCAATGCGACGACATCCCTGATGCCCGTCAAAGATAAAATCACCATTCACGGACACGACGGTACCTCCTTTCAACAAAAAGGAGATATACTGATTCTGAAACGGGAACAAACACCGATGGCCCTCTTTATGCGTGCCAGCATCCGTATCCGCCAGAATCTCAACTATCAACCGGCTCCGGACGACGCACTCGTCCTTGAGCTGAAAACAGAAAAGGACATCCGTCTTCGTCCCAGCTGGGGCGGCGGTCTGAGCTACATCCCGCCAATGTCAATCAAAGGGAAAAAGGAGTTTCAGGTTGTCGCATTTCCCATGCCGGATACCCGCGGGAAAAGCCCCACCTCCCTGGAATTCCGGATTTCACCGGATCCGGGAGTCGTGGAATTCCGAAGAATCGAAATTGCCAAGCCGAAAAAAGTCACTCTGAAAACCGGCGAATATCCGACCAAAATCCAGAATGAAATCAATCTGCGGGGAACCACAGCGGTCCCTGAAACGGATGTCACAATCTGCATCCGAGACGCAAAAGGAAAACTCCACACAAAAAAGATCAGAAGCAGAAATGGAAAATTTGAACTCGTTTGGAAGCGTCCGCCGGTCACCATCGGACAATGGAACACGGTTTATGCGCAAATCGGTGGAGGAAAAACACCCGCCGACAACTCCATTCCACTCCAGCTGTTCGGCTACCGGGCAAACGACGACTACGCCTGGATCCGTGTCAAGGGACGTCATTTTGTAACTTCTCCTCTCAGCAAAGCCGGCGAACAGAACTTCATCCCTGTCGGAGTCGGATACTGCCGCGACGTCATCATCCCGGCGCAGGATGAGGATGTTATGAAATTCTGCAAGGCAAGACATCTGAACACGATCCGTCTTTCGTTCTACACCCGCTTCTTCAATAACAATGACAAAGCTCCGCTCAATATTGATGAACACATCCGCGATTTCGTTCTCCCCGTAGTTCTAGCTGCAAAACGGCACAACATGTACGTTATTCTTGACGACCACGGCTACTTCACCGCAAAAATTGATGAAGCCAAAGCCCGCCAGAAACAGACGGTCCCCCATTGGAACGAGGCTGGATTCCAGGAATGGATCCGACGCTGGGTCAAGGTCGCCGAATTCTTCAAAAACGAACCGGCGGTTCTCGGATATGAACTTCTGAACGAACCCCATGATATCTCTCCGGAAGCGACCCGGATGTGGTATACCCGCTGTCTCAAGGCGGTCCGCGCGGTGGATCAGCGCCATATCATTCTTCTCGGCAATGCGGACTGGTCGCACGCACGCGCCATGGAGAAAACCTGGGGACCCGTTGCCTCCACGGTCGATGCGCCCTACAACAACGTGGCTTTCACTTTCCACGACTATCCGGATGACAATCATCCCTGGGAAGTGGCAAAATCCATTACAAACTTCCGCAACAAACACAACGTTCCGGTCCTCTGTACGGAATTCGGAGCAACCGGCTGGAGCAAGACGGAAACGGTTTGCCGCATGTTCATCTCGGGAATGCTGAATCTCTTTGCAAAAGAGGATGTCGGATGGATGATCTGGGCGCTGAAACGTCTGAAGGACAATCCACGCGGTCCGTGGACAGCTCCGGAATTTGATTCCTGCAGTTACAGCGATCTCTGGATTCCCGCTGCCAGAATCACCGCATCACCGGTCCCGGAACCGAAATAACAACGAATCGGAAAGAACACTCTTGCTTTTTCAGGACAATCTCTCCTGTTCCGGGACAAGCAGGAGTGTTTCTCTTCTTCAATCCTGCAATCAGAAAAAATTCATGTTTTCCGATGGCAAGGAAAAACCCTTCAATCGGAATCAAAGGATTTCTTAATCATTCGCAAAAGAAGAACAAAGGAGATTTTCTTCATGAAAACGACACTCGTCGCCTGTGTTGCCGCATTGGCAACGCTGCCTCTCGGAGCGGCAACTTCCCTGATGCCGGTCAAAGACAAGATTTCCATTCACGGGCATGACGGCACATCCTTCCAGCAACGGGGAGATAAGCTGGTGCTGAAACGGGAAAAGGCACCGCTGAATCTTTTCATGCGTGCTTTTTTCCGTTTTCATCAGGATATCGACAGCAATTCGGCTCCGGATGATGCTCTGGTCATTGAATTGAAAACGGAAAAAGATGTTTCGCTCCGCACCCGCTGGAATGGCGGAGGGGACGTTCCGGCAATGCCGATCAAAGGAAAAAAGGAGTTTCAGGAAGTCGTTCTTCCCATGCCTCCGCCACGAGAAAAGAAACTGACAGCCTTGAATCTGATCTTCACACCGGACCCGGGCGTGGTTGAAATCCGCAGAATCGAAATTGCCAAGCCGAAGAAAGTCACTCTGAAAACCGACGAATATCCGACAAAAATCCAAAATGAAATCAATCTGCGGGGAACCACAGCAGTCCCTGAAACGGATGTCACAATCTGCATCCGAGACGCAAAAGGAAAACTCCACACAAAAAAGATCAGAAGCAGAAATGGAAAATTTGAACTCGTTTGGAAGCGTCCGCCGGTCACCATCGGACAATGGAACACGGCTTTTGCGCAAATCGGAGGAGGAAAAACATCCGCCGACAACTCCATTCCGCTCCAAGTGTTCGGCTACCGGGCAAACGACGACTATGCCTGGATCCGTGTCAAGGGACGTCATTTTGTAACTTCTCCTCTCAGCAAAGCCGGCGAACAGAACTTCATCCCTGTCGGAGTCGGATACTGCCGCGACGTCATCATTCCGGCACAGGATGAGGAGGTCATGAAGTTCTGCAAAAGCAAATTCATGAACACGATCCGTCTCTCGTTCTACACCCGTTTCTTCAACAACAACGACAAAGCCCCCATCGACATTGATGCGCACATCCGAGACTTCATTCTGCCCGTTGTTCTGGCGGCGAAACGCAACAGCATGTATGTCATTCTCGATGACCACGGCTACTTCACCGCGAAAATCGATGAGGCAAAAGCACGACAGAAACAAACGGTCCCGCACTGGAATGAAGAGGGATTTCAGGAATGGATCCGCCGCTGGGTCAAGGTCACGGAATTTTTCAAGAACGAACCGACGGTCCTCGGCTATGAACTGATCAACGAGCCGCACGATATCCCTCCTGAAACAACCCGGATGTGGTACACCCGCTGCCTCAAGGCGGTACGCGCGGTGGATCAGCGTCATATCATCCTGCTCGGAAATGCGGACTGGTCTCATGCACGCGCCATGGAAAAGACCTGGGGCCCCACGGCCTCCACGGTCGATGCCCCCTGCAACAACGTCGCGTTTATTTTCCACGATTATCCCGACGACAACCACCCATGGGAAGTGGCAAAATCCATCACGAACTTCCGCAACAAGCACAATGTTCCGGTTCTCTGCACGGAATTCGGCGCAACGCACTGGAGCAAGACGGAAACGGTTTGCCGCATGTTCATCTCGGGAATGCTGAATCTCTTTGCAAAAGAGGATGTCGGCTGGATGATCTGGGCGCTGAAACGTCTGAAGGACAATCCACGCGGTCCGTGGACAGCTCCGGAGTTTGATTCCTGCAACTACAGCGATCTCTGGATTCCCGCTGCCAGAATCACCGCATCCCCCACTCCGGAAGCAAAATAACACGAAGGAAAAACGGATTCCATTCATTTTCCCTGTTTCCACCATGCTTTCGGGGAACGTGGATGGAATCTTCTACTCCTCAGCCAGCGCCCGACGGAATCCGCGGCAGGAAAAGCGACGTCAGAACAAGCGGATGCCAACCTGATAGACAATCAGCGTAAGACAATAGGCAAGGAGGGTCAACCCAATCATCTGAGCGAACATCAATTTCCAGGAATTGGTTTCACGGCGCACCACGGCAACAGTCGCCACGCAGGGCATGGATACCAGACAGAAGAGCATGATGCAGAACGCCTGGAGCGGGGTGTACTGCTCCCGCAGCTTCTCCCGCAACGATGCGGAATCTTCCTCCGCATCCCCGACTGAATTGAGGATTCCAAGCTGGGAAACAAACAGTTCCTTTCCGGCAATCGCCCCGATAAGAGCGGAACAGACCTTCCAGTCAAATCCAATCGGATGAAATACGATGGTCATTGCATGTCCGATCCGTCCGGCGATGGAATATTGCAGACGCTCGCTTTCCTGATCTGCCCGGTAGACCGCGATCTGTTTCTGCTTCTGTTCCGCGGAAAGAGAGGCATCCTCCTCAACGCGTGCAGTCATTGCCGCATAATCCTTCGAATATTCCTTTTTCTCCGGAAGGGTATTGAACAGGAACATGATAACCGAAGCGACAAGAATGAATGTTCCCGCCTTCTTCAGATACATTGTGGAACGCTCCATCATATAGATCAGCAGACTGCGTACCGTAGGCATGCGATAAGGCGGCAGCTCCATCACAAAGACCTCGTCATCGCTCCGGAAAAGCGTTGATTTCAGGATGCCGGCACAGCAGAGAGCCAGAATCACGCCGATGAAATAGATCAGCCACATCATCACGGCCTGGTAACGAGGAGCAAAAAAAGCGGGAATGAAAAGGGAATAAATCGGCAGGCGCGCACCGCAGCTCATCAGCGGCAGGACCAGAATCGTCGTCAGCCGATCTTTTTCCGATTCGATGGTCCGGGTCGCCATAATCGCCGGCACGCTGCAGCCGAATCCGAGAAGCATCGGGATGAAACTTTTTCCATGCAGACCGAACTTGTGCATGAAGCCGTCCATCACAAACGCCACCCGGGACATATAGCCGGTCCCCTCCAGAAATGCAATCGCCAGGAAGAGAATCAGGATATTCGGCAGGAACACCAGGACACCGCCGACTCCGCCGATGATCCCCTCCGTAATCAGTGAACGGATATACTCCAGATGCCCCGCCGGCCAGCACCCGTTAATCAGATCCGCCAGAGAACGGAATCCGAGTTCAATCAGATTCATCAGGGGAATGGAGCACTGAAAGGTCAGAAAGAACACAATGAACATCAGGACGAAAAAGATCGGCAGCCCGAGATAGCGGTTCGTCACGACCTTGTCGATGTCCTCGGAAAACTGGTGACGGGACTGTTCCTTCATGCGGATGGCCTCCCGACATGCACCGGAAATCATTCCGTAACGACAGTCCGTCATATAGGTTTCTCCGCTGACACCGCAGCGTTTTTGAATCCCTTTTCTCCATTTGTCCACAGCTGGAAGCAGAGATTTCAATTGCGGCATGGAACGAACGGAATCATCGTTTTCCATCAGTTTGATGGCAAAGTAGCGCGGAGGCAGACGTTTCAGCAGAGGAATATCCATCGCGGCGATTGCGGCGGAAAGCTCCCGGATGACAGTCATCGCCGTTTCCCCGTAGTCAATCGGTTTTGGAGGCCGCGGTCCGGTGGAACCGAGCACCTTCAGGAGCAGGCGCTTCAGTTCGTCTATACCCTCTCCGGTGGAACCGACCGCCTCCACAATCGGCGCGCTGAAATAACGTTCCAGAATCGGGATGTTGAACTCCAGCCCGAGACGGCGCGCATCATCAATCATATTGAACACCAGCACCATGGGGATATTGAGTTCCGCGAGCTGGGTGGTCAGGTACAAATTGCGCTGAGGATTGCCGGCATCGATGACATTCAGGATCAGATCAATTTCTTCATTCACGAGCTCCGCAAACGCGACTTTTTCCTCGGCGGATGCCGAAGAAAGCCCATAGATTCCGGGCAGGTCGATGATTTCAATGCGGATGTCTCCCATCCGGCAGATGCCGGTTTTGCGTTCGACCGTCACACCGGAATAGTTGCCGACATGCTGATGTGTACCGGTCAGGCTGTTGAAAATGGTTGTTTTCCCGCAATTCGGATTTCCCGCGAGAGCGATCTTGAATGTGCGTTTCATCGTATCGTGCCTGTGCTCAAAATTACCATGCCGCTTTCATGAATCTCATTCGGCAAGCCGGACCCAGATGTGCGAGGCATCTTTGCTGCGGAGGGAAAGACTGCTTCCCATGACCTTGATCCGCAAAAGATCACCGAACGGAGCGGAACCTTCCATTTCCAGCAGCGTTCCGCTGACCAGTCCGAGATCGGCGAATTTTTTGATTCCGCGCAGATTTTCCGCGACCCGCACAACCACACCGCACTGTCCATCCTTCAGTTTGTCAAGAGAGATCAGGTCGTCATCCGTTTCCGGACAGATCTGAGGCAGAGTCTGCTGAAGATATTCGCGAAGTCCTGCGCAATCCCCGCGGTTGGAAATTGCCTCGGAAAGCAGAACAAAGCGGGACAGCACTTTCTCACCGATGATATGTTCCACTTTGCAGGCGGCATCGTTAGCCTCCTTTTCATCCAGTTTCAGGATTCCCTGAAAAAAACTTTTCAGAACACTGTGGCGATGGCGGATCACCGCTGCGGTCTCGGCACCGGAGGCCGTCAGAAAAACCGGGGAATGCGACTGGTAACGAATCAACCCCCGGGAGGAAAGCGCCTGAAGTGCATTGGTCACGGACGGCATTTTCACATTCAATTTTTCCGCGATCTCCTTCGTATGGGCATGCCCCTGCGATTCAATGATCTCGGCTATGGCCTCCAGATAATCCTCCAGACTGCTTGATATTGCTATTCTCTCCACGGTTACCTGCACTCCTGTCACTGTTATATTTCATGTAATATACCGTGCAAAGCTCCAAATGTAAAGAGGAGTTTGCGCAAAACTCACCTTTTCTTTCGGAAGAGATCGGGTGTAACGCCATAACGGAGACGAAACGCTTTGCAGAAATAACTTTCATCCGGGAAACCGCAACGGAGTGCAATCTCCTTCACATTGCCCGATTCCAGCTGAAGCATCCGCGCGGCGTTGCCCAGGCGCACCTCCCGCAGATAGCGCCCGGGAGAGACCCCTTGCACGGAAGTGAACATGCGGGTGAAGTGACTGCGGCTGTATCCTGCCGCAGCAGCGATATCGTCAACCGTGATTCCCTCACCGTAATGGTCCATGCAGTATTTGACAGCATCCAGAACGAATGCGGATTCCGAAGCGGCGAACCGCAGAATCTCAATCTCCTCGTAAAAGGACATCACGAACGAATAGGCAAGCAGTGACGCATGGTATGCGCTGCGGATCTTCTTGTTCCGTGCCGTGGAAACGATCTCGAATGCCCGGTCAACGGTTTTCGAACGTTCCAGCGGCAGTTTCACAACAGGTCCGTACCGCTGGAAAATCTCCTTCCAGATCCGCAGAATCTCGGACCCGCTGAGGCTCAGATAGATGAACCTCCATTCCGGCGAATCCTCCGGCAGACGGTAACGGTGATCCTGGGGAATCAGCAGGCACATGGCATCCCCCGGCCGCAGGCGGAAGAGCTGACCTTCGAACGCGAGCTCCCCCTCCCCTTCCAGTGTGTATTGCCAGATGCAGTAGGGATGCTCTCCGCGTCCCAGTCCATAGTTGTTGTACAGAGCCGGGTGTCTTCGCGTTTCAATCCCGCACCCGGAGAGCATCGCATGAAGATGGGTTTCCGCATGCGGAAAATAAAGAGTGGTGCCGAGGATTTCGTCCGGAGGAGGAATTGCCATTCCCCGCCTCAGAAACCGGTCGGAAGATCAACAAATGCGCAGGGGATGTCGAACTTCTCCTCCACAAGTTCCTTCACGGCAAGAACGCCGGGGATCTCGCTGCGGTAGTGGCCGAGAGCAATGACCGGAATCCCTGTCTCCAGAGCATAATGATAGGACTGGTGTCCGAATTCCCCCGTAACAAGGCACTCCACCCCCTCTTTCTTCATTTCGCTGAACAGAGAGGGGAAGGCTCCGCCGCCGGAAATAACGCCGATCCGCTTGACCTTCCGTCCGGACTCCCCGATTATGGATAGATCCCCCTCGCATGGCAGATTCTCGTTGAGAAAATCGGCGATATCCTCTACGGATTTCTGGCGTTTCAGAGTTCCGCTGAATCCGATTTTGTATCCGTCGTAGGTTCCGAACGGCTCTATTTTGTCAAGACCGAGGGTCCGTGAAAGCAGAATGTTGTGTCCGAATTCCGGATTGGCATCCAGCGGAAGATGCGCCGCGTACAGGGAGATGCTGTTGGAAGCAAGCATGGCAATACGTTCGGCATCGACTCCGGTAATGCGTTTCAGACTTCCACCCCAGCTGAGTCCGTGATGTACAAAAACAAAATCGGCATCTGCATCAGCGGCATCCATGAAGAGTCCGGCGCAGGCATCAACGCCGAACACGGCTTTCGTCACCTGTTTTGAGCCTTCGAACTGAAGACCGTTGTTTGAGGAATCGGAGGCAAAGCCTTTCAGATTCAGAATTTCATCAAGATAAGCTGTCACTTCGCTGATTGTCGGCATTTTCATTCTCTCCTTTCTGGAATCGTTTTACCATGATCCGCATCCGCAGTTCGGAGGCGGCTTTTTCTTTTATAAACTGTTCCAGCTCCCCGGGAGTCTTCGCTGCAATCGACTCAATTTCCGGACTGGTACAGCGGAAGAGAAACGCACCGGGGTTCGGGAATCCGCACTTTCTCACCTTCTCCTCCGCAGCAAAATAGCGCTTCCGCTGACGCGCATTGCGAATCAGCAGGTACACCGGCCACGCAAACGCCAGAATCCAGAACGGCCACGATGGGAGCGGCACATAAAAAACATTGATCAAAACCTGCACCAGCAGCAGAAGCAGAACGGGGAGAAGAAAGAAGATCGCATCGCGGTCCGTCTGAAAGCAGTTGCCCATGTAACGGCGCAGGCGACTGTATGAACCGGCATAAGCGAAATGCTCCTCCAAAGCGCGATCATGAAGAGGCGCCCTCGCCGCATGGCACAGTTCATGGGAAAGCAGTTCATCGCGCGTGTAGACAAACCATTTCCGGACCGTCTGAAAACGTTTCCGGATGATGAACACGGGAACCGTATCCGGCTCATCATCGGAAAGAGCGCATCCGCCCCAGAGCCAGCCGAGCCCCCGACTTACGAAATACCCGGGAACCCATTGGACAGAAAAACCGTAGAGAGCTTCCGTGGTACGGGAAGCCTCCTCAATGATCTCATCGGAGATGCGTTCCTGCTCCGAAATAAAAATATTCTGATAAATTTCATACGGCGTTCCGCCGGCTGTTTTCTCCAGAAAATCCAGAAATCTGGAATGCATCGCCCGGATGCGTTCCACAAACGTTTCAGCATTCTCGTCCGGCTTCAGAAGGAAGCCGCGGGAATCCAGTTCCGCAAGAGCATCCGAGTCGCCATTGCCGGCGGCGGTCAGAAGGTCTTCCGCGGGAAACATGTCCTCATTCATCTCCACTCCATTCGTTTTCTTCCGGAACTGTACAACCGCAACCGGGAAAAGGCAAGCGGGCAAACGGCATTTATCAGGAAAAAGAGAATGAGATTCTATCCGTCGAAAAAAACGCGTACCGGAAAAACAGGCACGCGTTTCAGGAAATTCCGGAGCGGAAAGGCATGCAATTCGTTCCGGAAAACAAACAGCTTACTTTTTCAGTTCCGTCTTCCGAAAATCCGGAGCAGATAGAGGAACAGATTCACAAAATCCAGATAAAGCGACAATGCACCGAGCACCATCAGCTTGCGATTCATTTCCGATGTTCCGCCGAGCTGGTAATACAAGAGCTTGATTTTCTGTGCATCATAAGCGGTCAGCCCGACAAAAATCAGGACGCCTGCATAGGTAATCCCCCAGTACAGCGTACTGTTCGCCCAGAAAAGATTCACAAGGGAAGCAATAATCAGCCCGATCAGAGCCATGAACAGAATGGAGCCCAGCTTTGTAAGGTCGCACTTCGTCACGGATCCGAAAACCGCCATCGCGCCAAAGGTGACGGCAGTCGTCAGAAACGCACTTGTAATCGCCGCTGGCGAATACACAGCAAAGACAAAACCGAGCGTCACGCCGTTGAGCGCGGCATACGCAGCGAACAGCGCCGTGGCA
Source organism: uncultured bacterium (assembly GCA_949292215.1). Classification (GTDB taxonomy): domain Bacteria; phylum Verrucomicrobiota; class Lentisphaeria; order Victivallales; family UBA1829; genus UBA1829. Next base: position 122,313 of record CASEYW010000093.1, read on the forward strand.
AGACTCGCCGACATTTTCTGAATCATTCCGCTGAGCACGAACACCAGACCGAGTTCCGCAAGGATCAAAACCCACATCAGCGGAGAACCGAACACCATCTTGCTCAATTTCGGCGTCGTGCCGACCGCCCAGGCGCAGAGAGCGCTGAGCCCGAGAGCAAATGTCATCCAATAGTACACTCCAGTCAGAAACACGGCAACGCCGGTCCTCGAATCCACGGCCTCTCTGACAATTTCATTTCGATACATGGCAAACCCCCTTCTTCATGTTTTAAAGGTTGCATACTAATAGTATCATTTTTCGGAATTGCAAGTTTTCTGACGAAAACATCATAAAAGAGCAAAAACAGTCAAAGGGTCTCTTCCCCTGCGGCTTCCGTCTCAGCCGGAGTCATCTCCCGCCAGGCAGCCTTTCCGGTCTCCCGGTCCTGCACAAGAATCTCCATCTTCTGTTTCAGCGACGCCAGCTTCTCCTGACAGTAGGAGGCAAGCGCAGCCCCCTCCTCGAATTTGCCGATCATCTCCTCCAGCGGCACTCCGCCCTGCTCCATAGATGCGACAATCTGTTCCAGTTTTTCCATTGCCTGCTCGAATGTGAGCTTCAGCGGCTCGGATTGTTCAGTTTTCTTCTGTTCGGACATGTGCCTCCACCTCCTTTTCCGGTTTTTCCGCGTTTTTGCGGGGAGCAGAGATATTGTCCGGCAACGCCAGGGTCTCCAGCAACGCCTTCTGATATTCCGCAAGGTACAGATTTCCGAGATGTCCGCCGCAGTCAAACCAGATGATACGCCCGCCGAGCGTATCGGACAGGAAACGGACGTCATCCTCTCCCAGAATCGGGTCATCGACATTATGGACCACGCGGATCTGCTGTGATTTTTTCAGGAACTCCGCACTGGAACGCAATCCGGACTCCTCCCGCATTCTTTCAATTGTCTTTTCCGGATGGCGCGGCTGAACCAGCTTCTTAACATACTCCATTCCGCAGATCCGGTCGATTTCCTTGTAAAAGGCTGCCCGGTTGAACCAGGAATAAGGAGTTTCCACGGCATTCTCCGGAAGCATTTCCCGACGGGCGGCGGAAAGGATCAGTTCCCGCAGAGTCAGTCGGAAAGAAAGTCCAATCAGAACCCCGGCCTGATCCGGGTGCAGGTTCAGACGATATTCCACCGGAACCGGCGGTTTCGGCAGGTCCGTTTCTCCGTTTTTCTTCGCCTCGGCGACCTTCTCCTCATATTCTTTTTTCTCCATTTCGGGCGTTTTCTGAACGGGGATTGGAGTGGAAGCGGTCATCCGCGGCAGATATTTCATCAAAACTTCATCCGCGTTCTTGAAGAGTTCCTCTCGATTCCAGGACTTGGAAAGTGCTGCATAGAGATCGAATTTCATCATCGACTTCAGGAGATCCACCGGCGGATTCAATGCAACATACCGATCGGCCTGGAGCGTATTTTCCTCTGCCTCCATCTCGGCGATCTTCAAAGTATGGAGTCCTCCGAGGGAGTAGCCGAACAGGATCAGCTTGAACTCCTTCAGATCGGTATTTTCCCGAATGTCGAGCACCATTTTCTGAATTGCGGTGCGGACCAGCGCAGTGTCCTCCGGAACATAGCCGGGAGCACTGACTCCTGCAGCCTCGGCAAATGCCCAGTTCATGGAACTGCTCATGGCGGCGACAGCATATCCGTTCCGGTTCAGGAGTTCGGCGAATGCGCTGATCGTCTTGCCGGTATAGTGGGTTCCCACCCCCGGAATAATCACAACCAGCGTCTTTTTTTCGGATTTTTCCCAGAAACGGTAGCGCAGTTTCGGCAGGTCTTCGGAAAAACGAATGCTGCGTGTGGAGGCCTCCGAAATAAAATCGGTATTCCAGAGCGAGGTTTTAATCCACCAGCTCCGGTGATTCTCCTGCATGGAGAACCAGGCGACACGCAGAGTATCGTTTCGTTCGTTTTCCGATTTGTAATACGGGGTAATCTTCCGGATGTCGCCGTTTTCCGGAAGAGCCGCGGGCGTTCTTTCCTCCAGAGTACGGACGAAAGGCTGCTGGTCGCGAAAATCGTTCAGCTGCGTATAGCGCAGAGCCAGCATCGACATTTTGAACGTTTCATAGACATCCAGACTGCTTTCGGTCAGAGAGTTGTAGGAGTCGTAACTGCGGATTACACGGTTCAGTCCGCTGATCGACTGGGCATAGGGAATGATGAATTTGATATCCAGCAGCGAATCGAACAGAGCACCGACCTGATCGCGGGGATTCGTCGCCGTGGAAACCGGCAGAACAAAGAGGCACCCGGGACCGATTCCCCATGAAGCGAACGCATGTCCCATATTCTCATGACGGCGAGGAAGATCAAACCAGGCATCCGCGGGATCGAAAAGACCGGCAATGCCGATTGTTGAATTCGTCAGGAAACGCAGGAATTCCGTTCCGCCATACTTCCACTTTGCCTGAAGAAAGCAGCTCACCATGCGACCGGGAAATGCAAGATTATCCGATGCCATGTCGATACGCCGGATGACCTGTTCCGGCAGAATGGAACCATACACCCAGGAAATCGGACAAACAAGATACTGCATCAGGACATCGTTCACTGCAAACATGGAACGGTTGAACGGCTCAATCGGATCATCCCCGCCGAGTTCCTCCGTAACTTCCGCCATCGTCCATTCCTGTCCTGCGGGATGAGTTTCCGGTGCGGAAAAATCCGGTTTGGTTGCGCAGGCGGAGAACAGCATCATCAGGCCGGCGGCGAATAGAATTGCGAACCACTTTTGTTTCATATCTCCTCCCACATTCACAAAGGAAGGATTCTTTCCAGAATCCGTTCCGCGATTCGATCCTTGGAATCCAGAGGCAGAACGAACTTCTCCCCCTGCCGCGAAAACAGGACCACGGCATTGGTCTCCGATTCAAATCCCTCGCCGGGAATGCCGACCCGGTTTGCCGCGATCCAGTCCAGATTTTTCCGTTTCAATTTGTCAAGAGCATACGTTTCAACCGAATCGGTTTCCGCCGCGAATCCGACAAGGATCTGATTCTCCCGTTTCATCCGTCCCAGGGAAAGAAGGACATCCTCCGTCGGTTCAAGCTCAAGGATCATCCGATCCGTCTTTTTTTTGAGTTTCCGGTCCGCAGTCATCACAGGGCGGTAGTCTGCGACTGCGGCACACATGATGATGCAGTCCGAGTTCACTGCCTCGCGCTTCATAGCATCCGCCATCTCCGCGGCAGTTTCAACTCGGATAAATCCGGTCACTCCCTCCGGCGGCATCAGAGAGACGGGGCCTGAAACAAGCACCGTCTCCAGTCCGCGCTTCACGGCGGCGGCCGCAAGCGCATATCCCATACGGCCCGTCGAACGGTTCGAAATGAAACGAACCGGATCAATCGCTTCCCGAGTCGGTCCGGCGCTGACAACAATCCTCATTTCGGATCCTCCGGAGTGAAAATGGAACGCCGGTACCGGTGGCGAAGACGACGGCAAACCGGACACATGAAGACATCCAGACCGAGAAACTCCGACGCATCCTCCGAAAGACGGATCACACACTCATCACCGACATTCATCGGTTCCGGCAAACGGAAGTTGTCCGCAACGATCTCCCCGGGCCCCCGGTTGATCTTCACCCGGATCACCGAACTCTCCGGCAGGATCAGATGATTCACCAGTTCCGTGCTGTTGCTGAAGGCAAGCCCGATCCCGACCCGGAACACACTGTGCGTAATACTTCGGAAATATGCAGTCGAACCGTGGACTGTCGCCACACCCACGCCGTCCCCGACGATCTCATGAGAATAGAGTTCCCCGTCGATCCAGATCTTATAGCGGAGTGCCGAGGCGTTGTTCCTGTTATGAATGAAAATATCGTTCATCGCGTAAAGGACGTTCTCTCCGAAGCGCCCCTCAAGACGGAAAAGACGGGAACGCTTGAGTTTTCCCGCAAAAAACTGTTCGAGCTGTCCATCGACCGCATGTTTGTGACAGAGCGGAGCTGTTTCGACATCGCGGATCGGATATTTCAGAATCCTCGGATATTCCCGCTCGGCCTCCAGCAGAGTTCCATCGCCGCCGTAGGCGAGAATCATATCTGCGTCGGCGGGATCGTCGCAGAGAATGACCTTCCGGAGTTCCAGTTTTTTCCTGAGTTCGGCGGAATTCCGTCCGATCACAGCCAGTTTCATTGGAGAACCACTCTTTCCGTATGGAGAATCGGCCCCAGTCAGCATTTTTCTCTTCCTTTCGCCACAATCATGTACAGTACCACGGCGGCACAGTTTCCGACATTGATCGAAACCTTTGTCCCGAACATCGGCAGAGAAACGAAGCCGTCGCAGAGTGCCAGAGCCTCCTCCGACACGCCGAGCGCCTCGTTGCCGAACACCAGCGCGATCTTCTCCGGATACGCATACGACCACGCATCGACCGCCCCGGGAACGGTCTCCACAGCAAGCGCATGACAGCCTTCCCGTTTCAGTTCCGCCACGGCATCCGCGGCAGTCGGAAAGGATCGGAAAGGAACCGTTTTGTCAGCGCCCATTGCCGTTTTCACCAGCTTCGGATGCGGCGGTGCCGCAGTATATCCGCAACAAAGCACCTCGGAAGCCCCCACGGCATCCGCAAGACGGAAAATGTTACCGACATTATGCGCACTGCGGAGACGATCCAGAACAATATGAATCTCCGGAATCCGCGCCATTGTACTCAACGCCTTCCCCGTCCGCCGGAACGTCCGCCGGAACGTCCGCCGTGATCCGAACGGGGCCGTGATGCACGTTTCAGCGGATGAACCCGTTCCGGCAGAACGAAACACTCCTCTTCCGGCTGGATCGTCACCGCCTTGATCCCGGCGTACTCTTCAATCGCGGGCAGATAATACGCACCGAATTCGCAGACGAATGTGATCGACTTGCCATGCTTTCCCGCCCGGCCGGTGCGCCCAATCCGATGAACGTAGTCCTCCGCCTGTTCAGGAACGTCATAATTTACCACATGCGAGATGCCGTCAACATGGATTCCGCGGGCGGCGACATCCGTTGCCACAATCACCTTGCACTGTCCGCTCTTGAAGCGTTCGAGAATCCGGATGCGCTTGTTCTGGGCAATATCGCCGGAAAGCTGCTCGCAGTCGACGCCATAAGAAACAAGCTGTTCGGCGAGTTCCGCATTTTTATGTTTCCAGTTTCCAAAGATGATCATCCGCTCGATCTCCTCGTGCTTCAGAAGCCAGAGAAGAACCGGTAGTTTCTGATCGCCCGAGACAGCATAAAAGGTCTGTTCGATCAGGTCCGTCACCACATGTTCCGGTTCGGCTTCCACGGAAACGGGTTCGACGAGCCAGCGATCAACAAGCCGCAGGATCTCAGGTTCCAGAGTCGCGCTGAACAGCATGGTCTGCCTCTTTCCGGCGGGCGGCAGTTTGGCGACGATCCGGCGGACATCCGGAATGAATCCCATATCCAGCATACGGTCCGCCTCATCAATCACCAGCACCTCCGTTTCGGAGAGGTCGAGATAGCCGCCGGAAGCATAGTCCAGAATCCGCCCCGGAGTTCCGGCAAGGATATCAACATGATCGCGAATGGAATCTCGCTGCTCCTTGTAATCCATGCCGCCGAATATGGCTTTGCAGTAGAGCCCGGTATATTTGCCGAGTTCGTTTGCATCCTTTTCAATCTGAAGCGCGAGTTCGCGGGTGGGCTCAAGCACCAGCACACGGCAGGAGCCGGGCTTCCGTTCCGGTTTCGGATTCCGCAGCAGACGCGTCATGGCGGCAGTCAGGAACGCTGCGGTTTTTCCGGTACCGGTCTGCGCCTTTGCCGCAAGATCCTTTCCTTCCAGCGCATAAGGAATCGCCTTTTCCTGAATCACGGAGCAGTACTTGAAACCAAGCTGCTGGGTCCCGGCGAGTATTTCCGGAGCAAGAGGAAAATCGCAGAATCTCTTTTTCCCTTCAACCGGTTCAATCTCAATGAGTTCCGGCATCGGAAGCGCCTTCGGTGGAGAAAACGTCTTCTTCGCCTGTTTCATCTGCGGCGTCTTTTTCGGTTTGGAGGAATTAGCGTTTTTCGGAGAATTCTTCCGCCCCTGTTCTTTCCGGGCGGGAACGGAATCCAGGCGGGACCGTTCCTTCTGACGGCGGCGCGACGCTTCCTTCCCTTTGCTGGACAGTTCCTTGCGAATGGAGGAATTCACCAGACTCTTCCTTGATTTGTTCAGCCGGAGAGCGCCTTTGACAATGGAAATTAATTTTCTAAACACTTCGACAATCGATTCGGTTTTGCTGTTTCACTTTCTGTATTTTTACAAATACAACACGGACCTGACTTTCCTTTTGATATCCATTCATAAAGTCATTGTAAAAATATACCTTCTCAACGCAAAAACTTCAAGCAGAAAAAGAAACAACTTGAAAACGGATTGCCGGAAAATCGCCACTCTTCCCCATTCTTCCCCGCCCCCGTCTCCAGACCACAGCCCCCACCCCTGAATTTTCTCTTTTTTTCCGCTCCCCCTCTTGACAAAAATCATATTTTATATTATAATACATCAAAGATGCTAACAAATGCTAAATGAATAATACAATATGCCACAAGCAGAATCCAGTGTTTCGGAATATATCAGAATCCGTCGCTACGTTCTGACGCTGATCCAGAAAGCGGAAGGAAAAGAGGTGCCTCTGCCGTCGATTCTGGAGCTGTCGAAGCTGTTTCAGGTGAGCCGTCCCACGGTCAGCCGGGCGATGAAGGCTCTGACGGAAGAAGGATATGTCATCGGCAGACGCGGGATCGGTTCCTTTGCCAATCCGGCGGAACGCCCGTATTATCTGGGCTCCCAGCCGACCGTCGGACTGCTGAACGGAGACGGCAGATGCGTCCATTTTGACAAGTACCTCAGCCGCATCTACTCCCATCTGATGATGGAAGCGACAGCCCTTCCGGCGCTTGTTCACCAGGTATCTCTGACATCCGGCAATCCGGACACCATGTTCCAGGAGATCCGGAATGAACAGCTGGATGTCCTGATCTGGCTGGGAATCAATTCCCCGAAGGAGAATGAGGTGCGCGCGCGCCTGATCGACTCCGGCCTGCCAGTGATTTCCACGGAAAACACCTGCGGTCCGGACGGGTTCGCAACGGTCCGTCTGGGACTCCGGGAACTCGGTTATGAGTGCGGGAAGCAGCTGATTGCGGAAGGCAGGAAAAATCTGGTCTTCCTCCCCGCCTCCAGAGGATGGGCTCGTCCGCTTCCCGGAATCTGCAAAGCATACGAGGAAGCCGGGATTCCTCTGAACCGGAATCTCTTTCTGGAAAATGTTCAGACCTGTCTGGAGGATTTCCGGAAACTTCTGGCGTTCGGCGTACCGGTCGATGCGGTATTCAATGCTCTCTACATTCAGAACGAAGTGTCGGACATTCTGCGTGAATTCCACATTGACCTCCGCGAACAGTGCCGTCTGATCCAGAGCAATCTCTGCATTTCCGAATCGGAAGAGTTCCACGGCTTTTCTTTCGATTTTGCGTTTCAGAAACATGCGCAGCAGGTGGCTCTCCTGGTAAAAAAAGCCCTTGAAGGGGCTCCTCTCCCGGAACAGGGGCTCGTCACAAAACTGAATCTGAATATTATAAAATAGGAGGCAACAATGACACATCCGGACGTAAACAGAAAATGGAATTTCTCCTGCTTCACATTAATAGAGCTTCTGGTAGTAATTGCGATCATCGCGATCCTTGCGGCGATCCTGCTCCCCGCACTGAACCGCGCCCGGGAAAAGGCGCAGGAGATCACCTGTTCCAGCAATGTCAAGCAGATCGGAATCGCCCTGCACAATTACACGGGAGACAACAACGGCAATCTCGTCATAACCAATCCTTATCCGCTTTCGCATCCGGCGTGGTACACACTGCTGTACAACGGCAAGTACTGGCAGAGAAATATCTACTGTCCGACGGCGCTGGCCGCCATGACCGCTCCGAAAAACCTCTACGTCTACACCAGTTACGGAGCCAACTGCAATTTTCAGATGGGATACGGAAGAAGCGATCCGGCGTACTGGTGCAACATCATCCTGATGGAAAAGGTCAAACAGCCGTCGAAGTGCATAGCCTTTGCCGACGGATACGGCAGGGTCTCCTCCAGCGGCTCATTTTCCTGGAACAACACTCTTCTGGATGGCGGAGGCAGCTCGGAAACCCTGGGACGGTACCATTCCGGAAGAACCCCCGTCTGCTTTCTGGACGGCCATGTGGAATCCCGACAAATTCCACTTGAATTCTCCGGAACGAACTGGTATGGTATCCAGGCTTCCACCACCTTCTGGACCGGAAAATAAATCATTATTTACATGAAAGGACTTTCTATGAACAGACCCCTGCTTGCCCTGACCGGTATTCTGGCGGGATTCTCACTTCTGCTGCCCGCAGCCGTCCCCGCTCCGGAAACGTACAATCCGGATCTGACGAAATCGGATATCTATCTGCCGCATTTGAAGCGGACCCCGCTCTCCGGCTGGTGGAAGGTGAAAAAGGTCTCCTCCGATCGTAAAAATCATTTGGACGACGAAGGAACCCGGAAACAGTATTACGCTCCAGACTTCGATGATTCCGCATGGCAGCGCGATCTCGTCCCCAATGACATTCATGTACCCTTTCTGATCAAACTGCCGAAAGTCACGGACTGGAACGGCATGTGGACCGCTCTGCCGCGAACCGTTCGCGAATGGGGCGGCGTCGCCTGGTTCCGCAGGACCTTCCAGGCTCCGCAGATGAAACAGGGTGAACGGGCAGTCCTGACCTTTGAAGAAGTTGCCGGAGATTTCACGCTCTACATCAACGGAAAAAAAGCAGGCACCGGTACTCCGTATTATCCGCCCGTGGACTACAAGGGAGGACACATTCCTCAGTGTTTCGACATCACACATATGCTCCGGCCAGGGAAAAACACCATTGCCCTGCGTCTGTTTCATAACGGCCATCCGGTCCGCTGGGGATGGGCGGGAAAAGCCGGAATTCTGGATCTGGTGTATCTTGACATCCGTCCGCCGGCATATACAGCGAACATCCTCGTCACAACGGAGAAAAATCTCACGGATGTTCATTTTGACTGTCTCCTCTCCGGTTCGGAGAAAAGCGTCGACACCGATGGATGGACCGGAGAAATCTTCGAATGGAACAGCGGCAAAAAAGCCGCCGCCGTCCGCTTCGGGAAACGCCGCACGGAAAACGGCATGTCTCTTGTCTCGGGCACCGCACACATGACGAACCCGAAGTTGTGGAGCTGCGAATCGCCATTCCTTTACGGAATCCGGGTCCGCAACGCGCAGGGGGCAGTAACAGGGGTGCAGCGGTTCGGTGTCCGCAGACTGGAAGTCAGAGACGGCAATTTTGTTCTGAACGGAAAGCCCGTCATGCTCCGCGGTCTGACCCATGCAAACGATGCGTATGCGCTCTGGCGCCACGGCTGGCTTTACGCGCTCCGGACCAATCAGAACGACATCTACCGCCGCTACTGGCAGATTCTGGGCGGAGATGCCCATGTCAACCATATCCGCATCCACTCCAGCACGCTAACCCGGCTCCAGTATGACATCCTGGATGAGTACGGCATCCTCATCGCCGATGAACTTGCCTATCCAGAAACGGCGATCAAAACGCCGGAACGCGCGGATCAGATCGCCGTCAAAGGCTTCGACGGAGCATGCGACAAAACGGGAGCGCTCCGTCCGGAATTCCTCCGGAAAACCAAAGAACGCATTTTCAACTCCTATTCGCATCCTTCGATTTGCATGTACAGTTTCGGAAACGAAATCCGGCAGTATGACGATCCCCGCGTGGAGAAACTCCTTAACAACCTCTACGATCTCTATCATAAAGTCGATCGGCAGCAGCGCCCGGTCACCAATTCCTCCGGCCGCTTCTGGAAAGACGCCACCAACGTCAAGGAGATGTTCGAGCGCGAAAAATTCGACTATGTCGACACCCACGACTACACGGGCAGCATCAACAATTTCCCCCTTGCCTACTGCGAACCGGTCGCACGGAATTTCATCCAGGCGGTCCGCAAATACAGCGGGAAGCAAATGCTTCCGATCGTCAACGGGGAAACCGTCTACATGGCGGATCACTATTACGGGGATGTCTTTGACGGCATCTGGAAAAACGAAAACGATCCGCAGCCGGACTGGGACAAACTCCTTTATATGCTCAACCGCTGGGGCCGGGAACGAAAAGACCAGAGCTTCCTCTCCTATTACTGGGTCCGCAACTGGGGAAGCAAGTGGTACAAGTTCCGCCGTCCCCTCGGACGCGGCATCTATACGGAACGCATTCTCGAAGCCTACCGCAAATGCTGGCCCGAATATGATGGCTATGAGACGCTCAGCGGGGCCTACTTCTCCATGAGCAACGCATGGCCCTTCGACCGGATCGAACTGAAAAAGAATGAAGCGTTCCCGTATCTCGCAAGGGTCAACGCACCGACCATCGCGATTCCCGACTACATTGCACCGAACCGCTTCACAGGAGAACCGCTCTCGGTCAAAACGACCATTGTCAATAACCGCGAAACGGATCTGGAAGGCATCCGTTTCGAAGCGGAAATTGAACGCGACGGCAAACGCTGCACGGATTTTTCGCAGGAAATCGGCCCCCTGCCCTCCAACGGGACGAAACTCATCACACTTCAGATGACGATGCCGAAGGAACCGGGGAGATACCGGCTGGTTTGGCGCCTCCGCTCCGGAAAAACTCTCCTCAATGAACGGGACCGCGAACTGAATCTCCGGAACCGCAAGGACGTGTTCCGTCCCATTCAGACAAAGGAAAAAGTGGCCCTCTACGATGCGACATCCGTCTTCGGCGGACTCAAACCGTACAGTACGCTCAAAACCCTGAAGGCGTTTGGAGTCGAGCATACCGTCCTGCGCAAACTGGAAAACCTGAACCGGTTCGACGTTCTCATCCTCGGAGGAGACTCCATCGACGGACAGGTGCAGGAGAATGCAGCCGCCATCCGCGCCTTTGTTGAAAACGGCGGCCGGCTCCTGGTCTTCGAGCAGAGCTTCATCGGACGCATTCCCTTCCTTCCGGAACTGGAATATGTCCTCGCGGGACCGGGGCAGTTCTCCGAAGTTCTCAAAGCCGACCATCCCGCTCTGAAGGCGCTGAATCAGCAGGATTTCTTCTGCTGGAACCAGAATGACTGGTCGGTCTACCGCCATTACATCACGCCGATCTCCCGGGCCGCGCTGATGACCGGAGGCGACACCACCCAGTGGGGCTCCGACCACTTCGGCATGACGGCGGCTCACCTGAAATTCGGCAAAGGCGACATTCTCTTCTGCCAGGCGGAAGTCACAAAGGCTCTGAAGGACGATTCCGGTGCGGCACAATTCGCTCGCAATCTTCTGGAAACGATCCTGAACGACTCCACGCGCCAGTCCGCCTCCGCCTTCACAGGACATCCGCTCCCGAAAGCCGCGCCGCTGGCAGGAGCAAAAGCCCTTCCGCTCTCCCTGCGGAATGCGGCGAACCGGGGATTTGCGGATCCCGTCGCAAAAGACGGAAAAGGCGGATGGACCGATCAGGGACCGACCAACGATCTGGCCCCCTTCCCGACAGGAAAACGCATTTTCAATGGAATCTCCTTCGACATCATCAACCCGGCAGCCAATGGAGGACGTTCCTGTCTTGTCATCTCCGACAATCCGGATCTGAAATTTCCTGCGGAGTCAAAGGCGATTTCCGTCGGAACGAAACTGAAGCGCATCGTGTTTCTGCACTCCGGCGCATGGATGGATGAAGCAAAAAAGACCCATGCAGGCGACTATCTCATCACCTGGGAATCCGGCAGACAGGCTGCCGTCCCCGTCATCGCGGGGGAGAACATCGGCGACTGGTGGAACGCAGCCTCCAAACGATTTCCTGCTGCGGAATGCGCCTGGAGCGGCATGAACAAAAGCGGCGTGGTCGGAGTCTATCTCTTCGAATGGAAGAATCCCCGCCCGGAGGATCCGATCCGCTCCATCGTTCTCAAAGGGAAAAACAATGCGGTCATCGGGCTGATCGCTCTGACCGGGGAGGTCATCCGCTGATCAAACATCTCCCGAACGACCGTCTTTCCAGAAACCCGACGGCGCCGATCCGGAAATCTCCGGGATCGGCGCCGTTCTTTCTTTCCGGGAACGGACGACAAAGCGCAAGACTGATTAATCAACTGATTAATCAACTGATTAATAAAAAGATAAAACAAAATTCATTTTTTATTAAATCACCTATTGACAACTGATTAATAATATGCTATAATATATCCCAGAAACGAGGATACATCATGTCAAATATCACAAAAATCATGACATTCACTTCCACGGTGGAACAGCTGATCCGAAGCAGAGCGCCCGGATTCACAGACCGGCTGCCCGGACAGCGCGAACTGGCCACCCGCTTCAATCTCTCGCAGAGTCTGGTGCATATCGGAATGACGGAACTGAAAAACCGCGGCATCATTGAGATTGAGCCGTACAGAGGAGCTTCCGTAGCTCGCCGGCAGCCGGAGAAAGAGACGGGGTCCTCTGCCGGAACAGAGCTGGCGGTTGCAGTCTGCGAAGACAATCCCCGGCAGCGCTCCTTCTGGCTCTGTGCCGTTCAGCACTTTGAACGGACTGCGCCGGATGTCCGGATCACCACCCGTTTCGTCCCCTCCAAACAGCCTCTGGAACAAGCCGCTTTCGGCCCGCGCAACACCGTCATTGTCCGCCCGGACGACTGGAGGAACATCCCCCTTCCCTGCGTTCCGCTCTCCGAAGTGTTTCCGGAGGAAAAACTTGCAGATCTTCAATCCCGTCTTCTTCCCGGACTGCACAATGCGGACTGGAGCATCACACTGCCGTTCCAGCTTCAGGTGATGGCGCAGATTTACAGTGCCGCAGGAGTCTCGGAAACACCGCCGGATGATTTTCCCGCCTATCTCGAGTGGATCTCCCGGAATTACGGACCGCATTCCCTCCCTGTGCAGAATCTGGATCTGCTCCGGGACTGCTGCGGCATCGACCGCGCCGCAATGCTCCTTCCTGAAAACGGCTCACTTTCTTCCGAACTTTTTCTGTTTCTGAAATCCCTCGAAACCATCGGCAGGGAACAGCTCATGGAACCCGCCTGCGAGAAAGACGGCGACCAGATCCGCTTTCTGCTGGAAAAACGCATCCGCACGGCAGAGGTATTCTCCCACCGCTGGACGGAACGCGGCATCTTCCAGAATGAAGAATACCGTTTTGTGCGCCCCAGAAGTTCCGCAAGACGCAGAAGAATGCCGCACTTCCTCTCCGTCGCCATTCTGGCGGGATATGAAAAGATCTCCGAAGCGGAACGCCGATGGTTTGAATTTCTTGCAGGCCCGGAGTTCCAGATTCTCCAGATGCGGGAAGGTCTCGGACTCTCCCCTTACACAGATTTTCTGAAAAATTCCTGCGGAGAGCGTCTCCGGGACATCGCCGAATGGGTCCTCCGCACCGATTTCGACGACAACCGGGAACCTCTGCTCGAAACGGTCTGGAGCGAACTTCTCCGGAATCTGCGCCGAAAAGTCATTCTTCCCCTGATCTTCGGGCAGATGAGCGCGGAAGAAGCCGCCGGGATTATCCGGGAAAACCATCTCCTCGATTCGAACGCCATCCGGCAGCGCATCGCGGAACAGCTTCAGATCAACTGAACCTGAAAAGACCATATACATGAAACGAATTATAAATAGTAATTCTTGAAAGGCAGATTATGAAACGATTTCTACCGGTGCTTCTGTTCTGGCCGCTGGAGCTTCTGCCGCTTGGAGCAGAGGAAAGCATGGAGCTCAACGCGTTCACCACGCCCCGCGCGTATGTTCACAACGGCGACAAGGTAAATCAGACACTGCGCCATTCCGCCAGCGGCCCGGAAGGACGGCCCGCAACCCGTCTGACCTGGGATTCGTCAAAGAAGAACTATGCGGAACTCAATCTGCGGAACGCTCCGGTCTTTTCTGAACGCTCCGCGCCGGAAGTGGAACTCCACTATTATTCCGACGGCGGCGGACAGGTGAACACGTTCGGGTTCCGGATGTTCGATGCGAAAAACGAATGCTTCCAATGGATCGTTCCCGCGCACGACACCACGCCGGGCTGGAAGACCATCCGCGCGACCCTTGCCCCTGACAGATTCACCGACAGCTGGGGAAACCGGAAAACCGGCAAAGTCGAACTGCCGCTCCGGCTGATCGGATTTGCCGTCGGCTATGCCCCCGGATCTTCCGGCCCGGTCTGGTTCGGGACCATGCGCTGCCGGATCCCGGAAAAGCGTCCGACGCTCTCCGTCCTGACCCATCGCTGGGATTTCGACGGATACGCGGAACGCTGGAACTCCTGGGGCGTCACGCGCATGAAAGAGAAACGGGTCCGCGCACAGGAACGGGGAAACATCTATCTCAACGAGCGGATGTTCTCTCTGCGCCCCATTTCCGAACCGGATGCGATTCAACTGAACTGCACGCTGAAGTCGGGAGAAGCGGAGGTGTACCTCACGCTCTTCGACGGAAAAGGGAAACAGACGGCTCTTCCTCCGCAGCGTCTTTCCCGGAAAAGCGACGGTGTCCGCTGGAATATCAGAACTCTTCCGCCTCCCCTGAAGTTCTCGCTTCTGCGGTTCCGCACGCTCTCCGACAAGGCAGACCTCCATCTCCGGTCGCTGGAGGTTTGGGAACGGAAGGCACCCGAAGCCGCGGTAAGCGTGACTGTGGACACGGGGCATCCTCTGCATCTGATTCTTCCGGGGAAAGAGAGAAAAGCCGAGCTACGTCTGGAAAACCGCTCAAAACGGCCGCTCCATCTGGAATCCGAGTTTGAAATTGCCGATTTCTTCGGCAAAGTCGGATCATTCTCCCGGAAACTGGAATTTGCTCCGCGACAGACGAAATCCATCTCTCTGCCGGTCGACACCTATCCCCGGGACGGCATCTTCACGGTTCATTACACCTTCCGGGAAAGCGGTTCCGCCGAATCGTTCCGCGGGGAGCGCACGTTTGCACGCATGATTCCCGCCGGACCGACTCCGAAAATCGACACCGCCGACCAACGGAATTTTCTTTTCGGCATCTGCACCCATTCGGAACGCTGGAGCCGGCGCGACCGTGAACTGGAAGCGCTCTCCGCCGCCCTGAGCGGAGCCAAGATCATCCGCAACTCCGTCGGCTGGGGTGAGATTCAGCCGAAAAAAGACGTCTGGAACTATGGGATGTTCGATGAGCTTGTCTCCCTCTACGGCAAGTACGGCATCGAACTTCAGGGAGGCTTCGGCCTCTGTGCCGGATGGGGCAAGGCCCCCGACGCGAAACTCCGCAGCGGCAAGCCCGATCCCATGAACAACGGACGTTCCATGCCGGAACTCAATGCGTGGACCGAATATGTCCGCAGGACCGTTGCAAGATACCGCAAGGACATCCGTTACTGGGAGGTCTGGAACGAACCCGATCTGGCTCACTTCGCCAACTTCGGCGTGGAGGATTATCTCCGTCTTCAGGAGGCGTCGCACCGTGCCGCGCGGGAGGCTTCGCCCTCGGTTCTTGTCATGAACGGCGGATTCGCCGGACTCGGAAACGCGGCTCAGATCCAGTATCAGAAAACCTTCCTGGAACGCGGAAAGGGAACGTTCGATCTTCATGCGTTCCACCAGCACGGGGATTTCCGCTACTACAGAAAAATCATCGACGAGGTCTTTCTTCCCATGCGCAGACAGACCGGGACGGACCGCATCCCCTGGTACGCCAACGAAACCGCCATGCACTCTCTCGGCGGACAGGATTACGCTCAGGCGGAAACCCTCTTCAAAAAGCTGATTCATTCCCGGGCGCGGGGCGCGGCGGGATATACCTGGTATGATCTCCGCAATGACGGATTCAGCGTCACCGATGCGGAACATAATTACGGCATGATGACCAATGATTTTTACCCGAAAGCCGTTTATCCCGCCTATGCCGCCCTCGTCCGGCTTTACCGGGAGATGGAATTTCTGCGGGAACTCAAACCGGCGGCCGGGGAATATCTCTATCTCTTCCGGTCACGGAACGGACGGGAACTTGCGGCGGCGGCATGGAGGGAACCCGTCGAGGCCTCTTTCTCCGGAATGCTGTTTGCCGGTGTCACGGACGCCACATCGCTGGAGATTGCCGATCTCATGGGCAACCGCCGTCCGCTCTCTCTCCGGAACGGCCGCTTTCTCCATCAAAGCGCCAGAATCCCGGAAACGATTCTGCTTCACAACGCCACCACGCTCTCGTTTGTCCCTGTTCTCCGCACGGAAGCATGCGGACTTGCAGCGGAGGGGCGAACCTTCCGTGTCCGCGCCGAACTGAAAAACCCGTTCGATTCCGAACTGGCAGTCAGGCTGAAACTGAACGCGCCGGAACCGTTCCGGGTTTCCGCCGGAACCGAACGTCTTCTGAAGGCGGCACCGGGGAAAACAGCCTCCGCGGAATTCGAGCTTCATACCGGCAAAATGGAGGACAACGGCTTCCGGCCTTACCGCATCGCCTTCCGGGCGGAAACCGCCGACGGATCCGCCGCCGAACTGGGACTTCCGATCTATCCGGCAAAACGACTCTCCGGGAAAAAGAACGGGAAACAGCCGGATTTTCTTCTGAATCATCGCGGACAGGTGGTCTCTCTGTATGACAAAGTTCCCGGCCGCTCCATCTGGCAGGGGCCGGAGGATCTCTCCGCCGAGGTCCGCTGCGGACTCAATGAAAAGGCATTTCTGGTCACAGCGGCCGTGCGTGATGACATCCACCTTCCGCTGGGCAGCGGCAAACAGCTCTGGCAAGGCGACTCGATCCAGCTGTTCCTGGAACTTCCGGGACGGGGAGTCTGGGTCGCGGGCGGAGCGCTGAATCACGCGGGAAAAGCGGAAAAATGGATCTGGAACACACCGTCCGGCTGTTCCGCGGAACGAGCCCTTTCCGCACTGAAGTTCCAGGCGGAACGGAAAAACGGTCTGACCATCTATACCGTCCGGATCCCGCGCCGGGAATTTGATTTAACCGATCAACTGCTGAAAGGAGGATTCCGGTTCAACCTGCTGATCAACGACGCAGATACGGAACGCGACGGTCGCGAAGGATGGATCCGCATCGCGCCGGGAGCGGGGGATGAGGTTGCCCCCCTTCATTACCCGATCGTCTTTTTCTCCCGCTGATTCCCGGGAGCGGACGCGTCTCCTTCCGGGGAGTCCGCGGCAGAAAGGATTTCAAAAAGCCGGTTCTCCCGGAGAGCCGGCCGCAGAGAAAAACAAACGCGGAGTTCCGAAACGGCTCCGCATAAAAAAAAGGATACAAATCATGAAAAAGAAACTGGGTTTCACACTCATAGAGCTCCTCGTGGTAATTGCCGTAATCGCGATTCTTGCCGGACTTCTGATGCCGGCGCTGAACAAGGCGCGCACCAAAGCGAGATCTCTGGCATGTCTCAGCAATCTCAAACAGATCGGCATTGCGATCGTGCAGTATGAGGACGGCGAGTTCTTCCCGCCCCGGAAACAGCCGACCGTGACCAGCGGCTGCGCAACCTGGGAGGAATTTGTCGTTCAGGGCATGGGTGGAAACGGAGGCCATGAGAACCGTTTTCAACTTTCCGTGAAATACCTTGCCTGTCCTCTGGATCCGCTTCCGGCCGCAGGCGGGAAAAAGACCAAGATGAGCTATGTCTTCAACTCCGGCGATGCCAATACTTCCGGCAACATTCTGACCATGAATGACGTCCCGGTCTACCCGGAACAGGCGTTCCGTCTTGACCGCATCCGCGGCACCTACGGACGGAACAAGGACAGAGGCGGCGACACCGTCCTCATTACGGACCGCATCTCGACCGGAGGCGGCACGGAAAACCAGTACAGCCAGGGCCCCACGGCAATCTGGTGGGATTTCAACAAAGACAACGGACACCCGAATCTGCTGGGAGAACGCAACGCTCTGATGGCGGGAATGCACGCCAGGAACATTCCATCCGCTCCGTTCATCAGCGGCAGCGAACCGCAGATCCGGGAATACTTCTCCTGGAAGCTGAAATAAGAACAGAGGGCGGAATTGATTTCCGTTCCGGCAAGTCCGGAATGTACGGAAATGCAGCGGCGGTTCGGTACGCGGTTTTCTCCACGGGACCCCGGAATCCGAACCGGCGCATCAGATCGGGACCGATCACCGGACTGCCATCGGTCCCGATCTGCATCGATTCCCGCATCTGAGAACGCGGCATCGGATGTTTTCCTGCCCTCTCCTTTTCAACGGCAGGGATGCTTCCCGGCATACCATGTAAAAAACGCCAGATACGCCGTCAGGACGACGGCAATCACCAGCATCAGGAAGCGGCTCAACACAGGGAATCCATACATATTCAGGAGCGTATTCACAGGAATTGTCCCGGCGATTGCGGCAAAACTCTTATGAATATGCTGGGCGTATCCGGCATCGTACACAATCCGGTGCATTCTCGCGCCGAGCGGAAAACCGAAAATGCCGCCGAGCGCCACCAGCATCGAAATGCCGAACACCTTCCAGTTGAAACCGGATTGATGAAGCAGATACGTCACGCCTCCGGTCAGGGTCGTAACCAGCACCAGCATCCGGACAATCCGGCTCGTATAGTATTCCGGCACCCGGAATCCGGAAGTCAGAAGAGGACGGATGAAGATTCCTCCGCCAAGTCCCAGCATGGAAGACACGATTCCCGTTGCAATCCCGGTACCGAAGGCGATTCCCGTTTTTTTCGGAGTGATCTCCGGCATCCGGTCATCGTAGCAGGCGGTACGGCTGAGCATCGTCTGGACAACGATGAAGGAAATGAAGAAGATCAGCAGCCACTGCAGCGGACGCGCGCTCCCGAAATAACCGATCATTCTTTCGTTGATCGCCTTTCCAAGCAGAGAGGTTGCCATTGCGCCGATGCCAATCGGAATCGCGAGGGATCGTCCCGGTTCTCCACGTTTCCAGCCGATCTCGGGAGCCTGTTTCACGACGGTCAGAATCGTGGACGGCACCATCTGCAGAAGTCCGATGCCGACCGCCTCCAGCGGAGCCATCCCCATGATCAGCATGGTCGGAACCACGATCCAGCCGCATCCGACCCCCCAGTATCCCCCCGACATCATCCCGATGAAACCGATCACCGGGCCGACAATCCAGATCAGATCACCCATTGAGTCTCTCCTTCCGGATCTCCGCCATAAAGTTCAGAAGCAGAGTGTCGCAGGAAGCGAAGGCGCCTCCGTGATCGTGCCCCGAAAGAGCGTAATGTTTCGCACAGGTGTGTCCGAGAGAACGGAGAGTCGCCGCAAGAAAGGCGTTTTCCTCGGGACGCGCCGGCATGTCGAGCCCGGATTCGCCCGTTATGAAAATCACCGGAGGAATCTCGCATGAAGCATGGAACAGCGGAGCATATTCGTCGATCACCGGTTCATACGCGGACTGAAGGTAATGCAGATCGTTCTTGAGTTGAAAATGAGTTGTCATCTGCCCGGAGACCAGCAGAAGAGCGGCAATTTTGTTCCGATCGCTCCCGCAGCGTCTCAACAGCTCAGGAGCCATGCCGACCATTGCCGCAAGATAGGCGCCCGCGCTCATCCCGCCGAGAAAAAAACACCGGGGATCGCCTCCATATTCCCGAATATGCTCCAGCAGAAAGGCTGTACTCTTCGCGGCATCGTCGAGGGAATCCGTGCTTTTGAATTCGGCTCCCGAGGTGCGGTAACGAACTTCCGCGGTTGCATATTCGCCGTTCCAGAATCCGGAGGGGCATTCGCGGAAATCGCCGGTCATGCCCCCGCCGTGGAACCAGGCAATCAAAGGAAAGCCGGTCTTTCCCTTCGGCAGTGTCAGATAGATCTCCTGCTGCTTCCAATCGCCGTAGCGGAGAATTTTCTGTGTATACAGTTCCGGATGTTCATTCCGGAACTCTTTCCATTCGCCTTTCATCTTCCATCCTTTTCGACTCACGCCCGGAGAGACCGGGAGTTTGTTCTGTTCACGATTTCTGTTTCCGGAGCTGCCGGTCGATGAACTCCAGAAGAAGCATATCGCTGCTCAAATGCACGATACCGTGCGCGTGTCCACCGAGAATACAGTGACGCACATCGGGATGCCCGACCTCGCGCAGACAAGCCGCAAGATAGGCGTTCTCTTCAACCCGTGTCGGCATATCAAGTCCGGGTTCTCCTGTAATCAGGAGAATGGGAGGAAGATCCTTCGAAACGTAATTCAGCGGTGCATACTCGTCAATCACAGGCGCCCAGGCTTCCTTTTTGTATTTCAAATCGATTTTGAGCTGGAAATGAGTTCCCATCTGTCCGGAAACCAGCATCAGACCGAGGAACTTGCGGTTGTCATATCCATATTGGGCAAGAAGCTCCGGGTTCATGCCGACCATTGCTGCAAGCCATGCTCCTGCGCTGGTTCCACCGAGAAAAACCCGCTCCGGATCGCCCCCGTATTCCCGGATGTGCTCCAGAACCCAGACAACGGAAAGAACGGCGTCCTCCAGGGAATCCAGTCCGGTATCATGACCGTCCGAGAGACGGTAGCGGACTCCAACGGCGGCATACTCGCCGTTCGGCACTTTCATGGGAACATCCGCCCCATCGCCGACCAGCCCGCCACCGTGGAACCAGACGATGGAGGGAAAATCTTTTTTCCCTTTCGGAATACCGAGATACAATTCCTGTTTTGGAAGTCCCTGTCCGTAAAAAACTTTCGAAAGTTCATACTTTCCTGGCTGAAGCAGAAAAAAACTCTTCCAGTTTTCCAGCATTTCAATTTCCTTTCTTTAAAGTATTTTTCCGTTTGAGCGCATCAAGGATATAGTTGTTCACGACCGCGAGTCCCGGCGTAAGCATTGTCCCGTGATTGAAGGTCGGCAGAAGAACGCATCGAACGTTTTTGTCGCCGAAATTGCGCCGGAGCCGTGCTTCCAGAAGCTGATTCTCTTCGACCCGGGCAGGCCATTCCACGTTTGAATCTCCGGCAATCAGAATCAGAGGCGGAGCGTCTTTGGAGGCATTCGCGATCGGCGCGTACTCATCCAGCAGAATATCTGGTGTGGAAGGGTCTTTTTTACGGCGCTCGTTGAGAATCTGAAAATGAGTCGTCATCTGTCCGGAAAGCGGAAGAACTGCGGCAAGCTGTTTCGGGTCTGCGCCAAAAGTTTTCAAATACTTCGGAGCCAGCGCGATCATCGCGGAAAGATATCCTCCCGCGGAATGCCCGGAAACATACACCATTTCCGGATCACCTCCGTACTCCCGGATATGCTTCAGAACCCAGGCGACCGCCGCGGCGGCATCGTAAAGATAATCGGGGCATTCCGCACCCTTGCCGGAAAGACGGTAATTTACCGCTGCAACCGCAATCTTCTTCGAATTGACAATTCCCGGATATGTCTTGTTTCCGCCAGTAATTCCGCCGCCGTGAAACCAGACAAGTGTGGGGAAATTCCGTTCTCCGTCCGGTGTTTTCAAATCGAGCACACATCGCTTTTCCAGATACGCAAGGTTGCCCGAACGCGGAAACTCCTTGTCGTAATAGGGAACATTTTTCTTTTCCACGGCAGAGAGCGCTCCCGCCGTCAGGACAAGAGCACAGAACAGGACGATTCTTCCGGAAAGAAACATTTTTCCATCCTTTTCGATTGACTTTTTATTCATTTGAGCGTATTGTATACAATATACTGTATTTCATGGAAAGCAAGAGGGAGACGGAAAAAATGCTGAAAAAAAGGAATCTTTCCGATCAGGCCTACGATGAGCTTGTCAAAAAAATCATCTCCGGAGCGTATCCGGGAGGAACGACGCTTCAGGAGGAAAAACTTGCCTCGGAGTTCGGGATCAGCCGAACGCCAGTCCGTGAAGCGCTGAAACGGCTTGCCGCGGAAGGGCTCATCGAATCGCTCCCGCGCAAAGGGTTCCGTGTCGCCATGCCCGACGACGATGCTCTGACGGAACTGTTCGAATGCCGCTGCGGACTCGAATTGCTTGCATTGAAAAACGCCATAAATGCCATTCCAGTGGAAAAAATTGAATCTCTGAAGAAAAAACTGTGCCTGGCTGCACGTCGGAAAGAATCCCGGCGGATCGCTCTCGAAGCGGACGGAGAGATGCACGCACTCTTCTCGGATCACTGCGGAAATCGTTATCTTGGTGCGCTGATTCAGCAGTTCCGGACAAAAACAGCCCCCTATCGCAGCTACCGGAACCGGGAGCGTGCACCACTGGACGAACTCATCACAGAGCGAATGGAAATTCTGGACGCCGTGCTCACACGCGATGCGGATACGGCATCACGTCTGCTGAGGGAGCATATCCTGAAAGGAAAAAACCGCTGAATCCTGCCGCCTACGGTTCTTCAGCAATCTCCCAGATGTACTGCCACAAAGTTCGCATGAGAATGAAAAGTTCCCGGCTTTCAATGATAATGGAATAATTTTCCTTCAGGGCGGAACTGATGGCGATCCGATCATCGTAGATGTATAATCCGGAGATATTGTCGTCGATGGGTTTCGGAAGGTAGCGCACATGACGGAGGTTCTCATCCCCCGGTCTCATGTAATCCAGATCGACCTCTTTGGAACGGTCGCGGATGGAGTAGGACCAGATCCCCCGCCGGAGACGCTCGCGGACATACGCCTCCTCCTGTTCCTGCGACGAGAGCTTGAACATCTCCCGAATCGAACCGAAATAATAATACCGCTTGGATTTCACGTTCAGCAGTTCATTCCGGACCACGGCGGCTCCCTCCACACTGTCGTAACAGTGGACGCGTGTCCGATGGGTTCCCCCCAGATACAGATCCTTCAGGCTCGGCAGAAGGGAGTTCAGTGTCCGCTGACGCTCCTGCAGAATCTGGGAGAACATTTCCGGGTCTTCGGCGGAAAAGACTTTGCGTCCCCCGGAAAGAGTCTCAGAAATCAGACGCTTCTCCTTCAGAAGATCCAGCACATCGTAGACGGTGGGATGCTTGTATTTCGTGTATTTCGCGATTTCGATCGCGGTTGCCGACCCGAGCTGAAGCAGCGCCAGATAAACCCGTGCCTGCCTCCCGTTCAATCCGAGTTGATTCAACTGATCTATGATATTCATGCAGCTCCTCCATGTCGTAAAAAAGCGACATCATTTATTTCAAAAAACATCCTTGAAAATGAATTCCGACAAGATAAGTTATCTCCAGATCATGAAAAGAAAAGCGACATCAATCAAAAAAAAGGGAAGATCAATGAAAAAGTTTCAGGATTATTTTGAGGTTACTCCGCGGATTGTTCCTGCTGACCAGGAGTCAACCATCCGCATCACCCCCCGGTTCAGTCATGCGGAACTGCCCCCGGCGGACCGGATCAAGGTCCGCTTCTTTCCCGTGGGCGGGCTTTTCCCGGACGGCACCTCCACACAGGCGATCAACGGGGAACGCAAAGACATCACGGTCGAACGGGAGGGCAACTCCCTTCTCATCAAAGCGCACTTCGCCGGAGAGCAGGAGCACTGTATTCTGCTGGATCTTTTCGAGCTTCCGGGATTCCGCGATTCGGACGCATGGGTTGTCAAAGACAAGAAAGAAATCCGCTTCAACGTCTACTCCCTGCGTCCGGACCTCTACCGGCTTCGTCCGTTCAAGGGAGACTTTCATGTGCATTCCACCTGTTCTGACGGGTGCGAAGCACCGGAGTACGTTGCAGCCCGCTACCGTCAGATGGGGTTTGATTTCATGTCTGTCACGGACCACCGGCGGTATAACCCGTCGAAACGGACCATGGAATACTGGAAGAATTTGAACAACGGCTTCCGTCTTTTCCCCGGAGAGGAAGTTCATTCGCCGGACAATCCGGTGCACATCATCCACTTCGGCGGCAAATACAGCATCAATGAAAAGGCGTTTTCCGACGAATCGCTTTACCGCAGGGAGACGGAGGAAATCCTGCGAACGATTCCTCCGGAAGAGCTCCCCGCCGGACTCGATCCCTTCCCGATCGCTGCCTGCGAATGGGTGTTCCGGGAAATCCGGAAGGCAGGCGGACTCTCCGTCTACTGCCATCCTTACTGGCAGACAAATAAATACGAAATCTGCGAGGCTCTGAGTGATGCCGTTTTCCGTCGCGGAAAATTCGACGCCTTTGAACTGCTCGGCGGATTCTACGAATGGCAATGGCGTTCGAACTCCTGCCAGATTGCGCGCTACGGCGATGAACGGGCCCGGGGACGCAGTTTCCCGGTCGTCGGTCTGAGCGACTCGCACGGAACCGACAACGAAAAACTCGCGGACTGGAACAGCACCATCATCCTTGCGGAATCAGACCGGATCGAAGACTTGATTTCCGCTGTCAAAAACGGCACCTGTGCCGCTGTGGAGCGAATCCATGAACCGGTACCGCATGTCTTCGGGGAGTTCCGGATGGTGAAATACATCTCGTTTCTTGTGCAGGACTACTTCCCCGCCCATCGTGAACTCTGCGCCGTGGAGGGAGCTCTCATGCTGGAAGCTCTTGCGGGAAGCGAATCCGCGAGAAAGGCTCTTGACGAACTCGGCAACAGAGTTGCTGTTTACCGGGAAAAGGCATTCGCACACTCATGACGCTGACAGCCTTTCTTCTCATCTTTCTTTCCGTATTCCTGCATGCCACGTGGAACTTTCTGAGCAAGAAGGCAAACCCCTCGGGAGCTTTCTACCTGATGTCCTCCTCAACGGCTGCTCTGCTCTGGCTGGGATTTTTCCTTTACGCGGAAGTTTCCCTGGCGGCTCTGCCGGTCCGCTTCTGGATTCTGCTGGGATGCAGCATCGTCTGTGAAATGATATACGGCATCGGGCTGGCGTATGCCTACCGGATCAGCGACATCTCCCTTGCCTATCCGCTGGGACGCGCCCTTCCGGTTCTGATGGTCGCAGGGGTCACACTTCTGCTCGGAATCGGAGCCAGGCCATCGGGACTCGCGATCGCCGGAATGGCAATCACATTCGTCGGATGTATTCTGCTTCCCCTGAAAACCATGCACGATTTCAAATGGAAAACGTATGCCAGCAGAGCGATCTTCTTCATTCTGATGATTGCCGTCGGCACGACCGGCTACACGATTCTGGACAGTCAGGCGAGCGCCATTCTTCAGGCGCAGCCCGGAGAGACTCCGCTCATGAAATCGCTGGTCTATCTCTTCTTACTTGAACTCGGTATTGCGCTCGGACTGGGCGGATATGTCGCCTTGCGCCCGATGGAACGGAAGGAATTCAAACGTCTCTTTCTGCGTTCCCCCTATCCGGTCATTACGGGATTCTGCAGTTCTTCGGCTTACGCGCTGATTCTGCTGGCAATGCGGCATGTTTCAAACGTAAGCTACATTCAGGCGTTCCGTCAGATGAGTCTTCCAATCGGAGTTCTTGCCGGCATTATTCTGCTGAAGGAAACTCCGGCGAAACCCAAACTTGCCGGAGTCACTCTGATCGTAGTCGGACTTGTCATCACGGCGTTCTAGAGCCATCTGCCGTGGCGGCTCTCCCATCGGCAAACGATCCGGAAGAAAGGAAGCGTTCCACAGCCTGCGCGGCATCGCGGCGCAAAAGAATCAGGGTATGGGAGGATGGAAGCACCAGCCGGTCCTTTTCCGTGGCAAGAAAAGTATAAGGATATCGGACGGCACCATCGTGTTCCGCCGCCAGCACGCCGATTTCGAGATCGGGAGCCGGAAGCGCATGGATTCGGGAATCCGCTTCTGAACGCATGTCCTCCAGCGGAACGATCAGTTTGCGGGTCCACGCCCGGTCATACCAGAAGGAGGCGACATCGGACCCCTTGTTCGGCGGAGCGATCATCACGACACGCCGAATCCGTTTCATCAGCCTCGGGGAATGCGCAACAGCAGAACGGAGCAGAAGCGCTCCCATGCTGTGTGTGACCACATGAAAACTCTCCGGTTTGAATGTTTCCAGAAACGCGGCAAGTTCCCGTCCGTGCATGTCCACTGAACGGATGCGGGTCGGATAATCATAGCCGAAGCAGTCGAAGCCATGCTTCCGGAGATGATGCGCGATCGGGAGCATGATATGCGAGGTCATGAAGAGACCGTGAATCAAAAAAACAGAACCGGAATCCCCTCCGCTTCTGAGCGTAAAGTTGATTCCGGCTTTTCGATATCCCATCCGGGGAGTCCTTTGATTACCAGCGGATCAGCTGAGCACCCCAGGTGAGACCGCCGCCGAACGCGGTCAGCAGGATATAATCTCCGGGCTTCAGCATTCCGGCACGGTTCATCTCGTCAAGACAGATGCCGATGGATGCGGATGAAGTATTTCCATAACGATCAATATTCGCATAAACCCGTTCATCCGGAATGGTGAGGCGGGCGGCCACAGCGGAGATGATCCGCCGGTTCGCCTGATGCGGAATCACCCATGCGACCTGTTCCGGAGCGATACCGGAATCGGCAAGGACCTCTTTGCAGGCGGCAGTCATGGCAGTCACAGCCAGCTTGAAGGTCTCCTGTCCGCCCATTTTGATGAAGTGGCACTTTCCATCCACGGATTCATGGCTGGCAGGCATGGCGCTTCCGCCGGCGGGCAGATGAAGAATATCACCGTAATTGCCATCTGCGGCGAGTTTTCCGGCAACATAGAAATCGCCTTCGATCTCATCTCCGCTTTCCAGGACCAGGGCGGCCGCACCGTCTCCAAAGAGGACGCAGGTGCTGCGGTCGGTCCAATCGACGATGGAAGAGAGTTTTTCCGCGCCGATGACGAGCGCTTTTTTGTATTTTTTATTTGCCGCCATCAGAGAGTGGGCGACTTCAATGGAGTAGATCAAGCCGGAACACGCCGCTTCCAGATCGAAACACGGGCAGGTGCAGGCTCCGAGTTTGCGCTGGACCAGTGCAGCAGTATTCGGGAAAAGCTTGTCGGGAGTCACCGAAGCGACCGTGATCAGATCGAGTTCGGAGGGAGAAACCCCGGCCATCTCAAGAGCCTTCACGGCGGCGGCATAAGCGAGATCGGACGTGGCAGTCTGCTTGTCGGCAATATGACGTTCCTTGATTCCGGTACGGGTGGTGATCCATTCATCGGAGGTCTCGACCATCTTTTCCAGATCGGCGTTCGTCAATACTTTTTCCGGGACGAACATTCCCGTGCCTTTTATCCTGATTCCCATAAAGCAGATGTCTCCTCTTAAAAATTCGAAAATTCAAATGCGGCCCGCCTCAGCAAACCGAATGATTCACTGCAGCGCCGCATTCCTTGATACGTTTTACAATTCTGTCCGTCAGCCCGAGCTTCAAATAGTTATCCGAGAGACGGATGGCGTTCTTCACGGCCTTCGGCGAGGAAGCCCCGTGACCGATGATGCACACGCCCCGGATTCCCAGCAGCGGCGCTCCGCCGAATTCCTCTGAATCGGAAATGGCTTTCAGTTCCTTGAAGGCATCCTTTGCCAAAAGAGCGCCTGCGTGACGAAGCGGATTTCTTGTGAACGCCTCTTTCATCCAGTGGAAAGTTGCACGTGCCAGACCCTCGGAAGCCTTCAGGAGCGAATTTCCCGTAAAACCGTCACAAACAATCACATCGCAGGTTGCTTTGTTGAAGATATCGTGCCCTTCCACATTGCCGACGAAATTGATCGGCATGCCGGAGAGCATTTTAAAAACTTCCTTTGTGAGATCATTTCCCTTGACATCCTCTCCGCCAACGGAAAGAAGGCCGATTCGCGGACGCTCCATCTGGAACGTGATTTCCGCATAGACCTCCGCCATAATTGCAAACTGAACGAGATTGATTGGTTCACAGTCGGTATTCGCGCCGACATCAATCAGAATTGTTTTGCCACCCACAGCCGGCATCAACGTTGCCAGAGCAGGACGATCCACACCGTCCAGAGTCCGCAACCGGACCTTGGTTGCCGCGACAGCTGCGCCGGTATGCCCGGCGGAAACGATCGCATCGGCCTTTCCGGCTTTCACCAGATCGGCGCAAACGGTAATGGACGATTTTTTCTTGGCCCGGAGAGCGGCGGTCGAGGGATCGCTCATCTCCACGACCTGTTCCGCATGAACCAGTTCAATCTGCGGGGAGTTCTGCAAACCGGCCTTTTCGAGATAGAACGCCAGCTTTTCCTGATGCCCGACGAGTACAAGCTGGATACCCGGCAACTCCTGCAGAGCCTGCTGAACTCCTTCGATCACAACTCCGGGAGCAAAATCGCCCCCCATTGCATCCACCGCAATTTTCATAACTGTCCGCCTCCCCGGCCCGGCAGAAAATTACTGTTCCACAGTAAGGATCTGTCTGCCCTTGTAGGTTCCGCAGTGTTTGCAGACCGTGTGGGAAGCCGCGGGCTGACCGCAGTTCGAACAGAAATTCGCCTGGACTCCCTCGTAGGCATTGGCTGCCTGACGATGACGTCTTTTCATTTTTGACATTTTTCTTTTTGGAACGCCCATTTTTTATCTCCTGTATAAAGATTGAGTTCTTGCCTCTGTTCCGCACATTTCTTACGGCATTGCATAGAACAGGGAATATAGCACAATTTCGCTTTTTTTCAACCTTGAATTCAGAGTTTTTTCTGACTTTCAGCCACATCCAGAATAATCTGCTCCAGAGGGATTTCCGCCTTCCAGCCGATCAGTTCCCCGATGGCACGGCAGTCCGGCGCGCGATGGAGCATATCCTCGAAACCGCTCTCGTAGGCCTTGTCATACGACACCATTTCTATTGCCGATTTCGAATGAAGCAGGGAAATTGTCATTTTTGCAAGTTCTTCCATCGTTACGCTCCGGGTCCCTCCGATATTGAAGATCCGTCCGGCGATGTCATCACGCTCCATCAGCAGCCGGAGCGCGCGAACCGTATCGTAAACATGACAGAAACAGCGGGTCTGCTTCCCCGTCCCATAGACTTTCAAAGGAAGGTTTTTCAGCGCCGCAGCAGCAAAACGCGGAAGCACCATGCCGAACTGCCCGGTCTGACGCGGACCAACCGTATTGAAAAAGCGGACAACCGTCCCGCGCAGTCCCTTGTTGCGATAATATGCCATCAAAAGGAATTCATCCAGCAGTTTACTGCAGGCATACGACCAGCGGGAATGAGTCGAAGGTCCGATGATCAGATCATCCTTTTCCGAAAACGGCAACTTCGTGGATTTTCCGTACACCTCACTGGTGGAAGCGAGAATAATCTTTTTCTTCCAGGCGGAGGCAAGCGCCAGAATCCGTTCCGAACCGTTGACGTTCGTCATGATTGTCCCGATCGGGTCCCGCACCACCAGCTCCACACCGACCACCGCGGCAAAATGGAAAATCACATCCGCCTCTTTCACCATCTCTTCGAGAACGGGGGAATCAATCATATTGCCTTCTGCAAAATGAAACCTCGGCTCATGCTTAACGGTTTCAATATTCGCCGGAGAACCGGTGGAAAAATCGTCAATGGAAAACACCTCGTGACCATCTTTCAGAAGACGTTCCGTAAGATGACCGCCGATGAATCCCGCCCCCCCGGTAATCAGAACCTTCATCATGCCTCCTTTGCAGCCGGAACATCCGGACGCGGAACAAAACCGAGTTTCCGGAAGAGAGCGGCAAAAATTCCTATGAGAATATACGCATTCACCGCGACAAACGCCGTCAGCTCCAGATGGAAGCAGGCGCAGACCAGCACGAACAATACAACGAACATCCGTTTTCTGTTCCGCTTGAGCGACAGCAGCCACTTGGCAAAGTGCGTGTACTGAATCCGGCTGACCATCAACAACCCCAAAATCGCACAGTAAACAGGAAGAATCACGGCAAGATATCGGATCTCGATTCCAAGAGAATTGTAATAGATGACCGTTGTACAGATCGCTGCTGCGGCGCCGGGAGACGGCAGTCCGGAAAACTTGTCGCTTCCCTTCTTTTCAATCATGGCATGCACGTTGTACGTTGCCAGGCGGAGAGCAGCACAGCCGAGGTAGATCGCCGCCAGAGCCCAGACAATCAGGAAATTACTCTCGTTGAAATTCGGCAGGCTGTGGGTCATCACGACAATCAGGGTCGCAGGTGCGACTCCGAACGTCACCATATCCGCCAGAGAATCCATTTGTATGCCGTGCATGCTTGCTGCATTCAGAATCCGGGCGGCAAATCCGTCGAAGGCGTCAAACACCATGGCAAAAAGAATCATGAAGGCGCTCACGGCGAGAATCTCCGCGGAGTCGATGGAACCATCCGACGAAGTCATCACCTCGTACACCCGGAGCGTGTTGATGATGGCGGCAAATCCGCAGAGGGAATTGCAGATTGTGAGAGAATTGGGAACCGCCTTGAGCCATCGGTTCCTCTCAAGAAAGGCCCTGACATTCTTCTTCATGCGCCAAACCGCCTTTGTAAAGATTACGCTTTGTTTTCCCTGTTCAAACGAGCCATCACAGTCAGGCCGCCCTGCACCTTGTCACCGAGACGGACCATGATTTCAAGATCACTTTTCGCAGGAATATACAGTTCCGTTCTGGAACCGAATTTGATCATACCGTACCGTTCCCCCCGTTTGAGAGAGGTGCCCGGCTCCGCTTCACAGACGATACGGCGCGCAACCGCGCCGGAAATCTGTTTCACGGCAATCGGATATTCCTTTCCGGCAACCGTCGCAATTCCGGCAATGACAAGGGATTCATTTTCTTTGATGGCCTTGGTATCGCGGGCGTCGTAATAACAGCCGTCCTTGTGTTCGCGGAACTTCACGACCATATCGGCCGGAGCGCGATTCAAATGCACGTTGAAGACGGAAAGAAAGATTCCAACCCGCAGCATGTCGCGGCCTTCGAACACCTCAGCAAGTTGAGGATAATCGGCGGAACGGATGAGTTCAATATCCTTCACGAGACCATCCGCGGGAGCCAGCAGAAGATCATCCTGAAGCGTAATCGCCCGGCTGGGGTCCCGGAAAAATCCGACAAACGCCGTCCAGAGCGCAATCACCAGAATTGAAAGATAGATTCCAGCACTTTGGGAAAGGAAAATTCCGCAGGCGATCGTAGCCGCCAGCAGGATCACGGCAACAGCAGAGGCAATTCCCCACTCCCGTTTTCCATATCTCGTCAGCTTCATTTCAACTTCTCTCCTCCTTAATCTGTTTCCGCAGGGCTCCTATACCCTGACACCTGTTAAGAACAGCAACTCTTTTCTGGTAGAGACATTCGCATGGCACAGAGCCAGAGCCAAGGCATCCGTCGCATCGTCCGGAACGCCGGAAATATCAATGCCGCAGATCGCCGCCATCATAGCTGCGACCTGTTCCTTGGATGCGTCACCACGCCCAACCGCAGCCCGTTTTGCCGATTTCGGAGAATACTCGAAAACCGGAACGGACTGTTCGGCAAGCGAAGCTATTACGGCGCCTCTTGCAAGGCTCAGGATCATTGCCGTTCTGATATTCTTATATACAAAAGCAACTTCTATTGAAGCGGAATCCGGCTGAAACATCCGAACGATTTCCCGAATTCCGCCGGAGATTCGCCTCAGGCATTCACTGTGGAGCAGATCTTTTCCATTATTGATCAATCCGCAGTCCAAGACGTTGTAACGGCCCGGGGCGGTCACCTGGAGAACGGCGTATCCGGTTTTCCGGATCGCCGTATCAACTCCCAATACGGTAAAAGGAAAGTCTCCAGGCACTTTGGCTCACTCAGTCTTCCTCGGAGATCTGATCGAGAACTTCGCTTGCGATATCGGCGTTGGAATGGACAGCCTGAACATCGTCCAGGTCCTCAAGCTTATCGATCAGGCGCAGGACCTGCTGGGCAACGGAAAGTTCATTGATGCCGACCAGGTTGTCCGGCTTTCTGGTCACACCAGCCTCCGTGGTGGCGATTCCGGCAGCCTCAAGTGCTTTGGAAATCGGTTCAAACGCCTCGGGAGCACCCCAGATTTCGGCGGTATCCTCATCGACTTCAATATCCTCGGCGCCTGCGTCAAGGACCACATCCATCAGTTTTTCCTCATCGGCATTTTCCCCTTCCACGACAAAATGGGCCTTGCGCTGGAACATCCAGGAAACGGCTCCGGAGTTCGCCATGTTTCCGCCGGAGCGGTCCAGAACAAGACGAACATCGCCGAGCGTCCGGTTGCGGTTATCGGTCAGACATTCAATGATCAGCGCGGTTCCCGCGGGACCATAGCCTTCATAGGTCACTTCTTCAAAGGTCACATCGCCGAGTTCGCCGGCGCCTTTTTTAATGGCGCGGTCAATGTTTTCACGGGGCATATTGGCGGCACGCGCTCCGGCGAGGGCGAGACGCAGCCGGGGATTGGCATCGGGGTCCTTGCCGCTGGTCTTGACAGCAACCATGATTTCCTTTGCGAATTTGGAGAAAATACGGCCTTTCTTTGCATCAGCCGCGCCTTTTTTGTGCTTGATATTAGCCCATTTGCTATGTCCGGACATAATAAATACCTTTTGTTACAGTTTCTTTTCAGTGAAATGTTGATGTATAATTTAGCATGAAAGAGCCGATTTGTCAATCTGGCTCTTTCACGAAGAATGGTCAAGTTCCGGTTTTATTTGTTTCCGGTCTTCTGCTGCTCCTGCAGTTTCTTTGCTTTTTCCTGGATTGCCTTCTGAAGTTCCGGCATATTTTTCATCACGATCTGCTGGCTGAGTGCGGCGACTTTGGTTGAAAGCAGGGCTGACTTCGAAGCAAACGCCTGTCCGGAGGGAGTCTTATAGAAGCGAATAAAATCCCGAATCTGCTCCGGAGTGAAAAGTTCAAGATAAATCTTTGCAATTCCTTCTTTCAGATTGTTGAACTGAAGGCATTTCTGATAGAACGCCTCCAGCTCCGGTTTGAACTGCACCAGCATTGGATTGCCCTGAATTTGAAGAGCAAGCATCTGCGCGGAAGTATCGGAAAGCTGTTTTTCCATCTTCATTGCATCGAACAGTTCATAGCAGAGTTTCAAGTTGGCGGGAGTCGCTTCAGCGGCGCTGGCGGAAAAGCCGCAGAAAACGAGTACGGCAGAAAGCAGCAGAATCTTCTTCATCTTCATCTCCTTCATGTATCCATGGTTCAGAATGCTGTTCCGGGTTTGGTGTACAGTAGTTCCGGAAGTTGCTTTTTCAAGTCCCGGATTCGTCAAAATCCGTTTTCCATAAAAGAAAAAATTCCCGGATATTTTTTATATCAATCTTGACAAAATTCACATGACCGCTATAAGTATGATCGAAGACAATTATTTCCCCGGTGGATCATACCGCACGGATTCTCTCAAAAAACAAAAAAGGACTTCCGCAATGATGACGACGGTCAAATTTATCTTTTCCGATGGAAACACGGAAGAACGCATCCTCAACGAAACCGTTTCAGAACTGTTTCTCAGGCGTTCGGAAATTCCAGAAGGCGCTCAAGCCGTTGAAATTCACTCCATTCTCTTCACCGCATCCGCCGTGGAGGACGGATACTTTATCATCCCCAGCATCGAAAACAACGGTCATGCCGCACTCACACTCTTCCGGAAACGTCCGGATGCCGAGACAGTCTTCGACCGGAGCACGATGCCGATCTATGCGGTCAAACACGGCGAAAAAGGCTGTCTGGCGGTCGTTGCCGGAATGTCGATGGAATACTCGCTTGTCGTCGGTGTCCGAGGAGGAAGCTATTACCTGTATCCGCGATTTCACCTTGAAGACGGAAAGGCGTATGAAGACATCGTCATCCGTTATTTTGAGTTGTCGGGAGCCGATGCGAACTACTCCGGCGCAGCGCGGCGCTATCGAAAATATCAGCTCGACCGGGGAGCCTGCGTTCCACTCAAAAAGCGCTCGAAACGCTATCCGGTTCTGGCGGATGCCGCACGTGGGCCGGAAGTGCGCATCCGTCTTGCCTGGAAGCCGGTGCCTCCGCCCGTGCTGGAACAGACGGAAGAAAACGAACCCCCGATTCATGCAGCCATCACATTCGAACGTGCGGAACAGATCGTGGAGGAATTTCACAGGCAGGGAATCCGCGACGCAGAATTCTGTCTGGTCGGCTGGAATAAGTCCGGTCATGACGGACGGTTCCCCGATATCTTCCCCGTGGAACCGCTTCTCGGCGGCGAAGAAGCCCTGGTCCGTCTGATCCGGAAAGCAAAGGAGTACGGCTATCTTATCTCCGGTCATACCAACGTTCTGGATTCCTACACCATTGCCAAACGCTGGAAGGAAGAGTATGTCATCCGCGATAAAAACGGCAATCTCCACAAAGAGGGTCAGTGGGGCGGCGGACAGTCCTACCGCCTCTGCCCGAAAGAGGCCCATGAAAAAATCGCCGTTCAGGATTTCAAGGATATGGAACATCTCGGATTCCGCGGCATCCACTATCTGGATGTCATGAGCATTGTCATACCCGACCCCTGCTATCATCCGGATCACCCCCTGACCCGCAAAGCCGCAGGCGAATGGCGCGCAAAGACTCTGGAACTCGCACGGGAATCCATCGGTGCAAGCGGTTCCGAAGGAGCATGGGATTTCTGCATCGGGTCCTATGACTACGCACTTTACACCGTCTTCAATCTGAACCCGGAAATGCCGGAGATCTGCGACAAGTTCATTCCGCTCTGGCATCTGGTCTATCACGGGATTCTTCTTTACAACTCGTTCTGCGACAGCGTCAACGAAGCGATCAAGTCCGATCCGGAAGTCCGTTTGAAAAATCTGGAGTACGGCGGACGTCCCCTCGCCTATTTCTATGCAAAATTCATGCACGCGGGAAGAAACTGGATGGGCAACGAAGACCTCGGCTGCGCAACCGATCAGGAACTCCGGGAAGGCGTCGCAAAACTGAAACAGGAATACGATTTCTATCAGACCATCTGCGATCTGCAATTTGAATTCATGGAAGAACACGAAGAGCTTGCGGAAGGCGTTGCATGCAGCCTCTACTCCGATGGTTCCCGGCTGCTCGTGAACTACCGTAAAAAGGAGTTCGAGTGGAATGGCAGACTCTTTCCGCCGCTCTCCTGCACAAGGCTCTGAACGGCCCCAGCGCCACTTGTTCCAGGCGGTCTTCGGAC
The DNA here is from genome assembly GCA_949292215.1 of uncultured bacterium. Classification (GTDB taxonomy): domain Bacteria; phylum Verrucomicrobiota; class Lentisphaeria; order Victivallales; family UBA1829; genus UBA1829. The sequence continues at coordinate 157,362 of CASEYW010000093.1, forward strand.
CGCCTTTTTTGCATCGGGAAAACAAATGCCTCTTTTTTCTCAAACAACGTTGCGAAATTTCTCCGACGGATGTATAGTATCTGTTGAATTTATTTGAAAGATGCTTCCGGAAAAGCACAATTCCATACTGAAAAAAAAGATTTACTGAAGGAGTCTTCCCCATGCTTTCTGTTGTCAAAGACAGACCGCTTGTTTTTTTTGATCTTGAAACGACCGGAACCAATGTTCTCACGGATAGAATCGTGGAACTCTCCGTAGTGAAACTGTTTCCCGATGGAACGCGGGAAATCAAAACGCGTCGGATCAATCCCGAAATGCACATTCCGGAAGAGGCCTCCGAAGTGCATGGAATCTATGATGAGGATGTCAAGGACGCCCCGACCTTCCGACGCATTGCACAGAGTCTTTACATCTATCTGGAGGATTGCGACCTCGGCGGATACAACATCGTGAAATTCGATGTTCCGGTTCTGGTCCGGGAATTCCAGCGTGCGGGACTTCAGTTCGAGACCAAAAACAGACGCATCGTCGATGCCTATTATCTTTACTGCAAAATGGAACCGCGCACCCTCAAGGCAGCCTACAAAACCTTCTGTGGAAAAAATCTTGACGAAGCCCACTCAGCGGAAGCCGACACACTTGCAACCGTGGAAGTCTTCGAAGCGGAGCTGAAAAAGTATTCCGCATGGACCTCAGAAGAACTTCCGGAAGATGTCGAATTCACGGAGGACCTGGATGTCATCCACAACCTCTGCAATCCCAAAATTCAGGATGCAGTTGATCCAGACGGACGCTTCCGCTGGAAAGAAGGAGAAGTTGTCGTGGCATTCGGCAGGAACTCCGGACAGAAACTGAAAACAATCGCAATTGAAAATCCCGATTTTCTCCGCTGGATTCTTAAAGCGGATTTCTCTCAGGAGGTCAAGAAAATCGCCTCTGACGCACTCAAAGGATACTTCCCGGAAAAGCAGTGAGCCGATGAACGATAATTTTAAACATCTTCTCAAACTGCTGGACGACGACAACGAACAGGCGGCAAGCCTCGCCATGGCGGAGCTGATCCAGAATGACGATCCCCGCCTCGAACGCATTCTGCGGAGTCTTCAGGAAACATCCGACGCCAAACTGCGCCGCAGAATCCATCAGATGCAGTCCGCCATCATCAAACGCAGAAACCGCAAGACCATGGCAGACTCCCTCCGCAAAGGAGAATATTCTCTGCTGGAGGGAATCATCCGCCTCCATCTGCTCTGGTTTGACAACGACACCCGTCCGGAAGTCCTTCAGCAATGGCAGGATTTTCTTCAGGATTCCGCCGTACTGCAGGGGTGCCGTATCGAAAAACTCTTCGCATTCCTCGGTGAAAAAATTCACTGTGTCGGATTCTCCAAAGACGACCTGAACGCGGACACCATCTGTCTCGGAACCATTCTGGAGGACGGCGCAGCAATCGACTTCATGTGCTGCATCATCGCCAAACTTCTTGCGGAAGCGTGGCATACGCGTATGGAAGTGGTGCAGATCGGAGGAGAGTTCGCCATTCTCTGCAGCGGCACCCTCTTTTATCCGGGCAAACAGTGGGAGAGCATTCCGAATTTCAATCCAGGAACTCACATCTGGAGTACAGCGGAATTGTTGTCGCTGGTTGCCTCAACCCTCTTCACCTGCGCAGTCGCAACGGATAGTTTCCGCTACATCTACACCATCGGCAACTGTCTTCTGGACGGAACCGAAAATATTCTCTTTCTCCCCTACCCTTACGGTAACGAAAAGTAACGTCCGGACGATCAAACCAGATCAAAAAACAGCTTCTCCAGGGATTCCCCGGACTTCTCGTAAATACGGCAGTCGTCCGGGTCCGGATAAACAGCTCCTTCGATTCGGCGCTGAAGACGCTCCATCATCTCAATCCGCAGCGTAACCGGACGGTCCAGGGACAGCATTTTGAATTCCTGACAGCGACGGCAGGAATCTGCGGCAGCATCAGTGATCCGCTGATGGGCCGTCTCCAGCGGCAGAAGCTCCGTCTTTTCCAGACCGGAGGAGGTCTTCACGCAGCAGACCGAAACCTCCGGCAGCCAGGAACGCGCCTCCATACAGGCTTTGTCATCCCCGGTCACGAGGATGACTGGCACTCCGTATTCAGCGGCAATCGCGGCATCCATGGCGATTTCCCCGGCTTTGCGCCCGTTCAGCCACATATTCTGAAACGCTTTCGAGTTATAGGAATGTTCCAGAAGAGCGCCGGGAGTTCCCGCTTTGGCATGGTAGCCGAGAAGAATCAATCCATCCGAATCGCCGATTCCGGAAAAGCGGACTCCCGGAGTCGCTCCCTGAATCAGTTCGGCTCTGGAATCAATCCGTCGGGGATCGACATTGCATCCGCCGCCATGTCCATCCCGGACAATCACCACATCGGCACCCCCTTGGAAACATCCCGCCACACAGGCATTGATATCAGCGGCCATCCGTTCTCTTCCGGTCGCATAGAGTGCCGGTTCGGATGACAGCACATGACCACGGCAGGATACCCCGGAAATCCCCTCCATATCCGCAAAAATATAAATTTTCATTTTTGTCTCTTTCCTTTTCCATTTCCGAAAACAATCATCTGTCAAAAAAATAACAAGGTTTCCTGGAAAATCAATCTGATCAAAAAAATTCTCTCCCCTTCCGTCCTCTTTTTAAATCTGAAAACAGAGAACTTTATTGTGATTTAATTCACAATTTATTTTTTTTTATTTTTTTTATTGTATTTTATGGAACATCTGCTATATTAGATTGTCATAAACAGTAACAGGCGATGTTCCGACAGACATTGTCTGTTATGCTCTCTCCTTTGTTGCAGCCCCGTACCGGCCCCACACGGTACGGGGCACCTTATTTTAAAACGATCTGCTCTGTATACTAAGGAAAGCGAAAAAAAAATAAAAAATTTTTTCCCGGAGGGAACATTCCGGAAAAGCGGGTGTCCAACAAACTGTGGCAAGCGACTCTCCTATGAAAAATATCGTTTGTCACACTCTCTCCTTTGTTGCAGCCCCGTACCGACCCCCTCTTCGGTACGGGGCGCCTTTTTTCTGCGGAAAAGAGCCTGCTGCTGAATTCATGTACATCTATCACCATGCTAACACGGTTTTAACAAATAGATGGCATAGTACATGCAAACGGAACAATCCGCAGCAGCGGAACAACCAAACACAGGAGAACATGTATGAAAAGTCCATTCAGAAAACTGGCGATTACGGCGGCTGTCCTTTTTGGAGCCTTCGCAGGAAACGCCGAAACCATCAATGGAGCGGGAGCCAGTTTCCCAGCTCCGGTCTATGCGGCCTGGACCTACACTTACAACAAAGCGAATCCGGGCGGGGATCGATTCAACTACCAGTCGATCGGTTCCGGCGCGGGAGTTTCCCAGCTGAAATCGGGAACGATCCATTTTGCAGGGTCCGACGATCCCGTCAAGGAAAAAGATCTCAGGGAATTCAATCTGACGCAGTTTCCGATGCTGATCGGCGGAGTGGTTCCGGTGGTCAACCTTCCCGGTGTGCCGAAGGGACAACTCAAACTGGATGGGCCGACTCTTGCGGCAATCTTTCTCGGAGAGATCAAAAAATGGAATGACCCTGCAATTACGAAACTGAATCCGGGCCTCCGCCTTCCCAATCTGAGAGTCACCGTAGTCCGGCGCTCCGACGGTTCGGGCACGACCTGGATTTTCACCAACTACCTGAGCAAAGTTTCTGAAAAATGGTCCAAAGGCCCGGGCAATGCGAAAGACGTCAAATGGTTCCGCGGCTCCATCGGAGCAAAAGGCAATCCCGGAATCGCCAACAATGTTGCAAAGACCCGCGGCTCCATCGGATATGTGGAATATGCCTATGCCAAAGAAGCCGGACTTGCAACGGTTCAACTGAAGAATGCGGACGGAAAATTCGTCAGCCCCGATGTTGCAACCTTTGCAGCCTCCGCCTCCGGAGCCGACTGGAAGAACGCCAGGAATTTCCGGGTGGAACTCACGAATCAGAAAGGTGCCAGCGCATGGCCGATCACAGGAGTGACATATATTGTTTTGAAAAAAGAACAGAAGGAAAAAGCTGTCGCCCGAAAGATGTTCCAGTATTTTGACTGGTGCTTCCGGGAAGGTGGAAAAACGGCCTCCGCCATGCACTACGTTCCGATGCCTGCGGAAGTTGTTGCTCTCGTAAAAGCCTCCTGGAAAGAAGTCAAGTGAGGCGATCCCCATGAATGAACCGACCGTCTTACGAAAAAGCGGTCCCGCGAAGGGAGGTCCCGGCGGGACCTCCCTTTCCGACAAACTGTTCCGGTGGCTCGCGATTTCTGCTGCGGCTCTGGCGGCTCTTCTCACGATCGCCTTTTTTCTTCAGCTTGCCTGGCACTCATATCCGGCGTTCCGGGAGTTCGGTCCCGGTTTTCTCTGTTCAACAGAGTGGGATACGGTTGAAATGAAATTCGGTGCGGCGTGTGCGATTCACGGTACGCTTGTCACAACGGCGATTGCGCTTCTGATCGCTGTACCGACCTCCTTTCTGACTGCTCTTTTTCTGGTGGAAATCGCTCCTCCGTTTCTCTCCAGGATCTTCGGATGCGCACTGGACCTTCTGGCGGCGATTCCGAGCGTCATCTATGGCATGTGGGGACTCTTTGTTTTTGTACCGTTCATGCAGACCCGCGTTCAGCCGTTTCTTTCGGATACACTCGGGCTTTCCGTCCTCCCGCTGTTCGACGGCCCCATGACAGGATTCGGTTTTCTCACCGCGGGACTGGTTCTTGCACTGATGGCACTGCCGTTCATGTCGGCAATCATGCGAGACGTCTTCCGCATGGTTCCGGCGGTGGTCAAGGAATCCGCCTACGGAACAGGAGCGACAACCTGGGAAGTTGCAAGGGATGTCACCATGCGGTATGGAATGCAGGGGCTTCTCGGAGCCGTCTTTCTCGGACTCGGCCGGGCAGTGGGAGAGACCATGGCGGTCCTCTTCATCATCGGCAACAGTGAAGTCATTTCCGCATCACTCTACGATTCCGGCGCGACAATAGCATCCATCCTTGCAAACAAATTCGCGGAAGCGGAAGGTCTTGCAAAAAGTTCCCTCTTCGCACTCGGACTGATTCTGCTCTGTATTACATTTGCCATTCAAATTTTCGGACAACTCTGGCTCGGCAGAATCCGGAAAAACTCCGGAGGCGGATTATGACCCCCGTATCACAGGCTCAAAAAAGAACACGCGGACTCTTCCGCCGCAAACTGGCGAATTGGACAATCATCGGGATTTCCGCGATCGGAACGCTTGTCGCGGCAGTCTTTCTGGTCTGGATTCTCTGGACCATCATCCGGAATGGTTTCCAGTCCCTTTCTCTCACCTTCCTGACGCAGCCGACAAAACCATACGGCATTCCGGATGGCGGCATGCTGAACGCCATTCTGGGAACTGCCGTCATCACGCTGGCTGCGACGGTTCTGGCAGTTCCGGCCGGGTTGCTCGGGGGGATCTGCCTTTCGGAATTTTCACGCGACTCGAAATTCGGCAGTGCGGTGCGCTTCTCCGCCAATGTCATGATGGGAATGCCATCCATCATCGTCGGGCTGTTCGTCTACACGCTGCTGGTCATGACAACAGGAAAGTTCTCCGGATTTGCCGGATCGGTCGCACTGGCAATCATCATGTTTCCCGTTATTCTCCGGACAACGGAAGATATGCTCTGCATGGTTCCGAACGCGCTCCGGGAATCCGCGCTGGCAATCGGGGCGCCACGCTGGAAAATTACATTGGCTGTCGTGTTCCGCGCCGCGAGAAGCGGACTCATTACCGGAGTTCTGCTGGCAGTGGCGCGTGTCGCCGGGGAAACCGCGCCTCTGCTCTTCACCGCTCTCACCAGCGACGCCTGGCCCACCGGATTCTTCACCCAGCCCACGGCGAACCTCACCGTCACAATGACGGAATATGCAACCAATTCGCCGTTTGAAACCATGCATGTCCGTGCATGGGGTGCGGCACTCATTATTACATTCACCGTTCTCGCGCTCAACATCATCTGCAGAACGGCGTTCAGGGAGAAAAAAGCATGACGACAAATCCGTCTCTTGAAGAACAGGTCAAAATTTCCGTCCGGCATCTGAATTTTTATTACGGAAATCACCAGGCCCTGTTCGACAACAACATTGAAATCTACCGGAATCGCGTAACCGCGGTTATCGGCCCATCCGGATGCGGCAAATCCACTCATCTGCGGATCTACAACCGGATCTACCAGCTCTACCGGGAACAGCGTGCGGAAGGAGAGATCCTGATCGACGGACAGAACATCCTTGATCCCGCCACGGATCTGCTGGAACTTCGGCGCAAGGTCGGCATGATCTTTCAGAAGCCGACGCCGTTTCCGATGTCTGTGTTCGACAACATCGCCTATGGTCTCAAACTCCACTACAAACTCAAGCGCAGCGAGATCGCCGACCGCGTGGAAGAGAGTCTCCGCGGAGCCGCTCTGTGGGATGAAGTCAAGGATAAACTCCGGAAGCCCGGTACTGCCCTTTCCGGCGGACAGCAGCAGAGACTCTGCATCGCACGGGCTATCGCGATCCGCCCCGAGGTCCTGCTCATGGACGAACCGACCTCAGCCATCGATCCCATCGGCACTTCAAAGGTTGAAGACCTGATCGGCGAACTCAAAAAAGAGTTCACGATCGTCATCGTGACCCATAACATGCAGCAGGCGGCGCGCGTCTCCGATTATACAGGATTCTTCTATAAAGGAGTCATCGTGGAATACGGCAAAACCTCTGAACTCTTCACGAAACCGAAACAGAAAAAAACGGAAGACTACATCACCGGACGCTTCGGCTGATCCGGCAACCTCCGTCAATCAAAAGGAATCTGCAATGTCTGTAATTCTCGACAATGAAATTTCAAAGCTCAAGAAGAGCATCCTGATCCTCTGCGGAATGGTGGAGGAAGCTGTCGTCGATGCTGTCGACGCCGTAATGTCCAATGACAAGAAAAAGGCGGAACGGGTCATTGAAAACGATATTGAAATCGACCATTTCGAACTCGATGTCGAAGAGGAATGCCTGAAAATCCTTGCGCTCCACCAGCCTGTTGCCGGTGATCTGCGTTATGTGATTGCCTGTCTGAAAATGAACAACGATCTGGAACGCATTGGCGATCTCGCAGTCAACATTGCCAAACGCGCCCTCTCCTACTATTCCATGTCCACGGAAGAGATCCCCGTTGACCTCCATCCTCTGACGGAATGCACAAAAACCGCCCTCGGCAAAAGCCTTGAAGCGCTCATCAAACTGGATGCCGATCTCGCAGCGGAAGGACTCGACTACGACGATGTCATTGATGAAATGAACAGAGAAAACCATGCCCGGCTTCTGGAACTGATGCATCAGCATCCGGAAAATGTCGAGCGCTATCTCAACATTCTGAACGTCTCCAAACATCTGGAACGCATCGGCGACTGTGCAACCAACATTGATGAGGATGTCATCTACATGGTCAAAGGCGCCATCGTCCGGCATCGGACCGGAATCGACGGGGAATTCAAAAAGAAGAAAACAACCTGACCGCCCCCTCATCCGATTCTTCAAGCAATCTGAAATACATCGAACGCGGATCGTCCGGAAGTCTCCTCCGGTTCCGATCCGCGTTTCCTTTTCGGATCAAGAAGAGATTCCCTCTTCCCGGACAAAGATATCCCGCTTTTACTGAAAGAGCCAGGTGGAAAGATAGCGTTCTCCGCTGTCGGGCAGAAGAACGACAATGCGTTTGCCCTTCCATTCCGGTTCCCGGCTGAGTTCAAGTGCAGCAAACAGCGCCGCACCCGATGAGATTCCGATCAGCAAGCCTTCCTGTTTTGCCGCTTCCCGCGCGGTACGTCCGGCATCCTCGGCGGAGATCGGGAAGATCCGGTCGATCAGCTTTGTATCCAGCACACCGGGAACAAAGCCGGCGCCGATCCCCTGCAGCTTGTGCGGACCCGCTTTTCCGCCGCTCAGAACCGCAGAGGTATCCGGTTCGACGGCAAAAAGTTTCAACGCCGGATTCTTCTGTTTCAGCACTTTGCCGATCCCGGTCAGGGTTCCGCCCGTACCGACTCCGGCGACAAACGCATCCACATGACCATCGGTCCCGGACCAGATCTCTTCCGCAGTCGTCGCCTCGTGACAGGCGGGATTCGCGGGATTCTCGAACTGCTGCGGAATGAATGAGCCGGGATTCCGTGCATGAATCTCCTCGGCTTTCGCGATCGCGCCTTTCATTCCGGCGGCACCGTCGGTAAGGACCAGTTCCGCACCATATGCCTGAAGGAGCTTCCGCCGTTCCTCGCTCATGGTCTCCGGCATCGTCAGGACGAGACGATATCCCTTGACCGCCGCCACAAGAGCAAGCCCGATTCCAGTATTGCCGGAGGTGGGTTCGATAATCAGTCCGCCCGGCTTGAGAGCTCCGCGACGCTCGGCATCTTCAATCATCGCCAGAGCGATGCGGTCCTTGACGCTGCCTCCGGGATTGAAATACTCCACTTTGGCGAGGAGTTCCGCCCCGCCGTCGTTAAGACGGTTGATTCTGACCAGCGGAGTATTCCCGATCAGATCCGTAATGCAGTCAGCTATTTTCGTCATATCGCAGATTCCTTTCCATACTCGACTGTTCCAGTCGCTGTTTGTAATATACCAGAGGAGAAGCGAATGTCAAACGAACGGAAACACATTAAACACAACCAAAAAAGTAGACAAAAAAAACGAACCCGGCGAGATACGGAATCACAACTCTTTTCGTTTGAAATAATGACGGGAATCGCCGTATTCGTCCCAAAGGATCTGTTCTCCGATGGAAAGGATTTTTTCCGTAAGAGAAGAACAGCTCTGCTCGGAATTCTCATCCAGAGCAGGCTTGTCGGCATAAAGCTGATAGCCGCGCCGGTAGGAGGTATCGGTCACGTTCGGCATGATGACGTTTGCACCGGCGAGAAGCCCCTGTTCCCGGCCGGTGTCGCTGAGCGCCTGAAGAGCCGTTGTAGAGGCGATATTCACATCCTCCAGCAGAAGGCGGGTGCATGCGATCATTTTCAATCCGATTTCGAGCTGCTTCCGGCGATACTCCGGAGTCAGTTCGATTCCTTTGCCGAGGGGAGTATCGCAATGCGGAATATAGGGTCCCATGCCGATCATATCCAGATCGAACTCCTGAAAAAAGCGCAGATCATGAACAAGCTGTTCCGCTGTCTGGCCGGGGAGTCCGCTCATGACGCCGGAACCAACCTGGTAATCCAGCTTCCGCAGCTCGCGGAGACACTGTTTTCGCGCTTCAAAATTGTGATCCGCCGGATGCAGTTTCGCATAAAAGAGCGGATCGGAAGTCTCAATCCGAAGCAGATAGCGATGGGCCCCGGCTTTGCGCCAGCGCTCATAGACGGCCGGGGTCTGCTCTCCGCAGCAGAGCGTGATCCCGAGACGTCCTTCACTCCGGGTCCGTATTTCACGAACAATCTTCTCAATAAACGAGGAGAACTCCTCGGAAACGACCTCCCCGGACTGCAGCACAATCGAACCGTAATGATGCTCCAGCGCCCAGAGAGCTGAATGAATGATATCCTCCGCATCAATCCTGTAACGTCTGACGGAAGTGTTGCCGCTGCGGATGCCGCAGTAATAGCAGTTCTTCCGACAGATGTTGCTGATCTCGATCAGTCCGCGCAGACTGACCTTCTTCCCGATATGGCGCAGCTTGACCTCGTACGCCTTCCGGTAAAGTTCCTGCAATTCCGCCGGATCCGTCAGCTCAAGATACCGGGCGAGTTCATGGTCTGTAAGCATCCTCAGTCCGCCTCCCCGATCAGGCCGCCGCCGAGCAGCAGATCGCCGTCGTAAAAGACGGCGGACTGGCCCGGAGTCGGCGATTTCTGTTCCTCATAAAACTCCACAAGTACGCTTCCATCCTCCATCGGACGGATGGACCCCGCGGTGCCAAGCCCCATCGAACGCACTTTGATCCGGACATCGCGCGGAGCAGAAAGAGCGGGAATTCCGCTCCAGTTCACATCGGTCACGCGCATTTTCGTTTTTTTCAGCATCTCTTCCGGACCGACGTAAACAATGTTCCGTTCCGGGTCCAGCCCTGTCACATACAGAGGATGCTTCGCGGCAACGCCAAGTCCGCGACGTTGTCCGATGGTATACCCCCAGAAGCCGTTGTGATGCCCAACGACAACCCCTCTTTCATCCACAATCATCCCCTTTTCGCCTGCGCGCTGGAGAAGATCGCGGTAATCACCGGAATAGAAATCCTGACTGTCCGGACGTTCCGAAACCGGCAACCCGAATTCCGCAGCCATCGTGCGAATCTCTGATTTCCGGTAGCCGCCCAGAGGAAACAGAACGGACGAGAGCTGTTCCTGCGTCAGACGATAGAGAAAATACGACTGATCCTTTGCCGGATCAGAGGCGCGGAGAAGCTGAAAACGTCCGTTTTCCGAACGCAGACGAACATAATGCCCTGTGGCAAAACAGTCAAACTCCAGCCCCATCTTCCGCGCACCGGCAGGGAATACTCCGAACTTGATGTAGCTGTTGCAGCGGACACACGGATTCGGTGTCCGGGCTGATTGATATTCACTGCGAAAATTCTCAATCACCACTTTCTCATATTCGCGTGAGACATCCACGATCCGGAATGGAATTCCAAGCCGTTCGGCAACATTGGCGGCACACTCGATATCCTCCTTTTTATCCGGACTGTAACACCCTTTGCCGTCACCGCCCCGGAATGGATTGTTCTCATTCCAGATGCGCATGATCGCGCCGGAGACCTCGTGTCCGGCTTTTTTCAGAAGCATGGCGGCAACCGCGGAATCGACACCTCCGCTCAACCCGACCAGAATCTTCATTTTACCACACCTCCCGTCAACTGAAAGGGAGAATATACACTCGCTCCACCGAAATGCAAACCGCAGGAACAGTATCCCCGACAAAAACAGAATCCCCACCAATCTCTTTTCCAAACATCTGCAACACATAAAAAAACATTTTTTCTTCCGTTTTGATTTTCAATCGTTCCTGTTCGGGCATATAGTATTCCGGAAATGGAAAACGTCCGAAAACAAAAAGAAACACAACCCCGTAACAATGAGGAGAACTGTCTCATGGACAAAAAGGAACTCGTACAGACCGTAAAAGACATGATTGCCGCCCCATCCTGCTGCAAGGAACTCAAAGCAGCGGGAGAAAAATTTCTCAAGGCAGCGGGAACTCCCGAAGAAAAAGCCGCAGGAGCAGAACTGTTGCAGGAGATTCGGGAAGACATCGCCACAATTGATCATGTCATTGAATTTTTTGAATCCCCCAAAGCGGTTGAAATCTTCGGAGCGGAAAAGGCAAAAGCCATCGCTTCGCATGCGCACGAGGTCAAGGCCGCCGGCGGGAAGTGGTGCGACTGCCCCGCCTGTACCGCCGGACTGAAAATTCTTGAAAACGCCTCTCTTCTCGCCTGACCGGGAACCGCTGGAACGAAACGGGGAGCTCACCGCCCCGTTTCACCGCGTTTTCTCCCACACGCAAGGATTCCGGACGTTCTTCCGCTTCCCGCCTTTCACTGGCGCAAAACGACAATTTCAGAGAGTGCCGGCAACTCACTCCAGAGGACGCGATCCGTGCCGGCAGCCGCCTTGCCATTGATCCGGATACTCGACACCTTGCCGGAGGAACCACAGTTGCGGATACAAAGAGTTTTTCCCCTCCAATGGAGTCCGGACACTTCCGTCCCGGCATCTGCAAAGGAAGCAAACACGATTCCGTCCAGATCACAATGGATTCCCAGAGCGAAGAGAAACCAGTTGCCCACCCAGGGTTTCAGCGTAAAAAATTGTTTGCGTCCGGGATTGTCCGGAGTAATGCCATGATTTTCATATTCGCATGTCAGGGCTTCCGGAAGCGTCAGGAGCTTCCAGTTGCAGATGATATCGTTTTTCCATTTTTCCAGATTCCGGACCGGGTCCATCGCATGGGACATGACCCGGTAGAAGCGTTCGGTGCTGGGCATATACATCCCAAGCTGATTGCCGTCGCGCAAAAACGCGGGATCGTCAAGCGGAAGAATCCGGGCACCCTGCCGGGTTGAAAAATGTTCGTTCATGAATTCCGCGACGGCAGAACGTTTGTTCTCCAGAAGTTCATCGGCGAATTCCGTTACGAAAAGGATGGCATACACCGGATAATGTCTACGCATGGAAAAATCCCGGGCTGAAAGAGAATCGCAGAAGTATCCGGCCTGCGGATCATAGAATCTCTCGAATCCACGGCGGGTCCTTTCCGCCAGGGTGCGATAAAACATGCTTTTTTCCGGATTTTCAAACGCGCGCTCCAGCTCCTCCAGCGACCGGAGAGCCTGATAATAAATGCTGTTGTTGAAGACGCTGATATCATCTCCGTCCTGATCCAGATCCTCCGGATGGTCCGGATAGAGCGAGACCCCGCGAAGCAGACCGGATCCCGCAACCTCGAATTCTCCGGCTCTGGAGACAATCTCTTCGGCAAATCGAAGATAGCGACCGGCCACCTCGGTCCTGCCGGAATAGACAAGATATTGATACAGCATTACCGCGTACAGGCACTGCGGAGCAAATGCCATTGATTTATACGCCCGCAAATCCGGGTGCATTTCATGAAAAATACCGCTTTGAGGACTCGCCGTTCGACAATAAAAATCCAAAACCCCGGCCATCTGTTCCAGACGATTGAGCTGAGGAAAGGCTTCCGCCCAGACCATGCTGTCCCATCCCCAGATCCAGTATCCGGAATCGGCAGCGCGCATTCCGCCGGACACATCATCAACGGCATAGGAATCCAGAATATCCGGAGCATTCGCAAGAAACGAATCCAGTACCGGATGGTTGGACTTGAAGCGGGGACTCCCCTCTCCATCCGGGAAACGGAACTTGTGTTCCGGGGCTCTGGAGTGCATTTTCAGCCGCTCGATCAATTCGGCAGCCCCGGCGTGACCGAATCCAAGCACAAATACCGCATTCGATCCGTTCAATTCCTGAGAAAAATAGTGTTTGCGGAACATCCACGGAGTTTCCCGAAAGCAAATGGGCGAACTGCCGCAGATGCCGAAAAAGGTCTCACTGTGTGGGGTGGGAGCCACAAAGGGGTCCCCGCGCTGTGCCAGAGTCCGATAGCCGGCATTCCGCTCGGCGGCAACTTCGGCATCCGGATAATGATCCACAATCCGCCACAGGGGAAAATCGTTGTTCACTTTTTCCCAGGAACGGATCGCTTTATCGGTTCTAGTGCAGAGATCCGTATTGATCAGCTCAAATGCGATCTTCCGGTCTTCTCCCCCGGAAAGGCGGGTCAGACGGAACATCATCTCCTGATTTTCCAGAATCAGCTCGTGACTGAATTTCACCCCTTCAAATTCACAGGAACTGCGGAAACCGTTCGGAAAAATCACCGTATTGTGAAACTCAAGCGCATAACGATTCTCATTGTCCAAGCGAACCGCCGGACGGAACAGCTCCACCCAGGCACTGAGGGGATCCCCATGAAAAAACTCCTGGTCACATCCGCGCTGGTTGCCGAAATAAATGATTCTGGAAAGTCCGCCATGACGAACCATTTCCACCGCCAGCCGCCCGCCGGAAAAAGCAAGACGGTCCACACCGATTCCATGTTCAAAGAACGGACGGTTTTCCAAATACTGCATTTTTTTCCCCTTATGACAATCCAAATCCAGCTTCAAGAGTGCGGCAATCCGCGACGTCTGCATTTCTCCCCGGCATCCCGATTGCCAGCTCCGTTCCGCGGACTTTGCAACCGATCCAACCGGCGGATATGCCGAAAAACTCACCGGGCAGCGTTTTCCTCTCCGGAAGAAAACTGCGGTCTGTATCCCGGACGGGATGCTTTTCCGAATGCACAGAAATCAATCACGCCCGGAGGATTCCCCGGAGGATATCCGGTCACGGTCAGCCTCAGTCTGGCAGCTTCCCGGACTTTGAAGGTTTCATAGCGAATCGGGCCGGAGAAGACTTTGTCCCGGCAGTCCGTCAGGACAAAGAAGTGCTCTCCGTCGACAGATCCTTCCAGCAGGAAGCGGAAATCAGCCGGAAGGGGATTCTTCGGCGTAATGATTTCATTGAACAGGATCCGCACCGCTCCAACATGAAACTCGCCAAGCAGATCGACAGTAAGAGTCGGCGTGAGATCTCCGGGAGCCGCCTGGTAGAAGGTTCGGATATAATGATCCACCGCCAGATCCGGTTCATGACCTGGCAGAAAACTCGAAGCAGTGACCGGCTGGCCGACTGTCAGAGGGAGGCAATCAGCCGGGGTGCCATCGGCAAACACAGGAGTTTCCGTCGGTCCATCCACGTACAGTTCGCCGTTTTCGTCAAAGCGGACGATATCCATGCCGATGCGCCGTTCGATTCCCCGGAAGCGACGCATCAGGATGGTGTAAAAACACCAGAGATTTCCCCGGTCATCCTCCACCGTGCAGTTGTGACCGCACCCGTTGATCAGCCCTCCCCGGTGAATCAGAACCGGATTCCGCTTCTGAAGCCGAAACGGTCCCAGCGGATGTTCCGATACATAACACCCCACCGGATAACTTTTCCATTCCGCTCCGCCGGAACTGTATTGGAGGTAATATCTGCCGCGGAACCGGGTCATCGACGCACCTTCCAGATGCGAAAAATAGGGGTTCTGCTTGAATTCCCCGAAACACTCCCAGGAGTGTTCGGGATTAAATTCGAAGAAATGAGTCGGAGCGGCGGCAAAATGTGTCGGTTCCCCCTCCTTCAGCGGCACCCCCCAGATCCCCCGGTTGACACCAAGAGAATAATACGCATACATGGTTCCATCCACATCGGTAAACAGACATGGATCCGCCCAGGAAAGATGATTTCCGGTGTCGTCGATGATTTCTCCGAGACATTCCCAGTGTCCCAGCGGATCATCGGCGGTCCAGATCCGGCTGCCCTCCCAGGAGGCGGTCAGATAGAGACGACCGTCTTTTTCGGTGACACTTGGAGCCCAACCGACATCATTGATGTTGATGGAGCACTTGCGCCAGTGAAGAAGGTCTTCGGACTCCCAGACCATCGCACAGGAGGGAAACAAATAATACTTCCCCTTGAACCGGATCACCGAAGGATCTCCGAACTCACGCCACCAAGGGCCATGATAATCAGGAGAATACGCACAGCGGCCGATCGGAATTTCCGGAATCGCCAGAGGATTGCAATAGGTATTGGAAAGGTCTTTCATTTTTTTCACTTATTTTACGCTGACAAAGCCGGTTGTCGGCCAATAGGAGTAGTACTGAATCCGGTCAACGACCTGTTCCCCTTCGGTCTGCGCCAGTTGTTTGCCGTTGCGCCAGAGCGAGAAGATCTGTCGCCCGGTCTGAAACGGCACCACGGTCTGAGCGATTCCCGCCGGGACATCATATTCGCTGGTCCGGTTGCCGGAAGTGACACGAAGTCTCGCGGGAGCGGTCAAAGCAGTCGTCAAATAAATATCGTCGCCAATTGGACCGTTGCCGATTTTCACAGGTTCCCGGTTGTCCCCCCAGGCTTTCAGCTTCTGACTGTGGGTACGGTAACAATAGAACAGCGAATCTTTCGTGATGGTCGGCTGAATTCCCGTCTTATACCACTGGATATAATAACGGTTGAGCTCATCGAGTCCGATCATGCGCTTGTACCAGCCAAGAGGCGCACCGGAAGCGGTGCCGTTGGGATACTTTTTATAATCATCAATCGGCTCAATATAGGATTCGTTATAGTCGTTCCAGGTCAAAATCATCACCCACTGGGGTTTCTGGATTTCCATGATTGATTTCCACTGCATTTCAAGACCTTTGCCGCCGCCGTGTTCAAAGTATTTTCCATTGGTCGGAGCGTTGGGGTTTTCTGCGCGTCCCGGCATCCAGAGCCATTCAACCGGAACACTCCGGCTGGAGCCCCACCAGTAGTGAAACGCAAGAGTGGTCATCCAGGCTTTTCCCGCGTTCCGGAGCGCTCGGGACTGTTTTTCCAGCAAATCCAGCCCGCCGCCGAAAGGAGAGGTTTGAATCATCCAGATTGACATTCCCTGCGCGGTATCCCCCCAGAGCTTCATGGATTCGTCAACGGCATCCTGAGTCCCGCCTTTTCTGGCCTGCATAAAGGTGGTTGGAACATAAAAGATGTCGAGTTTTTCTTTCCTCAGTGCTGGAAGAACCGATTCCCGCCATTTCCGAACGCTTTTTTCCGGATCGCCGTTTACGTTCAGATCCGCTCCGTAGTAGCCGACCAGCGGTTTGCCCTGATACCGTTCATAACACTTCTTCCCGGAATATTTCTTGAGCAGGGCGACAATGTCCGCGACCTCCCCATCCCCCAGAAAATGATAATCGAATTTGAAAAAGAGTTTAAAACCGCTGTTCAGTTCCTCCACTGCGGCAAACAATTTGGCAATCGCCTGTTTGTATTCATCATTGGCGCGCATGATGTCCAGACCGAACCCGTCAATCCCCATGGATTGCGCCATGCGGATCTGTTTCTTATACTCTTCCACAGGAGTTTTTGCATCCCATCCGCCATTGTAAGGACCGCAGCAGACCATGTACCAGGCAAAAACTTTACGGCCGTCTTTAAAGTTCGTGTCCGGTTTGAAGAAACTCTCCGCATCAAGACAGAAATTGCGGTCTGCGGCGGCGGTTTCAGCGGCAAACGCTCCTCCGCTGACCACCGCAGCAGATGCGGCAGCCACCAGCAGAGATTTCAAACATTTCAGCAGCATGTTTTTTTATTTCCTTTCTTCCGAATCCATTTTCATTGTTGACGTTCAGTTTCGTGAGCAGATTTTTCCGGATCTGCAATCTCCGGCGGGAGAGAATGAGTCCGATCTCTTCGCAAACCACCTTCCCGAAGGCGTACACCTCCATACGGAAACATTTCTCATTGTTTCCGGTTTGTTTATTCGGCTCCGCCGACCCAGAATCCCTGATTGCCCTGACTCAGCCATTTGGGGACCTGTCCGGTTGTAAGCCCTTTGACGCTGCCATCGGCAAAAGCCGTGTTGGCTTTGTTGTCATGCCGGAAAGCAAAGCGTTTGACATCGCCGGGATTGTCGCGCATCGAAGCGTCCGAGAAAAGATAGCACCGGGCAGGAGATTTCATGGCAGGGAGACGATGCGGTTTCCAGTACTGATTGTTCGGCATCCCGGTGACAATCAGATTTACCGAGTAGGATACCCGGAAAAACTCCCATTTTCCAGCTGGATTCTGCGCCCAGAACCTGGCTCCGCCTTCCTGGAGTTCCGCCATCGGACGCTGATCGGCGGGACAGGAGAAAAGTCCGGGGTTCTTTGAAGGCTTCTGATTGGAAATGTAAGCATCCATCTGTTTCCCCAGTCCCTGGGGTTCATTCCATGCCAGACCGGGAAACAGAAGCCAGCCATCGTTCTCCTGAGAATACTGGGCCATTGCGGCGGCAAACTTTTTCAGGCCGGCCTGACAGACAGCATTCTTTTCGGGAGCACTCATTTCAGCTGCAGCGGAAAGCACCATGCTGATGCCGACAAAAAGCACCGCGGCAACCAGAATGAGCTCAAGCAGGGAAAAGTTCTGTGTTTTTTTCATTGTTGCATCCTTTCTGTTGTTACATTAAAGCGTTGGGATCGCCGTAATAAAATGTTGCAGCTTCCTGTGTTCGGTTGTCGTAAACCGGCAGCTCATAGCGGGCATGGGTTCCAACATGCCCGTCGATATACATGATGTTGCCGCGGTTGGAATGGCGAAACACCATTTTGTCCAATTTGTTGACGCCGCGTTTTTCCGCATCAACAATTCCCATGGCTCTCGACGCCTGTTTGATACTGCTGATCTTATGCGGAGCACAGTAGATGTTACCAGATTCAAACGAGCCCATAATATGTTCATTGACGCCATAAGACAGTGCAATATAAGCCCACTTTTCAAAAGCGACCTGAGTCCAGATCTTATCCTCCATCTCCAGTCTGGACTCCATCGACTTGAGATCACCGGGACAACGGTAGAACAGAGGATTGACCGCCACATAGCCGCCCTGCGTGGAAATGCTTGCTCCGAGGAATTTGCCGAGTTTGTACTCTTCATAAAATTCAGAACCTTTGAACGGCAGCCATCCGTCGCTGCTGTCGGCATAACTGATGATCGCCGTGCCCATCTGTTTCAGGCGCGACACGCAACTGATTTCATGCGCTTTGCCCCGAACATTGTTCAACACCGGCAGAAGCATCCCGGCCAGGATTGCAATGATTGCAATTACAATCAGCAATTCAATCAGAGAGAACCGGAAGCATGACACTTTTCGTGACTCTTTTTTCATTCTGAACCATCCTTATTTTATTCTGTTTCGGAACATGATTTTTCCAGGCGATCCTGGTCAATAAGAATTCGTTGAAACTCAAAAAAGAAATTCGGCAGAGCGCCGAAAAGCGGAGCAATTTCGCTGTAAATGCGACGATGACCTTGTGCATTGGGATGCAGCGGATTGCCCATCAGAGTAATCAGGTCACCCCGGCAGCTTGACTCCATGGATTTTTTCCAGCCGGCGGCGTGATCGACCAGCAAGGTCTTCTCCTCGGCGGAAATTCTGCGAATCTCGTCATCGAATTCCGCTCTGGTTTCAATGGTGATGGATTGATTGTCACAGCAGTAGAGTTCCGCTTCCAGTCCAGTGTACATGTCGATCACCGGAGTGGCTGTGCGCAGCACGATCACACACTTCGGGTTGCGCTCACGAATGCGCCTTACGATTCCGCGGAGTCTCCGGCCGAACTCCGCAGCCGGATATTTGAGCCAGTCATTGGCGGAAAAACCGCAGATCACCACATCCGGTTCAAAACGCAGCACATCGCGTTCAAGCCGTTCCGCGGCATCCACCAGAGAGGAGCCGCTGCGCCCGGAATTGATCACGACACGCTGCGGCATGAGACAGCACAACCCCATATCCAGCAGCCCTACCCAGCAGCAGCCGCTTCCGCCCGACCAGTGATTCTGTTCGGTGTTGGAATCGCCAAAGGCGACAATCGTAACAAATTTTCCGGCCAGATGGGAGAAGTGCGGCGGCAATTTTCTCGGTATGGTTTCCATGATGCGGATGATCCTTTAATTGTGTATTCGGATTGTCGGAGAAATTGAGCTGGAACTCAACGCACGGGAGTGAAACGCTTCAAAGAGATTGTCAATCATTTTCGCTGCGACCTCATCTACGGAAATCCCGATCATTGTCGCCGGCAGAAACAGAGGTTCATCAATTTCCCAGTTCCGGTGAAGAAACAGTTTCAGTTCTTCGGGTACTTTGACAGAGTTCTTCATCACGGACAGCATTACAGACGTAATCAGCTGATCGGGGAATACCAGCAGCGCATCCGGCCGTCGATCCTCCGGCAGCGCCAGAAGCTCATTGCATTTCTCAAATCCAAATGAGGTAAGCTGCTCTCCTCCATGAAAATAGAAACTTTCATCATGAATTCCCCGCACCAGTTCAGCATGATATTCCATTCCGCGTTTCCGGACTTCGGACCGGAAAATACGGAAAAACTCATTTTCCCGCCAGTTGCCTTCGGATGTCAGATGAAACTGTTCGGAAATCGTGACCATCGCCGGCCTGCGGCAGCCGGACTTGTGAATCGCATCAACAGCACTCCTGACAAACTGATTCATATCCAGTCCGGATGAATCAGCCACCACCGCAACAGGAAGTTTCCTGAATTTCTTCATGATCCCGACTGCAGCCTTTCCGCCGATCGGCGAAATGACCGCCTGAATTTCCCGATTGCGAATCCAGGTCAGAATCTGCTTGAAGCCGAACATGCTTTTGTTGTCCATCACCAGACGAGTGGATATCTTGCTGTTCTCAAGCCGGACAGTGAGACGATCAATCAGCACCCGCTGGAACTGCGGCATATCGTCAAGATTCTCCCGATAGATGTACAGCACCACACAACTCAATCGGCGTTCCGGACAAGTTACCACGGTGCCATTTCTGCGATTGCGCTTGATCAACCCGGCTTTCACCAGTGGAACCAGTCCCTGATGAACATTCGGCGAACTGGTACCGATCTTCTCGGCAATGTCGCGCGAAGATGGCAGAACATCTCCGGGCCGCAGAAGTCCGGAAGTGATCTTCTCCATGAAATACTGCGTCACGGCTTCCCGGATACTCGGGGCATCTACCTTTAAAATATCTTCCGGATTGACCATGTTATTCACCAGTTTTTTCGGTTAACACGATTAACAATAATAATTATATCACAAAACCCGCCGGATGTCAACCCCCTTAAAAATATTTTGAAAAGGAAAAAAGACGGGATGATAAAACGTATTCTCTCTTCCGGACAAAGCCCCCTCTCCCGCACAGGAGAGTCAGGAATCATCGCGGGGAGTCCCCTCCAGTAAAACAACGCCTTCTTCTCCTCCGAAAGAGACAAAAAAAAACGGTACCCTGTGCCAGAAACTCCACAGGATACCGCGAATCAATTCAAAGTAAATTATTTGACCCGGCCGGTATAGGCATTCACAGCCGTATTGTCAATGACATAACGGAAGAACTTTTTCTCCGCCTCTGCGCGAGCCGTGTCCCATGGACGCGGCTGTCCGCAGAGCTGAACGGCCCAGAGCTTCAACTCTTTCCGATGCCAGTTGACCATGCAGTTTGTTCCCCAGGCGCCGCCATGTCCGAACCAGGAATTCTCGCTGTCGACTTCAGGGGCTGTCAGTCCCAGAGAATATCCGCCCATCCCTTTCGGACGGGTGGACTTGGCCAGCAACTCCTTGACGGTCTTCTCCTTGAGAATTCTCACACCGTTATCACCCATTCCGAGATTCATCAGCATCTTGTAGAACTTGAGCTGGTCGTTTGCAGTTGTCCAGAGCCCTGCGCCGGCCGATGCAAAAACATGGGACCCGTTGTAGGGGCGCTGCTGCATATTGTTCTGACGACGGTATTTTGCAGGAGCATCTTTCACGCAATCGTACATTTCAACCTGAGTTTCAAGCTGTTGATCCGTGGGCCGGAATGAGGAGGAATTCATCCCGAGAGGAATCAGGACCCGTTCCTTGAGGAACTCTTCCCAGGGCTTTCCTGTCACAACTTCCACAATCGCTGCGCCGATATCAATGCCGGTGTTGGAATACTGGACTTTCGTGCCGGGTTCAAACAGAAGCGGAGAAGCCGCGGCAATGGCTGCAGTCTGACGAAGGGGAGCTCCGCCGCTCCATCCGCCGCCCTTGATGTTTCCCTGCTTTGCGCAAATCTCAAACGGAAACCCGCCGGTATGGTTCATAACCATGCGAATCGTAAGGGTGTTTTTCGCTTTGACCAGCGTTTTCACACCATTTTTGTTGGAGGCAAGAATCCAGAGCTCCCGGAATTCCGGCAAGTACTTTGAAACGGGATCGTCCAGAGAGATCTTGCCTTCTTCAACCAGCATGGCAATGGTGACTCCGCAGAATCCTTTTGTCTGCGAACACTGCATGTAAACATCATCCATTGTAATCGGACGTTTGGCTGCGACGTCGGCATATCCGACACAAGCAGTCTCCTGAATGCCGTTTTTGTAAAAAACATTGATTGCTCCGGGAAGCTGGCCGCTCTGAACAAAAGGCATTAGCGCATCTTTTGCAAACGTGGTTTTCGATTCTCCGGAACCGGTGTTTCCCGATTGACATCCTGCAACGACCGCTGCAACAGCGATCAACATCAAACATTTCGCCAGATGTTTCATTTTTGTGTTTTCCTGTGCTGATTTACGATGTTTTTATGGTTTCTTTCTTCAGAACAACAAATGATTTCAATAGAAAAATCATTTGAACGGCTGTTAAAATAACGTTCTTTTCGCCAATTGCAAATTGCTGCCGGAGCAAAAACAAAAATTAAACACCGGCAGCAAATACCGGAACAGAAGCCGATGAAGCAAGAATCTGCGGGAGAAAAAACCATTCTGTTGCAGAGCCTCCTTCGTCTTCCCGAGATAACAAAGCAAAGGACGATGAAAAAGAAAAGGCATCCGGAAACCGTCAAAAAAAACGTCTGGACTCTCAGAATTATCACTCGTGAGAAGCAAAATCATGTATTTTCTTCAAAAACCCTTTGAAAACACTGTATTCCCCTCTTGACTTTTTCCGAAAATTTGCTATAATTAAAGCATGGTTTACACGAGTAAAGCAAAAAACGGGAGACGAAGGGAAATGACTCAATTTCTGACGATGAAGCAACTGGCGGATGAACTTCAGCTGAGCCGTCGTGTTGTCTCCGCGGTTCTGAACAACCGGTCCCGCGAACTGAGAATCTCTGAAGCGACGGAAAAACGGGTTCGCGAATATCTTGAAGCCTCCGGTTATGTCCGTTCCCGCTCAGCCCTTCAACTGAAGAGCAGAGAAGACAACGGCATCATCGGAATTCTGTACTGCGGAAAGTTCATTGATCTGGAATATCTGACTGCTTCGCTTGGAATCCTGACACAGGAAATCCGGAAGCAGTGCGGCTTTTCGGAGATTACCGGAGTTGAACCGGATCATCTCTACGAGGGGGTCAGCGAATTCATCGCCAAAGGCATTCACAAACTGATCTGGATCCATGCAAATACGGAACGTGAGGAATTCACACATGCAGAAAAACTGTTTCCCCTGTTCAGCAGACTTGAAAAGGTCGTCATTTTCAAATTTGACTTTCTGAATTCCGAATGGGAGGAGACTTACCTGTCAAACGGAGTCGAACTGGTCGGGTTCGACAGTGTTAAATCATACCGGGAAGCCGCCGGAATCCTTTTCCGGGCAGGACACCGGGCCGTTGCCCTGAATGATATTCTCCGGGATTCCGGAGAGCCCCTGCCCGGCAATGTCAAACTGCTGACAGCATTCCAGGATGCTGGACTGAACGTGTATGGACTTCATCCGGGTAACGCGGCATCTCCTGCCGATATCCCAAAACTCATTACGGAAAATCTGGCGAATCTCTATTGGAAAGAGGGGGTCAAAGCGGCGTTCATCCGCAACGATCTCCTGGCGGCCGAGGTCATGCACAGGCTCACGGATTACGGGATCAGAATTCCGGACGACCTCGCCCTGATCGGCTTCAGCGGCTCCCCTTATTCCGCCTGCCTCTCCGTACCGCTGACAACCTTCGAACACCCGATCGAAGAAATGTGCCAATGTACCATGTCCCTGCTGAAATCCGGAACCGCCTCCGGCAACGCCCGGAGTCATATTTTTGAAAACAAACTGGTCCTGCGCAAAAGTCATGGACCGACAAAAGGATTGGAGAGAGGAGAAGAATCATGAAAGAGAAATCGCGTTCCAAGCACTTCACACTCATAGAGCTTCTGGTTGTCATTGCAATCATTGCGATTCTTGCTGCCCTGCTTCTGCCGGCACTGAACCAGGCACGCAGCAAGGCACAAGCGGCAAAATGCCTTGCCAATCTGAAGCAGATCGGTCTCGGTGTTGCACAGTACGCGGCGGACTTCGACGAGTGGCTGCCGGTCGGGAAAAACGGAGGAATCCCGGGACAGTGGAAATTTGAACTGGCCGATTACTGCGGCGTCAAGAAAGAGGACACCTATGACAAAACCATGCGTTCATCCAAATTCGGATTCGGAAGCGTCTTCGGATGCGATGGGTTTCGCGGGGTCAGCAGCGGAAGTGCCGGTCGTCTGAAAACCTATCCCGGCCAATTCGGCGGACTCGGATGGAACGACAACATCAGCTATGGAATATCCTCCTCGGAAATCAAACGGAATTCTTTCAAGGAACTGAAAAAACTGAATTCGGAAAGTGCTCTGGTCGGGGATACGGTCGACATCGCCCAGTGGGATTTCGGGACCTATCATGCCGATTACAGCTGCCTTCTTGCCCTGCGCAATGGCGATGAACTTGATAAGCGCATTTCGCGCCGTCATAATAAAGGACTCAACATTCTCTGGGTCGACGGCCACGCAAACTGGAACAAACAGACCTTCATGGCAGCGGGCAAAAACGGCTCCATCGGATGGTATTACAATATTCATAAATAAAATTCATAGAATTTAATTCAGGAGATCCCAAATGAAAACAACTCTCACCGCCTGTGCCGCGGTCTTGACCATTCTTTCTCTGAACGGCGGCTCTCTCATGCCGGCCAAAGGCAAAATCACCTTTCATGGTGCCGACGGAGCTTCTTTCCGGAAACAGGGAGAAATCATGGTTTTAAAACGGGAAAAACCAAACATGCAACACTTCCTGAGGGGACTGATCCGCTTTCATCAACCCCTCGACGGAACTTTTGCCGGAAATGACGCCCTCGTCCTTGAACTGAAGACCGAAAAAGACATCTCCCTGCGCACCCGCTGGCGCAAAACGGACAAACGGCTCTGCCACACGCCGGACACCCCCATCAAGGCTGGAAAAGAGTTTCAGGAAATTGTCCTCTCCCTGCCGGACACGCGCGGCAAACAGTTGACCTCTCTGGAGCTGCACTTCACGCCGGACCCAGGTCTTGTGGAAATCCGGAAAATTGCAATCGAAAAACCCAAAAAAATCACCCTGAAAATGGAAGGGGATCCCCGTAAAGTTCAGAAAGAGATCGTCTTCAAAGGAACGACCGATGCGCCGGAAGCCGATGTCACCATTTGCATCCGCAACTCGCGCGGAGAAGTCAAATCGAAAACAGTCAAAAGCAAAAACGGTGCATTTGAACTCAAATGGAAACGACCGCCCGTCAACATCGGACTCTGGAATTCGGCATACGCGCAGATCGGGGACGGCAAGACCGCGGCGGAGAACTCAATTCCCCTGCGGATCTTCGGATACCGTGCCGACGACACTCACGCCTGGCTGAAAGTCAAAGGGAAACACATCATGACATCTCCGGAAAGCAGGAACGGGGAACAAAGGTTTGTTCCCGTCGGAATCGGATACGCTCGCGATGTCATTATTCCGGCGCAGGACGACGAAGTAATGAAGTTCTGCAAAGAGCGGAATCTGAATACGATCCGTCTACCCTTCTACACTCGGTTCTTCAACAACCGGGACAGTGAACCCCTTGACATCGATGAACATATCCGGGACTTTATTCTTCCTGCGGTTCTGGCGGCAAAACGCCATAACATGTATGTCATTCTCGACGATCACGGCTATTTCACAGCAAAAATTGACGAGGCAAAGGCGCGTCAGGCACAGAAGGTTCCCCGCTGGAGCGATGCCGGATTCGCAGAATGGATCCGCCGGTGGGTCAAAGTCGCAGAGTTCTTCAAAGACGAACCGAACGTTCTCGGTTACGAACTGCTGAACGAACCGCATGATATCTCCCCCGATGCGACCAGGAAATGGTATACACGCTGTCTCAAGGCAATCCGCGCGGTGGACCAGAGGCATATTATCCTGGTGGGCACGGCGGACTGGTCCCATGCCCGTGCACTCGAAAAAACCTGGGGACCAACGGCTTCCACAGTTGACGCACCTTATAACAATGTTGTTTTTGCCTTTCACGATTATCCGGAGGACAATCATCCGTGGCAGGTTGCAAAATCCATCACAGAGTTCCGCGACAAACACAACGTCCCGGTTCTCTGCACGGAATTCGGAGCAACCCATTGGAACAAAAGTGAAACGGTGTGCCGTCACTTCATCGGCGGAATGCTGACCCTGTTCGCCAAGGAGGACGTCGGCTGGATGATCTGGGCACTGAAACAACTTCAGGACAATCCCCGTGCACCGTACAATCAGGTGGACAAAACCGGAATCAATCCTCCCCGTTACGACTCCTGCCCTTACAGCGACATGTGGATTCCCGCAGCAAAAATCATGGCGACTCCGGTACCGGGTCCCAAAGCAAAATAGTCTCTCTTTTTTATGAAAACAGATTCTCTTCACCTTCATGTGATTTCACACACCCACTGGGATCGCGAATGGTACCAGCCGTTCGAGCAGTTCCGTCTCCGTCTGACGGATCTGCTTGACCACCTGCTGGACATTTTCCACCAGTATCCGGATTATGTCTTCGAACTGGATGCGCAGACCATCTGCCTCGAAGATTATCTGGAAATCCGTCCGGAACGCCGCGCTCTTCTGAAACACTACATTCGCAACGGCAATCTGCGGGTCGGCCCGTGGTATGTGCAGAATGACTTCTTCCTGACCAGCGGCGAGTCCACCATCCGGAATCTGCTCACAGGAACCGGACTGGCAGAGGAGTTCGGCAAATGCGGCGATGTCGGTTACGCGCCGGATCAGTTCGGACTGATCCGCCAGCTCCCCCAGATTCTCTCCGGATTCGGAATCGACAGCTGTGTTTTCGGACGCGGATTCGACCGCCATACAAGAAACGAATTTCTCTGGCAAAGTCCGGATGGCTCCACCGTTCTGACCTCTTTTCTGAGTCGCTGGTATAACAATCTTCAGCGTCTTTCCGCTGATCCGGAACGAGCGGCACGTTTCGCACAATACGCCGTCGACAGCCAGGATGACGAGGCCGCCACCCATCATCGTCTGCTTATGAACGGGGTCGACCATCTGGAAGCACAGGAGGATCTTCCGGAAGTTCTGAAACATCTTCCGGGCTTCCGCCAATCCACTCTCCGCGCATTCTTTGACGGAGTCAGAAGCGAAGCGGAAGATCTCCCCGTCGTCACGGATGAGATGAGAAATTGTGACTTCTCTTTTCTTCTTCCCGGAACCCTTTCGGCGTGGGTTCCGCTGAAAATTGCCAATGTCCGCGCTCAGGCGGAACTGGAATGGAGACTGGAACCGCTGAGTGTAATGCTCTCTCTCGCCGCGGAAGACTGGACGCTCTATGAAACGGCATTCCTGCGCCATGCCTGGAAACTGCTGCTGCAGAATCATCCCCACGATTCCATCTGCGGGTGCAGCACCCCGCGGGTCCACGCGGACAACCTGAACCGTTTTGCCCGACTCGCTGATCTGACGGAAGGACTGGAACAACGCCTTTTCCGTCACTTCTTCGAACGTCTTGATCGTTCCGCTTTCCCGCAGGAAGCCTATCTTCTTGCAGTATTCAATCCAACTCCCCGCCGTTCCAGCGAGGAACTGACGGCGGAACTGGATTTCCCTCTGGATGAAGCTGTCGAACAATTTGAACTGCGTGATCCGGCAGGAAAAACAGTCGCGTTTGAAACGGTTTCCTCAGAACTCCGGACAAAAACAAGTTATCCGGCAATCAACCTTCCGGGCAAAACCGCCTGCCGCAAATTCACAATCCGCTTTTCTGCGGAAGACCTTCCGCCGATGGGATATCGCGTGTTCACGGTTCATCCTCACCGCGGCAGAATGCATCCGGTTCCGGCAAAATGTCCTCTGCGGAACGAGTTCCTGGAATTCCGCGTGGACCGGAAGGGACGTCTCACCCTGAAGGAACTCAAAACCGGCAGAACCTTTCAGAACACAGTCTCCTTTCAGGACGAAGCGGACATCGGACACACCTACAACTTTTTTCCTGCTCCGGATGATGTCGCCATCGACATTCCTGCCCGCAGCAGGATTACGGTTGAACACAAGTCGGACTGCGTTGAGGTCCGTTACCGTTTCCGCCTTCCGCGAACCTATGATTTTGAACAGAAACGCCGTTCTGTCGAAGAGACAGAAAACGGCCTGACGATCCGCTACTTTCTGAAACGCCATTCCAAACATCTTTCGGTGGAAGTCGAAGCGGAAAACCATTCGGAGGCGCATCGTCTCAGGATTCTCTTCCATACAGGTTCCGATACGGAGGAATCACAAGCATCTGTTCCGTTCGGTTTCGAAACACGCAGACGAGACGGCAATCCCCGCGGCAATCCGAACAGCGGAGTGATCAGGATCGCAGACTTCTCCGTATTCAACCAGGGACTTTTCGAATACGAACACAGACAAGACGGGACACTGGCGCTGACTCTTCTGCGCTGTGTCGGCAGAATCACGAACTCTGATTACCCCAATCAGTCTCCGCTGGTTGCAGAAGCCCGCGAGTGGGAAGCACCGGAAGCCAACCTGATCGGAACGCATCATTTCCGCGTGGGAATCCGTCCGGGGGCGGCATCGCCTGCGGAACTGGAAACGGAATTCCGGAAGTTCATTCTGCCTTCTGCGGTAGCTTTTGATTCTGCAAACGAACGGAAATTCACTTCGGGACGTCCCTGCGTCCAGGAAACGGAGCTGTCGGAACTCTTCTTCCGTCCGCTGCCTCCGGGCACGAAACGTCTTCCTGCGGAAAACTCTCTTCTGGAAATCAGCGGTGAGGTCGTCTTCTCTGCCTGGAAACGGGCGGAACGGCGCGAGGAAGCCGTTCTGAGAATCTACAATCCGGATTTCTCCAATTCCGCCGCAGCAGAACTCGACGGCAGATACCGCTGGACCCGATGCACACTGGCGGAAAAAAGAGTTCCCGGGAATGCCAGGCCCCCACGGGAGCTCCGGCCGGGAGAAATCGTCACTTTGAAGCTGAAACGCCACCCGGGAGACGTTTGAAGGCAAACAGCCGTTTGAATGAACCGGGAAAAGACAACACGCTGAAGATCTGCCTTGCTCTCCGGAGAGCAAGGCAGAGAGTTCGATCAGCGCAAATAGGCGTCCCGCATGAGGGCGCAGCGGAAAAGCGAACCGCCGGCATCCCACGCGCCCCGCGTCAGAGAGAAGACGTGACCGTCAAAACAGGCAAGATTTGCAGACTGGACATGACGCCATGCGAATGCGCCGTTTCCATAAGCGGGAATCCATCGCTCCATGCCATTGATGAAATAAACAGAACTGGTATCGTAGTTGCCGAACGCTCCGCCAATTCCATCCCCCCAGTAGGCTTTCCGTGACGGTGTTTTGATCCGGGGCAGCTTATAGGAGTCACAGGCGGTCCAGTCATCCTGAACCCAGCGGTTCACATAGCTTCGATATCCGTCCGAAGTATCCTCCCAGGTGGTGGCGCTTCCGCTGACATTGAGGTACGCATCGGAGAGAGGACAGAGAATTGCGGTACGGATGAAGCCGGAATCCTTTGTCTGTCCGATTCGGCTCCGGAAATTGCGGTTGTACTGCCAGTCCTGATACTCCTGATTGGTATTCGGAACCCAGAAGCCGTCCTGTTCATCGGCATAGGAGATCCCCGCGACAAGCAGGTTTTTCAGATTGGAAGTACAACGGATGCTTCCCGCTTTCTCCCGTCCTTTCGAAAGCACGGGAAGCAGAAGCCCAGCCAGAATGGCAATCACGGCCACGACGGTCAGAAGTTCAATCAGGGAAAAATTCTGTTTTTTCATCTATTGTCCAGCTCCTTGTATTTTATTCCAATGAGGCATCGCTTACGGTCAGGTTCCATGCGGACTGGGGTCCCGGCGAACCGGGTGAAAGGAAGAGCTCTCCGCGGAGAGTCTGCAGGGATACCGGCGGGTGCACGGTCAGTTCCTTTCCGAGAAACAGACGGTAGGTATGGAATTTTCCATCGCCTTTCAGCGCGATAACACCGCTGTAAACGCCCCGCCATTTCTGCTCGGGCAGACGGATCAGGAGCGCACCGGCACGGTCACTGCGAATCCGCAGGGAGAGCAAACGGCATTCCGGGTCAATCCCGGCGGCGTTGAATCGGATGGCGGCATGCGCCTCTTCCCCCTGTTTCCGTGCGGGGTAGCGGATCCCGACCATACGTTTCCCGTCCTGTCGGAAGACATTCGCACAGCCCAGAACGCCCCGGTACTGCGTTTCGATGATCCGGTGCGGAGTTTTCGCAAAGCGCTCACCCGTCAGGGCGATCAGGACCGGAACCGGCGATTCGGCGGGAAGCCAGTCCACATCGGTTCCGCGCGCCTCTTCGGCGGAAAGAAAATCGACCGAAACAATGTTCCAGTCCGGATGCGGATTCTCCCAGGCGGCGACAGAGGTTCCGATCGTATGCCCCTCCGGATTGGTGGAAACGAGTCCCGTTTTTGCCTCCGGAAGCGGAGAGACGTTCCACCAGTCGCCGATGTTGACATTGCAGACCAGACGGAACTCCTCCTGTTTTCCGTTCTCGTAGTGAATCCGGTAGCAGCCGGGAGACCGCCCTGTGAAAGCCCACGCCGCAGAATGGAGGAAGAAGAGACGGGAGAATTTTCCCTCCGCCCGGATTCCCTTCGCTGATGCAGGAAAATAAGGCCTCATGCCGCCTCGAAGGACGATGCAGCTCCGCCCGCCATTCTCTGCCGGGTCAATGATATCGAATGGAACACCTGCGGCAGACTGCCGTCCGAGCGGCATGGCACGGAAATCGTTTCTCCCCTGATCAAACCAGCCGCCTTTCCGATCTCCCTCCTTCTCATCGGCAAACGAAGTCGTCGCATAAGGCCGCAAATCCACCGGTACGCAGCGCTCCGGAAGAACGCCGTACTGTTTTGTCACTGCGGCAGCTAACGGCATTGCCTCCCGCCAGGTCGGAGATTCCACGACATAACGGATCAGATTCTCGAGATAGCACCACGCGGCACTGTCCGTCTCCCGGGAAATGAAGGCATTCAGCTGAGAGCAGAGGATCCGTCCCGATCCGTGAAGCGCCTCCACCACGGCATTTCCGATCTCACTGCCGCCCAGCGGAGGACCTTTGACGGCAAGAGCCGTCAGCGCATACGGCTGAAACGTGTGCGAAACCACAAAACCGGATTCGCCGTTTTTCCAGGTATCGAACTCTGTCCAGTCCAGACCTCGGAACAGCGGATGCTCCGGCGTCACAAGATCGACAAGAGGACGGCCTCCCGGAGTCAGGGAGAGACCCCCCGGCATGCGGCTTGCCGGATTTTTCTGTTCCAGGATCAGCAGAGTCCCGCCCCGGCTGACAAACGAGTCAAACGAGCGTGTCTCCCCAAGATCAAGCCGCTGCGCCTCAAAGAGTTCAGGCGGGACGATCAGGGTACCCTTCCCGGGAATTTCCGACATTCCTTTGACGAGACGCGCCTCAACGGAACGCTCCTTCAGCCAGCCGCACAAAAGCTGAATGTTCCGCGCCGCCCCTGTATCAAGCACATAGACCGGAACGGACGGTTTCAACTTCGAACAGGAACGTGGCGCCACGAACAGATGATAGAAATTCCGGGAGACCTCCTTTTTCCCCGAGATCAGTCGACCGCGAAGCTGAGCATTTCCCGGCTTCCAGTCTGCTGGAAGGGTCCATTCGATCCGGTGACGGCTCCGGGAATGAGCGCCGAGACGCGCAAGGGGAATTTTGAGCAGCGGACGTTCCGGACCGTTCCCATCGAACAGCGACAGCACAAGCTCAGGCTGTTCCAGTGTCTCCGGCGAAGTATTGGCAATCTCCAGAATCCAGGAACTCTTCTCGCCGCTGAACAGATTGCGGGGGAAAAGAAAGTGCTCATCATGAATCGAAAAATAGACCGGCTGATTCCAGAGATACGCCATCGGATGATTGTAAAACCAGGGAGCGAATCCCGCGTGCCGCCCGTCCACCCGAATCAGTTCCAGTATGCGGTGGGCATAATATCCCTGAGCCCAGCGGGCGAATCCGGGCTGAAGCGCTTTGAACAGCGGAACGGCCCCAGTGAATCCGACTCCATTCGGAGCTCCCCAGGAAGAGGGTTTCCCCATATAAGCGGCATAATCGCTGACACTGCCGCGCCGGAAAGTCTTGTCAGGCTTTGCGCCCCAGCTGAATCCGATCAGCTCCCAGGCGCAGAATGGCGCCTCGGCAACTTTTTCCTCCCCGTAGATTTTGCGAAGCCCGGAGAGAACTTCATCTATTTTTTGCCGGAAAAGCGTCCAGGGACTTCCGAGTCCGCAATAGTTGTGCACATCGAAGAAATCGGTTTCCAGCCGCGAGGAACCGTAGGTATTCCAGGCTCCCGAACCGGAAAATGCGCAAAGCGGACGCTTCTGAAGGTCCTCCTTCCGGACAATTTCCG
Organism: uncultured bacterium; assembly: GCA_949292215.1. GTDB lineage: Bacteria > Verrucomicrobiota > Lentisphaeria > Victivallales > UBA1829 > UBA1829. The sequence continues at coordinate 189,266 of CASEYW010000093.1, forward strand.
CCTGCCGGTTCAGCAGCCGGTTCACCTCCGGATTCCGATGGTTGATCTCGTTGCCGAGAGACCACATCACCACGCTCGGATGATTGTGGCTGTACTCGATGAACTCTTTCAATTCCGCCTGATTGTTCGCTTCAAATTCCCGGAAGCGGAGATTATGGAGGAACGACCACGCCCATTCATGATAAATCAGAAATCCCTGTTCATCCGCAGCGGAAAGCACTTCCGGCAGAAGCGGATCGTGGGAACTCCGGGCAATGTTGCATCCGAGTTTTTTATACTCCAGCAGACGGGTCGCATGCCAGCGATCCCCCGCAGGAAACGAAATCGAATGCAGATATGCCCCGAACAGATAGCACTCCTCGCCGTTCAGGTAGAATTTGCCTTTCCTGGTCCGGAAATCGCGATATCCGAACCGTTCGGAGCGACGATTAAACAGTTTACCATCCACCCGGAGATCCACCGTGAGAAAATACAGATACGGTGAACGCGGACTCCAGAAACGGGGCTTTTCCAGCGGAATCCGAATCTTCAGAGGATTGACTCCCGGGAGAAGTTTCCAGTTTTTCCGCCCGGCGCGCCCGGTGATCCGAGCTGCGTCCGATCGGACTGCCGGCGTGATTTTTGCGTCCAGATTCACGGTCAATTCCTTTCCGACGGGATTGTTCACCTCAATTAAGGCTTCCGCGGATTCTTCGTCCAGCAGGGGAACGATCCGGAGACGGGTAATCCGCACCGGCGGCTCCAACGACAGACGGACCGGACCACAGAGACCGAACGGATGATGTTCCGGCGCAAACGCGGCTCCGTAGACATGTGTCTGGGGCACAATTCCTCCGGTATGGCCGAGATCCCCGCGGAAGCGCAGGGCAATCACATTTTTCCCCTCCCGGACCGCATCGGTCACATCCATTTCAAACGGAGTAAACGAACCTTTGTGCTGACCGACCGGTCTGCCGTTGACAAAAACCAGGCATTCGTATCCGGCACGGTCAAAATGCAGAATTGCGCGTTTGCCTGCGATTCCGTCAAGAGTAACCGTTTTCCGCGACCACGCCTTCATATAGGGACGCTTCGGGTCCGGAACATTCGGAAAGAGTGCATAGATCGTTTTGCCAGGAATGGTCTGAACCCTCCAGGAACGGTCATCCAGATCCACATCCGCATACGACCCGTTCCGATCGATGTTTTCCGGAAACGGAGCGGAAGAGGACTCCACGCATGAGGTCTTCCACTCACCATTCAGGGAAATCGTCCGGACGACCGGAGGAGATCCGGGAATTTCCTCCGCAGGAATCAGCGGATAACTTCCTCTCACAGAAGGAGCTTCCGGAATCCAGGGCGGAATCTCCCGGGAAAAACTGTTCAGTGCCAGCAGACTCAGCATAACCGAAAATAAAAACTTGTTCATCTCTCTTTTTCTCTCCAACATTTTTCTCTGATTCCCGGCTCTCATCCCCGGCCGGATCGGACCGGATCTTTGCTGCGGACGAAAATCCGCTTCTCCCGGAATTTACATCTTAAACATTATAGCGCAAAAATTCATGCAAAGTGCATCCAAATGAGAGAAAAATATGGAAAAAGACAACAAAGATATAGAAAAAATCAACATTCATTCTTTTTTTTTGCGGATTCGATCCGTTGAAATTCCCGCGGGGAAACTCCCGAATATTTCCGAAATTCCCTGGAAAAAGCAAGAGGATCTTCATAACCGACTCTGAAGGCGGTCTCCTGCACAGAAGCGGTTCCGCAGCGTAGCAGTTCCCTTGCGGCGTCCATTCTCAGTTCATACAGATAGCGTTTCGGTGATTTTCCGATATGACGCCGAAACAGACGCTCCAGTGTCACCGGAGAGAGCGAAAGCCTGCCGGCCAGCTCCGCAACAGTGCATTTCTTCGGAATGCTCGAAGTAAACAAATTCAAGATCCGCGCGAACTCCTCGTCCGGAGGACCGGAAGCGGAAAGGACAAGCAAATTGAACAATTCCATTCCCAGAGCGGAAATTCTTGGAATTTCAGCGGGATTCTGTCCAAGCAGCAGCACTTCCAATTCATGAAAGATATGGGGAATGCGCTCGGGATACTTCAAAGGAACCGCCAGTTTTCCGCTTAATCCGCAGGACGCCATCAGAGTGGAAAGAGCAAGCCCCCGCAATCCGATGGACAGTTTGCTGCAGAATCCGGAAGGTCCCGTTTTGAGCTGAGAGTATTCCCCGCGGTGTACAATTCCGGCGCATCCCGGTCTGATCACCACCTCTCCATCGCGGGAAGCCAGGGTCAAATCCCCGTACAGGGGAAACTCCAGCGCATAAACATAAGACGCATGATGCGTAACGGATTCTTCTTTCCCCCAGCGGATCTGAAGCAGAAACTCCGGCCAGAGCGGCAGTTGAAACCGTTCCGGACAGAACCAGCAGACAGGTTCTCCGAACGGAGCACGCAGCACATCTTCTCCGCCTTCGCGGAAAGCGTCCGTCCAGTCCGGCCGGGAGCGTCCCCGGTATTTTCCCTTCCGTTCCTCCGGAATACTGCGGTCCGCCATTCCGCTCTTACGCATAAAAATCGAAATCGACGGCACGCAGGAACGCCCTTGCAATAACGGTATGTCCCGGTGCCGCAGCAGGATGGACACGATCCCATGAAAAATATGAGGAGTGACAATGTTCCAGCACGCTGTCAAACGCGGACTGGACATCAACGAAAATCAGATTGTACTCATCTGCAAGGCGCCGGCAGACTTCTCCATACCGATCGACCATCGCACGCATCGCATCCTGACGATTCTGCTCCATGTAGTATGGAGTCATCAGAACAATGTTCGGAATCACCTGCCTGGACCATTCGATGAGTTTCCGAAGATTGGCTTCATACTCGTCGATAAGCACATGACGTTCCTTCATGTAGGGCACATCAAATTGGCGCCAGATATCGTTGACTCCGATCATGATGGAAAGCCAGTCCGGTTTCAGATCAATGGTGTCTGTCTGCCAGCGGTTCAGAAGGGCGCGAGTGTTGTCCCCGCTGTTTCCCATGTTCACAACCCGAATCATGCGTTCGGGATAGACCGCCGTCAGCAGTCCGTTGACAATGTTCGGATATCCCCCTCCCAGTGGATTGTGAAGACCTTCCGAGATCGGACGCGTTCTTCCGGCATCGGTCACCGAGTCCCCCTGAAAAAGCAATTTGGCTCCTGCCTGTATTTTCATTTGTCGCTCCTTTTCTGCTGAGAGAACGCGGAAGCGATCCTGTCCCTTCCGGATCACCTTCCCTTCCCTGCGGAGATTATGATTTCTTCATGCGGCCTGTCAGACCGCCACTGATCCGGAGTCCGGGAAACGCATGGAACGCTCTCCGTTCTCCGTTTCTCTTACTATACGCTGGAAGAGAAAAAATACAATCGCCCAGTTTTTTTTTGTCCATCGTCCGCCGTTCCGCTTTCCAGAAAAAAAAGAACTTTTCCCGCAGACCGCATCTTTCTCCCTCTTGACAAAAAAGGAAAATGTTGTATAATGAATACTAACACGATCTAGATGGAGATGTTAATGCGGGTCACAATGAAAGACATTGCAGAGCGCTGCGGGATCGGAAGATCCACTGTTTCGTTTATTTTAAACGGGACGGCGGCGAATGTCGGACTTTCGGAAGAGCTCTGTCACCGGGTTCTGCAAACGGCGAAGGAGATGGGATACCGGCGCAATGAACTGGCGTCCTCGGTCCGGAGCGGCAAGTCCCGGGTGATCGCGTATGTCAGCGGAAGACTCTCAACCTCCTATACCATGCGCATGATCGCAGGCATCAACGACTCGCTGAACCGGAACGGATACAGTTTAAGAATGTACATTCATAACGAGGGAGAACCTCTGAATCTCCTTGCGGACAAGATCATTTCAAACATGATTCCCGGAGTCATCATCAGCCTGACCAGAGATCTTTCCGAACAGCTGATGCAGTTGCTGAAACCGTGGAACGTCAAAGCGGCAATGACCAGCTTTCTGGAAGTGTCCGAACCGGTTGTTCAGGTCAGTTCCGATGATGCCGCAGGAGCCGCGGCCGCGGCGGATAAGCTCTATGAACTCGGGCATCGAAGACTCGGACTGGTGTATGTCGAACATTCGCCCGGACTCAAAATCAAACAGGAGAACTTTCTACGGCGTCTGGGAGAACTCGGTCTGGATCATGGAGAATCCATCCGGCTGGGGCTTTCCGGCAACGGCTCATGGAACCCGGAAGACGCGGCAAAAGTTGCGGATTTCTGCCGCAGTCCTGATTGTCCGACCGCATTCTTCTGCGAAGCCGACCCCCTTGCTCTCCGCTTTATTCAATATGCCGATCAGGCGGGATTCCGGGTCCCGGACGATTTTTCCGTAATCGGCTATGCAAATCTGGACTATACCGATTTTTCCAATCCTCCGCTCTCCACGTTCGCAACACCGTTTGAAGTGATCGGTGAGAAAACCGCGGATCTGCTGATCGATACAATCGAACACAATCGACAGGACAATGTGCGAATCTCTATCCCAGCCACCTATGTGGAGCGAATGTCCACAAAACCATACAACGGACTCAAACAACAGGAGATGAAGGGATGAGAAAATTCACATTAATAGAGCTCCTTGTCGTAATTGCAATCATTGCAATTCTGGCTGGAATGCTGCTGCCTGCACTGAACTCGGCACGGAACAAGGCCAGACAGGTGACCTGTATCAGCAACTTCAAGCAGATGGGTACTGCGGCAGGTAATTACATGGCGGATTTCGACAGCTACTACATACCGTACACCACAGTCAAATCCGACGCCTCCAAGTATTACCGGGCCGGCTACTCCTTCAAACACTGGATCACCTATTATCTGAACCAGTCGCTGCCGCCGGAGGACATGCTGGTGGAAAATCCGGATGCCTATCTGACAAGATACATGGAAAGAATGAGACTGAAAATCCACCGCTGTCCCTCCTGCAGCTTCGCCCCCTACAACCGCTACTGGGGCGGATGTTACGCCATGATGGGAAACAGCGATGATGCCCCCGGTAAAAACAGTTTTATCGTCAACATCAACGGAGATAAAACACTCTGGCACGGACGCAAATCTTCGGAAGTCAAATACAATGCCTATTATCTGTTCGAAGGAATTTACCATGACGGTGTTTTCGGACCGCTCAGCGCTTCCGATCCCGCCATCAAATCGAATCTGGCAACCAAACAGGAACTGCTCTATCCGCATTCACACAACCGGAAGTGGAGCGTGCTGTTTGCGGATTTTCATGTGGAATCCCTCTCCTGGGAAACGATGTATCTGAACAAGGACACAAAATTTGTCATTCAATAAAAAGGATTCGTTTTTATGAAACAACTCTATTGTGCGGCGCTGATCGCCGCGGCATTGCCGGCGTTCGCCGCCGGACCGGATTACCGCCCCGTCTTTGCAGCAGAAAATCTCCGGAAACAAACACCGGAACTGAAGGTGAACACCTTTCTTCAAAAAGGGAAAAGTTACGACCAGCCAAGCTTTGCCGTCGGAAACAAACGCATCAGCGTCCGCGAGGTCAACAGAACTTTTCGCGCGGACCGTGATCACGACCTGCGGATCTATGTGGACAACGAGGAGATCATGAACCTTCAGTTCTGGGGATCTTACGACGGCAAAGGAAATTTCGGTTATCCTTTCAAAGACCTCCCAGACGGAAAAAAAGAACTTCAGATCGACAAAACAAAAAAAACCATCACCTGGTTCAAGGAATATCAGCTTCCAGACGGCAACCGTGCCACCTTTTTCTACCGGCTGAAACCAATCGGCGAAAGCCGCGTTGAACTGAGCTGGAATCTCGGGATTCCGCCGGAAAAGGAAAAAGAATTCCGCAAACAGCATTTCGGTGTTTCCTTCTGGTTCGGCTCGCAGGTCTATAAGAACGCCGGAATGAAAATCGACGGAGTCCCTTATCCCGGAAAAACCAAAACAGAACTTCTCGATCCTGCCTGCAAGCCTCAAACCATCCAGAAAAAAGGAAGCCGTCTGGAACTGTATCCGAACGATCCAGCAAAAACAGTCGCGCTGGAGATGCCCTCCTATCTGATGCTGATTCGGGAGACCGGAAAACGGAACAAAATCTCCGGCAAGGAGTCGTTCAGCCTCTTTGTACGCACAAGCCAGACACAGCAGAAGGATCGGAACCGGATTGTCATCGACTTCGGAAAAGGCAAGGTTGATGACAAATCCGCACCGCCCCCGAACGGCGGAATCGATTTCTGGAAACGCGACGCCATGCACGTTCCCCTTTCTCCGGTCCGCAACCTCATGCCGAATCCGAGCTTCGAACAGGGCCTCCGCTACTGGACCTGGCAGAACGGCGGAGCTGACAACAAAGGTGCAACCGCCACTCCGCGCTACTCCGTCGATTCCACGGAAAGCAGGTTCGGAAAATCCTCCCTCCGAATCGCACCCGTGCAAGGCGGTGCCGCCGCAATGCAGAGTTTTCCCCTCCCCATGGAAAAAAATAAAAAATACACTCTCAGTTTTTATGCAAAATCAGCAAAACCGGGCGCCAGTCTCACGCTCGGATTTTTCAGTGTGACCGACGGAGGAAAATTTCCCCGCGATTACGCATGGAAAAAACGCTTCTCCCTGACTCCCGAATGGCAGCGCTTCTCCTATACCGTCACCGCCGACGGAGCCGGAACCGCGCTGGTTCTGAACGCCAGAGGCTCCGAGGTCCGGGTCGACGGCATTCAGCTTGAACAGGCGGAAAAAGCCTCTGCGTTCATCGAGCCCCCCGTGGAAGGCCGTCTCTTCACCTCCAATCCCGATAACACCATCGAATCCGGAACTCCGGTCAAAGCCGCTTTTGAACTCTACGGCAAGCCTGGCACCAAGGTGGAAGTTCTCTTCACGCTGACCAACTTCTACCGGGAAGTCCTCTACACCGGCACTTTCCGGAGCGAAACAGGAAAACGGTTCGCACTTCCTTTCGACAAATGGAGCTCCACAAAAGGGATCTATATCCTCAAAGCGGAATACCGGGTGCCGGGCCTGAAACCTTATTATGACTATTTCCGTTTCACCGTTATCCAATCGCTTGCGGGAAAACATGCGACAAGAATCCTTTTCAGCACGCTGATTTCAGATTTCTTCCGCATCTCCCGGCAGGATGACGTGGGCCGTCTTTATCAGCGTTCCGGATTCGGAGGCACCAGTTATCCGATCTCCTCCAAAGTCTTCCCGGAGGAATACAGAATCCAGACGAAGTACGGAATGGAAGACTTCCTGATGCTCCCGCCCGCAGCCCTTCCCTTCTCAACAGCGGAAGAACGGGAAAAGCGTGAATATCTTGGAAGCGAATTGAAAAAACTCACGGCAATCTCACCGGAAGCGGAAAAGAAAATTGAGGAGATCACCTACGAAGCAGTCTCGAATCAGCCCCAGAGAAAGTACTGGGCGGTTCTGACCGAATCCGAAGGATCGCCGATCCTCCGCGCAGGCAGATTCGACGAGTGGTTCAAGGCGCAGGCGGCATTCGCCCGCGGAGCAAAACGAGCCAATCCGAAGGTCAAACTCATGCCGTGCGGCGGAACCTCCGGATGGTCGCAGCTGCGCGGACTCCGCGAAATGACCGGCTATCTGAAAGCATCTCAGGGGAAAATCAAATGGGATGCCATCGCGGTCCATCCCTACTGGGATCTCGACGGAACAAAGGGCTTCTACGATCTTGATACCGAAACGGCACGTCTGATCAATCTCATGAAACAGTTCGGTTATGGAAAGGAAACGTCAATCCTCTTCACAGAAGGATTCAATATTCCCAATGTGCATGTGCCGGAATGGAGTGCAAATCTGTGGAACGATCCCTATTGCGGAAACCGTCCGACTTACGATACGGGCCTTCGGGAATTCGTTCAGGCATCACTCGCCGCACGCACGTTTCTGATCTGCATGAAGTACTGGCCGCAGGTTCAGCATTTCAACATCTGGGAAAGCCGTCTCTACTTTGATATGTATCTGACCCCCAAAGCGTTGTGCCTTGCGGTCAACACGCTCGGCCATCTGCTTGACGATCCGGAATACCTTGCCGACATCCGTCCCGCAAACGGAGTCCGAGGCTACACCTACCGGAACCGGAAAGACTCCTCCATCGTCACGGCCCTCTGGTGCACGATCGACAAGGTCGAGGATGGCTTTGAACGCGGTCCCGTTCTGAAGGTGAAATTCGATTCCCCCACCCCGGAACTGATCGACCTCATGGGCAACCGTCGTGAACTCAAAGCGGAAGCTGACGGAACTTTTCTGATTCAGCTCACTCCCGCTCCGCTCTTCCTGAAAGGCGGCGACCCGGTAAAACTTGCCGAACTTCTGAATCAGTGCGAAGTCATCGGCAGCGATTCGAATACCGCCGTGGCGTTTGCGCCAACCCCGGATGGAAGAATGAAAGCACTTATCCGGAACCTGACCGGACGTGAACAGAAGGGATGCCTCGAAATCGATGGTTCAAAACGGGACTTCTCCGTTGCGCCCGCCTCGGAAAAAACGGAACTGCTTGCGATGAAAACCCCTGTACAGTTCGGCAAACTGTTCCGCTGGAACAAAGATTTCACGGTCCGCCTCGCCAATGGATCCGTCTCGGAAAAGCACTGGGACATGGACTACTTCTACGTTCCTTATGCCAAAGGGAATCCCGACTGGTCAAAGATTCCCGCGATTCCGATTCGCAATCTCTTCTATAACAAAAACGCGAAACCGGAACAGAAAGCTCAGCCTCTCTCCGCTGAATTCCAGGCGGCATGGAACGAGTCCGGACTTCATCTGCGCGTAACGGCCAAGGATGCCGATTTTGTCGCGGACCGGAAAAAATTCTCCGCACCGAACCTCCGGAACAACCTCTACGTCCTCGACGGCGCACTGGAAGTCTACTTCGACTGCGGCGCCAACGGACGCTCCAATGTCAGACGCGGATACGATCAGGACGACTACCGGTATGACTTCTCCTACGGCAATCTCGAAGGAAAAAGCGGACCAGGGTTCGTCAACCGTTTCCGCGCCGTCAACTGGCAGTTCGCAGGCGGACTCGACATGCCGACGAAAGAACAGGCCAACCGTGAAATCAAATGCTCCTTCACACGCACCTCCGAAGGATATGTCTACGACATCACCTTCGAACCGAAATACATCGAGCCGATCCGTCTGGAACCGGGATTCACGGCAGGCTTCGCCCTCTTCCTCCACAATCAGGACAATGGAGGAAAGTATTCGGCACTCTCCATGGCAACGGAAGCCGGCGCGGCATGCGACTACAATCCCCATCTCTGGCCGCTGATGATTCTCGCAAAATAAAACATCTCCATTGAAAAAAAAGGATTTCTTATGAAAACAGTCTTCGAAAAAACAGAATGGTTCCGGAAAGCGGAATACGGATTTTTCTTTCACTTTCTGAACTCGGGCAGCACGCTCCATCCGCCGGAGAACCGCAGTCAGCGCATTCCCGCTCCACCCGACGAATGGAACCGGATGGTGGACAGTTTCGATGCGGATGCCATCGCGAAACAGCTTCATGAACTCGGAGCGGGATACGCCTTTCTGACCGTCGGTCAGAACTCCGGCTACTACTGCGCTCCCAACGAAACGTATGACAGAATCATGGGCCTGAGCGGAAATCGTTCCAAGTGCTCCCGTCGCGACCTGATGAGCGATTTCGCCGACGCACTGGCAAAATACAAGATTCCACTGATGGCCTACACCACGACCCTCGCCCCCGGATTCGATTTTGATGCGGTCCGGAACCTGAAATCCATTCCCCCGTGGAACTGTAACGCGAACTGCGGAAACTATCAGGAGGTCAGGCAGTTTGCCGGGACTGATCCCCGTCTCCGGGAATTCCAGACCATGTGGAGCGCCATCCATGCCGAATGGATGCGTCGCTGGGGAACGAAAGTCAAAGGCTGGTGGGTCGATGGTTCCTATTTCGCCGACAAAATGTACGCCTTTCCCGACGAACCCAACGGACGCTCTTTTGCCAATGCCCTGCGAACCGGCAATCCGGATGCGATCATCGCGTTCAACCCGGGCGTAGTCTATCCGCCCTGCGCAGTCGATCCAAGTCAGGATTATCTCGCCGGAGAGATCAACGAACCAGAATACGGACTCCTCAACGGCCCCATGGTCGAGGGGATGCAGTACCATGTACTGACCTATGTCGGGCAGTACTGGGGAAAAGGACCGGTCCGCGGCGATGGAAAAACTCTTGCCGCCATGACCAGGAATATTACCGATAACGGAGGTGTCGTCAGCTGGGATCTCCCCTTCTCGCCGAAGGGGATCGACGACGAACTCTTTGCCGTTCTCAAAGAGTTCGCGGATCAATATGCACGCAGCAAAAACGTCTTTCCGAAAACGGAAGTCAAAATCACGCCGCCGTGCTGGAACGCGGAAGGAAAAGGAATCCCCGGCAAAGCGGAACTCCATTCCGATGATTCCGCCGAAATCAAACTGGAATGGAACGGTTCCATCCGTACAAACGAAGGGAAAAAAGATGCGGTGATCGAACTTGCGCCGGTAGACGCGAAAGAGTGCCGCCTGAAACTGAGCTGCGGCGGATTCTCCAGAGAGATCCCTGTACATATCGGAAAGGAAATCGCTCTTTCGCGGACGCCGTCCAAACCCATCGTTTTGAAAACAAAAGATGGATCGCGCATTCTCGGAACCTACCGCTGTGCCGTCGAAAATGGATGCTTTCTCATTGATGTGGAAGCATTTGAGCAGGAATCCCTGATCCGGGAAAGACCATGGGAAGGATCGTGTCTGGAAGTTTTTCTGGCGGGCGGGAAAAAGGAAAAAAAACAATTCTGCATCCGTCACGACGGAACGGTTTTTCAAGTTGCAAATGGCATCGTGGAGGAATGTCCCTCCATCAAAGTCGTTCCGGGAGAACGGGATGGGAAAACGGTCCGCTTCCGGGCGGAGATTCCGCTTTCCCTGATGAAAGACTATCGTCCGGAAGACAAGGAGTTCCTTTTCGATTTCCAGCAGACAGTCAATACGGAAAGCGGAATCCTCCGGAATATCCTGTCCGAAGGGGTCGGCTGTGCGGTTTCCGCATTCGCAAAAGCCGTTGTCAAATAGAATAAACGCTTCCGGAAAAGAGGAGGGGAGAGGGAATCCAAGTGTTCTCTTTCCCGCTCCGTTTATTTTTCTTCGGGAAACAGCGGTGAAACGGAATCCCGGTAAAAGAGCGGAGAAAGCCCGTACCGCCGTTTGAAAAATTTGGAAAAATAGTACGGAGAGGAAAATCCGAGTTCTTCCGAAATCTCCCGTATTTTTTTCTTCGGATCGTGCAGAAGACGCAGGGATCTGGCAAGAAGTTCATTCTGAAGGAACTCTTTTGCGGAACAGTGCATCTCACGGGAGAACTCCCGGGAAAACGCGGGCACGCTCAATCCGGCGCTCTCCGCAAGATCGGCAACGCTCATTCGTGCAGAAACGGAGCGGCGCACCATCTTCGGAATCTCTGCAAAACGCCATCTTTCGGCGTGGTCCCTGTTTGCCGGAATCAGCGGCAGGCAGAGCTCCAAAACGATTGACTGCAATCCATAACAGGCGATCACCGGGTCCGGTTCGGCAAAATAACGTTCAACCCGTTTCAAGATGTCCGGAGAATGCAGACAATGTATCGTCTCCGAACCGGTGAACAGATCCATTCCCGGAAATGCCTCCCATGTAAAATGGAGACTCAAAATCCGAAAATCCGGTTTACGGTGAATGAAAATGGGAAGCCCCAGGGGAATGAACAGAATCTCGCCATCCCGGTGCGGATAAATCTCCCCTGTGACGTTGCTGCGGATATAAGACTCCGCTCCCGGATCGCTGCCGACAACACAGGAGAGAATATTGAACGGAAGCTGAAACGTCCGATCATATTCCGTCACCTCTTCGAACAGATTGACGAACCGGAACTCCGCTCCCACTCTGCACGCCGGATGTCTTCGGAAGAAAGATATCATAAAATAACATCCTTATCTTTCAAATTTACATTTCATTCCCCCAGTCTGTCTGTTAAATTATCACATCAAACGGGAAATTCAAACAGGGAGTCACGGGACATGGAAAACACGGATCTCAGACAGGAACTTCGCACCTTTTATCAGGAAGGCGGCAAACAAAACGGTCCATGCCGGGACGCGGAGCAGACCGCCAGTTACAACCGGATGCTCGAAGAGTTTCAGGCCACTGCCGCGGCACATCCGGAATACTCCGCCATGCGGATGCGGAAAGAGACATATCGGATCATCACCGATCACTTCCGTCCAGTGATCTTCCGGAATTGTCCGTTCTACTTTGAAGCCGGAATCAACGGCGGCTGGGGAAACTATCCGGGAAAGAACTGGCTCCAGAACCATTTCCGGGAGAAGATCTTCCGGCAGGAGATTCCCGCTCAGGATTTCGAACGCTTCCGTGCACGC
>CASEYW010000094.1 GCA_949292215.1 uncultured bacterium
ATTCACCTCCCGCGTTACAGAATGCAAATATAGCATAATTTTCTTGGATTTCATCTTTTATTTAGGGATAAGTTCTTATTGAGGTCGATGAAGGTCATGTTTCCGTGGTTGAAGATGTAAAGTTTTTCTTCTTTTCTCCTTTCGAAGAAAATTACCGGCGTGATCTTTTTATGGATATTCAGCCGAAAATCCGTCTTGAACTCGCCAATCGGATGTATGAAAATGGTCTTGGAGACAAATCAGCGCATACGCCGGCATTTGCGGAGTTGTCCGCAAATTTCGAACACATGAAAAGCAAGCTCGAGGAAGAACGCCGTTTCAACGCCGAGCTTGTCGATCAGGTTGTAACACTGGCAAAACGGGTCGGAGAACTCTCCCGAAAGTTGGAAGCGGTGGGTGAATGATGTCGGGTTCATCGGAAAACACATTGATGCAACTGCTTGCGGAAGCGGAGACGGCGGAAAAAGTCGTGCTTCCCGAAGAAGTCCGGGCGCAGCTGACCGGTTTTGACGTTGTCCGGCTCCGTCTCCTGACCTTCCGGAATATCTGCACGCTTGCGGATTTTGCCGCCGATCATCCGGACGCATGGCGGATATACAAGTACAAGTTTTCGAATCCGCAAATCAGGCAGAAAACTATAGCTTCACTTGTCGGCTGTTCGCTTTCCAATGTGAAACGCTGGCTGAACTGCGAACCGCTCGCGGGGCGGGACTTCTGGGACACACCGCTGATCGATGAGGATTAACACTATGAATGATAAGAATTTACGCCGCTCGATATTTCTTCTGGAACGGGGAATCCGAAGCTTTCCGGAAGGTTCGGAGGAAGCGGACAGACTCGCGGAAGCCGTAAACCTGATTCTGGACGTGCTGGGAAACTCGCCGGATGAATCCTCCGTTTCCGACGGATCGGATCGGCCGGACGGTACGGACGACCGCTTCGGACAGCTGATCCGTGCGGCGGCGGATCGCTCCGCCGATTCGATTCCGGACTCGCTTTCCGCCAGACGAAGACGGGAGGCAACACCGCTGGAACGTTTCCGGCAACGGTACGCAAACGGCTTTTGAGGTCACGCCGGGCACGGTGCCCGGATGACATAAAACAACCGCCCGGAAGGGCAAAACGAAAGGAAAAAAAAGTGGATTTGAACAAAGGCAATCTCGATATGTTGTTCACCGGCTTTCAGGCGCTGCTGAATCGCGGGCTTGAACAGGCTGACACGTCGTATTTGAGGTGGTGTGATGAGGTAAACAGCTCAACAGCGGAAGAAATTTATCCAATTACCGTCCTGACCGGCTCCATGCGGGAATGGATTGGAGAACGGATGATTCATTCCATCGATTTTGAAAAAATGACTGTGCGAAATCGTGATTTTGAACACACGGAGGCCATTCCGGCTAATGCAGTCGAGGATGACCAGTTCAACATCTATGGACGCTGTTTTACCGTCATGGGTGTTAACAGCGGTAATCTCTGGGGGGAGCTTGCCACCGAAGCTCTTTGCAATCCCGGAGCATGGGCAGACGGAAAATCGTTCTATGCAAAGCGGAAATTCGGAAAAGCGGAAATCGACAACTCCCTCGGAACGGCGGAACTGACCATTGAAAATTACGAAGTTGCACGGAAAAGGATGATGGCTTTCTGCGGCGCGGACGGCAAACCGCTGCGGCTGGTTCCCGATACGGTCATCGTCGGTCCGGACCTTGAGGGACTGGCTAAAACGATTTTTGAAGCCGATCTTGTCAACAACGGACAAGACGTTGCTGTTTCCAATATTCACAAGGGTGAGTGTGAAGTATGCGTAAATTATGGCATGACAGGAACTTACGCTAAATACTGGTTTATCGCCTGCACGAAGCGCGGAATCAAACCGATCACCGTTCAGAAACGAAAGGCCGGCTCCCTGATCCGCAAGGATAAGGACGGGGACGAAAGAGCATTCTGGAAGAATGAGTTCATTTACGGCATCCACAACCGGGGGGCGGCGCTGGCGGCAATGCCTCACCTGATTGTAGGCTCTTTCCCCGAAAATCAATAACCGAAAGGAAAAAATATGGAAATGAATTACAGACATGTACGCTCGCCGCTTGAAACCCGGCGTAAAATGCTGGAAATGAACTTGAAAACCGCTGAATTGAAACGGGCGTTTTACGAATTCTTTCTGGCAAAAAACGGGGATCATCCCGATTCCATCCAGATCGGGGACTCCCTCTGGTCCGTTGTGGAAGCGGTATTGGAAGTCGCCGAAAAAAACAATACGCTTCTGGAAGATTCCTCGCTTCTTTTTGTGAATGCCTTCGGGTGCCTGGATTCTCTGAAAAAGTTCGTTCCTGATGATCGGCTTGAATAAAAACGGCCATTTCTGGCGGCGAGCATGCGTTTCATCGTGGTGGCCGGGAACGCTGGCAGCCGGGAAAGACCGGCATCTTGTCACGAAGGAAGAAAGGAAACAGAAAATGAGTGAAGAAAAAAAAGCGGGTTTGAAAAAGTTTCAGAGGTCGGGCCGGAATCCGGAGTTTTATCTTGTGGAGAATTGCGGACCGGAAGAGCTGGAGCGCGTTTTCCGTGTGGCGCATTTGCTGAAGATGCTGGAAAGCGAAC
>CASEYW010000095.1 GCA_949292215.1 uncultured bacterium
GCAGGATCGGAAAGGTGACATGCATCCCGCTTCGGGCTGGATGATTTCTTATCTCATGCCCGAAGTGATTTGTCAATGCCGTTCCGGAGTATTTCCATAGATTTCCATTTTTATTCAAAATGATGGTGGGAGAGGAAATCCGGCAGGATGACTTTATGGAATCTGTGAAAGAGTTTTCATAGAAGGCAAAACAGGAATCACACCGAAAGCAGAGCTTGGAAATACGTTGACCATACGGCAGATTGGCTGTTGTCCGAGTCATTTTCCGATTCTGCGACTTTGCTAGAGATTTTCGGGAATATTGATCGCTGGCGGCAGCGATAAAATTTACAGATGGGAACAAAATCAATTACTCCGACAAAAATTTTGGAAATTTCTGTTGACCAAGCAGAGGAAATCTGCTGTATTTCTCCGAATTTGTTTCAACCGAAAATGGTTTTGGTCAAAGGGGCTGAATATGCACTTCCCCCAGCAGCAGTAGCTGTGTTGGAATTTGAAATTTAAAACAGAAAACATCTAAATACACAGACCGGAAATCCTTTCAGAGTTCTCGGATCATACCGGGAACTCCATCGCCACAATTCCGTATCGCATCATTTTCATTCAGAAATTATTTTTTGTTTATGCATTATTATGCAAGTATAAAATATAAGAATATAATTTTTTATTTTGCATTTTTATTAATTATTTTTGCTTTTTTTAAATTTATCTGTTGCTTTTTTTATGCACTTGTGTTATAATTAAAAGCAGAAAGAAAGGATTCCATCGGATGAGAATAAGAAGAAATACAGGTTCCGTGAATATGACGGATGTGGCACACAGAGCGGGAGTTTCACAGTCGACTGTCTCGCGGGTTCTCAGCCGCCATCCGGCGATCAGCGATTCCACCCGGGAGTTGGTACAGAACGCCCTGCGGGAACTGGGATACAAATCGGAATCCGGAAAAACAGGTACGGGAGGTTCGCAGAAAAAAGTGGTCCTGGATCTTGTCATGTGTCCTTTGCCGGAACAGACGGAACCTTTTGCGCTTGATTACTTCAGTATGATCCTTCAGGGCGCCAGGGACGGTGCAACAGGAACCGGCTGCCGGATTCAGACGATCTCATTACCCGCCGATGCAGAGGAAATCACGGATGATTTTTCCGGCGATGGAGTCATCCTCCTCGGTTATCCGGCGGAGGGGCTGAGGCGGAATCTGAAAAAAGCGGGAATCCCTTATATTGTCGTTTCAGGGGATGTTTATGCAAGGCGGGACGAGGATCTGGTTTCGCCGGATAATTTTGAGTGCGGCGTCGAAGGGGGAAAATATCTGATTTCACGCGGATACCGGCGGATCGGATTTATTCTGTCACGCCACAATTTGAACCGTTATGCGGGATTTGAGTATGCCCTGCGCATGGAAGGATTGGAGGTCAGGCGTTCGGATCTCCGTCTTGTCAGGAATACCGATATCAGCTCTTTTATTGAGATCATCCACCATTGGATCAGGGAAAAGGATCTGCCGGAAGCGATTGTCGTCGGTTTCAACGATTCCGCGAACGCCATTGAAACTATCCTGAAACTGAATGAGATCAGGGTGCCGGAAGATGTGCTCCTGATGAGTTTCGAACATAATCCGGCAAGAGCCAACCGTCCCTGTCTCTGCTCCAAGCCGCACGAAATGGGACACATCGCCGTAGCGCGGCTGATGGAAAAAATTCAAAAAACGGACAGTCCGGTCTGCTGGTCGATCATTCCCATGACGCTGGAAGGCTTTACTGATATGTGAACTGTAAAAAAGGAGATGGTATGATAAATGACTGACGTTCGCGGTTTCTGCTTGCGGCGTGTAATTTATGGCGATTAACTTACACGTATGGAAGCGGACAGGTTGCAGACTGAATTTTTCAATGAGGCGCCTCGGAGACGAGAATGACCCC
>CASEYW010000096.1 GCA_949292215.1 uncultured bacterium
AAGTAGGAACCAGCTGGAAATCATCAGAGTGGCATATAGCCCTAAGCACACCCCGCCCGTACGCAGCGGATTGTAGCGGTCCGCCAACATTCCGAGGAAGTAGCTCAGCGTAAAGGAACATGCATAAGTGATTGCAATATAAAGTCCGTATTTATCCATCCCGATTCCCAACTTGCCCGCATAGATAATCGAAAAGCCGTTAACCGGACCGAATACCAGAATGAGCAGAGTCTGCGCCAACATGATTTTCCGGTAGTAGCCAAGAGAAAAGCTCTGCCGCAGGTAGGTCAGTGCCGCGCCCCAGACTTTGATCGCCTGCGAACTTTTGCTCTGATTGACTTCGCCTTCCTCCGCCTCTGGCGGCGGATAGCTCCCCTCCTTCACTTTCAGACACAGACACAGCAACCCGATTCCGTACAGTGTTCCGATTCCGATGAAAATCGGCATGACATAATGCTCCACCTCTTTCAGCAGGAAAAAGTTAAAGAGCACCCCTGCCCCCAGACTGATCATCCGGAAGAGTCCGTAAAATCTTCCGAGCAGCTCGCGGGGAACAACATCGTTGACCAGCGCGTTGAACAGTGCCCCTGCCAGAGTTGTTCCGAAATCTAGCAGAACCCATGAAACGCAGAACACGATAAGGCGTCCGCTGTGCAGACTCAAAGCGGGGAACAACCCATGCAGTTCGCCCCCGAGCCACGGCGTCAATCCGAGCCCGTAGAGTCCCAGCACGACGAACGGCGTCGTGAACGCCAGAAACGGTATCCGGCGTCCATACGGACCGCGGTGGCGGTCCGAGAGATAGCTGATGACCGGTCCCAGAATGATGTTGGTAAAGTTCGGAAATGCAATGACGATCAGCGCGTAAAGAAAATCCGACACACCGATCTGCTTGATCAGAAGCGTTGCGGAGGGACCGACCGCGCGGTCCTTCATCGCCCATGTAAAATCGCCCCAGAGAAGCCAGAGGAACAGCATTGCCAACCCTGCGGAAGTGTAAACCAAGGTTCCAGTTTTCCATACTTTCGGCGAATGCAACACCGCGTTTGTTTCATGCTGCTCCGACTTCATTGACAACTCCTTATTTTCTTGTTTCTGGCGTGTATTTTATGAGCGCCTGCAATACAGGGTTCAATTCATCGACAAAGTCCTGAGGCGTCCGGGCAGAGTAGAGAAACCCGGACATTGCCTCCTGGATCAGCCCGTTCACCATTCCCCAGGCATAGTGCGGAGTCGCGGCAATACGGAACACCTGCGGAAAGAAAATCTGGTCCTGCGGCTCGTTTTCTGTAAAGCTCTGAATTGCCGCGCTCTTCCGAATAGGAATGCCATAACGCCGCCTTCCAATCTCCTGCTGAAGTTCCGGCGAATAAACGGATCGGATGATCTTGCGCACCGTGTCAAAATTGTTGACGGTCCGGCGGATACAGAGCAGATCGCCCGCCATCAGCGAGAAATTCTCTACACCGGGAACATATGGTAGCGGCAGAAATTTTCCTTTCAGAGAATACGAAAGAATATCCTGACGCGTACACAGCTGTAATGCACAGCGTTCTGCGCACAACTCCGGACGCGGCAGAATATTGTAGAGCTCCTGCAGTTTCTGCAAGGCAGTCAGCGTTTCAGGTGTGTTGAGAACCACTTTGTACCCGCCCGCATGACACTCAAAAATTCGTCCGCCTAGATGCGTCAGATAAATCAGCCAGCGGGTCGGATCTTTCGAACTTGCGAGAACCTGCTGCGGCGGCAGTTTACTGTGCAAAGAACGCAGAAGCGCAAGAAAATCATCCCACGTCCAATCCGGTTCCGGGAGCGGACAGCCGCTCTTCCGGAACAGTTCCTCATCGCAGCAGAACGCCCATGGAGAAAACATGAGCGGCAATGCATAGAGCCGGCCGTCGTGAGAACGGAACTGTTCAATCTGCGCATTGAAAAAATCACTCCTGTCGGGAAATTCCGACTCAAAGAATTCCGAAAGATCAAGGTATTCCTGCTGCTTGGCAACCGCTTCGCTTGAAACGCGGACTTCGCAGGAACCGAAATGAAACGCCTTGATATCAAAGAGTTCCGGCACCTGAGGATGTATTTTGTCGCGGAAAAGATTCTCCCAGATCGGACGGAACGTCAGGAAGCTGTTCGGGAGAATCCGCTCCGCCCAGTCCTTCCGAACCCTTGTCCCCTGCCGTGAAACCCCGCTGGTGAGGATTCCGTCCGCAATCAGCGTGTTGAACGCCATCTGCATGATCGTAAACGAAATGCCTGTCTGCTCGGCGAGGTCGCGGGCGGACGGAAGCTTCTCTCCGCCTTTGAATTCAGCGGATTCAATGTTCCGTAAAATATATTCACGCGCATTCTGCAGTTTGTCTGACATTGTGCGACTCCTTGAAAAACAATTTCCTCAGGAGAACAGCCTTCTGCCGTTCTCTTCTGAAATAGTATAGTATTTAAAATGACAATGTCAATAGCAATTCCGCAAAAAAATCAATTTTAAAAATTTCCGCTCCGCAAATCAAGGAAACAAATGAAAATTCGAAAGAGCAGTTTTCATCCGGAGATCATGACCGACTTCATAACAGTAATTGACAATGTTAAACAGAAAAGCATTCATTTGAAGAGAAAAGATTCCGCGGTTTTGCGGAAAACGGTGTTGCAATTTTTCCGAGGAGAACTTTATTGTCAAAAAAGATATAGTAGCAAAACAGACTTTCGCAGTCTGATTTATTGGGGGGAAAGGATTTTTGAGGGGGAAAACAAGGGAATGATGTAAAAGTCTGATTGTTTGGAAATTTTCGTTGTCCGGGGGTATTTTTGACATGAAAAAGCC